>DIZA01000001.1 GCA_002429245.1 Candidatus Saccharibacteria bacterium UBA6040
CTTTCTAGGGAGAGTTATGCCAGCAATGTGAGTAATCCTTTGCTGAAGCTAGGTCGGTCTTTTCGTTATACTGAACTTTTATAACGATGAAGTTCCAATTTATTTGGAACAAGACTAAGTTCAAAAAAATCTCAGGATAGAGATTGACGTTGATTTGCACTACTAAGTTGTTAAAATACGAAATCCCTTCGCATACGCGAGGGGATTTTTGTTTATACTAAACATATGAATACACGACAGTTACGTGAATATCGATTGATCCAACAGGGGATTACTCATGCTGAAATTCATACACCGCTAGAAATCATCAAAAATCTTGGTGCGATGCAAGGTCAGGATTATCACGGTAGCCTGTGGGCGATTGGCTTGCGAACGGGCCTGACCCAGAGAGAAGTCATCAAGCACATCGAAAAACGCGAGATCATTCGCACCTGGCCACAGCGCGGAACGCTCCACTTTGTCCCGCCAAATGACAGTAAGTGGATGGTTGGTTTATCGGCTGAACGACTTGTCAAAGGGGCAGCTCGTCGACGTGAACAGCTTGGGATTGATGATGAGACGTTCCTTAGTAGTGAGAAGATCCTGCGGAGGGCCTTCCTTAAAGAGAAGTTATTATCCCGTCCGAAGATATTAAAGTTCCTTGAAGAAGGAGGTATCTCCGTCAGTGACGGCCGTGGTTATCATATCTTGTGGTATCTGGCGCAGATCGGTATCTTGTTGATAGCCGAGATGGATGGAAAACAGCAAACTTTCGGATTGCTTGAAGTGCTATTTCCGGAAGCAAAACTGCTCGGCCGACCGGATGCAATTAAGTTGCTCGCGAAGCGTTATTTCACTAGCCACGGCCCTGCGACTCTGCAAGATTTCGTCTGGTGGTCCGGCTTAACGGTGAAGGACGCTCGATTGGGGGTGATAGAGAATGCCCATGTTCTTCGCAGTGAATTGATTGGTGACACCGAGTATTGGCTCGGTAAAGACGCAACGCTTCCAAACGCTTCAAAACGAACGGCGTATCTGTTACCTGGATTCGATGAATATTTCTTGGGGTACAAAGATCGCGCCGTGGTTATCGACTTAACCTTTATGCAACAGGTTGTGCCTGGCAATAACGGGATGTTCAAGCCAACGATTATCATCGACGGTCGTGTCGTGGGGACGTGGCAACGGGTACTGAAAAAGAATCGGGTTACCGTGAAGCTATTTCCCTTTAAGAAACTCAATGCGACAGATGAAGACCTGCTTACAATTCCAGCGAAACAGTATGCGGACTTCATTGAGTTACCCGTTGAAACGGAAATCGTGTACTAGGGCTGGTTATTTCTTTTTTGAGACAGGATGAGTGATGAGGTCGATGACATAGACGAGAAGCATGGCAATAAGCGCATAGATGATTATTGCGAAAAGGGTCGAGAACTCAACCACGAAGGTGCTCTTAAACACCTGAGTAGGGAAGATTCCACGGAACGGATCCAGAATCGCACCACTTGTCTCATATACCCAGTTCACGAAGTCGTTACTGGCATTTGCACCGAACAGTTTTAGGATGAACCGCAGTCCGAGGAATAGTTCCGCTAGGCCGAAGGCTCCGTAGATTACCTTTGTTAAGATGTACCGCATATCATGTCTCCTTTGAATGATAGTTGATAGTAATTTCAGTATAGTCCTGGGCGGGGGTAGTAGCAATCCTCTAACCCTTGCGAAACAGCATCTTTTACGCTAGAATGGTCAGAGTTCAAGGTTAACTACGTGGGGCAATAGCTCAGTTGGCTAGAGCACCTGCTTTGCAAGCAGGGGGTCCAGGGTTCGAGTCCCTGTTGCTCCACCAAAATTATATGGGGTGAATCTGGCGAAAGTCAGAATCACTCCACCAAGAACTGATTTTACAATTAAAACACCACGTATTCGTGGGCGATTAGCTCAGCTGGTTAGAGCGCGTCACTGATAATGACGAGGTCGGAGGTTCGAGTCCCTCATCGCCCACCACTACGTGGTGTTTTTAATTTTTTCGCTGTAGGCACCTACGTGGTGTTTTTTTGTTGTCTCGCCGCGGGCGCTTACGTGGTGTTTTTTTGTTTTCGAAGTCTATACTATAGATATATGCACGAACATTACTTTGAAGAAGCCGGCAAAACCGCCTCACACGCCACCTGCAATCGCGCGCATTGTGGAGCGGTAGTTGTGGCATCAGGCGGTGAAGTCATCGGCAGGGGCTATAATGCGCCCCCACAGGGCGACGAATCGCAACGCATGTGTGACGTCGAACTCGATAAAAGTATCAAACAGAACAATGATAAAACCTGTTGTGTTCACGCCGAATGGAATGCGATCATCGATGCGCTGAAGCATCACGGGACAAAGACCGAAGGCTCAACGCTTTATTTCATGCGGGTGAACGACAAGAACGAGTTCACTGAAGCAGGCGATCCATACTGTACTGTTTGTAGTCGCCTCGCTATGGAGAGCGGAATCACGACGTTTGGGCTTTGGAATGAGGGTCCGGAAATGATCGAAGTGGGCGAGTATAACAAGCGGTCATATAATTACTTTCTTCCTAAACAAAAATCACCCGCCTAAACCCTTGCAAAAACAGATACGGAAGAGTACAATAATTTATTAGTTAAGCGTACGTTCTATGAATCTTTCAAGAACCTCTGGCGATAGAAATTTTTTGAGTAAATCTAAAGAGATATCGTGCGAGGTTCTCTTTATTGCAAAAAATACAGCAGATTTAATGAAAATTCACTTTACGACTGCGAGTCGCGGTGATAAGATCGGAAAGCTTGAGTGCGGACGGGACCCACATTGTGTGAGTCGAAATGCGCCCTTAAGAAGTTTGAGAGCACAGCATTTTAACAATTTGATTGTAAGAAAATTTTTTAAAGATAAATTGACGGCAGTAATTTGTAATAATGGTTATTACCAATTACTAGTTAAGTCAATGCATAAAAAGGTACTCAAGGGCACATAAGTGGATGCCTAGACGTATAATACCGAAGAAGGACGTGGAAGACTGCGAAAAGTCTCGGGGAGCTGTCAACAAGCTTTGATCCGGGAATATCCGAATGGGGAAACCCAGCACGAGTCATGTCGTGTTACCGTTACCTGAATAAAATAGGGTATCAGGAGGGAACCAACTGAACTGAAACA
>DIZA01000003.1 GCA_002429245.1 Candidatus Saccharibacteria bacterium UBA6040
ACCAAAGTACGCTTAATATAATTCTCTGTTGTAAGTAATATAACAGAATCTTCTTCAGGAATGAGTTCCTCGTCGCTAAACTTACCTAGTTCGTTTGGCATAATCTTTGAACGTCGATCGTCACCAAAGCGCTCTTTTGATTCAAGCAACTCTTCTTTAATGATACGAAGAATTTCTTGTTCATCGCCCAGGATTCGCTCAAGTTCCGCAATAAGCTTCAACAGTTCAGCAAGCTCTTGCTCGATCTTGTCACGCTCCAAACCAGTCAATCGACGGAGTTGCATGGCAAGAATTGCCTGCGCCTGGATCTCAGAAAGTTTGAACTTTTCCTGCAATCCGGTCTGCGCTTCTTCGGCTGTCTTGCTGGCACGAATCAATTTGATGACTTCATCGATATGATCAAGCGCAATTTTGTAGCCCTCCAAAATGTGAGCACGAGCCTTGGCAGCCTTTAACTCAAATTCTGTACGACGACGAATGACGACCTGGCGGTGCTTTATGAACTCACGAAGGATGTCCTGAAGGCCAAGAATGCGTGGTTGGATTCCATCAACAAGCGCAAGCATGTTGTAATGAAAACTCGTTTGGAGTGCAGTCATCTTGAATAATTGGTTCAAAATCTTCTTTGGATATGAGTCCTTGCGGAGCTCAACCACAACACGGACTGCGCCACGCGCACTTTCATCACGAAGATCGCTAATAACAATCTTTTTATCCTTGTGGAGCTCGGCAATTTTCTCAATAAGCGTTGCTTTATTTACACCATAAGGCATCTCTGTCACCACGATTTGACTGCGTCCTTTTTTGGTTTCTTCGATGGCAGTCACGGCACGAATTACAACACTTCCACGTCCGGTTTGGTACGCTTGGCGCATTGGCGCGCCACCGTAGACGATGCCTCCGGTTGGGAAATCTGGGCCCTTTACGTGTTGCATTAAGTCTTCGACAGTCGCTGCTGGATTGTCGATTAATTCGATAGTCGCATCAACCAATTCACCTAAGTTGTGTGGCGGAATATTTGTTGCCATACCGACAGCGATACCAACCTGTCCGTTCAGGAGTAGGTTTGGTAGACGCGCAGGCAAAACAGACGGTTCTTGTTCAGAGCCATCGTAGTTATCGCGGAAATCAACGGTATCCTTCTCAAGATCCTCAAGAAGTTCGTTACCCGCACGACCAAGTCGAGCCTCGGTGTAACGGTTTGCAGCTGGTGGATCTCCGTCCATTGACCCGAAGTTACCCTGTCCGTTGACGAGTGGATAGCGCATCACCCAGTCTTGAGCAAGACGAACCATCGCCATATAGATAGATGAGTCGCCATGCGGGTGGTACTTACCCATCACGTCTCCGATAATACGGGCACTTTTGAGGAAACGGCCGGTTGGGCGGAGGTTCTGCTCACCCATTGAGTACAAAATGCGACGGTGCACGGGCTTGAGTCCGTCACGGACGTCAGGCAAGGCACGATCAACGATCACGCTCATTGAATAACGCAGGAAGCTGTCTTCCATGACGTTCTCAACAGAGAGGTTCTCGACGATACGAGAGTGTGTTTGTGGTGTAGTGATTACTTCTCCATCGGGGGTGACGGGAGCGTTCTCTTCTGCTGCATTTGCTGAGTCAAAAATCTGTTCGTCGTCCATATTAAATATCCAAATCCTCTAAACTTAATGACTTTGCACGGCTTTGAATAAAGCTTTTGCGAAGGTCTACTTGATCACCCATTAACTTGGTAAAGATTGCGTCAGTCTTTTCAGCATCCTCGACTCGTACCTGAACAAGCACACGATTCTCTGGGTTCATCGTCGTATCCCAAAGTTGTTCAGCGTCCATTTCACCAAGTCCCTTATAGCGTTGCAGCATCGTGATGCCGGCTTGCTTCGTCAGGTCGGCTTCTGGATCAACTTTCACACCCTTTTCTTTTCGTTCAGCGATCATACGCTGAATGATTTCATCACGCTCATCGTCGCTGTAGGCATACTCTTTTTTAGTACCCTGTCGGAGCAAGAACAGTGGTGGTTTCGCAAGATAGACGTGTCCACCAGCAATGATCTCGGGCATGTAGCGGAAGAAGAACGTCAGCAATAGCGTCGAGATGTGGCTTCCGTCGACGTCGGCATCGGTCATGATCACGACGCGGTGATAACGAAGTCCAGTGATATCAAATGAATCACCGATTCCGACACCAAAGGCCTTAATCAAGCTAACAATTTCGTTGTTACCGAGCATACGATCAAGACGTGCACGTTCGGTGTTCAAGACCTTACCACGAAGTGGCAAAATGGCCTGTGTTCGGCTATCGCGACCAGACTTGGCTGATCCACCAGCCGAGTCACCCTCGACGATGTAGATTTCAGACTCCGAAGGGTCTTTGCTTGAACAGTCAGATAGCTTGCCTGGAAGGCTGAGACCATCAAGTGCACCCTTACGGATGACATTGTCACGGGCTGCACGAGCAGCTTTACGCGCACGAGCGGCAAGCAATGCTTTCCCGACAATCTTCTTGGCAATCGCCGGGTTTTCGTCAAGATAATATGAGAAGTATTCATTCATCACTTGTTCAACGTAACGGCGAACTTCTGGGTTACCTAGTTTGTTCTTGGTCTGACCTTCGAATTGAGGATCAGGCATTTTCACGAGGATAATCGCTGTAAGACCTTCGCGGATATCATCACCTGTCAGGTTGTCTTCTTTTTCTTTCAGAAGACTACTTTTACGTGCGTACTCATTAATAACGCGCGTTAATGCTGAACGGAATCCGACTAAGTGCGTTCCACCGTCAGGGGTGAGGACGTTGTTCGCAAATGGTTTCACGAGTTCCACGTAAGTTTCGTTATATTGCACAGCAATTTCAACCATCGTGTCTTCAACGAGCTTCTCGACGTAGAAGATATTTTCGGTGGTAACGTCTTTGCCGATATTTAAGTGCTTTACGTAGCTTTGGATACCACCTTCAAAGTAGAAAGCGGCGCGTTTATTGGTACGTTCATCAACAACAGACACATAGACGCCCTTTGTGAGGTAGGCCTGGTGACGAATGTAGTCAACAACCCATTCATAATCAAATTCGATCGTTTCTTTAAAGATTGTTGGGTCTGGATAGAAGGTAATGGTCGTTCCGTTTTTACGGTCAGTCTTCCCGACTTTTTTGAATGGTACTTTTGTCGCACCACGCTCGAACTCGATACTATATAACTGTCCTGCTTGAACAACTTCTGCGATAAGCGTCGTCGAAAGGGCGTTTACAACGCTTGAACCCACACCGTGAAGTCCAGACGATACCTTGTAACCACCACCACCGAACTTACCACCGGCGTGAAGCACGGTTAATACTGTCTCAAGGCTACTGAGTCCAGTTTTCGGGTGCTTATCGATAGGAATACCACGTCCGTCGTCAGAGATCTTCATTCCGCCGTCAGCGAGAATAATAACTTCTACCTTGGTTGCGTACCCTGCGATCGCTTCGTCGATCGAGTTATCGGCGATTTCTTTAATAAGATGGTGCACACCGTCAAATCCAGTGCTTCCGATGTACATTCCTGGTCGTTTACGGACTGGTTCTAGGCCTTCGAGGACCTGAATCTGAGAGCCGTCGTACGCTTTATCTGTTTTCTGCTGAGCCACGATTGATAAACCTCTATTTCCCCTATTTTCCGAAATTGTCTGAAGTATTCCGTAAGTATATACGTGCGGTCGCTTCGAGTCGTTTTACGGTCTTTTAACTACAACTATTATACCCGAAAAGATGTGTTCACTCAAGTCCCTTACATTATTATGTACGGGGGTATTGCACTGAACACAATAGTTATGCTAATCTGAACCATAAGAGGTAATCTTTAATATCAACACCACAAAAAACAAAAGAGCAAAAACATGTTTAGAAAAATAGTATCGAATCTGTCTTTCAGCCCCGCACTCGTCGGGCAACTTGGGTTTTACGCCAAACGTTTAAAGAAAGAGCAAGCCACTCGCCGACTTGGCCTTGTCTTTGTTGCACTCGCGCTCGTGGTGCAATGTTTAGCTGTTTTTCAACCACCTGAATCTGCAAACGCAGCCAGTTCTAATGACCTTGTTTCTGGTGGACTTGGCTTAGGATCGAATCGTTCGATCAATCACTTCCTCGCGCCATACGATGCGAACACGAACCATCTTAAAGATATTATGAATTACATGGGTATTTCTCGTGCCGATATCCAGAATACGCAGTACAGTTCATTTATTACCGGAAGCACGAAGCGATCATGGGGGCACAACCCAATTCACACGACGTCATCTCGTGAACTCCCCACCACAATCACCAATCCAGACGGTACAGGAAACATCACAACCATCTATAGTCGCCCGCTCGAGCTCTCAAACGGACCTAACGCGCGTATCTATGCATATATAGGACATTCGCCTCGTGTTGGCTGGTTTGCCTTGATGCAAGCCTGTGGTAACTTGGTCACAAACATTATTCCACCACCAATCACGCCTCCGCCACCAACTCCACCGAAACCTGCAAACATTGTCGTATCAAAGACGGCAACCAACGTGACACAAGGTAATGTGACCGCAAGTACTGTTGCCGCTAAAGAAAGCGACAAGATCACGTATACATTGAGCCTCGAAAACACTGGTGGTTCAGCAAAAGTCAGCAAGATTGAAGACAACCTTACCGATACGCTTGAGTACTCAACCCTCATTGATAATGGCGGAGGGACGTTCAATGATACGACCAAGACCCTATCCTGGCCGGATGTGAATCTGGCTCCGGGCGGAAAACAGTCACGCACCTTTGCTATCCAAATGTTGTCGACCATTCCATCGACACCAGTCGGGCAAAGTGACCCAGAATCATACAACTGTATTATGAATAACGTCTTCACGAGTGGTGGAAGCCCGAGTGTCGGTGTCACCATTCCTGTCACCTGTGCACCTCCAAAAGTGATCGAACAAGTCACGACCGAGTTGCCACACACAGGACCAACCGAAAACATGATCTTTGCAGGTGTCATCCTTGCCGTCGTCACCTACTTCTTCCTACGATCGAAGCAACTTGGTAAAGAAGTAAAACTGATTCGTCGCGATCTAAATAGTGGAACGATCTAAGGAATTATATGAGTACACCTGAACAACAACCACAGAACCCCGAAAACAGCGTCGAAACGCCAAAAGTTTCTGCTGAGCAATACGAAGCCCTCGATCAAAAAGTCGAGAAGCACATCGATAACATTGAAAGTGGTGAGAAAGCGGCTGAAAAAGCACGCGTCGAAGCACTTGAAACTGCTATCAGCGTCGAAAAAGGCAGTGCCGAGAAAGACAAGAAGCCTAAAGAAGGCCCTGCGACACCTCGTCGTCGCGGTGGTATCAGCAAAAAAGAGAAGACAGCCAGCTTCAAGAAGCACATGAAGAACGTGCAAGCAGAAATGCCCGCACCGCAACGTGCCTTCAGCAAGCTGATCCACTCACCCATCGTCGAAAAGACCAGTGAATTTGTGGGATCAACGGTTGCACGACCAAACGCCATTCTTTCTGGCGCCGTCGTCGCATTCTTCCTTGTCCTTGCGGTCTACATCGTGGCGAAGAACCTTGGGTATGTCCTCTCAGGATTTGAGACCATTGGTGCCTTTATCGTCGGTTGGGTACTGGGTATCCTTTACGACTACTTCCGCGTGTTAGTCACCGGCAAAAAATAGCTCGGTTAATCCCCCTTAAAGCCTGTTACTAACAGCAAATAAAACCCCGGTTGTGCATTTCAAAAGCCCTTGATGTTGGCGCTGACGCTTCAACGCTCGTAAGTCTTTTGTAATACACAACCGGGGTTTTATTTAGTTTTAACTAACGGAGTTTGACGTGGACCTCGTCATCCGAGTTTTGCGATGGATCACGGATGTGAAGTTTGTTTACTTCCACTGGCTCATCCCGTTTCGGTTCGGGAGTATCCTCTTTGGGTGTCGGTTTTGGCGCCTCTTCAACAGGCTTCTGATCAATCGTCGATTGCAGTGGCTGCGGGGCTGGAGGTTGAGACGCAGGCACACCAGTCGTTGGGCCGAATGCAGGGTTCGGCGCTGGTTGTGCGGGTTGACCCGGAGTCGCTGCAGGTTTTGCGGCGATTTGCTGACGTTTCGCTAACCACTCATCAAGGAATGATGACCCACCAGTTGTAGCAGGTGGACCGCCAGCTGGACGAGGTGCAGCGGGTACACTTCCGCTATTTTGGAGGGCTGCCATGCGTGCTTCTTGGGCTTGTTTCAATTGATCCATCTTGGCTTTTCGGGCTGTATCACCAGCACCAAGTCGAGCGAAGATATCACGTTCAACTTCTGCCCTAGGACGGCCGTATTTGGCCGCAGAGAGCTTCTTTAGTGCATCACGCAATTGTGGGTTACTTGTTCCCATTGGAGGCACCAGCGACATGCTGAAGGCCGATGAGGGCACATTATTGATCATGACCGAGGTGATAGTCTTAAAGTTCGGAAGCTTGGTAAGGTCTTCAGCGTCAAAAGTTGGTGCAAACTTCTTTTGAAGGATCTCGGCGTCGGTAATACCAATACGTCCTGCGACGACTGTTCCGATGTTACCGATGATAGCCTCACGGATCTTATCGGTTAGCTGTGTCATGAACTGGTTCGCAAGAATAAGGCTCAGGCGATACTTACGCGCCTCAGACAAAATGCTTTCGAAACTATCGGTCGCAAAGTTCTGGAACTCATCTACATATAATGAGAAGTCGGTGCGTTCTGCTTCAGGGATATCGGCACGTCCCATAGCAGCTGCCTGGAACTTCATCACGAACATCATACCAAGGAGTTGCGAGTTCAACTCTCCTGTTCGCCCCTTTGAAAGGTTCACCAGCAGAATCTTTTTGTTATCCATGATCTCGCGTAGATCAAAACCACTCTTGGTCTGACCGATGATATTGCGCATCATTTCGTTACCCAAGAAGGCGCCAAACTTACTGGCGAACCAACCCAACATCTCACCCTTGGCAGACTCGCTGGTCTGGGCCATTTCCTTGTTCCAGAAGTCGAGTACCATACGGTTTTGGACGAACTTAATCTTTTCATCAGCGAAGGCCTGATCGATAAACACCTGTTGGACATCAAGGAATGATGATCCACCTGGATCACTCATCACCGTTAAGGCAGCGTTACGGAACCATGATTCGAATCGTGGACCGACAATACCCGTGTGGCCTGGGTCATACAACTTATAAAGCATCGCAATCGACTCTTGAATCAAGAAGTCTTGTTGGTCGGGGTTATCAAACTCAAATAGGTTAAGTCCGATCGGCATCTCCATGTCACCAGGACTAAAGTAGATAACGTCTTCGACGCGTTCTTTCGGCACCATACCGAGAAGTTCCTCGGCTGAATCACCGTGCGGATCAATGAAAGCAAAGCCCTTGCCATCCATCATGTCTTGGAAAGCGAGGTTTTCAAGCATCTTTGACTTACCCGTACCGGTCTGACCAATGATGTAGGCATGACGACGACGGTCGTTGGTGCTAAGGCGAATCGGCTTCTTAACGCCACGGAACTCATTAGTACCTAGTAGGAAGCCTTCATCCATAATCTGTGTTGGACCATCGACTTGCTTGTCCATCTGACGCGTGACCTGTGAGGTTGGGATTGAGCCCTGGTCCGGCAAGTGGAAGATCGAAGCTAACTCGACAGTATTAAGGATGTTCTGATTCACCTCTTGCGGGAAGAAGCGGAAGATATAGGCAGTGACGAACTCTTCGATATCTTTACTAACCGTAAACTTGAATCCGTTATTTGCGCTAGAGTCGAATAATGAAAAAGCAGACACGACGCTATTAAGCATCGCCTGCGATTTGCCGGCTGTATTGGATGACGCAACCACGCGGATAAGGGTTTCATAGCCTGGGTAGCGGGTTTTATCTTCGATAGCTTCGACTTCAGCTTGTTCAAGTGAACTGAGTTGTTTATCTTCAGGCTTCGCTTCTTTGCTTTCAGGCGGTTTCCAGAGCGCTTCCATGATTCCGGCAGCATTAAGGCCGGCAAAGCCTTTTTTGATGCCTTTATTCTTTTTGATGTTTTCGGCAACGTTGACAGCGCTTCGATTCCAGCCAGTAAATGCTGGGCGAATCAGGATCTGGATACCGATGCCGTCTTCACGACTCGCTGCAGATAATGCGTTTAGCATTGCGCGAGCTGCATCGCGTTTTGATTCTTGGTACGTCGCAATTGGGTGTGCGTAGTTTTTCTTTAGCGTGAACTCGCCACCAATCGTGCCACTCATCTTGCCCGCTGGGTTAAAGATGTTGCGCTCAGATACTTCCTCTAGCCGAGCCGAAGGGTAAGCCGCTGCGACTGCCTGTGTAATGACGTCGACCATAATGATAGGCGCAACGACATAGTAATGAACGAGGCCTTCGTGCGCGACAACTTCAAATGAAACGTGGCGTTGTCCGTAGATACGGCTCTTGAAGCCTTTGGTCGCTGTGCTGGCAATAATGTTGTACATGACCTGCGCTTGCGACAGGACTTCTTCGGTGACGTCACGTTCGTCACGACCATTGTTTTCAAGGTCGTCACCTGCTGGCGGGATGTGGATGTAGAGAGGAACCATCTTGAGGCCTCGTTCATAGTTCTTGGCTTCACGAAGAATCTTACGATACTGCGCAAAGGCAAAGTAAAGAACGCCGGCAATAACGGCAAGGATTACCAATGTGGTAACAATGAACCCTAACACCTTTCTTCTCCCCTCACGTCTTCCCTCTCACTGCTAGCTACTACTAGCGCCGAGATCCTTATTGTATCGCTTCTTTAGATAATCTCGCTGTAACTCGTTTACCTTATTGGTTCTTTCGAACGGATCGTCTTTGGTTTGTAAGATGATCTTTTTAGCCTTGTCGACCCATTCCTTCTCGATCACGTCCTCGTCGGCGGCGACTACGGGACTGTCCGTCACCGCTTGTTGCGTCCCTTGAACCAATGGCAATGGTGGCGCGGGCGGCATCATCGGCATGCCCGAAGCGGCGGCATCGGCCGCGGCGGCACTCACTTCGGCCGCCTGCTCGAAGCGTTCTTGGCTACTCTCTAACCCACTTTCAGGGGTGGGCAGCACGGGAATACGTTCTCCCCCCGGAGTGACGCTCGTTGGTGCTAGTTCTGGCCCACTTGGGACCCTGGGAGTTTCGGGCTGCATATCTGTCATTATAGCATAACGACCATGGTCAGAATATGAAAATAACAGCGGTATTTTTAAGAACTTTTAGTAGATTCTTTTCGTGATGTAGACACAGCCAATGACTTCAAAAAGGACCACTAATAGGAACTCGTAAATCCCCACCGACCCTACTGATTGTAGCCCTACTAGCATGACTGGCGCGGCGGCCAGCACCGTTGAGTAGTAGTAGGCGCGGCGAAATGACATCACCTGCATCGGACGGCGCATCGTAAAGCCAGCTGAGGCGTAGACGATAATGCGACTTATTCCATACAAAAAAAAGCTTACCAAACCAAGGGAGGTCAGATAAGCCGAGATAAATATCAACAGGAGCCCGAAAGGGCCCGCTGATGCTGGAGTCGTGGTCATCAGCATCAGGGAGAGTAAGCAGAGGCTTACGAGGGTAATAATTGCGATCACTCTTTGTAACATAATAGATTCACTATATACGAAACACAAGAGTTATAAAACAGGGTGTCCGAGCGATACACCTAATGTTCAAGGTTGCAGCAAACGCCGCAGTAAATAATAAAAGGGCGTGTGAACGAAGAACAGTGTATCGCTATCGGACTAATCTGACCGCTCCCGAATATCGGGGGCAACCGTGTGCTCGTTCGACCGTGTTCCACGAGACGTCTTGAGTTAGCGCTGCTTCTCTTTCATTTCATTTTTATGAGAGAAACAAGGTTTTACAAGACGTCTCGGTACTTACTATCGAAACGCCTTTCGGCGGAGCATCGGCAACGCGAACATGTAATATCAGACTCCAAGTGTGTACGAATCAATAAAGATACGTACGAAGGTGCGAGCCGTAGCTGCAGAAAAGGAGAACTAAACTGCGGCATCTGGCCAAAGGGTCTTATATTCCATTAGGCGTTAACGTTGCCAACTTTCCGTCGAATCGTGGCCCAGCTTTGGACACTGGATGTCAGATCGATCCGGTTGGATCTTTGTAGTAAAGGGCTAAATTGTTAAGGTGGGTTTCGTTCGGTTTCAGGTGCGGTGAACTCGAACGTTTTGATCTGAACTTGTATCGGAACTTTTTGGCGCGTTGCTTTTTGTTTTTGCTAAAAGCTTGTCCTTACAGTAGCACGTATCCCCTTATAGGTCAATACGGTAGCGGTTATTTATATAGGTAAAATATACATCAAAGCTTCTATCAATTACGTTCTCAAGGTGTTATTGTTTATAAAATGTAAGAAGTACAACGTTGTATTATTGATACTACATAGTGTTCCGTTCCTTATTTACAGCCAGTTGTCTTCTGTACTACGGGTGATTTTAGGACCTGAATCGTCTCACCTAGACCATATGTGATGTACCCCCTCTACGTTATTTGAGGCACATGCCGCAAACCCTACTGCGCATACTCTGCCCTATGCCAGCCACCCATCGTGCCCATTTTTGGCTACAGCGTGAACACAAGATTCTGCCAGTTTATGAATTTTTGGAATCCACTTATGACAATCAACAATTTCTAAATACACGTTAGCGGGTCGTTTGTGGAATGCACTATTTTTCACAAACGTCGTGCGGGCACTTTCCAAAATATGGAACAGTCGCGTGCGAACCTAGTATGCAAATGTATTCACGACGGGTCAGTCCATGTATACCTTGTGTCATACTTCGCTATCGTTTTCCATATACCCATTCCGACCTGCAACCATGTTCGCGCAGGCTCATAACGATATATGCCCAAAGTTCACTTATTCGCATGGTCCTATACTCAGACTGTGGGAAACTTTTATCCTCATACCCTGGCTGCATTTATGAACCTCGAAGCAATTAGCCCTCCGTCATCCCTTAAAGGCCTAGTTCAGATAGTGATATGTGGTGCTTCGTTGTTACCAGCCGGCACTAGGTTGAAATAAGCCGAAAGCACGTGGTATTTTTTACCTAAATAATCTTGTAAAAAGTTATTGACACAAGCGCTTTCAGACCCTATTATAGGGGTAGCTCCTGAATAAAAAACTTATACACATAAAGTGACTAAGCCTTCGGAAGCCAAAAACAAAAATCAAGAAAAAACTCCACAAAAATGACGGTTCCTCGCAGGCCGTCATTTTTATTTTTATGAATTTCTAGGAGTTAATTCGTTACATCCAATATAAAACACCCGCCTAGCGATAGGCGGGTGTTTTTGCGATCATGTCGTGGTGGAGCTGCCGGGTACTGCCCCCGGGTCCGAAAGGTAACCTGTCATTCGTCTACAAGCGTAGCCTTAATTGAGCTTTACGTTCCGTCCAGCCTCAAACAAAGGCTAAAATGACTGGAGGATCGCGCTGTAAAATGTTCCCTATGACCACAGCTGCCTGGTTAAAGGGTAAGAAGCATACTTATAACACCGTTTTCTCTATGCTTCCTTGAGAAAAATCGATGGCTTAGGCCGCTAGGGCGAAAGCTGGCGCTTGGAATGCAAATGCACTCTTCAGCTTAGCAAATGTGTTTGCAATTAAATTGTGCACGTAACGTGTGCGGTCGGCTTGCAAAATAACCTGTTAAAGTCCTCTCGTCGAAGCTATATCAGCCCCACGAACTTCTTAACTATAGCACTTTTACCCTTGAATTACTAGTTTAACTGAGATTAAACTGAGAGAATGATAGCACGAGTCACGACAGTTGCATTGGTGGGATACGACGGCGCCCTCGTAGAGGTCGAAACAGACCTCAAACAGGGGCTACCGGCAATGCATATCGTCGGGATGGGTAATAAGGCCGTGGAAGAGGCTCGAGAACGGGTACGGAGCGCTATTACAAACTCGCTCCTCGACTTCCCTGCCCGTAAATTGATCGTGAACCTTGCCCCAGCCGAATTACCGAAAGATGGTGCCCACTACGACCTCCCAATTGCCTTGTCTATCCTGATCGCCAGTGGTCAACTACGCCAAAAGGAGGTGAAAGGGGCGGTATTTGCCGGTGAATTGTCACTCAGTGGTGAACTTCGACCGATTAGAGGAGTTATCACGATCACCGAAGCCGCTAAAAAAGCGGGATTTACGGAGGTATACGTCCCTATAGGCAATGCCGCACAGGCAGGTTTGGTTGAAGCTATCACCGTTATAGGAGTGACGAGTCTTAAGGAATTATTTCTCCACCTCAAGAAAGAGGCAACTATCAGCCCTTTCGTGCCTAGCCCAGAGATAGCCCCTTCTCCCCCACCCCCGATCACCATCGACGACGTCCATGGCCAAGCCCAAGCAAAGCGCGCACTACAGATTGCGGCGGCAGGCAGGCACAACATCCTTCTGACTGGACCACCGGGTGCGGGCAAGACAATGCTGGCGAGAGCCCTTGTTAGCTTGCTTCCACCTCTTTCAGAGTCTGAACAACTAGCCGTCACAAGGCTCTACAGTATCGCTGGCGAACGCGAACATGTCATAAAGGATCGCCCCTTTCGATCACCCCACCATACAACCAGTCCAATCGCCCTCATCGGTGGTGGGGCAAAGGCGATGCCTGGCGAGATTAGCCTTGCTCACTTAGGTGTCCTATTCCTGGACGAATTGCCCGAATATCCGCGGTCAGCATTAGAAGCCTTACGTCAGCCACTGGAAGACCGAACGATCTCAATTGCCCGCGCGCATGGGCGAATTACCTACCCTGCGGACTTCATGCTGGTTGCCACAATGAACCCATGTCCATGCGGATATTACGGCGATCCCGACAAAGAATGCACCTGCAGTTCGGTGCAAATTCTGGCGTATCAGAAACGATTATCGGGTCCACTGCTCGACCGTATCGACCTCATTTTAAACGTCTCTAAGGTATCTCATGAATCATTATTGTCTTCAAAAGCGTTGAATAAAAAGCAACAGTCGAAAGTGTTTGAATACATAATGAGTGCGCAGGAGGTTCAAAAAATGAGATATAATAGTAGCCATATATACAACGCTTCGTTATCATCTGCGGCGATCAAAAAGCACCTTACCCTCTCGCCTGCAGCAAGAAAACTTTTACTCAGTGCCTCAGCTAAACTGGACCTCACCGCTCGAAGCTATTTCAAGGTAATTAAGGTCGCACAGACGATTGCAGACCTGGCCGATACTGACTCAGAAGCAAGTGTCGACCGAATGATCCTGCCAGCCCACATTGCCGAAGCGCTTCAGTACCGCATCGGCTCCCCTAGCTAGCCAGTGGTCTACCCCTTGTTTTACCTCGGTATTTTTGGTAGAATAGTTGCTGAGTAACACGCAAGAGCAACTGTACTCAGTCTTGGGAATAACAACCACTAAGGTTCGTGACCAGACTAACAGAAGAAATAAGGAGTATATATCAGTCAATCAACTCGTATTAACGATGCTATTCGTGCAAGCGAACTACGCGTTATAGGTGAATCCGGTGAACAACTTGGTATTTTAAGTCGCGCAGAAGCGCTTAAGATGGCAGAAGAAGCAGGACTTGATTTGGTTGAAATATCTCCTAATGCCGACCCTCCCGTTGTGAAGATCGTCGACTGGGGTAAGTACCAGTACCAAAAGATGAAAGAGGCGCAGAAAAACCGCCGCAGCAACAAACAGGGTGAACTCAAACAAATGCGTTTCGGAATGAAGATTGGACAGGGCGACCTCGACATCAAACTTCGAAAAGTACGTGAGTTCTTGGCAGACGGTCACAAAGTTCGTCTTCAAATCTTTTTCCGCGGACGTGAAAACGCCCACCGTGAACTAGGTTATGAGATGGTCAAACGGATCGCTCTCCTTCTTGAGAACGATGCAGTGCTCGAGCATGAGCCACAAATGGCAGGACGCAACCTCAGCGTAGTCATTCGAAGCAAATAATAACGGAGTAATAAGATGCCAAAGATGAAAACCCACAAGGGTACAGCTAAGCGGATCAAGGTTACCAGCACTGGTAAGCTAACCCGACGACGCGCATTCGGCGCCCACCTTCTTGCAAAGAAGAGTAACGGCCGAAAACGACGAATCAGTACGACTGCGATCGTCACTGGTCACACAGCACGAAATATTAAACGAGCCCTCGGGATCTAGTAGGAGAATTTAATTATGCGAGTTAAGAGAAGCGTCACCGCACGCAATCGCCACAAAAAGATGTTAGATGCCGCTAAAGGCATGCAACACAACCGTACACGTAGTTTCCGTCTTGCAAAGCAAGCTGTTACTCGTGCACTTGAATACGGATACCGAGACCGCCGCAACAAAAAGCGCGACCTCCGTGGTCTTTGGATCACTCGTATCAACGCTGCTGCACGCGCAGAAGGTACGACTTACGGTAAATTGATCGCTGCCCTTAAGGCAACAAAGATCGAACTTGACCGTAAGGTACTTGCTGAACTGGCCGTTAACGAACCTGCAGCCTTTACTGCCGTCGTTAAAACTGCTGTTAAATAGTCTCTACTATTTAGAATCGCTGAGGAGAAAAGCCACCCGAAAGGGTGGTTTTTTGTTAAACTAAAGGGTATGAAAAGCAACACGCTCACTATTGTCATCAACAAACCCGTCGAGGAAGTATTTACCTTCATTCTCGATCCAGCCAATACCGCTAAGTGGGTTTCTAGTATCGAAACTGAGGAAACTAATGAGTGGCCCGTTAAGGTTGGATCAATCTACAGAAACAGCGGCAAGGACGGTATTTGGAGCCAGTTCGAGCTCACCGAACTCTCTACAAATACCCTCTTTACCTTAGTGAGTTACCCTGATAAAGACTTCTTCGTCCGCTACCAGCTCAAGGCCCTCGCCGACAACTCAACAGAGTTTAAATATGATGAATGGGTTGAAACCGGCGCACTCGACGACCCGTTTACACTTGAGGGGCTTACCGAGCTCAAAACCGTACTAGAAACCTAGAGACTCTCGTGGACTTTTCTTCAGAAGAAGGATGAGGCACGCTCAACTAAAAAAACCACCCGAATGGGTGGTTTTTTTAGTTGAGCAGTCCGCCTGTAAGCCGGGTTTTGTCGAGGACGACCATCTATCTAGCCCCACGATTGCTCGTAGGATCAAGCGGGTAGCGACCAACGGACGGATAGCCCTTATATGTTGATCTCCTTGCAGCTGGCAGGGTTTACCTTCTCCATATGTCACCATATGACGCTGTGGGCTCTTACCCCACTCATTTCACCCTTACCTCCGAGGAGGCGGTTTTGTTTCTGTGGCACTTTCCCTACGGTTGCCCGCGGTTGCCGTTAACAACTGCCATTATCCTATGCTGCCCGGACTTTCCTCTTACTTTTTTACGGCAAGCGGTCGTCTAACGAACTGCCTATCGGATATTATACACTAAGCTGAAGCTTTTATCCGGTCGTCTCGGGCGGACATGTGCTCGTCCAGCGTCTTATTTACCATTCCATCGGCCAATTGATTGAATTCTCGTTGGACGTGGTTGAAGGTCACCTTCTCGAATTGCTTCATCAGTTCGCGGATGCGTTCATGGACCGGCCACAACTCACGGTTCTTGATTTTGTAGTAGCCTTTCATCTGATTCACGACTAACATGCTGTCGATTTTAAAGTCGACTCGTTTGAATTTCAGCTCGATAGCTTTCTCGAGTCCGATGCGAACGCCATGATATTCAGCTTGGTTGTTGGTCGTAATACCAAGGTACTCGCCACCTTGCGCAATCACCTGTTGTGATGCATCCAACACGACAAATCCCGCCGCTGAAGGCCCTGGATTACCTCTTGATCCCCCATCAGAAAAGATTGTTATCGTATCAGATGATGTGTTTTTTGCACCAGAAACCTTAACCGTTTTGAATGTCTGATCTGTTATCTCTTCTTGCTTGATGATACCCAGAAGCAATTGCGTTAAATCGGTGAGTTCATTCTGTTGAAATTCTGACAACAGTATATATTTGTACTTGTTATAATTTCCGCTAAGTTTAATCGGATGATTTGTCTCAACTGGCGTCACCAGGTACACCACGACAGCATATTGAATACCGCGATCATCATGGTCGATATAGGTCACTGCATCAAAGAGTTGGGCTGACTTAATGTGAATCCCCACGTCGTCGTGAAGGTAACGACGAAGCGCATCCTCTGGCTGTTCGTTGTACGCAAGCTTTCCGCCAGGAAGCTCATATTGTCCCAAGATTGTCGGACGACCATTGGCACGACGAAGTACCAAAGTCTTGCCTCTGTCGTTGATAATCGCTCGAACTGATAAACGTTGTTTCATTTTTTTGTGTTATCTTCCGTTCATATATATTGTAGCATAAGCGTATTTTGGCTCTCAATGACCTCCAGAATAGAAGAAGCCCACCTGCAACGAGATGGGCTTTGGTGTCGACAATCGTACTATGTGCCTGAGGGGAAAACGGTAAGCGTTATGATATTCCCCGCTTGTGTGCAAAGGTGGTTGGCCTCAGCCCATCTCCACAGAGACGGACAATTCGACTTCCCTATCATATGATATCGGAAAATCATATGCACTTACAGTTTTTAGCCCCTTAGGCACTTCTTATTATATACCCATTAAGCTTGTTAAAGCCTGAAAATCCCACTAAATATGTGGATGAAAAAGCTCATTGCGGAAGTAATGAATATCCCAATCTGACTGTTAAAGAGAAGAACAATCGCAAAGACAAAGACGATGCCATAACGCTCGATCGCTCGCATCCCCGTCCGGACAAAGTCAGGCGCTAAGGCATAGATAACTCGTGAGCCATCCAGTGGCGGAATCGGAATGATATTGAAGATAAAGAAGCCAAGATTCACAGTATAGGCCGTAATGAGGATCTCGCCCCCTAGTTGCGACGCTGGAGGTAACCCGGCCAGCACCCAAATGCCAAAGGTGATGAACGCAATGACAAAGTTCGTTAATGGACCGGCAATCGCCACCAGAGCCGCGCCCCACTCATCGCCCCTAACCCTATCAGGGTTAAATGGCACAGGTTTCGCGCCACCGAAGACCGGTGCACCAATGAGGGCCAATGTAAGCGGTAAGATAATCGATAAAAAGGGATCGAGGTGCTTAATTGGGTTAAAAGTAAGGCGCCCCTCGCGCTTTGCCGTGTCATCCCCTAACCAAAAGGCAACAAAACCGTGCATTGCCTCGTGAAGTGTCATCGAAAGTAGAATAACCACCAAAACGATTGCGATATATATGACTAAACCTGCGATATCCATTTCATCTAGTATAACAGCTTGACTCTGAAGGGTAAAAAGGGTAAAATGAGTTACATTGCCTACGGAAACGTAGAAGAGTTAATGGAAATTATAGAAACGAAGGAAAATAATTATGGTCGCACGATGTGAACTCACTGGAAAAGGAAAGCAATTTGGCAACAACGTTAGCTTCTCTTTGCGTCGCACAAACCGCGTTTTCAAACCAAACCTTCAGAAGAAGACTTTCACCTTTGAAGGTCAAAAAGTAACAATGGTTCTTTCAACACAAGCCATTCGTACACTCAAGAAAAAAGGCATTCTTTCAAAGAACGGCATTACTGCCTAAAGCTTCGCTAACTACTATTAGCAAACAAAAACTCCGCATTTCCGAAATGTGGAGTTTTTTCTACTAGGTTTTCTGAATTATGCGCGTGCTAGATGGATAATCGTTAACACTGCAGGTAATGGAGCACCCTGTTTGAGCTTGAACTTAGGCATTTCTTCTACGGGAGCGCCGAGTTCTTTCACGAATGTCTCTAAAGTATCCTGAGGAACTTCATAATTGATGCCACTTTCGGCGAAATGAATAGGAATGACAATTTTTGGATCGATTGAGCGAGTGAGATTAGCTGCGCCGGTCGCATCAAGCGTGTATCCATTGCCGCCAACAGGCAAAATAAGAATATCGACGAGGCCAATGTCCTCAAGTTGTACTTCTGAAAGCTTCTCATAGATGTTTCCGAGGATTGCGATGCGCGTTTCGTTCACTTCAACACGGTAGATGGTTGAAATTTGTGGATCTAACTCACTATCAAGGTGTCGTTGCGCTGCAATTCCCTTGATATCGAACTCCCCGACGCCATATTCGCCCGGACTTTCGATATTAAGTCGTGCGTTTTCGTTATTAATGGCAAAACGAGCTTCAGTCGCTAGTTCGACGGCATCTTTTGTCGAGACATCCTTCAAACCAACCAATGAAAGTTTTGGATCCGTGACTAATGTCGACTTCTTGGTCGAGATAATAACGCTATTTGCACCTTTGTATTCAATTTCAAACATATGTTTTCCTTTTCCTGTATTAATTCTGACTATTGGGGCTGACTGAGGACGTTGTCTTTATCGATGGCGACAGTATGCTTCGAGTTCAGGATTTCGGTAATAAATTTATCACGAACGCTCAAACGATAGTAGAAATCCTCATACGGCATAACCGTATAGTTGATTTCACGGCCTTCGAGCTTCTCGATGACACCCATGGCGGCCTTCACCTTCGCTGATGGCAATGTTCCGACAAGCAGAACGTCGACCGAGCTGGTTGAGCCCTTTACGAGGACACCAGACAAGATTGCAAGCCGTAACGCAGAGATGTCAGCAATCGCGCTAAGGTATTGTTCACTAACCGTCTCACCTTCTGACAAGGCAGGCTTCGTGACAAGTGCTTCATTTGCGAAGATCGCGCGTAGTGCCGAATAGAACTCATAGCGCTGATTCACCTGGTAGTACAGCTTATTGTCACCAGCATCGCTAGTAATCACCCCTACTTCGAGCATGTTTGATAATTCACGGCGGACAGAATTAATTTGTTCGTCAATAAGACGGGTAATTTCACGAACGTAAAAAGATTGTCCAGGATGGTTCAAGAATAGGTGCAATAACTTCACCCGCGTCTTTGATCCGAACAATGCATCGATCATGTCATTTCTCCCCTATGCCTATGTATGCATAACTTTCGTGTTCTATAATAACATGCTCGGGGGTACTATGCGAGGAGTGAGGCGATGTAATTTTTAACCTGCTCAAGCGGGAGCCATTCGATAAATGGATCGCGCTTAAACCATGTCAGTTGTCGTTTGGCGAGTTGCCAGTCGGCCGTTTCGTTCCGAAATTTAAGTTCACCTGCCGTAATTAATTTGTCCAAATAAGCATGTGAGAGTCGATAAATATTGCCCGTCATTGCTTCATTTTCCCAGCCATAAGTATCGCCCAATGTCTTTGCTTCCAGCACCACTCCATCGTCAAATAATTGTTCGCTACGTTTCTGAATTCGTTCACGAAGTTGTTCACGATCTGTAGTAATTCCGACAATGATGCAATTATTAATTGGGGTATCTAACCTCTTACTGCTTATGCCTTTTTGCTCGATAGCCCTAATGACATATCGCTTGTTTCGATCATTTTCGGGTAAAGAAATGTTGTGTTGAATACAATAGTTGTGCAATTCATCAAGGTCCATAGCTTCCAATTTTACCCGTAATTCGGGGTCTGCAGGTGGCCCAAACTCATAATCAAAAACGACACTGTCGACGTATAATCCTGTGCCACCAACAAGAAACGGAACGTGTCCCCGTGCACGTATTTCAGCGATTTTTTGGACCGCATAAGCTTTAAAGTCGGCTGCCGAAAATGACTCACCGGGTGTCACGATGTCCAGACCCCAATGTGGGACACGAGCTTGGTCGGCTTTACTTGGCTTGGCAGTTCCTATATTCATACCTACGTATATAGTCCGCGAATCAGCACAAATAATTTCACCGTTATGCGCTTCGGCAAGTTCAATGGCGACGCTAGATTTACCGCTAGCAGTCGGACCAACGATCACGATGAGCGGAAGCTCGTCTTTAGGGGCATCTACAGCGGTTGCCATCGGAGCTCCTTAAAGTTATCGACGATGAAGTCGGTGCAAGTAATACCTTCAGCGAGTAAATGCTGTTCTTGAGCCTCCCTACCGCCATAGTAACCACTGGCGAGCCCACCGAAGCGATTCACTAAACGATGCCAGGGTAGTTCCGTGTCTCCATAATGTGCCATACCCCCAACGATACGGGCAGCATATGGATGACCCGCGAGGGCAGCTAAATCACCATAGGTTGTCACTTTACCCTTTGGCACTTTGGCCATGAAGGCTTCGACGTCTTTGCGGAATTGACTATCGATTTGCTTCGCCATCGAGATAGGCTCCTATATCTTTCCAGCTTCCCAGTCGAACCACGCCTTCGTGCTCGGCGCCCTGGTTCCAAAGGTAGTTATCACTAAAAAGGATCGTTTTGATTCCGCCATCACTGACCGCATTAGCATGAAGCAGTAGATCATCAATAAAATGTGTCAGCTCAAGCTGATGCGCAACGTCGTATTTTGTCGCTCTCGCCACCGCAGGATCGGCCGAAAAAGCATTGATCATAAACAACGTCTCGTCCTTAAACACACGAGGGAAACATAACTCAAGTTCTTGCACCGTTTGCCCACGAATGTAATCAGGGCGACTCGTCACTGCGAACAGTTCGTGTCCTTCAACAACCAAACGCTCAAGTACTTCTTTGGCGTCCTTAATAGCCGCCACCCTGCTCATATAGTCCTTGTGCATTATAAGTTCGTGGACGCGATCAGAAATCGCAGGACCATCCTTCAATTGCCAATGCACAAATGCCTCAGGCGTTACATTAAACCAATCGTCACGGGTTAACGTCGTACCGTATAGCTCATTATTCATGCCCGTCACCGTATCAACAGAGTTGAGCAGTGTGTCATCGATATCCAAACCAATACGAAGTTTTTGTGGCATTAGATCGCTTTCAAATACTCGGCAAGATTGTCGAGATTGACCTTCTCTTCACCAGCCTGTGTTCGCACACTCACCTGTCGAGATTCTTGGTCTTGTGGACCGACGATCAACTGCACGGGAATCTTCCAGTTAGTTGCTTCGCGGATCTTTTTACCAAGCGATTCGTTGCGGTCATCGACAGTGAAGCGGAGTTCATTGAACTTTACTGGCTTATCTAAAACGATGCCCGAAAGGACTGCCTTGATCTCATCAATATACGGAAGGACTTGATCGTTAATCGTGAGGATGCGGATCTGCTCCGGCGCGGCCCATAGTGGGAACCAGCCACCGGTATGCTCGATGAAGACACTAAGGAAGCGCTCAATCGAGCCAAGTAACGCACAGTGGATCATCACCGGTTGGGCATCTTTTCCTTCTTGATCAGTGTAGGTCAAACCAAAGCGTTGCGGTTGTACGAAGTCCAGTTGGACCGTCGCCACTTGGTGCTCACGCCCGATAGTGTCAGTTGCCATGAAGTCGATCTTTGGACCATAGAAAGCCGCTTCACCCTCTTGCTCGAAGTATTCAAGTTCGTTAGCAATCACCGCATTCTTCAGCTGTGCTTGTGCTGTCTCCCAAAGTGCCATGTCCCCGAGGTAACCTTCGCCATCGTCACGGTACGATAAACGGACACGGAGCTTCATACCAATCGTGTCGTATAGTTCACGAGCACTTGATAGCAGATTGTGGATCTCTTGCTCGATCTGATCAGGCCGTGCAAACACGTGGCTGTCATCTTGGGTCAGTGAACGAACACGGTTGAGTCCACCAAGTTCTCCCGTTTTCTCGTCACGGTAATCAGTTGTCGTTTCGAGGTAGCGAATTGGCATGTCTTTGTAGCTACGCGGTTGCGATACGTAGATCTGCGTGTGGTGAGGGCAGTTCATCGGCTTTAAGGCGAAATTATCACTCGTTTCTTGGCTGGTAACGAGGAACAGTTCGTCACCGAATTTTGCCCAGTGCCCTGATGTCTCGTACAGTTCCTTCTTCGTAATGTGCGGCGTGAAGACCTTTTGGAAGCCGTAGCGCTGACGGAGCTGGTTCGAATAGGTACTCATGATGTCTCGAAGCACTGTTCCGCGAGGGGTAAACAGTGGTAGGCCAGGACCAACAAGGTTCGAGATCGTATACAGATCTAGCTCTTTGCCAAGTTTTCGGTGATCACGAAGCTTTGCCTGTTCAAGGCGCTCAAGGTATTGATCGAGTTCTTCCTGAGTTGCGAATGCAACTCCGTAAAGGCGTTGCATCTGAGGATTCTTCTCATTACCGCGCCAGTAAGCTCCGGCGACACGGAGGAGCTTAAACGCGCCCACATCCTTGGTATTCGCCACGTGAGGACCACGACACAAGTCAACGAAGTTACCGTTCTTGTAAAACGACACCGTTTCAACAGCTGCGTCACCCTCTGCGGCAAGTCCCAGCTCGTTCGCATCAAGATCTTTGGCAATCGTTGTCCCCGAGCGCTTCAAGTCGTTCAGAAGCTCTTCTTTATACGGCTGGTTGTTCTGACGCGCCCAATCAATCGCCTGATCAATCGGCATCTCAAACCGTTCGAAATCGTCACCATAACTGATGATCCCGCGCATTTCCTTCTCAATCTTGGCAAAGTTTGCCTCAGAGATCTTGCGCTCACCAAGGTCAATATCATAATAGAAGCCGTTTTCAACCACTGGACCGACGCCAAACTTCGCATCTGGCCAAATGCGCTGTACCGCTGCAGCGGTAATGTGTGCCAGGCTATGGCGCATTGCGTGTAATTGTTCGTCGTTCATGTTCTATTCTCCTGCTTAAAGATTAAATTGAAATAAAAAAACATACGATAACTAGGTTCGTCACCTGTCGCCACGTACGAGGGCAGGATGAAAGCTATATATCGTATGTCTCGGGTCCAACGCTTGTCGTCAGACGGTTCCACCGGACTTTTACTCATGAGGGACGTTTCGTACGTCTCACACCGACGGAGTTCGGAAGATGGTTGGGCTTCGTCATCACTCTGTCGTTAATTATAGCACGACCAAGGTATTATTGATTCCTGACCCCTATTCTGATAAGATTATAAAGCTTTACAGCACGGCTTCGGCTGGTTGTGGGTCCTTAGCTCATTTGGCTAGAGCGCCTCATTGACGTTGAGGAGGTGAGAGGTTCGAATCCTCTAGGACCCACCAACATTATGAACTGATCCCCTGTCGGGGATCTTTTTTATACAAAATAACCTTAAAATCTTATGAAAGAAACCTGGACTAGAGTACTATAAAATTATGAATGCACTGAAATCTATCGGTGGAGTATTACTCGGAATTGTCATTTTTGTTGCTGTAGTCATAGGACTCATACTTGTATTAACGTTCGGATCAGCCTTGGTCCTCCACATTGCACCGTTTGTATATTGGCTCTCGGGGATCTTAATAGTTATTGATGTGATAGCTCTATTAGCAGCAATAACATCACCAGCAAGACAAGTATCAGGAATAATCATCTACGTATCATCATATATATTTGGACTAGCAACCTGGATATACGGCCTTGCTGTTACACTCGCGCTATGGGGTATTATCGCAGTACTAATTGGTATATTCCTCGGAGGAGTCGGAGTTGTGCCAATAGGAATGTTGGCCGCAATATTTCACGGTAGGTGGGATCTGTTCTTTACACTTCTAATCATGGGCATTCTGACGTATGCTGCGCGCATTATCGGTATGCTCTTAGCCGAGAGTGGCGCAAAAGAGAATGAGCCAATCGTGCATAGCAATGTAATAGACGTGGAATCAACAATAACTGAACAGAGGAAATGGGAAGATATTGAATAATGGAACTACCCGTTGTAAAAACGAAGACGCAGTATACGAAGTACGTGAACATCCTTCAGGCAGAACTACAGACTGCTACTGAAGAAAACAGCGAAACACTCTTACCCGCACAGATAGAACGCCTGCAAACAAGGTTAGATGCACTAGCGGCGAAATACCAAGATGACGAAGAGCTTGGTGCTAGCAGATATAAGTTATATGAGCTGCAGGCTCTTCTATATTACTTCCAGCATAACGATGAAGCCGCTTTGACATTTATACAATACGCAGTCACTGCAAAGGGAGAATCGTACCCGAAAGCAGAGCGCCTGATTGAAAAACTAGGTCAGCAACCAGAACGCGTAGTAGAATTAACTAAGGCAGAAAAACGAAAAAAGCTTATTGGTATTGAAGGTTGGTTAGCATGGTTTGTGGTTGGATTAATCATTACTGCACTTGTTACTACCTATAGATTCTTCGCCGATGGCTTTTTATCTAGTTCTGACATAGATACGTACAACCAATACCAAGCCGGACTCGGCGACACGTTCCAACAACTGACCGCAGCAGAGAACCTCGCAATTATCGTCTACATTGTGCTCGTTATCATCTCAATTATCTTTATTTTTCGACGGCGAAAGGCGGCAAAGATACTCGTAATCGTAACCCTTGCATTTGGTGCACTCTACGGAACTGTCGACTACGCACTAGGGGCCGCGTTTTTTGAGTCAGCCAATCTTACTCAGTACGTCCAATCTGCGCTCGATAAAACAGCTGCGGACGTCGGTCGAAGCGTTATCGGTGCGTTTATCTGGATCCCCTACTTCCTCGTTTCAAAAAGGGTAAAAGCAACTTTAACAAAATAACAGTGAATTCACTTGTCTAAAAAGATAAAGATTAAAGATCTCGTTGGGAGTATATGGGCCTACCTTTGGTTAGCCATTATCGTCGGTACTATAGGGTGGTCGGCCCTACACCCGACTGCGCCAACAACGAACTCCACATACTCATCACAAAGCACCGCAGCTAAGTCCAACACTGCAACGGCAGGGTGCAGAGATGAAACCGACAGCTACAGTACTCATCGCCAAGGCACCTGTTCGCATCATGGAGGCGTAGCAACCTGGTACTAGCCCATCCAAAGGTCATTAAACCGTCCCTATAACAGGGGCGGTTTTTGTTTTCCCCACAGTCTGTAGCACTTTTCCACCACCCTATTCTCTCCTCCGGCCAAAACGATATATCACAGGCGGTATTTCACGTGGATGTCTGTATCATTGACATTGCGTAAGCTTTATGATACAATGAGTGCATGGTTAAGAAACAACAGATTGAAACCAGCCACAACCCGTCAGCTCTAGAACGCTTTTCACTCGGTTTCGAGTACGATAAGACCCTTCAAGAGATCAAACGCGAAGTTCGTATTCGTACGATCTAAGCATTACACTCGTTTTTTTTCAATCCAAAAGACCTTCGGTAAAACGAAGGTCTTTTATTTTGTTTTAAGATTTGAGGTCTAGGATAAGGATGGATCACCCGTTAGTTCTACGGATGACTAGGCTACTTCCTTGGCTTTCTTCTGTTGCACTGCCTTAGAGGTTGCATAGGTGGCTTTCGTAGTCACGTCAAACTTCGTCAGGTATCGCCCGAACAAAAGACGAGTCTGTGAATACAGTGCAGCCGCAGCGCTATAACAGATAGCAGTGACTGGCATCAGAAACCACTGCAACACCATACCGATGCTACGCGTACGCTTGTAGCGCTCTGGACGAGGTGGCAACATCTTCAAAGACAAGAACACGGTGATAAAGAGGCCAACCAGCGCAATCCTCTGAATCACACTAATAACGTCCGGTAGTTGATGCGCAACAACGTCATGATAGGCCTGTTGGTTAATGAATAACGGTACCCAACCACCCAGTGTCACCAATATAGTGACTACCGCAAGGGTAAGGTGTCCATCAATAAGCCTAATAAGCCGTGAGAGCCCCGCTAAGAACGGTACGTTCCTGTCACGAGTAAATACGCGAGTTGCGACATATGGGACGTCAGAGGCACCGTAGGCCCAGCGACGGAGCTGGATAAACTGCGCCTTTAGAGTCTTTCGGTATGTCACGTCAAGAACGGCGTCCTGATAGATCGGCACAAACAGAGGTATCACGTCATAATTGCCGTTAAAGTAGAAATAACTGCGCCAGTATTGGTGACCGTCTTCCACGATAGTGCGTGTACTCCAAAAGTCCATCTCTACCAGTGCTTCCATCGGTTGCGAGTGTGAGGCAAAGTTGCGGAGGGCATGCGGACGCATTGAACTAATAATGTTCCAAAATGAATTACCCGTTGCGACGACACGCATAGGTGCGGGTACGTCCCAGATGTTGTTCAAGAACAGTGAAATTGGCTGGAATGCGAGGTGCTTGCGGTCTTCATGGACAACAAATTCGTACGTCGCATAGTCGAAATACACGCTATGCGGACGATTATCGGAGTCGAGAGTCGTCACGAGGACGTTTTTGTACTCAATCCCCTTCTCGTCGAGCCATTTTTGCATATGCTTACCGGCAAAAGTGATGTTTCCACCCTTACCAACGACTTCATTCGGAAGATCTCGCGGGTGCTTCACGAGGACAAAATCGACAAACTTCGAAGCAAACTGCTTTTGCAGGCGTAACGCGGTCTTTTCAATCTCTGCACCACCTCGCTCTTCATACGCCAAGGCAACGATAAGGTGTGATTTGTCATATGTCGTCGCAAGAACGGACTGAATAGTTGGCTCAATCACTTCATATCCTTCGTTATAGGCTGCGACGATAACAAGATTATACAGCTCGGATGGCTTTGGAAAAGCTGCTGGATCAGCGGCGGCAAGACGAAGATTCTCAATGTGCGCCTTCATCCCAAATGCTTTTGAGCGACTTGCGGATCGTAGTGTGTATGACTCAACGGGGTTCTCGAAATCCTCAAGGCGTTCTTGCCAGTTTAGTTTTTGGGCACGCTCAAGGGCATTACGACCACCAATCGTGTGATAGGCAATCCCGACTGCTTTCACCAGCAAGGTCACAATGATTAACATTAAATACACCGCTGCAAGCAGTGGTGAAACAAGTGACAGAACAATAAGTAAGACTAACGCACCGTAGCTTAATAGTGCTGGTACCATTTCAAAGAATCGGTACGCTTTGGTACGCTTGCCCAGAGGAATTTCAAGATCGATCATCTGTTAGACCGATGACAATACATTATAATTAAGATAAATAAGCCAGAATGTAGCCACCCAGGCAAAGATAATGATCCCGATGCCCATCCAAGCAAACATAATTGCCAGCGGATGTCCCTTGGTTATGTATAGTTTAATAGCAATCGTCACATGCAAAAAAGCTGCCAAAACCACGAATCCACCGAAACTAAACAGGTAGTACCACTGGTCGCGATAGAAGTGTCTCACTCCATATGCGCTATAGTGCGTCACTAGTTGTAGTTCGCTGGAGTGAACACTCAAGAGGACGTACGTCACAAAAGCTAGCGCCAGGAAGATGGTAATAACACTCAGAACCGTTAAATAACGGTTCGTGATAAGTTCTTTGAATGATTGTTTAATGGTGTTGCTTAGCATATTACTGTGGAGCCGTTGTCCGGGATCGAACCGGAGACCTACGCTTTACGAAAGCGCCGCTCTACCAACTGAGCTACAACGGCACGTACGATATTTGCTCCTGCCATTATAGCATCAGCAACGGTGAAATAAAATGAAGTCGACAGAGGTTGCTATAAGGGGCAAAAACTGCTAAAATCCTTAGAGTCTTGGCCAGACAACCACATATGTGGGCTCGTAGTGAAGCTGGCCTATCACGTCTCCCTGTCACGGAGAAGATCGCCGGTTCGAATCCGGTCGGGCCCGCCAAGAAATTATCAATACCACCCTAGCGGTGGTATTATTTTTATATGAGCGAACTTACCCCAAACACACACAACACACCCGAACACCAATCTACATCCGTCGAAACCTGGACACCCTTAGAAACGGGCCTGGCGATTCCGATAAATGGCGTTCACCTTGGACGCATCGAACAACCAGAAGGTGGCGCTACCTATAAAGACGAGTCACGCACCCTCGCTTCTGAAGCTGGATTTATCTTTAAAGTGACACAATCTTCAGCTGGCTTTACCGGTATCTATGTAAACCCAACTGAAGGCTATGCGGTCAGCGCACTCGCTGTTGACCCAGAAACGAAAAAACCTAAATGGGTTGAACCGTCTGCCGATAACTCACAGATTCTCGTTAGTGGCGATTGGGGCCAGTTAGTAAACAACCCGGATATCCTGAATGTCAAATGGGACGCTGACACAAAGTTCGGCGAAGCAGGTGTCCACGCTGGCATCGTGAAAGTTACTGACGCGGAAGGTCGGACTCGCTACTTTGGCCTCGCCGCCGACTTCGCAGGCAAGGAAGACGACTGGGACGTGACGGGGAAAATAGTAGAACTTGTACCAAAAAATGAACTCGACGCACCTGCGCCCAAACCACTCGAACCCTAGTCTATCTTTGTTGTTCAATCACCACGTGTTGCCACGCACCAAGCTTCAAGCGCGTACCACTAATATACTCATTGAGGGCAACGTCCCCCTTGACGACATCGGTCACCTTGGAAACTCGACTCACATCAATATCGGATCGAACAACGGCTTTTTCGTGGCTATAGTTAACAAAGACCGTAAACTGGCTTTCTTCGTTACTCCACGTCCAGGCAATCACGTGACGAGACTCACGGTGCAATAACCGAGACTTCACTGGCGTCAGTTGCCACTGCTTGTGTTCAAGGTCTTTTGACTGAACAAAACTTTGTAACTTGTCGTAGAAAGTAATGAGTGCGTTGTTTGGCACTTCGTCTACTCGTCTGCCAAGATGTACCGGTACGCGGATCTTTCGACCTTCTTGCTCGCCGTCATAATACAGGTGTGAACCAGGTAGCGTCATTGTTACAACAGCAGCAGCTTTGTGTTTTTCAAGTGGGAATTCATGTGCGGCTCGTTCTTCGTCGTGGTTCTCAATAAAGCGCAATAGATGATTTTGGTACTCAATGGGGTGTTCAAGGTGTTCTCTTATTTTATGCAGTGAGCCGTGCAATAGATGGTCATACAAATCTTTGTCGTAACAAAGATCAAAGCCCTGATCTAATAAATCTTTTTGTTTATCCCAGTACACTTCGGCCAGAAAAAGAAAGTCCGGTCGTACTTCACGAACAGCGGTAATAATGTGTGGCCAGTACTCGGTTTCGGGAATACCCCCCACTCTGTCTTTCCAGGTGTCCTTAAAAATAGTGTTCATCATCAACATCGCCATATCACAACGAACGCCATCAGCAATACCAGCAATATACCGCAGTGTCCCTATGGCTTCTTGCCTAAAGCCAGGTGAAAATGCGTTCAACTGCAACACGTCAGACCATGGTTCAAAGTTTGGATCTTTTGCTTTTGCCAAGATACCACTAGGTGTTTGAACAAATGCTTCGGGGTGTTTATGTAATTCGTGTTCAGAGCCTAGTAAGAAATAGTCAGGATGTTGTTCAACCCAGACGTGATCAATCGCCACGTGGTTCGGTACGTAATCGAGAATAATCTTTATTCCTCGGTCTTTTAGTACTTCGCGAGCAACGGCCAGTCCGTCATTCCCGCCTAACGATTCATCAACAACATATTCCTGGATACTATAGGCAGACCCCAGCAAGTCCTCGTCTTTCATATCAGGCAAAGCTTCTTTTAGCCACTTCTCGTCCTTCGCCATTTCGCGCGCGATCGGACTTCGTTTCCACACTCCCATGAACCAAACGGTATCAATACCTGGATGAGCAATCGCATCCCATTCGTGCCCAGGAACATCGGCAAGCGTGACGACGTGGCCAGCCCGCAGGCCAACTTCACGTAAGAAAATCGGAGTGTTAATCTCGTAAATGGTGTTCATAGCGCTCTGCAGCAAAATTCCAGTCAACGACGTTCCAAAAAGCCTTTACGTAGTCATCACGTTTGTTTTTGTAATCCAAGTAATAAGCGTGCTCCCAGACATCAAGACCAATCAGCGGCTCGGGTTGTCCGTTCATCAGCGGTACGTCTTGGTTTGCTGTCGTCACGATCGAAAGATCAGGCTGCAACCACGCCCAGCCGCTTCCGAAGACACCCAAAGCTTTAGTGGTAAATTCATCGATGAATGCTTGGTAGCTTCCGTACTTCGCAACGATACCATCTAATAAAACTCCCGTTGGTTCACCGCCGCCGTTCGGTGACATCACCTTCCAGAACAAACTGTGGTTATAATGACCACCTCCGTGATTACGAACTGCACCGCGAATGTCTTCGGGCACAGCATCCAGATTGCTAATAAGTTCAACAATTGTCTTGTCACCTAGTTCAGGGTGAGTCGCAAGTGCAGCGTTCAGCTTATCAACATAGGTTTGGTGGTGCTTGTCGTGGTGCAACTGCATAATAGCTGCACTGATATTTTCGCCAAGTGCGTCATATGCATATCCTAATTCGGGCAATGTAAACATGATGTATCCTCCTATTGGTTAGATGGTGTCGCAACAACTGGGATCGTGATATATTTCACCACTTTGCTCTGAGTTTTGGCCGCGGTGAGGTCTTTTTCGAAGACGGTCAGCGGAATATGAACGTATTCATAGTTCACTTGAGTATCGTTGATATCGAGAAGCTTAATATAATAGTAGCCTTCACCTGTTGTCGATTTGATAACAGTAGAGATAGTCCCCTTTTGGAGTTTGGCCGCTGTTGCCGCAAGGCCTCCATCTTGATTGGTCTTTGGTACCCAGCCGAGTGCTCCGTAAACAACTTGGACTTTTGAAGTCGCATTGATGGTATCAGTGACGCTCTTAAGGTCGGTGTTCCCTGCTGTAATAGTCTTACCGACGGTATCAGAGATAGCGGTTGCTTGATCATCAACCGCAAAGGCTACTTTCTGGCGTAGTAATTTTGTCTGCATTGCGTGTTGGTACTCATCAGGAGACCAGCCGTAATAGTCAAGGATGACCGCGTCATACGTCGACTCGGTGACTTCTCCGTCTGTTGAGCTCCGTTGTTGTTTTAAAAACGCCTGTAATTCAGCGTCAGTGACGGTAATATTGTGATCTTTCGCAAGCTTGATTGCGTAGGCATCAGCCAAAGAATCTTCCATCGCCTGTTGTTTGACGAAGTCAGATTGGCGCTTGCCGTCCTCTGACTTAAGGTTCACGCGCTCTTTTGTCTCGAGGTAATGGATAGAACTTCGGTACTTCATCAGGTAATCGCTATACAGGACCTTTTGTCCGTCAATCGATGCAACAGGAAGAGGAAGCACGCGAGTCACGCGATACATAAAATCACTCGTGTTCTGAGCAGGGTACAATTGCCAGTAGCCAACACCAATCAGTACGATAAGGGTAGCAACGGTAATAATAATGGCATTAAACACCAGCTTGTGACGGGCGTATTGCACAGGGTACTTAAAACGACGTCCTCCAGCGAGGATTCGTTCGCGATGTTCCGCAATGGTTTCGGTGGTGATACGGGCTGACTCTGGAAGAGTCGGTTTCCCTCTGCGTATCTTATTCAGTAACTTCTTCATGATCTCCCTGTTCTTCTTGTCGTTCGACTGCATTAGCAACGGCGTTCTGTAATTTATTATAGGTCTTGTCTGGATGTTCGACATTTCGAATCACCAAGTCCCCTACAAACGTCTGAATGACGATGGTCCCAAACCCTAGAATTTCGCCAGTGAATCCAGGTATATTATAGCTTATGTTTTGGATCTTTGACAGTCGTAGCTCGACAACATCCTTACCGAAGATCCCCTTTTGAGTCACTTGCCGAATCCGTTGATTAGTCACGAGGTAAATCGTAAAGTACCACATAACGTAGTGATAGAAGAAAAGCAGGAGTCCAAGCACTAATCCCCCGACAGGTAGCCAAAAAAGTTCAAGATTATTCTGCCAAATAAGTGGCGGGATTGCGGTAATTGCCAAAGGGGCAAGCAAAAGCCAAAAACCCTTTCGCATCGCAATGATGTGTCGACGAAAGACGAACAACACCTTCTCACCCGGTCGTTGACCCTCAAAATCAAGCTTCGTTGGCTCTATATCTTCTTTTGCCATAACTGTAGTTTATAATACAGTATTTATTCGTTGTTGTCGTCGAGATTGACCTTGACCACAACGTTCGATGGACCAGCGTTTGGATCAATCTTGAAATCAGCGTCGCTGTATTTTCCGTCCATGAGGAGTGAATTCTGGAAAGCATCATCACGTAGCTTACTCGTCACGGTGATACGAACATACTCACCCTTAGCAGATTTGTAGTGATACTGGATCTCGGTACTACCAGCATACGGTTCTCCGATAAAACTAAACCCGGCATTCTTCACGGCTGTATCGAGTTCTTTCGCAGTCACATCAACGTTTGCTGCGTGAATATAATCTCTTTCTGACGAGAACGTCCGCCCTGCGTCATTAGGATAGACGCGTTTATCACCGAAAACGTTTTGACGTTGCAAGATGTACTTACCGGCAGTCTCGATACCCAGACTCTCATAAATATGATTGATGCGGTACAATCGCGCATCATTGTTGGCTCTGACAGCAATCGTTAAGACACCAAGGGTCGCTAGTAGAACGACGAAGAAAAAGAGAATCGCACGAATAAGTATCTTGTGCTGCTTGTGTCGTTTAAGGTGCTGTTGCTTGGAGAGTACCTTTGGAGAAGATTTTTTTACCATGTCTCAATAGTAGCATAAGCAGAAAGACTCCAGCGTGGAGTCTTTCATAATTTCTTGGTACCCCGGGCAGGAGTC
>DIZA01000004.1 GCA_002429245.1 Candidatus Saccharibacteria bacterium UBA6040
CTACAACGTCCTGCATCTAGCGTGTAGGGGGTGTGTAGTGCTACAATAAAATCCCATGGAGGTGAAAACAAACATGGGAACAACACAGAAGTATATCTTTGTAACTGGGGGAGTTCTTTCGGGAGTCGGTAAGGGTATTACCGCGGCCAGTATTGGCGCAATTCTCCAAGCGAAAGGCGTTAAGGTGTCTATTCAAAAATGTGACCCGTATCTGAATGTCGATGCGGGTCTTTTGAATCCCAAAGAACACGGCGAATGTTTCGTCACAAAAGACGGCGCAGAAACGGATCTTGACCTTGGTCACTATGAACGCTTTTTGGATTTGGAACTAACACAAAAGAACGCGACATTATCAGGAAAATTATTAAGCCAACTTATCGCTGATGAGCGAGCAGGTAAGTTCCATGGTCAGACGATTCAGCTGGTGCCACACTTAACAGGTGCGATTCAAGACGCGATTGAACTCGCCGCTGATGGCTCTGAGGTGCATATTGTTGAGATCGGCGGAACGGTCGGGGACTACGAAGGACTTAGCTACGTTGAGGCAATTCGTGAGTTTGCTAGTCGGGTTGGTCGCGAAAATTGTATGTATGTTCACGTTGTCTACGTGCCATTTATTCAGACAAGCAAAGAATTTAAATCAAAACCTGCGCAGAATGCATTAAATGATCTTCGTGGTTTCGGTATCGTACCAGACTGCGTCGTTGTTCGAACCGACGATCCTGCGCCTGGAAATATTGCTGATAAGATCGCCGCTTTTAGTGGTGTGCGTAACGATGCGGTGATCTTACTTTCAAATGCCAAGACGGTGTATGAAATTCCCTTGACGATTGATGCCAGTGGAATCAATGCGGTATTGGAACGCTTCACAAGTAATACCAAAAAGGCCGATCTTTCAAAGTGGCGTGCACTTGCTGATGCGCAGGAAGCAACGTACGAACAAACTGTACGCATCGGCATGGTGGCAAAATATCTTGATAATGAAGATACGTACATTTCTGTTCTTGAAGCGTTAAAGGCCGCTGCGTGGCAAGAAAAAGTTGGCCTTGAATTAGTGTGGATTAATGCCGAAGAGGCTGAGGCTGCAGACTTTGAGACGATGGACGGACTCGTTGTTCCTGGCGGGTTTGGTAGTAGGGGAATCGAAGGAAAGATTCGTGCCGCAACGTATGCTTTAGACGAGAAAAAGCCATATCTTGGACTATGCCTTGGACTACAGATTGCAGTGATTGCAGCTGCTCGAAAAGCGGGCTTAAAAGAAGCGAATAGCACTGAGTTCGATCCCGACACAAAGCAGAACGTCGTCTATATTATGGAAGGCCAGGCAGGAAAAGAATCAACCGGTGGAACGCTACGACTTGGTGACTACACGGCTGAACTAAAGCCGGGTTCAAAGACTGCGTTAGCCTATGGCACAAAAGAAACGATTGAACGACATCGCCATCGTTACGAAGTAAATCAGGCATTTCTCGAAGACATTGAAAAAGGCGGGCTGACGATTAGCGGGAAGTCGCCTGACGGAAAGTTGGTGGAATATATCGAAGCTGCGAATAACCCCTTCTTTGTCGCAACGCAGGCCCACCCAGAGTTTAAGAGTCGTCCATATCGGGCACACCCACTTTTCGTGGGACTGATTAAAGCCGCTGCTGGCAAGTAATAAAGTAACCTCTGTTATAATGTTTCTTAATGGAAGCAAAAATTGCTCAGACTATTAAAGAATTGTTCGACGTCGAAACGTCGGTTCAGTTAACACGTCCTGAGCCAGAGTTTGGTGACTACGCAACCAACATCGCACTGCAACTTGCGGGACGACTTGGTAAAAACCCACGTGAGGTTGCTGAGGAAATTGCAGCAAAGCTTCGCGAAACAGGTGAATATGCCGATGTCTCAATCGCAGGCCCTGGTTTTATCAACTTTCGTGTCAGTGATTCGATCTTAAAGACTGAGCTCGAAAAAATGAGTGAAGCAGGCTATGGAAAGTCACACGCTTTCGACGGCAAGGTTGTCATCACTGAATATTCCGACCCGAATCCTTTCAAGGTACTGCACGCAGGACACTTCTATACGAGTGTGATTGGCGATGCGATCTCAAACCTTATTGAACAAGCCGGCGGAAACGTTCACCGTGTCAACTTCGGTGGCGATGTTGGATTGCACGTTGCAAAAACAATGTGGGCGATTATCCGAAAACTTGATGGCGAACACCCAGAAAAACTCCACGATATTCCTGAATCGGAGCGTTCTGAGTGGATGGCTGCGTGTTACGTTGAAGGAACAAATGCCTACGAGGAAGACGAACAGGCAAAAATTGATATCACTGCACTGAACAAAAAAGTGTACCTCATTCATAGCGAGAACGATCACGAATCACCACTCGCGCAATTATATTGGACATGCCGTGAATGGAGCTACGATTACTTCAACGCATTTTACAAACGTATCGGCACTTCATTCGAAAAGTATTACCCAGAGAGTGAAACTGCTCCCGTTGGGCTCGCGACCGTGCTTGAACAAAAAGAGAAGGGTGTCTACGAAGAGAGTGAAGGCGCAATCATCTTTAAGGGTGAACCATACGGCCTGCATACTCGTGTTTTCGTGAATAAGGAAGGCCTGCCAACCTACGAAGCAAAAGACGTTGGGCTGAGTATCAAAAAATGGGAAGACTATCACTTTGATGAGTCAGTTATTATCACGGGTAACGACATCACCGAATATATGAAGGTTGTTCTTAAAAGTATCGAACAATTCTTGCCCGAACTCGCCAAGCGTACATTGCACATGACACACGGCAACGTGAAACTTGCTGGCGGCGTTAAAATGAGCAGCCGTAAAGGAAACTTCCTGCGTGCGGTTGATGTCCTCGAAATTGCTGCTGATGAAAACGAAAAGACGCAGGGAAACCGCGATGATGCGCCCGTACTTGGAGCAATCAAATATGCCTTTCTCAAGAACCGTATCGGCCCTGATGTTATTTTTGATCCGCACGAATCTGTCGGCCTACAAGGAAATAGCGGACCATATCTTCAGTACGCGCACGCCCGTGCCGTCTCTATACTAGGGAAAGTAACGAACGATTACACGAACGCTTCGACGGACAGTTTTGATGCTGGTGAGCGAAGCCTACTCGTGAAGATGACGGAATACGGAGACGTCATTAACCAGGCGACAACTCAACTGGCGCCACACCTTGTCTGTACGTATTTATACGAACTTGCGCAGGTCTTTAACCGTTTTTACGAAAAGAGTCACATCGTTGAAGATGAACGCGAAGCGATTCGAGCTCGTTTGGTTGCGGGATATGCGACTATCTTGAAGAGTGGACTGAGTCTGCTTGGTATTCAAGCCCCAGATCATATGTAGGTTGCCTCCCCCTGATTACTTTCACTTCATGATTTGATTACAAAGAACCATTTACGTTACACTGAATCTATACCTAAGGAGAAGACTATGGCAACGAAAAAAACGGACGTTAGTCCAAATGCACTTCTAAAAGAAGCAAAGATATTAGAAAAGGCTGCCGAAAAAGCTCTGGTTGCTAGCAAATCACAAGCCGGCGGATTTATTAACTTTGTTCGTGAACAAGGTGTTGTCGGCCTCGCAGTCGGTTTAGCGGTTGGTACTGCGGCTGGCGCTGCGGTAAAGCAGATCGTTGATGGCTTCATTAACCCGCTCGTCGGATTTCTTATTGGCGGTATTGATCTCGCGAAGCTCAAATGGGTCATCGTCGGACCACATGCAGATGGAACGGGTGGACTTGCGTTTGGCTGGGGTGCGATTCTTTCTGCCTTTATTACCCTTATCGCGACTGCATTCGTCATTTACTGGTTGGTTCACATTGCAAAGCTTGATCGACTCGACAAGAAAAAGGATGCATGAGTAAACCCGAAGACTACAAGTCAAAACTAACCGATGAACAGTACGATGTGCTGTTCAATAAAGCCACTGAAGCTCCTTTTAGTGGTGAATATGATCAAACCTTTGCGGAAGGTGAGTATGCCTGTGCCGCCTGTGGAACCGTCTTGTTTGATAGTGATAAAAAGTTCGATGCCCACTGTGGTTGGCCAAGTTTTTATGATGCAATTCCTGGTAAAGTTGCGTTCCACGTTGATAACGGCTTTGGATCAACTCGTACGGAAGTGACCTGCGCAATCTGTGGCGGACACTTAGGTCACGTCTTTGAAGGCGAAGGTCTTGGTGTTCCTACCGACCAACGCTATTGTATTAATTCGCTTAGTCTTACGTTTACTCCTTCGACGTCTTTGCCAAAAAAGGTATAATAGGGCGAATGAGTAATAAAACAAGCAAGAAGATCCTTTGGATTGACCTAGAAATGACAGGACTTGATCCTAGCCTCGACCGTATTCTTGAAGTTGCGGCAATTGTGACTGATTGGGATTTCAAAGAACTCGATACTTATGAGGCGGCAGTCAAAGTCGATACAAAACTTATGAAAAAACGTATGGTCGAAGGTCCGTCGAAAGACTTTTGGCTGAAATTCCCAGCATCGTATAACGGACTTGTTGCTCAAAACGACGAAAAAGGTCGCCCTGGTGAAACAATTGAAAATGAATTAATTACATTTGTGAACAAACATTTTGATAAAGACGTTCCTGTCCTTCTTGGGGGTAATTCAATTCATATGGATCGTCGATTCATTATTAGTGAGTGGCCAAAGCTTGATGCGCTATTGAATTACCGTATGCTCGACGTCAGCGCCTTTAAGGTTGTGTTTGAAGGCAAGTATAAGAAGAAATTCTCTAAACCTGATGCCCACCGCGCCCTTGAAGATATTCGTGGCAGCATTATGGAGCTGAAGTATTACTTAGGTAAGGTAAAAACATGACCCACAAAGAACTTGAAGAGTACCTATTAAGTTTTTCTAATAGCTGGTTAGATTATCCTTTTGGTGAAGATACTGCTGTCTATAAAGTTGGCCACAAAGAGACAGGCGAAGGTAAGATTTTCGCCTTGATCGCGCAGGGAAGTAACCCGCTCCGCGTAAGTTTAAAATGTGACCCAATTCTCGCCGAAACATTACGTGAGAAATATGAAACAGTTGTGCCAGGCTATCATCTGAATAAAAAACACTGGAACACTATTATTTGTACAGGTCAGCTTGATAACGAAGAGATTAAAGATCTTGCTCGTTTAAGTTATAATCTTGTCGCTAAAAACTAGTTGTCTGACGCGCTTGAGTAGTTAGCGAATGATTCTTGAGTTGGCTGAAGGTTCGTATAGGCTGATTTCAAAAAAGTTTTAAGATCGGCATTACTAGTCGACTTATAAATCTGATTCATAAGGGTCATCGTCGTCCCAAGTTGATAGGCCATCTCGCGGGAATAGGTGTCGTCGAACGTTCCGTTGAGGCGTGCATCCTCAAGTCGAGCAGACAGCGCATCCGTTGATTCGCTTGTCGTAATACTTTTACTCAGCTTTGTGGTGTTGACGCCGATTTCAAGGAGCGGTGCTGAAATATCACGGTTTGTGTTCGTCATGTACAGTTTGAGGTTACTATTTACGCTGCGGAGGTTGCTACTCTTGAGGTTTGCCTGTGCATTGGTTGCGATTAGCTCTGTTGCAGCAAGACGGGCGGCAAGGTGCTCGGTTGGCCCGGTCTTACTTCCAGCGATTGAGTTAACGATAATGGCGAGGATAATCACCAGGACAACCAGCGCCGCACCGATCATAATCATCTGCTTTAGACCGAAGCTGAAGATAGGTTTCTTCGGTGCTTGAGGGGCGATCTGATTCAGATAATCAGTCGGTAGGGGACTCTGTGGCGATGAAGGTTGGTTAGGATACATGCTACGACAATTTAAGCACAAACAATAACAGAGGTAAAGGGTGCTATAATATGGACATGCAGGACATGAAAGAGGAAGTCCGATCTCGCCTCAATATCGAGGACGTTGTCGGAGAGTACGTTCAGCTCAAACGAGCGGGGCGTAACTTCAAGGGCCTTAGCCCATTTACGGGCGAGCGTACCCCGAGCTTTTATGTCAGTCCAGACAAGAACATCTGGCACGACTTTTCTTCAAATAAAGGCGGCGACGTCTTTAGTTTCGTTATGGAAGTCGAGGGAATTGATTTCCGCGCCGCCCTTGAATTATTGGCTCGTCGGGTTGGTGTTGACCTAGCGCAATATGATTCAGCTGGTGCGCAGGAAATTGCCAAGCGTAAGAACCGTCTGTATGAAGTTCTTGACCTCGCGGCCCAGTACTATCAGCAAAGTCTGTTAAAGAACCCGCATGCGATCGAGTACGTATTCGGTAAACGAAAATTAAGCAAAGAAATTGTTCAGTCATTCCGTATCGGGTACGCGCCGTCAACAGGCGATGCGTTGGTTAACTTTTTGAAAGTGAAGAAATTTACTCAGAAGGAAGCGCAAGACGCGGGCCTCTTAAATCGATTTAGTGGAGACCTTTTCCGTGGTCGTATGATGGTACCACTCATGGATGGATCGGGTCGAGTGATTGGCTTTACTGCTCGTATCCTTGAGGATGAGCCGAACGCTCCAAAATACTTGAACACACCAGAAACCTTGTTGTACAACAAAGGTCGTCACGTTTTTGGATTGTCCCAAGCGAAAGAAGCAATTCGTAAAGTCGACTATGCCGTCATCGTAGAAGGCAACCTCGACGTCGTCAGTAGCCATCAAGTCGGTATTACCCAAGTAGTCGCAACTGCGGGCACGGCGATGACAGAGAGCCACTTAAAGGCGCTGGTGAGGCTGACACCGAACGCTCGACTGGGCTTCGATGGTGACTCTGCAGGGCTTGCCGCAACTGAACGAGCAATTCCGATTGCTCAGTCGGTGGGAATTGACCTGACGATTGTCAGTTTACCGGATGACGTCAAAGACCCCGACGAACTTATTCAGCAAGATGCTGCATTGTGGCAAAAGGCGATTGATACAGCCGAACCGGTCGTCGATTGGATTCTCGCTCAGTATTCAAAGCGGGAAGATCTGACCACCGCGCTGGGGAAGCGTAAATTTACCACGGCGGCGTTACGAGTCATCCGTGCACTTCAGGATCCCGTTGAACAAGAACATTATCTGCAAAAGGTTTCGACCTACACCGATTCGTCAATTGATACGCTGAAAGAGAAGCTTTCGAACACTGACGAACCCGAAGAAAAAATACTGAAAAAAGTCGTTCAGTCCGTTGCGCCCGTGAAAACTGACCCAGTTGGCTATCAAGAGAATCTGGTCGCTGTCGCGCTGATTGATCCAGCCGTTCGTGAACTCTTGAAAGACGTCCAGCCAGACATGCTTTCAACTGATGAACAAAAAGCAGTGCTTGAATACATAAAAACACACACGGAACTGGTGGCTGACGTGCCCGCCGACTTGCAAAATTACGATACGTATGTGAAAATAGTATTATTAAAGGCCGATGCTCGCTATGGGGAGTGGAGTGACGAAGATCGTTATTTCGAAACTGCCCGCCTGGTCCGCCAACTGATAACAGAACACAAGAAAATACGAAAAGACTCTCTCACGACTGAACTCCGAACCGCCGAAGAAACCGGCGAAGAAGTCCGTGCGTCTGAGATTCGCCAACAGCTTAATGAACTAATCAAGGAGATACCTCGTGCCCAGAAGTAAGAAAACAGAAGATCCTATTATTGACGAAGCACTACAAGGCGATGACGCACCCGATGATGCAGTTATTCCCGGCGCGCTTGTCACTGATATCGACGGACCAGCGCTCGAAGACCTCGAAGAGGAAGAAGTCGACGACGGCGAAGACCTCCTGAGCCAAGACCAGTACTTTGACGATGCTAGCGATGACAGCGTTCGTTTGTACCTTCGTGAGATTGGTAAAATTCCACTACTTAATTCCGAAGAAGAACTCGCACTCGCGAAAAAAGTTGTCACGGGTGACAAGAAATCTAAAGATAAGATGGCTGAAGCAAACATGCGTTTGGTTGTCTCAATCGCCAAGCGTTACAGTGGCCGTGGACTTGATTTCCTCGACCTTATTCAAGAAGGTAACACTGGACTGCTTCGTGCTGTTGAAAAGTTTGACCCTGAAAAAGGATTTAAATTCTCAACCTACGCTACCTGGTGGATTCGCCAAGCGATTACTCGTGCAATTGCTGACCAAGCTCGTACGATTCGTATTCCTGTTCACATGGTGGAAACCATCAACAAGTTACTTCGTACACAACGTCGCATGACACAAGAATTGAACCGTGAGCCAACCATTGAAGAGCTTGGAAAAGAGCTTGAAATGGAACCGGAAAAAGTTGAATACGTCATGAAGATCAAGCAAGATATCACATCTCTCGATGCAGGTGTTGGTCGTGATGGTGACGACGAAGATTCAGTCCTTCGTGACTTTATCGAGGACGAAGAAAGCGCGACTCCAGAAGAGTCTGCTGCGTCTCAACTCCTCAAGGAACAAGTACAATCAATTCTTTCAACACTTTCTGACCGTGAACAAAAGATCATCAAGATGCGTTTCGGTCTTGAAAACGGTAAGAGCCATACCCTCGAAGAAGTAGGGCAGGAATTCGCCGTCACCCGTGAGCGTATTCGTCAGATCGAAGCAAAAGCACTCGCTAAGCTTCGTAAGCACAAAGACTCAAAGAAGTTACACGAATACCTTAACTAGGTCTAAATTGTTTTTTTGCCAAGATTAAAGCATAATTATCTTCGATGAGTATGACTACCGAATCACCAGAATTTTCCGAACGCTACGACGTTAAGGATAAAGATAATCTTGAATCATTTTATGTGACTGATGCCGATCGGCCCTTTGATGTGTTTATGACGGTACACAGTATTGGTAAACCTCGAGTCGAAGTGAAGGCGGATGAAATTTCTGCTGAACAACTCGAAGAGTTACAGCATATGAATAAAGCGGCGCTTGTTGACCGTGAGGGCATTGAGAGCGGTGAAGTAGCGTATCTAAAGCAGGCAGGAATTGCCGCGCGTTTTCTTCTGGGTGGGAATATGAGCACCGTTGTCAGAGACGGCGAAGCGGCTTTTGGACCGAAGGGTCTTTCGAGTGACGAGCGATTAGCTGATGCTCGTAAAAATATGAACAAGCACTTTGCGACACTTGGTGTCGATCCCGCAACGGTTCGTATTCTTAACCCTGAACGTGACTATTCAACACCACTGACCGCGGTAAATGTTGATGAAGATACGGGTGTCTATAACGGCCTTGACCCTATTCGGCTCGAGAAATCTGGCGACTTTATTTATTCGTATAATCCTGACATCGTGCTTGCCGTGCGGCCTGCGGATTGTCCGATTGCGATTATGTCGGCCGAGACTCCGAACGGCAAAGTGAATATTATGCTTCACTTTGCGTGGAAAGGACCTGCGGCCGGACAATATGATGACATGAAGAGAGAGCTTGATATCTTGGGTGTCGATTACGAGACTTTGAAGGTATATATTACTCCTGGTGGTCACTCGGAAACGTTTAGGTACAAAGATTACGTCTCTAATGGGGGAACGAATCCAGATGTTGAAGAAAGTCGTTTATTCGTTGGAGTGACGGAAGACGAAAAAACCGGGAAGCAGTCATTTGGAATTGATACTCCGAATGATGTCTACGAAGCCTTTATCGACATGGGTATCGATAAGAAACAGTTATTCCTCGATACTTCAGATACAACCGCACTTGATTCAGGATACGCTTCGAATAGTCGTGCGTTCAATCAAAAAGAAGACGACGCGCGTGATTTAGTAACCGCCGTATTCCATGCCTAGCATCATAAAATTAAACCCTGATAATTTTGCTCCTCAAGAGATTGTTCAAAACATCATTGCGCTTGAAGTGCCGTACGTAAATTTTGAAGGTGAACAAAAAGTCGGTGTCATTGAAGTTCATAAAGATGTTGTCGATGACGTGCATCAATTCTTCGTTCTTTCTCTTGTTGAGAAGTTTCCTATTAACAAAGTTGTCCGAAGTAGTGACGCGCCTTATTTATGGCGTGATGATGTATTGGTTGCTGACAATACGACTTCCGGGTTCAACTATCGCTTTATCAGAGACACCAAACGTCCTTCGTTGCATGGCCTAGGATTAGCTTTTGACGTAAATACTCGTCTTAATCCGTATATTCGGTTCAACGAAGACGGAACTGAGTCCGTCGACCCTAAGGGTGCCGTCTATGACCCGGCGCTTTCTGGCGTGCTTACTTCTGAACATCCGTTAGTTGTCTTTATGAAAGACCACGGATGGGAGTGGGGTGGTGACTGGAAAAAAGCTTCTGGGCGCACCGACTATCAGCATTTCCAAAAAGTGATTAGCTAAAATTCAACGTGCTCAGCGATAGCATCGAGTTGCTCGTAAAAGTGCTCGATGTTTTCGTTATTCTGCACGTAGTAATCAGCGATAGCGATGGGACCGCCTTTTTCGAGGTTTTCGATTTCCGCCCAGTCGCGCTGGGACGCTTCGTCACGGGTAAGGGGACGAATTTCGCGTGTTTCGAGACGATGATACCGAAGGTGCTTTGGTGAGATTATTGCAATAACCGAGAGTTCTCCAGGGAACTCTTTTTTCAGTGCTTTGTATTCAGTCCAGGTATATAAACCATCGGCTACGACGCGGTGTTGGCCTGCATCGGCAAGATCATGGATTTGAGAAACAATTCTTTTGACAATGAAGTCTTTACCTTCAGTCTCACGAAGCTTTTCGCGGTACGTTCGTTCGTTTTGTTCGTTGATTTCCAGTCCAGCTTCTTTAACGGCATCGAGAAGAACACCGCCAAAGTAGACACGAGGGAAGCCCTTATTTGTAAAATGTTCGACTGCTGTAGATTTGCCAGACCCGGTAAGGCCGACGAATGCGAGGATTTTTAGGTTTTCATGGTGGCTCATGCCCTCATTGTAACAGATTGGTTATGGTTGCCTTTGTAAGGAGGGAATTCTACTATAAAGAGAGTATGAGTCCAGAAGATACGAATGGTGATTGGCGAAACAAAGCCGAGTGCGTAAAGACGGATCCCGAACTATTCTTTCCTGTGGGTGAGACAAGCCGTAGTGATATTGACCAGATCCAGAAAGCAAAATCATTTTGCGCCAAGTGTCTTGTGACGAGTCAATGTTTGCAATATGCCCTCGAAACAAATCAAGATTCGGGTGTCTGGGGTGGACTATCAGAGAATGAGCGGAGGGCTTTCAAGCGACGAATCCGCCAAAAACGAGTCCAAGATGCGATTGCAAGAAACTCCCTGAAATAATTCCGATTACCACGAGTCTATATTGTCATTGTGACAACTACATGGTGTTTTGGCTTGCCCTATGGACGCTAGAGGACTATGATAAAGAAAATTTTAGAGGGGATTCACGATATGGTTGAGGGCTTGGACTATTTAAATGATAGTGAAAAGGAGCTCCTCGAGCGCCGCGGTGAATTTGAAAGAGCGGATGCAATTCAAGCGGTAGCTGCTTTGGCTACACGTATCGATTCGCTACGGCTCACTGCTGAGTCACTCCGTACTGCCGACCCTGAAGTGGCAAGGAAGATCGCAAAGCTGCTTGGCAAGATCAATCCCGTGGAGTCTGCCGTTGAAACGCCCGTTGTCGATGAGCCAGCCGAAGAACCCGCCGCCCCCGTTGAAGTCGAAACTCCGGCCACCTTGACGATCGTTCCTGATATCGAAGAAGAATCGACCGTTGAGGCATCGACAGAAGTCCTGAACGAAGGCGTCAGCCCTGCTGGATTGAAGTGGCTTGTGAAGGGGCTTGGTGAAGATTGGGCAACTCGTCTCGACCTCCCTCTTAACGCATCCGCAACAATGATTGCCGCCGCAATCGTGCAACTTGCTCCGCCACGTAAACCAAATACGATAGAGTTTGCGACGAAACGAATTCTTGCACGACTTGAAGGTAAGACGAACGAAGAAATTGCCGAGCTAACCGACGGTGATACACCAACCGCCATCCACCAATACTTGTACATGACATTAAAGCGCATCACGAAAGATACAGCTGGTTCAGTTCGCTTTGTTTCTACAACCGAACACCAACCGGCCGAGGAAGAGGTAGTTGTTACTCCTGTCGCCGAGGCTCTCGTCATTCCCGCACCTGCCGCCGTTGAAGTAGAACGAATACCACTCACGCATGTTGAACTAGGCACATTGATTGGAGAAAAACTGAAGCTGAGTGGTCAGCAGATCATGGGACTTCGTAGCTTCCTCGACGCAAAAGCAAAGAGCGACATGACCACGGCAAAAGAGGACGCCTTGAAGCAAATACGTAAAGAGATTCGCGATAAAATTGAAGACCCATCATACGGACTGACACAAGATGAAAAGCAGTGGATTCGAAAAAGTTTTGGAGTGTATCACTTTAGGGATCAAGCGCAAGATCGTGACCCCGTTTCGGTAAATCAACTTGCGGGGAGCGGACGCCTTCAAAATCAAAAGAGCGGTATTCCTGAACATATTTACTCCGGGCTTGAGAAATTATTTAGTGACCCAAATATCACCAGCCAGCAGATGGATTCATTGATTCAAGCTGCGCTATCACTTGAAGCAATGACCGATGAAGAGTTTCGAGCACAACGCGATGAACTATTTTCAAATATTGAACGTGATGGCATTTTGACGAAAGAACAAGCAAAGGCGCTCAAACGTCGCGCTCAATTTGGTGAAAAAAATGACTACATGATCTCGGATCATACATTGAAGCAGGCACTTCGTATTATTGAGCACCATGTCGTCGAAACTGGCGGAGTGAATAGTGGCAACGCATTAGTCGATAGTGAATTGAAGAAATTTATTTCTCCGATCGCTATGACGAGTCATCTTGATGCACTCAGGTCACAACTTCCTGAAGAGCTTCGCGGTAACCCGCAATACATCGAACGTATTATTGCGGCCGGTATTCAGGCAGTATATAAACAAATTAACGAGAGGGCGGCATAGTGGAGGCTACTGAACAGAAAAAAGGTGCATTACTTTCAAAAGAAGAACAATTAACTAGCGCAGGTGACATGGCCGATTGGTTTGTCCCATACCTGTACGGTGTCGAAATTGAAGCGGGCGAGATTTCATTACTGGTAAAAGCGCGTATCACTGAAATTGTTGGATCGCACGAAACGGCTCGTCAGTTAGAGCTTCTAAAACAGGTGGTCGGCGAGCTTCCTGCCGAACACAAGAATAACGCCGTGCTTTACTGCGTCGGCTATCCGCAGGATGCGTTGAGTGTGCTTGGCGACGGCGACATCGATGTCACAACTGGGTTGTTAATTAATCTGGGTATGCCACATCGGCCAGTTGTTCAAGAGACTCGTGTCAAGGTGATGCCCGAAGACGCAGTCCCAGCACCTCTCCCGCAAGTTGTGACAACTGTTGCTCAACCAAACAAGACTGGTCGTGAGCACGATTATCGAGCGCCACTTATCGAAGCTGGTGTGACGACAGAACAGATACGAGATCGCCTCAATGCTTACACGGCCGATAAAGCCGCCAACAATCGCGCGACAGTTGCACGAAGCGCGATTCGCTTCGTCAAATGGTTTGAGAGTAACGATGGCGTTGCCTTGTTTGCACGAACTGAAGGGCTTAATCCTGTTGGACTACACGCGACGATTAAGCGTCTGTCAGCTGTCGCACTGAGCGAAGCCTATGACGGGATTGACCACGGCATGGGTGACCTTCTGAGTGATGCGCTACTCGTGGAGCCGAAAAAGGAACCCGTTGCCAAGCGAACTCCTGAGGTAAAACAGCCAGTGAAATCTGGCATGGGTGAAGTAAGGAAGACGACGAGGCGCCCGGAGTCACCATACGATCCAACCCCCGGGGACCTTGATGACGACTCTGAGCTTGCCTGGCAATCAGATGCACTTTGCGCACAGACTGATCCGGAGGCATTCTTTCCAGAAAAAGGCGGATCAACACGTGACGCGAAGAAAATTTGCGCGACGTGTGACGTGAAAGAAGAGTGCCTCGATTATGCGCTGGAGAACGATCAACGATTTGGCATTTGGGGTGGACTCAGCGAACGTGAGCGTCGCAAGCTACGAAAACAAGCGGCTACTGCTTAATCTGTTTCTGACCACCGCTGATACCTAAAAACTGGTATACTAATAGATATGAAACGGTTGGCAGTTATTGATGGAAAATCCGTATTTTATCGTGGCTATTATGCGATGCCAAATCTTGCGTTGCCCGACGGAACACCAACTGGTGGTGTCTTCGGCTTTACGTCGATCGCTATCGAGATTATCAAGAAACTTGAACCCGATTATGTCGCCATTGCCTGGGATATAAAGGGGACGAGCACTGCCAAGCGCAGTGAAATCTTTGCTGACTATAAAGCGGGCCGTACCAAGCCGCCTGATGATTTTTACGCACAACTTCCGATTCTTCGGGATGTGTTGCAGGCTTTTGATTGGCCGCTGTATGAACTTGACGGGTATGAAGCCGACGATATTATGGGAACCTTTGCCGCCGAAGCAAAAGAGCAGGGTGTTGAAACCTGCTTAATCACTGGCGACTACGATATGTTGCAATTGATTGATGACACAACGGATGTGTACATTACCCGAACGGGTAGCACTGACTTGGTGCAATATGATGACGCTGCGTTTGAAGCAAAGTACGGCATTACAGTCCCGCAGTTCGTTGACTACAAAGCCCTTGTAGGGGACAGTAGCGATAACATTCCTGGCGTCGCAAAGATCGGTCCGAAGGCTGCGCAAAGTCTTTTGACGGCATACGGTGATCTTGATGGTATTTATGCGCATACTGATGAATTAAAGGGTGCACAACAGAAGAATATTATTGAAGGGAAAGAGTCTGCCTATATGAGTCAGCAGCTGGCTCGTATCTTCACTGACGCACCCATTAAGGTGAACTGGGAAGAGACGGATATTGCACATACAAATGTCGATAACATTCTTGAAGTCCTCCATAAGTATCAATTCACTTCACTGATTCGTCGTTTGCCGAAGCACATGAAAATAGGGGACACAGTTGTTGAAGTCGTTTCGGATAAGCCTGCCATTGAAGGCCTGACAAAAGTTGACTGGCCCGACACGCTTTCGATTGAAGGTCCTGTTTTGGTTGAAATTATTGAAGATGAGTTATGGGTATCGACTGATCGCAAGACGGTTGCTGTGAAGCCTGTTTCTGATGTTGATAGTAGCTTGTGGCGGGCGCTTGAGATGGCAACGGTTGTTGGCTACGACATAAAGGATATCTATCATAAGCTTGCGACTCACGATGTGTTTACGCACTTACCGGCTGTGCACGATATTCGCCAGGGTGCATTCTTAATCGACCCACTCTTGCGTGATCGATCTGCGGTGGCGCTTGTTGGACAAGAAGAACCAGAACCAGCCGTCCTATTGGCGGGTTTATGGACTGTGTACGATGAGCAAGTCGCTTTCTTTGAAGCAACGCCAAAGATTGCACGTATCGCTCACCAGCTTGATTTCCCGCTAACTTACACGTTATTCGCCATGGAACACAAGGGCGTATTGATCGACCCCGAGGTACTTAACAAGATGAGTGATGAACTGGGCGCAGAACATCAAAAGCTCGAACAAGAAATGTATTCAATGGTTGGCTATGAGTTTAATATTGGGAGTCCCGCCCAGCTTTCAGAAGTGTTATTCACTAAATTACAACTTCCAACGACGGGCATTAAACGTGGCAAGACAGGTTACAGTACAGGTCAGGCTGAGCTTGATAAACTTCGTGGTCAGCACCCAATTATCGAGCTGATTGAGCAGACACGTGAGCTTGCGAAGCTAAAGAATACCTATACCGACTCACTACCAAAACTAGCGGACGAACATAATCGAATCCACACCACCTTTAATCAGGACGTTGCGGCAACGGGACGACTCAGCAGTACAAATCCAAACCTCCAAAATATTCCAATTAGGACTGAACTTGGTCGTAAGATCCGTGAAGCCTTTATTGCTGATGGTGATAAGGTATTGGTCAGTGCTGACTATTCACAATTTGAACTTCGTCTTGCGGCTGTGCTCGCTGACGATAAAAGCTTGATCAATGACTTTAACGGCAACGTCGATATTCACACCAAGACTGCCAGTGAAGTCTACGGCATTCCAATGGATGAGGTGACCAAGAACCAACGCCGCGATGCGAAGGTGATCAACTTCGGCGTGTTGTATGGCATGAGCCCACACGGCCTTGCAGCGCAAACGGGAATGACTTTTGGTCAAGCGAAAGAATTTATCGATCAATACTTTAAACTTCGTGCGCCGATTCGTGTCTTTATCGACGACACGCTGAAAAAAGCACGGACCGAAGGCTACGTCGAAACCTACTTTGGTCGTCGTCGTCCAACACCTGATATCCAGAGTAGTAACTTTATGGTGCGTGCAGGTGCGGAACGCGCAGCGGCTAACATGCCGATTCAGGGCACCGAAGCTGATCTTATGAAACTCGCGATGATTCGGGTTGATGAAAAACTCGGTGACTTGGGTGATCAGATTTTGCAGATTCACGACTCGATCTTGATTGAGTGTCCTGCAGAGAATGCTGAAAAAGTTGCCGAAATCCTGAAGACAACAATGGAAGAGATTGCCCCAGAACTGGGCATCTCATTACGAGTCGATGTCAGTACAGGTAAGAGCTGGGGTGAGCTTTAGTGCCAGTTATAAAAGCAGTTATTTTTGATTGTTTTGGTGTTGTCCTCGATATTATGCGGGGCACAAAAATCGAGCAGACCCTCGAACTTGTGAAAGAGCTAAAGGGGCAGTATAAGCTGGGGATGATGACAAATGTACCGAGTCGTTACTCACTTGATCAACGATTCGACCCAGGCGAACTCGATGAATTATTTGATGTCGTTGTGGCATCGGGTGAAGTGGGTTGGGATAAGCCTGCACCAGAAATTTATACAATGACTGCCGAGAAGTTAGCGGTGCGCCCTGACGAGTGTTTATTCATTGATGACATTCCTGCGTTTACGGCCGTTGCGGAAACACTTGGTATGAGGTCGTTTACCTACGTGAACGTGCCTGAATCAATCGTGGCGATTAAAGCAATCTTGGAGGAAAACAAATAATGGAAGTCAAAGTAAAAAAGCTTAATCAGGGCGCAACGTTACCTGCATATCAAACTGATCAAGCGGCGGCTATGGATATTCATGCCTGCCTTGATATGCCTATGACTTTGCAGCCACTTGAACGCGCTATGGTGCCGACTGGGTTAGCATTCGAGATCCCTGAAGGCTACGAAATGCAGATTCGTGCCCGAAGCGGACTGAGTATTAAGCATGGCATCACCATGGTAAATGGTATTGGCACGATCGATGCCGACTATCGTGGAGAGCTGAACATTCTCGTTATCAACCTAGGGCAAGAGGCATTCGAGATTGAACCAGACATGCGCATTGCACAACTGCTTGTTACTAAGTTCGAGAAAATCTCGTGGCAAATTGCCGAAGACCTGTCCGAAACGACTCGTGGAGGTGGTGGATTTGGTAGCACTGGATTTGACAATAAGGCCTAAAGCTACTAAGGTTAAACCATGGCTAATTACAGAACCTCACGCGCACTTCCGATCATCCTCGTCATCGTTGTTATCATTATCGCAATTACGGCATTAGTATCGTTAGCGCGTGTTGTATTCTTTTCAGGCTCATCAACGAGCTCAACGGCAGCCGTCGATGTGAGTCGTGATGCGCTTCTTAATACATCAGCTGGCCGAAGCGTCACTATGACCGTGCGTGGCCCAATCGTGGCTGACGAAAAGTTCCGTTCATACAAAATCGATATCTCAGCAAACGACCGAACGATCAAGACATACACGGGTTACTTGGACACAGTAGTTGATCAAACAAGCCTCGGCAACAGCGTTGCCTCATATGACCAATTCGTGCATGCACTTGATAAAGCAAACCTGACAAAAGGCAAGCAACTCGATGGCGACAAAAATGATACACGCGGTATTTGTGCAACAGGAAGCGTCTATGACTTTACGATCTACAACGGCACCGATGTGGTCAAAGACTTATGGACATCGACTTGTAATGGATCGGCTGGTTCATTGAATGCCAGCGTCACACAGCTTTCGAGTTTGTTCACGAATCAGATTCCTGGCGCTAGTGCGCAAATCGCAAAACTTGGTCTTTCTAACTAATTTATAAGGAGCGCACCTCCGTGCCAGAATTACCCGAAGTAGAAACGGTCCGCCAGGGACTTTCCGAACTTATTATTGGCAAAACAGTTGCGAGTACTTTAGATGATACCCCGAAAAGTTTTCCGAACACCGTGGCTGACGTAAATCAGTTTTTGATTGGTGCTGAAATTGCGGCGGTTCGACGACGGGCTAAAGTTTTGATGATTGATTTCTCGACCGACTATTCGCTCGTCATTCATTTGAAAATGACTGGACAGTTGGTCTACATCGATAAAGATGCGAGGTTTGGCGCAGGACATCCAAATGATAGTTTGGTGAATGCGTTACCCGATAAATCGACACGTGTAACGATTGAGTTTAATGATAGCTCACAGTTATTTTTTAATGATCAACGAAAGTTTGGCTGGGTAAAACTGATGCCGACTGCTGAGATTCCGAACCTTCCGTTTATGAAGAAGGTTGGCCCAGAACCACTTGAGCTAGATTTTACTGCGAAACAATTTGCCGATCGATTTACGCGTCGCAAGAAGACAAGCATTAAAGCCGCTATTTTGGACCAGTCGGTTGTTGCGGGTGTCGGTAATATTTATGCAGACGAATCATTATGGGGTGCGAAAATTCATCCGAAGCGACTTGTCGAAACAATCAAACCCGCCGAGTTTAAGAAACTCTATACAGAACTCCGCGAGGTCATGAATCTTTCGATTGAAAAAGGCGGTTCATCGAATCGTAACTACGTGAACGCTGAAGGAAAGAAGGGGAGTTACATGGACTTTGCTCGTGTCTTCCGACGTGAAGGTCTGCCATGTCCCCGCTGCGGCACAACGATTGAGAAACTCCGCGTCGCTGGTCGTGGCACACACATCTGTCCACACTGTCAGGTATCTACAGTGTAGGATCGGGTATACGATAGTCTATACTAAAGTAATGATTGTATGGTTTACCGGAGAGAACACATTTGATATTCAGCAGGCTGTGAAAGCTGTCGCTACTTCGTTTGATGGCATCGCTGAACGCATCGATGGAACGACACTTGAACTTAAAAACATTCCCGATCTTTTGATGGGTGGAACGTTGTTTGCTGAGAAACGCTTGGTGATCATTAAAGACCTATCTCTCAATGGCGCAGTGTGGGAAAAGCTCCCTGAATGGATTGATCGAATCTCTGATGACATCGATGTTATTTTAATCGACACAAAGCCGGATAAACGAACAACTGGCTATAAGGAAGTAAAGAAACGGGTGAACCTTAAAGAGTTTCCTGTTTGGGGTGAACGTGATCAAATGATTGCTGAAGCATGGGTTGTGAAACACGCCGAAAGCCTCGATCTGAAGTTGGATAAAAAATTAGCACATCACATTGTGGATCGCATCGGACTTGATCAGTGGCAACTGGCGAACGGACTTGAAAAGATTTCGCTTCTGGAAACAATCACACCCGAAACGATTAACAATATCATCGAAGCAAGCCCATCGGAAAACGTGTTTCAACTTTTCGAACTGGCACTAGAGGGCAGGAGAGAAGCGGTTCACGAAATGGTTCGTAATCTTGAACTAACCGAAGACTCGTACAAATTATTTGCACTCCTTTCTTCGCAAGCGTTTCAACTCGCAGCGGTTGCGAGCGCTGGCGCTTCCGACACTCCTTCAAAAGACTTTGGAATTCACCCGTACGTTGCGCAGAAGCTTGTGCGACATGGGAAACGGCTTGGTGCGCGGGGAGCTGCGCGCATTCTGACCTCGTTCGCTCAAGCTGACGCCGATATGAAAGTTTCTAAAGGCGATCCTTGGTTGCTGATTGAACGGGCGCTTCTCGAGACAGTACTGTAGACTTTTTGATATTTTTATACTATAATATGCTCCAATCTACGTAACGAGCGAGACACTGTAAGAATGAATCAGCGTTCAGAGAGCCCGCCCTTAAATAAGGCATCACTTGAAAGTATGCCACCGCCTCAACCGGCTATCTCCGCTCGTGAGCGAGTGCTTGGGTACGGTGCGGTACAGGCTGCGGATACACACGCCCAAATGGTTACCGAAATGAGCGCATATTCTGCCGAGAGTCGAGAATACGCAAAGCTTGAAAATATTGAACGTTCACAATCCGATGAAATGTTCGTTGGTGTTGAAATGATGCGCGATGTGTACGATGCCTTAGACGAAAAAGACGAAGGTATCGTTGATCGCTATTTTAGTTCGATGGTTCCGCTTTTCTTGATGAAACACATTGGTTCACTGACACCAAAAGACGAACCCGAAATGAGCTGGAAGACGTGGCTTAAGGAGGAGGCGACGACTTCTCAGCTTTTGAATATAGCCCAGAAACACAACTACATTATTGATAGACAAGCCGGTAGCAAAGTAGTAGCTGAACACTACGCGGCGCATCTACAAAAATTTCTCGTAGCGGTAGATGAATTAGCGGAAGAAGGCAAGATTGCCCTACTTCCAAAGGACTCAACCGGCATGAAGCTAGTCATCAGTGATATTTTTGATACAACTCTAAAAGACATTGCTGCTTATTTTGACCCTGGCAACACACAAGAAGTTGTACTAGCGCAGAGTACACATCCTGCGAACTACTCAAATCGCATCATCGAAGTCATCAGCCATTTTTCTCGTAACTTAACACATGAATTTGTACACGCCCTGCTATGTCGTTCGTACGAAATCGTCGATACACCAATAGCGGCGCGTTGGATTAACGAAGCGCTGACTGAAGAATTTGCGCGTGAGATTCGTGAGAAAAATGGCAAGCCGCTTCCTGAGAACGAAGATGTTGTCTACCTGCCAGAAAGACAGTTGCTGGATGTACTACTGGGTCACTCTTTGGATCCAGCTGGTTCGCTAGTACTTGCCCAGATTGCTTACACAGGTGATGCGTGGGACAGAGACTTATTTGTTGCGCACGTCAATGCGTTGTGGAACAGCAAGGGTGTGTTAAGCAGGATAAACGAGGCGATAGCTCAGGAAGAGAAAAGGCTAAGGGCCAGTCCTGAATATGCGGATGTAATTGCTACGACGATTCAAACAAAAGCCGTTCTTGCCATCAAGGAGCAGCTCGTAAGTAATCCAAATGGGTTGCTGCGAATCGGTGCCGATAAAGTAATGAGTGAAGTGGGTCTTGCGGCCCAAGAATCATAAAGAAATAACCTCCGAGATAGAGGTTATTTCTTTGCTTCGAGAAAATTACTTCTTAGCAGCAGGTTTTTTAGCGGCCGCTTTCGCTGGAGCTTTTTTCGCGGCAGGGGCTTTGGCAGCCGCTGGCTTCTTTGCGGCAACAGTCTTTGTCGCAACTGGTTTTGCGGCAGTCTTAGCAACCGTTTTAGCTGGTGTCGCTTTCTTAGCACCACCAAGCTTTACGCCGGCAGCTTTCGCTGTCTTTGAAAGGTTGGCCTTACGACGTGAAGCGGTGTTCTTGTCGAGGAGGTTCTTTTTAACGGCTGTGTCGATTTCGCTCTGTGCCTTTGAAAGGGTAGCGGCGCTTGGGTTTGCGTTGAAAGCTTTGACAGCTTCCTTGATGTCGCGCTTAATACCAACGTTTCGGTCACGTCGTTTGATAGTTTGTTTTGCTCGCTTGATAGCGGATTTGATAATTGGCACTATGGTTTCCTTTGTCTCTGTAAATGCAAGAAACTATTCTTGCGTAGCTAATAATCTATTCAAAGGGACATTATAGGGGAAAACCCGCTATTTGTAAAGTGTTGACCTCCATTTGTTGACGCTTTAAAAACACTTATGGTATAGTAATGGAAAAGGGTAACCCCATAAAAAGAAACACAACAATATGGACGACATAAAAGCCAAACAACAGATTGTCGAGAAGATAAAATCATCGACTAATATTCTTGTGACCGTCTCAAATAACCCTTCTGTCGACGCTTTGTCGGCCGCACTTGGACTGACGTTACTCTTTGACAAGCTCGAAAAGCACCCAACGGCTGTCTTTAGTGGTGACGTTCCGCCGGCGATCTCGTTCCTTGAACCAGAGAAGACATTTGATACGACAACCGATAGCCTTCGTGACTTTATTATTGCCCTCGATAAAGAAAAAGCCGACCATCTTCGCTACAAAGTAGAAGGGGACAGTGTCAGAATTTTCATTACGCCGTACAAAACGACGATTAGCAGTGATGATCTTGAGTTTAGCCAAGGCGATTTCAATGTTGAACTCGTCATTGCGCTTGGTGTTGACGTGCAAGAGCACCTTGATGGTGCCATTGAATCTCACGGCGAAGTGCTTCACGACGCAGCTATTATTACAGTCACCGCTGGCGACCAAGTCAGTAACCTTGGTGGCATCGATTGGCACGACGAACAGGCAAGTAGCCTTAGTGAAATGGTCGCAGGGCTTGCTGAAGCGCTCAAGACCGATAAAACAAAATCATTACTTGATGCCGAGATTTCAACCGCCTTCCTAACGGGTATCGTCGCCGAAACGGACCGATTCAGTAATACACACACTACTTCACGTGTCATGACCGTTGCGGCCCAATTGATGGGTGCCGGTGCGGATCAGCAATTGATTGCCTCGAAATTAAAAGAATCTCATGAAATTGGTAACTTGGATGTCACGAAAGACGAAGACGTTCAGGAAACACCAGCCGAACCAGAACCCGAACATAAAGATTCGCTTTCAATTAGTCACAAAGAAGGTGAAACCCTTGAACAACTTGATAAGCGTGTCAAAGCGGCCGAACAAGCTGAAGCTGTTGAAGTCGCAAACGAATCACTGGGCGAACACACTGGCAATACTCATGCTGCCGGCGTCTACGCCGTTGATCACGATGACACACCTGTAGAACCAGTAGAAGTGCCTGCGCCTACTCCTGAAGTGGCCGCAGAGCCTGCGCCTGCGCCTGAAGCCGCGCCCGCTATCGGACTTTCATATGTATCTGAACCAACGGCCGAGCCAACACTCGGCGGAACACTTAATGCGACAACCGAACAAGCAGCCGAAGACGAACGCCGTGAAGAAGCGAATGATCAAAATAAGACTATTCTGACCCACTCGTACATTGCGTCGCCATCTGCGGCTGAAACGCCAAGCTCTGCAACAGGGTCAAGCGTGGCAGCATCATATGTTCTTGGACACGACGAAGCTGTCAGTGGTGAAGAACCAGAGACTACGCCGGTTCCCGAACAGGCAGCTGAAGGTACGTTTGGCCACGAACTGGTGATCGAACCGCCAGTAACACCACCTGTACCAACGCCAGCCGACCTTGGCCTTCCAATGCCACCACCACTGCCAGACTTCTCGGCACCACCTGCGGCTGGATCTGCCTATGCACTTGATTCAACTCCTGCGCCACAACCAGAGATATTAGGTGACATTCTTGCTCCGGAACCTCCTGTGGCACCAGCGCCTGCACCGATAGCTCCACCAGTTGCTCCAGCGCCAAACGATCCTGGTCAATTCAAGATTCCTGGTCAGCAATAATCTTCTCTTTGAAACCGAGTAGGGTATAATCGCTTCTATGCAAGAAGACAGCGTTCTTTTAATCGACAAGCCATCTGGCATGACCAGCTTTGGCGTGGTTGCGCGTGTCCGTCGAAAACTGTCCCAGCAACTAGGGAAGAAGGCTAGAGTAGGACACACCGGTACCCTTGATCCATTCGCGACCGGCCTGATGATTATCGTGACAGGTAAAGAGTGCCGTAACGCGGGGACGTACTCAAAACTCGATAAAGTATACGAAGCGACGATACGACTTGGTCAGACGAGCTCTACGGGTGACCCAGAGGGCGAACTGACGGAAGTTTCTGATGTGGTTCCGATTTTGGATGAAGTAAAAGCAGTGTTGGGCCAATTTGTTGGCGAAATTCAACAAACACCGCCGATCTATAGCGCCATCAAGATTAATGGTCAACGAGCCTATAAGCTTGCCCGAAAAGGCGAGACGGTTGAGATGCCCGTGCGTACTGTCACAATTTTTGGTTTAGACCTTATCGACTATATCTATCCCGAAGTTAAGATTCGTGTACACGTCAGTAGTGGAACCTATATTCGTACGCTGGCTGAAGACCTTGGAAAAGTATTGGGAACGGGTGCGTATTGTACGCAGCTTCGCCGAACAAAAATCGCCGACTTTTCAATCGACGATTCTGTGCTGTTAGACCCAGATCAATATTAGAGAAGCTTTTCGATATCTTCGAGGAATGGCTTGCTGTCGCCAAGTCGTTCTGACGCTTCGCGGGTTGGGTCCAGAACGGTGGTGAGTTCTGCCTTGAGTCGTTTCTTTGCTTCTGGAGTAAGTTGCGATGCAAAGAACGGATCTGTCAACATGTCACGGATAGCCAAGCTGTAGTCTTTTCCGGCAGTCTGGAGCTTTCCAGCATCAAGTTTCTGTGCGTTTGCGGCGTTGACGATCATCTGGTTAGCTCCACCCTTACCTAGAGCCCCAGTGAATGCGTTCTTGTTGTAGTCAAAACCTTGTTTCATCAAACCAATGACGCCGTTTGTAACTTCTGGCGGACGTGCGCTGTTTGCCTGGAGAGATTCACCAGCAATAATCTGTAACTCTTCGCGATCCTCGGCAGAAAGCCCAGCAAACGAGAAGTCGATACTTCGCATAGCGGCGGCAAGCTGTTCGGTATCTGGACCACCGAGTGTACGCTTGAGGGCTGCAGCACGTATATCTTGCGTCAGACTAATGTTTACGCCGACAGGAACCGTACCTTCCGAAATCAAGCGGATTTGCTCGTTAGATAGGTTGCGGTAGTCAATGATCTTACCAGCGTTAGCAATCGTTTCTTCACGAGCCTTAGACATAACGGCAAAGGCATTTGCGAGTGCTCGTTGTGCACCGTTTGGATCAATACCACCCGCAAGTTGTTGTAGCGCTTGGTTTGTATCGATTGCTTTCGCAAACTGTTGCTGCTGGATGCTTTGCGCAGCCACGGCGCGTTGCTTTTGAGCCGCAGTTTCAATAACTTGTTTCGCCATATTTGTTTGTAGTGATTGGAGGCGAGCGTTGCCACCAGTATTTGCGCCACCGGCACGGTACTCAGCAAGCATGGCATTAGATGTATCGGTCGCAGCTTCGACATTAACCTTACTGTTCTCAAGCGCAATAGTCCTGACGTTCAACTCAGTTCCGGTGACATTAGCGTGTTCAAGCGTGTGCGCCTTTAGACTGTTCTCAATGCGCTCTTTCTCAAGCTCGATGCCATGTGACTGTTGGTGCAAGTTGGCGTAACGAGAAGTCCGGTGGTAGCGGTTGTCTGCTTCATTCGTGTAGTTACCCGTACGTTCTTTCACGTTCTTATTATTGTTATCGAGTGCGCGTGCAATACGACGTGCGCCGTTGTACCATTTGAGGTTATTGTCGCGAAGTCCACGTTGGCGGTGCATTGCTGCACGATCGCCAGACCATGCCTTTGTACGGTCCAAAAGACCCTTCTTCGGATCGTTGACGATGCCGGCGATACGACCAAGCAGGCCACCACTGAGTTTCAGGAGGAGGGGAGTAATCACAAGTGGCGCAACTTGAACGCCCATTCCGAAGATCACGGTCGTGATAGATGTCGCATTTTGGATGATGATACCGCCGGCGAGCTGCGAACCACCAAAGACAAGTGAAAAGGCGGGGAAGAAGACCAGCATTGTCATAAATAGCTCACGCCATTTCTTGAACCATTGCTCAGTGTTTGGCAGGAGGTAGGCGACGAATGCTAGCGGAGCGATGACGATGAGGATGATGATAATCGCTTGACGAGCTGCCAATATAAGCAGTACGACAAGAATTGTTACGATCAATCCAATGAGAAGCGGCACAAGTAAGTAGATTGCACCGGCAACAGTACCGCCGGCTGCGATAATGACGCCGATACTTGCCGCACCGCCCGATAGGACAAAGGCGGTGACGGCACTCCAACCCATTGTCGTTGAGTCAGCCCAGGTATCGTTACTAATATTGAAGGTATTCTGACGGATCGTATTGAATACTTCTTGTAGTGAGTAGCCGAGGATATTCGATAGGTCGACTGCAATCGCACAAATAATGTATGACACGTTTACCAGGACTGCCGCAATAATCAGACGCGGTAATAGCTTCTTGAGGCCATAGTTTGAAATACCGACGTTAGAGATTTGTGAATAGATGATAATAAGGAAGACGATGATAAATGCCACGTTGGCGATACTGCGCATGACATTCCAAGCAATGTAAAGATCATTCGTCGTGTTCGTTGTGTTTGAAGGTTGAACGACGAGGAATCCCTTAACGATATTAAAGATATTATCCATGCCATCTGCAAGGAAAGTAGTAATAGGGCAGATGATCCAGCCGATACCTTGAATAGTACAAGAACTATAACTGTCTTCGCTTCCTTGAGGGGTAACGGTGACAGTTTTCTTGTTTGTAGGGTTTGAGTATACCTTTGCCGCTGAGTAGTCATACGTTGCGTATGACGCAGATGTTGCCTTTGGTGGATCTACGCCAGGCGAGAAGTAAATGACAAATGCTTTTTGCACCTTTGGCGTAGCGCCGTTAGTGTCAGCAGTGTAGACATAGTAGTGTGTACCTTGAGGAAGTCCAAGACTATTTCCAGCAGGCGCAACAGGGGTGGCAAAATATTGGTGGCCGTCATAAAGAATACTGTCGCCCTTCCAGGTTACAGGTGACGGGTCGGCTGCGTGAGTAAGGGTGTGACTACCGAAGGTTGCCCACAACAAGGCCGCGATGAACACGGTCAAGACAAACGTTAAGATACTACGCACGGAGAACCCTCGGCGCGAAGTGGACCACACTCGTTCCATATCGGTGTAATAATAGCATAGAACAGATCAAAAGTCAATGCTCATGCTAATTAAAACTTGTCTTAAGGCTCTTGTCATTTTGGTTCACACATGTCGTTTACGGCACCCCCTTGAAAGGGTGAGAGAATTCTGGTACAATACACACCTGATGATTACAGCAGAAAACAAAGCAGCAGCGTTCGCGCTCACGCAGACACACAAAACAGACGTTGGTAGCCCACAAGCCCAAGCGTCTGTGCTGACGACTCGTATTAAAGAAGTGACACTTCACCTACAGACAAACAAGCACGACCACATGGGTCGCCGCGGGTTGATCCAAATGGTGGCACGTCGTAAAAAGCTTCTGAAATACCTCGAAGCCAAAGACTTCGAAGCTTACAAAGCTACCGTCGCAAAACTTGGACTCCGTAAATAATACGGAGTTCTTTTTTTAAGACCGTGGCCTCGTGTAGAAATAAACTGGACGATTGTTCTCGACGTAGTCTTTAATGTCTATCTCACCTAGGAAAGCAGGTAGTAGGACGTTTGCCTTCGGGTCAACAAATGCCGATCGAGTTAACTCAAGTGCGCCGTGTGACGTTTTCTCGAAATCGATTATCTCGTAGTCTTCCGTATTCTCGATATGAAAAAAGAATTCGAGATGTTCAAGCTCTTCATCCATAAATTGCTGGATAAATAAAAGCCGACCAATGACAGGTGCGATTCCTGTTTCCTCGATCATTTCACGGTGAATTGCATCGTGCAGTGACTCTTCGCTATCGACACCACCACCAAACGTTCCCCAGTAGTCACTTTCGCTTCCGTTTTCTTGTTTAAATTTCGTAACGAGCAACTCGTTGTTACGAAAAATAATACCTCGCGCAGCCACACGTCGTGGTTTGTTCATAAAGAACCTCCATTGTTAATTAGTTGTGTTGTAAGTAAGCGCGATTGGTTCGGCCGTCCGAACGTATGCGCGTAGAGGAACCGTGCAGGTTCATAGTATTACAAATAATAACACACATAACAGTGGTATAATAGGGGAGTAAATAAGCATGAAGAGGTGCTGGATGCAGATGTTTTTGTGAAAAAACGTGTACACCCGTTACCTTCGTTCGTGCGTTAAAAAGAAGGAGCCTAAGAAATGGCAACAATTAACCCTTATGGCAAGGATATTATTAAAGTAACAACCGAGTTCGAGGGTCGCCCTCTGACACTCGAAGTGAACCGTGTCGGGTTCCGCAGTACTGGCTCAGTGCTTGTGACCTACGGCGACACTGTCGTTCTTGGAACAGCACAGGTCGGTACTCGTCCGATTGTCTTGGACTATTTCCCGCTCTCAATCGACTATGAAGAAAAAATGTATGCAGCTGGAAAAATCAGTGGCAGCCGCTTCATTAAACGTGAAGGCCGCCCGTCTGACGAAGCGATTCTGATTGGTCGTATCATTGACCGTCCAATTCGCCCACTATTTCCAAAAGGCTACCGCCAAGAGGTCCAAGTGGTTGCAAGCGTCCTTTCTATGGACCCATCTTTCCGTCCTGATATGATCGGGATGATCGCTGCCAGCGCCGCACTGATGCTAACAGGAACACCATTTGATGGTCCTGTTTCTGGACTTCGCATCGGCCGAGTAAATGGTGAGTTCAAAGCTTTCTTGACTGCTGAAGAGCGCGAAGCGAGTGACCTTGACCTTGTCGTTGCGGGTATCGAAAGCGGCATCACCATGGTCGAAGCTGGGGCTGATCAGGTGCCGGAAGAAGTCGTTGCTGATGCACTTGTGTGGGCATTCGAACACTACCAACCTGCAATTAAACTCCAAAAAGAATTGGCCGCAAAAATCGCACCCGTTGCACAAGAGTACACGCTGACACTTCCAAACGAAGATATCCAAGCAGTCGTGAATGAATGGGTTCATGGCAAATTAGGCGAAGCGATTCGTAAGCCATACGCTGAACGCAACGAACTGGTTAACCAGCTTCGATGGGCACTACATACTGACATGGTTGAGAAAATTGGTGAAGATGAATACAAAGCCCTCAAAGGTGAGTACGATGAAGCCTTTACCTCCGCTGTCCATAAAGATGTCCGCCGTGGCATTGTTGATGACAATCTTCGTCCGGACGGTCGTAAGTTCGACGAAATTCGCCAACTCTCAAGTGAGGTAGGGGTATTGCCTCGTACGCACGGATCATCTTTATTTACTCGTGGAATGACACAGGGTATGAACATCGTGACGCTGGCACCACTTAGCTACGCACAACTTGTTGACACAATGGAAGTATCTGACGGCGAACGTCGTTATATGCACCACTACAATGCGCCCGGCTACACAGTCGGTGAAGTGCAACGTCTTGGTGGTCCTGGTCGCCGAGAAATTGGACACGGGTACCTCGCTGAACGTGCGGTCTTACCTGTGCTTCCTGCTGAAGAAGATTTCCCGTACGCTATCCGTAGCGTTACCGAAATCATGAGCCAAAACGGTTCAACTTCAATGGCTGCAACTTGTAGCTCAATCTTGGCACTCATGGATGCTGGAGTGCCAATCAAGGCACCCGTTTCTGGTATCGCTATGGGACTCATGATGGACGGCGACACACCATACATCCTTTCTGACATTGCTGATGCTGAAGACTTTGCTGGTGACATGGACTTTAAGTCTGCTGGAACTGCTGCGGGTATTACGGCACTCCAAATGGATATGAAGGTTCACGGATTGCCTGTTGAAATTCTTCGCGATGCACTTTTGACTGCGAAGATTGGCCGTGCGCACATTTTGAAGCACATGCTCACGACACTGGCCGAGCCGCGTAAAGAACTCAGTCCATTTGCACCACGTATCGAAAAGATAAAGATTGATCCAGGTAAGATTGGTGCAGTTATTGGTAAGGGCGGAGAAGTGATCAACAAGATTACTGCTGAAACTGGTGCTGAAATCGACATCAAGGAAGACGGACTGATTACTGTTGCTGGTCCAGATGCCGCAAAGATTCAACAGGCTATTGAGTGGATTCGTTCGCTTACCGAAGAAGCCGAAGTGGGCAAGATCTACACTGGAACAGTTGTGAGTATTAAAGACTTTGGTGCTTTTATCAACATCATGCCTGGTCAAGATGGCATGGCGCATATTTCTCAACTCTCGAACGAACGCGTCGAGAAGGTAGAGGATGTGCTGCATGAAGGACAAGTCGTCAAAGCGAAGCTCATTGGCATCGACGAACGTGGCCGAATGAGTCTCAGCCTCAAAGACATTGAACAGTAAAACACTATGAATAAGCGTTGGATTACCTCAAGGTTTACTCAGGTACCAGCGCTTATTGCTGTGCACTTCCTTGTCGGTTTCATCTTTTGGTACGGTGTTGAAAAATTATTCCTTTCGAACATTCTTCATATTGGTCCAACAGGTGTTGCTGCCATCGTTATTCTTTATATGGTCATGACATTGGTGCTTGATGTTCCGGCGAGCGTGCTTGCTGACAGGTGGGGACGTAAAAGGATGCTTTTACTTGCAGTACTTCTTTTTATTGCATCAAACGTCGTGCTTGGTTCATCGCCTAATTTTGCGGTTTACCTTGTAGGAACGGCGCTTTGGGCTCTTTTTACAGTCAGCTTTTACGGTACATTTGAAGCGATATTGTTTGATAGCCTTAAGGCACAGAAGCGAGAAGCGGCTTTTCAAAAAGTTGATGCTCTCTCACGTTTCTTTTTCATGATCGGAATAGGAATTGCTTCGATTGCGTCCGGGTATTTAGTAGATCATTTCGGGTTTCGAGGAGTATACTTTCTGACGATTATTCCGTTGCTGGGTGCTTTAATCGCACTTAGTTTCGTAAAAGAACCTGATGTCCATAGTGACGGCGAAGCAGAAGACGTCCAAAAACGCGGCTATGTCGCGCATCTTTTGCACGCTTTCAAGTTGGTATGGCGTGAGCCAAAACTCCGTCTGGTCATGTTCGGTGTCATCATCCTCTTCTTTATCCAGACGCCACTATATGAGTTTAGTCAGTATATTTATATTGCGCTGTTTAAGTCACCGGTACTGGTTGGTCTATTCGGAGGGCTCATCGGAGGGTTTGTTCTTGCTGGTGGATTTCTACTGGCGTTGAAGATAAGAGTAAATCCTACAATCCTTTTATTTGTCGCGGGACTTTCGATTTTTATTCTTGCTATACTTTCGAGTAATTTCTCGCTGATCTTTTTGTCGGCAGCTCTCGCAGGCGGGGCAATGCTTGAAAATGCATTACAAACAGAACTTCAGCACGCGACGACCAGCCGAACACGTGCTGCGGTGACGTCTGCGTCGTATTTTCCCGGTAACGTATTAATCGTTCCGTTCGTATATATATTTGGTGCAGTCGCGCAGGGACACTCTATTTGGTTAGCGTACTCAATTGATGGCGTGGTCATACTTGTCCTGACAATAGGGTACGTCATTATCTCAAAGGAGAAGTCGAAACTAACCTAGCCATAAGCGGTTTCGCTCTGTATACTGGTATTCAACAGAATATAAGCATAATGTGCATCCAGTAGGGGGCAACATGAATCCAACAGATCCAAATCAACCAGAGCAACCGCAACCAGAGCAGCCAGCTCCCGAAGCACCACAAACACCATTTGAGCCGACATCGGTTCCAGTTGAAGTGTCCGTGCCAGAAGCGCCAGTTGCGCCTGTAGAACAGCCAACACCTGAAGCCTCACAAAGTGGCTTTGGTGCATCATCTTTTGGCACACCTGCTCCAACGGAAGCACCAGCGGCCAATCCATTTGGTGCACCCGTTAGCTCAGATGCTCCAGTGAACCCGTTTGCCGCAGCTGCTGCGCCCGTAGCACCAGCTATTATCGGTTCATCGCCTAATAGCGATCCATTACCAACGCCTGGTGGAAAATCAAAGAAGAAGTTAATCATCCTCATCAGCGCTATTGTTGGTGCGTTGATCGTGCTTGGTGGCGCAGCCCTTGCGGTCTACTTCATCTTCTTTAACGTCACACATGCTGATTACCAAAAGGCCTATGACCAGGTCAGTGCGCTTCGTGATAAGTATTCAGCTGGCGACAGCATCTCAAGTGGTTCATCAAAAGATACTGTCGATGCGGCAAAAACTGCCTATGCGGATTTCAAGACTGAAAACGCAAAACTCGGTGACCTCAAAGCGCTCAAGGTCGACAAAGACCTCAATGCGAAGTACAAGGCATATGATACAAAGGCAAAAGCATACATTGCTTTTGGCGATGTCTTCATGCCATCACTTGATCGTTTCGTCGCTGCGAATGATCAGGTAGCTGCCCTCGGCTCAGGTTCGAGCAGTTTCACCTCTGTCAATATCCAAAAGACAATCGATATCTACAAGGGAATTCAGGACATCGGTGACCCAACACTCAAGGCTTTTGTCGACTCTACTGTTGCGGTATACGAAGAAATCCTTCCTCAGATAAAGATTTATGAATCAAGTTCATCAACAAGCTCACAGAAGTATGCGGCAATTAGCGCAATCTCCGACTCATCTAAAAAGATTTCAACTGCCGGATCAAAGATGTCCGATGACCTAGATGCTAAAACCAAGGACGTTTCATTGAGCGATACACTCAACAGCCTCGGTCAAGCGGTCACCGACAAGCTCAACAAAAAGTAGCACTAGTTTCACTATCTTCTCTCCTGCTATGCTAGAAGGGAAGTATGGATTCGAAACACACTCAGCTTGAGCAAATTGCGACAGACATTCGTGAAAAGAATGTCTGTCCAGATTTGGCCATGCAGGCGCACCGCCTCGTGATGGGGGACGGCAGTGTCGACGCAGACATCATGCTTATTGGCGAGGCACCTGGTAAAAAAGAAGACGAAACCGGTCTTCCGTTCGTTGGCGCCGCCGGTAAGTTTCTTGATCAGATGCTTGAAGCCGCAGGCATGAATCGGAAAGACGTTTTTATCACGAGTATTGTGAAATATCGACCCCCTAAGAATCGCGACCCAACCCCCGCTGAAAAAGCTGCCTTTCTGCCATATCTTCTACGACAGATTGCCATTATCCAGCCTAAAGTTATCGCACCGCTTGGTCGTCACGGAATGGAGTTCTTTTTACCGGGCGTGAAGATCGGCGAAATTCACGGTCAGCCACAACGCATGACGCTGGATGGGCGAGAAGTAGTCATTATGCCGTTGTTTCATCCGGCCGCAGCTCTATATAACGGCAAACTCCGCCAGACATTAATAGATGATTTTTTGAAAATCCCTGAAGTTATTCGTGAATTAAAATAAGCCCGGCGAAATGCCGAGCCCCTGAAAGGATAATTTATTGAGAAAGGAAGGGGAGAGGCAGGTGTGGGGCGGCCGAAGCCACCCCACACATCCTAGATGGTGCTGAACTGCGCCTCGAACTCGTCGACATCGATACCGAGGCCAGCGAGCCCACGACGGTGTCGTTCCATGTGCATTTGGTACTCCTCCTGGAATGCCTCTGCCTGAGCGTTGCTCACCCGTCGCACCTCCTTGATGAAGGTGTTGTGGGCGGGCTGGTTCGCCACGTGTACCGCGAACTTCAGCGCCTCCTCGGAGACCGTGTCCAGCGTTTGGTGGCTGATCATGGATTGTTCCAGTTCGGGCAGTTCCGAGAAGTCGATCGGTAGGCCGAGCTTCGCGTAGACGCCCTTGTTGCTCTCGATCACCTTCTTGCCTGTCTCGGACCACCAGAGATCGAATTTCGGTTCGATCTCAGTGCGCATCCGATCCACCTCCTTTCTGAACGTGTCGTTCATGCTTTCCAACCGTCGACGTGTCGACAGTCGAATCGCTTGGTTGATCTGGCTAATGATCGAGGCGACCTTCTCGATGGCAAGGCCACCGACGAAGACAAGGAGAGCGATCAAAAGCAACCCAAAAAGGGTGTAGAGAGTTTCCTGACTCATTTCGTTGTCCTAACAGGTTCACTCGCGCTCTCACCGGGGTGGTGGGCGTCATAGTTATGTTTCAATTATAACACTTTAGCAATAAAAAGTCAATTATCTGATTGCAATCCAATAGGGAGTTTGGTATAATGAGATCACTTGAACAGAGAGGGACGTAATAGTTACCGCCACTCACACCTCTCGAACTTGAATTTGTAACAACATTTAAATGAACAAAGAAATTATTTTCATAAAGGAGAATAAACACATATGGGTCAACAAAGACTCGGTGCGCCACAAGCTGACGACACCTCAAAACAACCGCCCCGAAACAATAACAACAACGGGAACAATAACAACCAACGTCCAAAGCAGAACAACACTGTTCTTGCGGGGACACAAACTCGTCGTGGCGAAGTATTTCGTGCACAACGACGAACCTCAGAAGGGGTTAACCTTCGTGCGTCACAGCACATCATTAACATCCCAGTAAACAAGTCTGTTTTTAACGGCTACGACGGTCGTCAGTACAGCCTTGCTGATCAAAAGAAGGCACCTCGTACAAACGGACCAAAGCTTCGCATTATCCCACTTGGTGGACTTGGTGAAATGGGTATCGGCAAGAACATGATGGCAATCGAATATGATAATGATATTGTTGTAATCGACATGGGATTCTTGTTCCCAGGTTCAGACTACCCAGGTATTAACTACATTATCCCCGACACGACCTACCTCCAGGAGAACAAGCATAAGATTCGCGGAATCGTCTTTACTCACGGACACCTCGACCACATTGGTGCGTTCCGTCACATTATCGACAAGATTCCTGCACCTGTTTACGGAAGTAAATTTACCCTCGCCATGGTTCAAAAGACAATGGAAGAGGCAACAAGTGGCTACGAACCTGAATATATCATCCTTGATCCAGAAGCGCACGAACGTGTGCAACTTGGTGACAGCTTTAGTATCGAACTCGTCCGCGTGAACCACTCGATCCCTGATGCAACTGCAGTTGTCATCCGAACACCACTTGGTGTTGTCATTGACACTGGTGACTGGCGTTTCGAAGAAGCTCCTGTTGATGGCAAGAAGTTTGACCTCGAACGATTGACCGAAATCGCTTCAAAAGAAGGCATCTTGATGCTTATGAACGAATCAACGAACTGTGAATCCGAAGGTGGACACACCCACGGTGAGTTCGACATTCAAGAGAGCATGGGGCAGGTTATGGATAAATATCCTGAAAGCCGCCTCGTTCTTAGTTGTTTCTCGAGCCAAATCCACCGTATGCAAATCATCCTCGACGAAGCAAAAAAGCACGACCGTAAGGTTGCCTTCGCTGGATACAGCATGATCCAAAACGTCGAAGTGGCCCTCCGTACCGGTATGATCAAAGTCCCTAAGGACGTGATTGTTAAGATGGAAGACATCATTAAGCTCCCCGATGGAAAAGTCACCATCGTCTGTACTGGCTCACAAGGTGAGTTCAGCGCCGTGCTTAACCGTATGGCATCTGGATCACACAAGTTTATCAAGATTAAGAGTACTGACATTATCGTCTTTAGCTCAAACGCCATTCCTGGTAACGAAAAGAACGTTGTTCGTACAGTTGACGGTTTGATGCGAGAGGGAAGTGGCGTTATTCAGAACGGCAAGACTCACCTTACTGGCATCGGCCCACTCCACCTTTCTGGACACGGTTACTACGACGACCACGTCAAGCTGATTAACGCTTTGAACCCAAAGTACTACATTCCAATTCACGGTGAGTTCCATATGTTGGTCCACAACGCTGAACTTGCCGAAAAAGAAGCAGGCATCCCACGCCACAACATCTTTGTCTGTGACAGTGGTGACGTCGTTGAAGTAACTGCTGAAGGTGCGAAGAAGGCCGGACGTGTCCCTGTCGGTGGTGTGATGTACGATGACTCTGGTGCAATCGTGTCAGAAGTCGTTCTTAAAGACCGCATCCACATGGCAACTGAGGGTATGTTTGTCGTGATCCTGACCGTTTCAAAGGGAAGCGGACGTCTCCTTACCAGCCCTGATATTATCTCTCGTGGATTTATCTACCTGCGTGATAGTGAAGAGCTGATGGGTATTATCCGCCAGTACTTGAAGCAAAAAGTTGCACGAACCTTTAACGGTCGCCGTGTTGACCTCGATACTGTTAAGAAAGAAATTAAGGATGAGTTAACGCACGTGCTCTACGATCAAACTCGCCGAACCCCAATCGTGATCCCTGTGATTAACGAAATCGGCGGTGGTGGCGGTGGTGGCACAAAGCCACAACGCTCTGGTGAAAACGCTGATGGTCAGCCACAAAACGATGGACAAGGTCCTCGTCACCAACAGGGACGAAATGGTGATAGCCGTGGTCCACGTCCTGATCGACGCCAAGGTCAAGGCCAGAACACTCCAGTTCCTGTGCCTCCTGCGGTTGAAGCGCTCGGACTTGAAACAAAGTCTTTCCCTAGCCCTCAGGTGCCTGACACGGAAGCGAACGAGCCAAAGAAAACTCCTGACGCCCGCGGCTACTAAGCTTTTCGTTCGGTAATTCCACTCTCATTCTCTCTCGGAGGCCGCTCTATGGGGAACAAGTTCGCCCATGGCGCTCGGCTCGCCCTGAAGGGGACATCCTCCTCTGGAAAACGAGAGTGGAATTCCCGGCGGAACACATACAAACAGCGACAACGAAAGTTGCCGCTGTTTTGTTTGAGGCTTTGCGGAGGGAGAGGAGGAGCTGGTTTTGTCAGACAAAACATCTGCAACCCGAGCCTATCCCGGTACTGAAACAGAGAGAGGCCCGGAGTGAAGCCGTTTTGTCTGACAAATCAAGATCATCCGATGTAAACCATAAGCCTCTTGCAAAATGTAGTAAATTTTGCTATAATATCATTCAGGAAAAGCGGGTAGAACCGCATATAATATAAAGATTATGGCAAAAAGAAAAAAACGAAGCTCTCGCAGTAGAAAAAGATCAGCTCCACAAGCTCCGCAACACGCGTTGCCACAGGGTTTCTGGGCGCAAGTCGGCGCACTATTCTTGATTGCGTTTTCGTTGATTCTTATCTTAAGTTGGTTCCATATTGGGGGACCAATCCTCGACTGGCTCAATACGGCCGCACTCAACACGATTGGGTATGCAACCTACGTTGTGCCGCTCGTCTTTATTTACGTCGCGATTGAGATCTTCCGTGCCGAGGACAACCGTCTGCCATTTGTCATGAAACTTGCGACGGCTGTTTCATTAGTATGGTTCGCAGGATTATTTGGTCTTTTGAAGAACGCTGACGGCAAAACCACTGGTGGTTTCGTTGGCGACACCGTCAATAGTGGCATGTTGATGCTCGTGAACATGGGCGTAGCGGCCTTTATCTATATTCTTCTGATCTTTATTACGGCATTATTTATTATCCGTGTGTCACCGATTACGATTATTAAGAAGATTTGGCAATTAACTCGTCGCGATACTAGCGAACAAGAGGCGAATGTCAAAGTTATGCGTAATGCTGCTGCACTTGATGCGCCTGCAAGATCAACCTTAGCTGCTGACTTCAAGTTGAACGCCGGTGTGCCAACCATGGACGAAGAAGACAAGAAGCAGTCTCGTCTTTCAAGCCTCAAAGGCTCAACACCACGCGATAAGGCTGCCGAAGATCGTGCAGCCCTTATGACCGTCAGCGATCCCAACTGGGAAGCTCCATCTGTTGATCTCCTTGAAAAGAAGCAATCTCCCGCTGACGCCGGTGACGTCCAACAGAACGCCCAAATTATTAAAGACACGTTAAGCGAATTCAATATCGACGTTGATATGGAAGGTGCCAACATTGGTCCGAAGGTAACTCAATACACCTTGAAACCACCTTCAGGCGTGAAGTTAACACGTATTACGCAACTTGAAACCAATATTGCGTTGAACCTTGCGGCGCAGAGCCTTCGTATCGAAGCGCCAATCCCTGGTCAAAAAGCCGTTGGTATCGAAGTGCCAAACCGCAAAGCAGCCGACGTGCGTTTGCACTCAATCCTCACTAGTCCACAATGGAAAGCTGATAACGAGCCACTTAAGTTCGCAATCGGTAAAGATATCTCTGGCCAAGCAACGCTCGGTGAGCTCAATAAGATGCCCCACCTTTTGATCGCCGGTCAAACTGGTTCGGGTAAGTCTGTAATGATCAACACGCTTTTGACCAGTCTTTTGTATCACAACAGCCCGTCAGAAATGAAGCTGATCTTGGTCGACCCAAAGCAAGTCGAAATGGCACCATATGAAGATATTCCGCATCTTTTGACCCCCGTTATTAATGAACCTGAAAAGACGATTAGTGCGCTTAAATGGGCGGTAAACGAAATGGAGCGACGCTATAAGTTGCTTGCCTCACACAAAGTTCGTGATATTGGAACGTATAACAACTTAGTTCAGTCAGGGTCAAAGAAAATTATGGTTGCTGACGAAGACGGCATTCCACAAGAACATCAGGATGGCGCAATGCCGTACATCGTGATTGTGATCGATGAGCTTGCTGACCTTATGATGGTCGCGTCTCGTGACGTTGAAGCCTTGATTGTGCGCCTTGCCCAAAAGGCTCGTGCCGTTGGTATTCACTTGGTGCTTGCAACACAACGTCCATCCGTTGACGTCATTACTGGTCTGATCAAGGCCAATGTGCCAGCCCGTATTGCCTTTACGGTAGCGTCACAAATTGACTCTCGAACGATTCTTGACCAAGTTGGTGCAGAAAAGCTTCTTGGCCAAGGTGACATGCTGATGCTGACGCCTTCTATGAGCAAGCCAAAGCGTATCCAGGGTGCCTGGGTAACAGATGAAGAAGTTGTGAAGATTTCTGATCACCTTCGTGCGCAATCGCCTCCACAGTACAACGAAGAAGTAGTCAGCATGCCGGTTGTTCTTAACGGTAAGGGCGGTGTGGTAATGGACTTTGACCGAGATGGTGATGGTGACGACGATATGTATCGTGATGCTGTTCGTGTCGTGATTGACGCGGGTAAAGCCAGTGCCAGCTTGTTGCAACGTCGTCTACGTGTTGGCTACGCTCGTGCAGCCCGCTTGATTGAAAACATGGAAGAGCAGGGGATCATTGGCCCTGCCGACGGTGCACGGCCTCGAGACGTCCTTGTAAGCAGCTTCGATGACGTCTTTGGTGCTCGTACACCTGATGGTTCAACTGATATCAATGGTGACGATCTCGGGTAATTCTTACATGAATATTAACCAAAAATGAGTCAGCATTGCGCTGGCTCTTTTTGATAGCTAAGCTAGGTATAGGCGTGATTGATCACCACCGTGCGCGACACTTGCGAATAGGGGTGAGTTACGGTATAATAACAGAGATAATAACTCAAGCTTATATGAATCTTTAGAAGTAAATCATTAGAGACAGTATAAGCATCCGGCCAAAAGGCTAGGATCCCAAAAGGAGAAGCATGAAGGAATACGAACTAACTGTTCTCATCCACCCTGATCTGGAAGCAGATCTCGAAACACCACTGACGAAAGTCCGTGACATCATCAAAAACGCTGGCGGAACAATTGTTCGCGAAGACAACTGGGGTAAGAAAAAACTTGCATACCCAATTCGTCGTGAAGAATTTGGTATCTACATTTACATGGACGTATCACTTCCAGCAGATGCACCACTAAAGATCAGTAACATTTTCAACATTACCGACGAAGTCCTCCGTTACCTTCTTGTCACAGTAAACGAGAAAGCCCGAAAAGCACTCGCTGAACAGCAAGCACAAGCAACTGAAGACACCGGTACTGAACGACCAGAACGCACAGAGCGTAGCGACCGCGACAAAGAATAATCAGAGTAAATAGGGGAGTATAACAATATGGCGAAGAGCATCAACCAAGTAATCCTTATGGGTCGCCTTACCCGCGATCCTGAGCAGCGAACCACTACTGGTGGCAAAACTATCGCAAGCTTCAGCATTGCTGTTGACCGCGGTGGCGAAAGCGACGCAGCTGACTTTTTCGAAATCACCGCTTGGGAAAAGCTTGGTGACCTGGTTATCCAATACCTCGGTAAAGGACGCCGTGTTCTTGTTCAAGGACGCCTTCGTCAAGATAGTTGGGATGACAAAGAAACCGGTAAAAAGCGCTCACGCGTTGAAGTAACCGCAACTGACGTTACTTTCCTTGACGGTCCGAACAGTGATAGTGAAGGCGGCGCGCCTCGCTCATCAGCACAAACTTCATACCCGAAGTCAAGTTCTAGTAACTCGAGCAAATCTGAAGATGTCGTCATCGAAGACATCGAAGACAAACCAATTGATTTAAGTGAAATTCCATTCTAAGGAGAAATAAGAAATGCCAAAACGACTAAAGAAAGATACTCCTGTATATTTTGACTACAAAGATGTCAAAACATTGCAGCGTTTCATCAACATTTACGGACAGATCGAACCAATCGGTAAGACTGGCCTTAGCGCAAAGCAACAGCGTCAACTCGCGACTGCTATCAAGCGTGCTCGTCACCTCGCGTTACTACCATTCGTATCCCAGGGTTAATACCTGATGGGTTACTACCAGCCTACAGATCTTAAAAAAGGTGTCGTCGTGCAGATCGACGGCAAGCCTTTTCGTGTGATCGACTATAACCAAAAAGTCATGGGTCGCGGTGGAAGCATCGTGAACGTCAAGATTAAGAACTTGATCGATGGATCAGTGATTCCGAAGACTTTTAAGGGTCAGGAAAAGATTGATACGGCCGAAGTGAACAGCCAGAAGGTACAATACCTGTACAGCGACGGTGCGGACTTCTACTTTATGGATCCAACCACGTTTGAGCAATTCCAGCTTTCTGCCGAAGTTGTCGACGAGGCCAAAGGTTACCTTAAAGAGGGCGACGAACTTAGCCTGCAGTTCTTTGATGGTCGCGTGATTAACGTTGAGCTTCCAAAGAACGTTTTCCTTCAGGTAACGTATTCCGAAGACGTCGTAAAGGGTGACACTACCAGTAGTGTCCTTAAAGACGCAACGCTTGAAACTGGATTGACGATTAAAGTCCCTGCTTTCATCAAGACGGGTGATGTTATCTCCGTTGATACCGAAAACGGTTCATACCGGGAACGAAAGAAGTAAGGCATGTCTGCCGAGAAGTTAGTAAAATTTCTTCCGGCATTCTTTGTTGATGTTATTGATCCGAGTGTGGAGTATCCAGCAGAGATGTTGCCACATCGTATCACATTATTCCCTCCGCTGAAGCAGGCCTACGACCCCGCTTATGGCGTGGATCTACGTAAGTTAGTGAACCCACTGACACCATTCGATGTGACTGTTTCGGGTGACGACATGTTTGGCGATAATCTAGAGATCCCCGTAAAACGAATCGAAGACTCTGACGAGCTACAGGAGCTTCACGCTCAGCTAGTCGTCGCTTTGGGAAATTTAACTCACGACGCGACGTATCGTCAGCCGTATGCTCCGCATATTAGCGTGAAAGAACACAGTGATATTCCAGATGGTCAAAAGATTCATATTGAAGGCTTCACTATAGTTGAAAAGGTGTCAGGTGCAGCCTGGATCGTTCGTGATCAGATGAGGTTGAAGGGTAATGGATAAGAAGCGCCTTGACGCAGAAATGACCCGCAGGGGACTGGTACCGACTCGTTCACAGGCCGAGAGTTTTATTAAGCTCGGTAAAGTGACTGTAAACGGGCAACTTATTTTAAAGCCAGGTTTTTTCGTCGGGCCAACTGCACAGATTAAGATGGATGTTGATGAGCAATACGTTAGTCGTGCAGGGTTGAAATTAGCGAGTGTTGCCCAAATTCTGAAACTCGACTTTAGGGGTAAAATTGTTCTCGATGTCGGGAGTAGTACTGGTGGATTCACTGACTTCTCGCTACGACGTGGTGCAAAGAAAGTCTTTGCTGTTGACGTTGGTACTGACCAGCTCCACCCGAGTTTGCAAGGGCATCCGCAGATTAGTTTGCACGAAAAGACTGACATTCGTGATTTTTACCTTCGTAAAGAAAAGCCCGGGATTGTCGTAATCGACGTCTCGTTTATTAGTCTTCGTGAGATTCTGCCACATATCGCACGTGAACTAGCAAACGAGAACACTCAGATCGTTGCTATGGTGAAACCGCAATTTGAAGCAGGCAAGGATCAGACCAATAAGGGCGTGATTAAAAATGACGCCGTCCGACGGCAGATCTTAAAAGACTTTGAAATTTGGGCACAGGATTTATTCTATATTGTTGCCAAGCGAGATAGTGATGTCGCTGGCGCGAAGGGAAACCAAGAACGCTTCTACTTACTGACGTTAAAACGGAACTCAACGACGTCGCCAGGACGCATCACGTAGTCACGGCCTTCGGTGCGCATTTTACCGGCAGCCTTGGCTGCTGTTTCGCTTCCTGCTTCAACTAAGTCATCAAAGTCGACGATCGCAGCGGCGATAAAACCTTTTTCAAAGTCGGTGTGAATAACACCAGCTGCTTGTGGAGCAGTGTTTCCTTGATGAATGGTCCAGGCGCGGATTTCTTTTTGTCCAGCAGTCAGGTAGCTTTGGAGACCAAGTGTGTCGTACGCGACACGTGCTAATTGGGCGAGTCCAGATTCTTGAACATTATATGCGTCAAGAAGTTCCAGTGCATCAGCTTCGGCTAACCCACGAAGTTCTTCCTCTAGTTTCGCACAAATAAAGATACTGGCAGCGGGGGCAACGAGGGCAGAGAGCTCGTCCTTTTTAATGTCATCACCAAGGGTAAGTTCATCAACGTTAAAGACATAGATAACGGGCTTGGTTGAAAGAAGCTGTAGCCCTTGAATAACTTCTGTGTTCAAGCCAGTAATCTCGGTTGCCAGTTTGCCTTCAAGTAATCCCGTCTGAAGTTTGGCTAGTTGTTCGATTTCAGCTTTTGCAGCAGGGTTGGATTTCGATTCTTTTTCAAGGCGGGGGAGCTGCTTTTCGATACTTTGCAAGTCGGCAAGAATTAACTCGGTATTAATAGTTTCGATGTCTTTTTTTGGGTCGACTTTGTCATCCACGTGAATGACGTCGCTGTTATCGAAGGCACGGACGACGTGAATAATCGCGTCGCACTCACGAATGTTTGCAAGGAATTTATTGCCAAGGCCTTCACCTTTACTGGCACCAGCAACAAGTCCAGCGATATCAACAAATGTCACGGTCGCAGGAATCACTTTTGCTGCGTTGTACATCTTTTCAAGAATGGCCAAGCGTTCATCGGGAACGGGAATAATACCCGTGTTTGGTTCGATGGTTGCGAACGGGTAATTAGCCGCCAAAATATTATTGTCGGTTAGTGCGTTAAATAGGGTAGACTTGCCAACATTGGGAAGTCCGACGATTCCGATGGATAAACTCATAAACTATCTCTATTTTAACAGATATTATCGATATTAATTGCGGGGAATAATCAAATAGATTATGCTTAAGAATAGGTATTTATCTATGGGCAAATCTGACAAGAAATTAAAATCAAAAAAATCGCGACTTATTCTGTTGATCGCAGCGATTTTAGTAGTCGTGGGTGCCGGTGCTGGCGTGTATTTTGGCTATATACTCCCACATACGAAAAAGACCGACACGAGCGCTGGCTCTACGGATAAAGCGACGACTGCTTATCAAGAAAAGTTAAAACAAGACCAAGACAAGGTAACAAAACTTGTGAATGCAGGGGATGCACAATCTATTGATCAAGCGACACAGCTCGTCAATACGAACGTTACCACTGCTCAAGCAACGGGCGACGATCGTCAGATTGTCGATGCCCAACTCGCAAAAGCGTCTTTCATGATGGATATTGGTCAAGCGCAACAAGCTCTCGATACTGTGTTGTTGCCACTGAATGACAAGTATGGAAATAACAATACCTATAAATACGACATTTATGGTTCTCTTGCGCGAGCGTATCGGGAAATTGGTGACACCGCTAAAGCAGATTCTTACTTTAACCAGATACCATCGGAGGGCTGGAATTAATGAAGTTTCATTTTAAAAAAGTCCTGACGCTTTCTCTTGTGATAGTTGCGGTTGGTATTCTTGCTTTCACTTTTGCACCGCGTTTTGCTTCTGCCGAGGCCGGCCCTGGTGGTGGCGGTGGTTCTTCGGGCTGTTCAAGGGGCAGTTATAGTACTTGCTACGGTGCAGTGTGGCGCTACTACAAAACGAATGCAAACTCGTATACTATCCCGAACGTTGGCGGGGGAGCCACGAAGATTACCGGGTGTAGTGCCTTTGGTGGTTTCTTTGCTTACGTCCTGGTGAATAAAAATGATCCGAATAACGCTAATCTTGTTAGGTCGTGGAAGATCGGTCCAAATGGAGGAATTGCTGGTGATAGGAGTATCTTCTTCGGTGGATGGACGAACTATCGTATTGCAAGTAACGCATCTGACCCAATTCCTATTAATCCAGGCTCCGGTCAATACAGCTGGTACTCGGTAAAGAAAGCGTTTGCCCAAACGCAAAGTCTCGGTCAAAACGGTGGCTATACTTGGGACGGCAATAGCTCGCTCGGATGGTTCTGCTACCAGGGGCTGGACTTCAATCTTGTTCCAACGATTACAGGAACGCCGACGTATAGTGACGGTGATAGTACTGGTGCCGATAAGGCAACACTCAGTCCATCGGTCAAGAATACGGGTGGGTCGTCATCGTCGAGCGCGCAGTGGCGAGTGGTCACATTCCAAGTGCCACCAAACGGTTCTGTTCCAAGCGCGGCGATAAACGGAACCTCGCCTGAACAGTATTATGGAAACGGAGCGGTCGCAATTGCGAGCGGAACGGGAGTAACGTTCCCGAGGAACGTGACCCCTATCAATGTCGCTCAGCAAGCGATTGGTGATTATCCAATTGGCACGAAATTATGTTATGCCTTATCGGTAAACCCGGTCACTCAATCCAATGGTTCGTGGAGTCATAGTACGCCATTCTGTATCGTGATTGCCAAGAGTCCGAAAATTCAAGTTCATGGAGGAGATATCCGTGTTGGCAGTAACTTTGTTGATCAAACCGTCGGATCGGGTTCGAATATTATCACGAGTCAAACGGTAAAGAATCGGTAATGAATATGACATACGCACGCTTAAAGAGTCAAAAATACCTCATATCCATCCTCGCAGGGACGTTGATTCTTCTTGCGACTATAGTTGGGGGAACGCACAATGCCCATGCACTCTCAGGCCTTGGTCCGGATCCAACCGATTACGGCAATGCCGCGCGCTACACGTTGGAAGATACTTCGCAACTGAGCGTCACCAGTAGTACGATTCCGATCTACTATGCAACCGACCCTGGAACAATTACGGTGACGGCAAACTCTTTCTCGTTTGAGAATAACCCAAGTTCACACCCGAAGGTATCGTTTAACGGTCGAGCGGGCGTTAACAGTAGTACTACATTTCCTCTGAGTGGGTTTACCTTCGACGCCAATACGGGTTACTGGGTTGCGCTGATTGATACAAAAATGGTGAACTCTGCCGGAACGTATAAAGTCATTAGCTACAAACTATCTGTTCCTGGATCAGGACTCGTCGGATCGTATGCGGCCAATGGAAGTAATTCGGCCGTTTCTAACCAGAATCGTTGCGATGCCAATGATCGCTCGGGCTGTGGCGCTTATTACAACTTTTCGTTGCCGTTTGGTACGCCATGTCAGGCACAGGGGAGTCTTTCAATGACAGCCACAATCTACGACGGTGATAATGGTAACGTCGGAGTTCAGCCGACCAACTTTACTGTTAGTATTTTTGATGAGACAACAGGTCAGACAGTTGCTTACACACAGGGTGGAACGGGGACGGGCGATGGGCAAACGGCGAGCTATAACTTTACTGCTCAGCAGTATCACAAATATCGTTTCAAAGTGAATAATGTTTACTCGAATAACGTTATGCAGATTAACTTGCCAGCTGACGGCATCTACTATTTATCCGATTGTCGCACGCTAGAAAAAACCGATCGTATTTATGGCAGCTGGGGAGAGTATGGCGTGATGGCAACAGGAGTTATCTCGGGTATTGGGTCGGGTTCTGCATTCGCCGGACGCGGACTTTCACATGCGACAACCTGTAGCTACACATTCTTGACTATTGCTAACGCAACTAACAGTAATTGTAAGACAACGCCAAAAGCTAACTACGGCCTTTACAATGCGGCGCGAACAATTCCAGATGTGGCGGACAGTTTCCCGGTAACCTCGGCGGGGTCCACACTGTCGGGTACGGTTGACGTCTCGGGACTGAACGGAACGTACAAGACTGCCGGGCCACTTGTCATTAGTGGCGGAACCCTTCAGAAGGGGCAGTCAGTGATCATTAATACCTATAACCCCGTAAGCAAGACCTACCAAGACGTAACGATTGCAGGTGATATCAAATACACAACCGATACACTAACCTCGAGTGGTCAGATCCCTCAACTCGTTATTCTTGCGAAGAATATTAGTATCAAAAGTAACGTCGTACAGGTAGATGCTTGGCTGAGTGCTGAGGGCACTCTCAATACTTGTTCTGATATTAATCGCACGTCGATCACGATCAATAATTGTAATCAACTCCTTACGATTAATGGTCCCGTTATGGCAAATCAAGTTCAACTATGGCGCACTGCCGGATCGAGCAATAACGACAGCTCGGGTGATCCTGCAGAGGTATTTAACCTTCGCCCGGATGCTTATTTGTGGGGAATTTCGCAGAGTGCACAAAGTGGACGTCTCGATACCGTCTACGAACACGAATTACCACCACGCTATTAGCGTATTCTACCTTGCTATTTCACTTATGCTTTAGGTATAATGAGGGACAATATGGCATTACTAAAAGGCGTGGGCGACTTCTTTGCACTAGACATCGGAACAAATGCGGTACGCGTACTGCAACTTTCTTCGACGGGGCCTGACTCTTGGGCGCTTGAACACTTTGGCTATGCGCCGATTGATGAACACACTTCCTCGAGTAATTCACCCGAAAGCCTTCGAAAACTAGGTGAAATTATCATGACCGCAGTCGGGCAGAGCGGTATCAAGTCAAAGAGTGTTGTTGTCGGTCTTCCTTCAAGTAAAACCTTCACCACAGTGATCGAACTACCCGTGATGCCTGAAGCTGAACTAAAAAGCACACTAAAGTATCAGATTGATCAGTACATTCCAATGGCGGCAAATGAAGCGAAGGTTGACTGGGCGTTACTTGGAACGTCTTTGCATGATCCTAAAATGCAAGAAGTCCTGCTTGCTAGTACTGCGAATGCTTACGCAGAAGAGCGCCTTGAATTTATCGAAAGCCTTGGCCTCGATGTTATCGCATCTGAACCAGACCCACTTGCAATGGTGCGCTCACTACTGCCTGCGGGCGTGCCTGACGCACGTTTGATTATTGATGTGGGCGAACTCTCAACTGATCTCGCTCTGACTTTTGGTGATAGCCCACGGCTCGTTCGCACTATTCCTATGGGAGTAAAGTCGCTCGTGAAGGCGGCTGTCCAGAACTTAAACGTCCAAGAAGACCAAGCTCGTCAATTTATTTTGAAGTTCGGACTGGCACCAGACCGCCTGGAAGGCCAAGTCTTTCGTGCCGTTGAATCAACCCTCGAGAACTTCGCAACCGAACTGACAAAGTCGATCAAGTTCTTCCAAACTCGTTACCCCAACACTCCTGTTGGTGGTATTTTGCTCTCTGGTAACGCCGCTATTGTGCCATTATTCGGCGACTACGTGACAGCAAAGACCGGCGTGCCTTCAACGATCGCAAACCCGTGGCAGAAAGTTCGTGTTTCTCAGTCCGATCAACAGCAACTGATGAGCGTTGCTTCTGAATTTGCGACAGTCATTGGATTGGCACAGCGAAGGAACAAGAAGTAATGATTGAAATCAACCTTATCCCCGACGTAAAACAAGAGCTGATCAAAGCCCGCATGGTTCGCTCTGCCGTTGTGTCGGGTGCGATCATTACGACCATTATTGCTTTGGCGATTGTTGCCGTTCTTGCGATCTACGTTTTCGGTGTGCAAACTGTTCGTAATGCGGTTGCCGATAGTTCGATCAAAGACGGAAGTACAAAGCTTGCATCCGTTCAAGATCTTTCAAAGATTCTGACAATTCAAAATCAGTTGACCAAGATCAACGCATTAAACGACGCAAAACCAATCGACTCTCGTTCATTTGATATGCTTCAGGCAATTATTCCACCTGCGCCGAACCAAGTACAGGTTTCAACCCTCAAGATCGACACTGCAACACAGACGGTGACACTTGATGGCCAAACCCCAAGTTACCCGTCACTCGAAGCCTTCAAGAAAACAATCGCAGCGGCCAATGTTCGCTACAAGGATACCAGTGGTGCACAAATTGATGTTCCGCTCGCATCCGACCTCAGCCTGACAAACGTCAGTTATGGCGAAGATGCATCAGGCGCAAAAGTGCTTCGCTTTACCGTCAGCTTTACTTATGCGACTGAATTATTCGCTTCAACGATTACGAACCCGACGATTGTGCTGATTAACGGTGGAAATGTTACCGACTCGTACTTGGGTATTCCGAAAAGTATTTTCGTCGACCGAGCAACTGATGCAGGAGTAACCAACTAATGAAGCCAAATGATACAGCGCTCCGAAAGCGCACGCAGATTTCAAAAGCAAACCGCACGATGTTTATCTGGATTGCCGCCGCTTCAGCCTTGGTCGGATTCGCCATCGTGATTGCTGTGTTCCTCGGACAGAAATTGGTCTTTAACGAGAAAGTACTGCTCCAAAAGAACAAGACAATTAGTGTACTAAACGCTGACAACAAAGTCGTCGCCGATCTCAAGACGCAAGTGCAGGTACTTGATACCAATACTGACCTTGCCAGCGTAAAAGCGAACGACTCTGATCAAACGATTCAGGTAATCCTCGACGCACTACCTTCAGATGCAAACTCTTTGGCGCTTGGTGCATCACTACAGAACAAGCTCCTTGCGGGCGTTGCGGGACTGACGATTCAAAGCCTTCAAGTTGATCCAGTCGTTGGTATTGAATCTTTGACAAGCTCAACTGGTAGCGCAATTCCAACCAGCACAGCTACCGGAACTGTTTCAGAAAGCCAAATTACATTCCGTTTCGCAGTCAGTGGTAACCCTGATGCATTGAAGCAAGCGCTCACAAATCTCGAACGTTCTATCCGTACGATCGATATCACAAACCTGCAGATCGAAAACCAGGGAAGCTCACAGATCATGACCGTTCAAGGACGTGCCTTCTATGAGCCGGCGAAAAACGTAGTACTGTATGACAAGGTGGTGAAGCCATGAAACGAACCGATTTAGCAATGATTGTCTTGATCGCTGCCGTCAGCGTTGGTGTGGCGTACTTTGTGGCACACAGCTTGCTTGGCGGTATGACTCAGACGGGCGTGAAGGTCAAGACGATTGATCCGATTACCAGCGTCGTCGAAACACCAAACAAAGCAATCTTTAACTCTAATGCAATTAACCCTTCAGTTGAAGTCAATATCAACCAGAGTGACACGACAACCACGACTTCAAGTACGACAACTGATACAACTGGAAGCACTCGCTAGGATCTCCTATGCCGCTGCTGACTGACGATATTCAAGAAAAACTGATCAAGCTCCTTGTCGATGAGGGCTTGGTTACTTCTGCCGTCTTGAAAAAGGCGCAGGCTGACTCAGCGACCGATAAAAAGCCACTTTTTAGCCTTCTTTCGGAGCAGGCGATTATCGATGATGAGCTTTTGACTCATGCGATTGCGCAGGTTTCGGGTGTTCCATATGTGAACTTAACGAATACATTAATTGATCAGAACATCCTCACGTTACTACCAGAAGATATTGCCGAACGCTTCATGGCCGTGCCTCTGGCAGAGGTACAGAACCGCCTTGCAGTCGCCATGATCGACGCAAATAACGTCCAGGCCGTCGACTACCTTGCGAACCGCATCCAGCGACCATTAAAGGTCTTTATGGCGTCAGAAGCAGGCGTTCGTCACGTCCTCGATCAGTATCGCACTGACCTTTCAAGCGTCGACAAGGCCGCTGAAGTGTCTCAAGCTGAAGCAAAAGCCGAAGAGGCAAGTGACGTTAAGACAATTGTTCAAGATTCACCAATCAGCCAAGCACTGAGTAAAATTCTTGAATACGCGGTTAAGTCCCGTGCCAGTGACGTTCACATCGAACCACTTGAGGGAAGTCTCAAGATTCGCGTGCGTGTCGACGGTGTGCTCCGTGAAATTATGCAACTTCCTAAAAGCATCGAGCCAGCCCTCGTGAGTCGTGTAAAAATTTTGTCTGAACTAAAAATCGACGAACATCGTGTACCACAAGACGGTCAGTTTACGATCAAGATTTCCGGTAAAGAGGTCGACCTTCGTATTGCGATCAGCCCAGTGGTCTGGGGTGAGCAAATTGTCATTCGTTTGCTCGATAAAACAGGTAACTCATTCGATCTACAGGATATGGGCTACACAGGACGCGGTCTCCGTGTCGTCAAACACGGCATCAAACGTCCAAACGGCATGATTTTGACCTCTGGACCAACTGGTTCGGGTAAGTCGACCAGCCTTTACGCACTTATTAAAGAGATTAAAGACGACAGTGTGAACATTGTGACGCTTGAAGATCCTGTTGAGTATAAAATGGATGGCGTAAACCAAATTCAAGTGAACTCAGAAGTGGGATTAACCTTTGCGAATGGCCTTCGCTCAATCCTTCGTCAAGACCCTGACGTGGTGATGGTGGGGGAGATCCGTGATGCAGAAACTGCAGCCCTTGCTGTTCAAGCAGCCCTGACAGGACACCTTGTGTTCAGTACGCTGCACACAAACAGTGCTGCCGGTGTGCTTCCGCGTTTGCTTGATATGAATATTGAGCCATTTCTTATCGCCAGTACAGTGAACACAATTATTGGTCAGCGTTTGGTGCGTAAAGTTTCGACAAAACGCGAGACATATCAATCGAGTCCAATTGAAACACAGAACATTATGGCGACGATCGGTCACTTATTGCCAAAGACGAAGGAAGACGTCGCACGAGTCTCGCAAGATTTAGGCTACAAAGATCTTCCCCTCGCAGGCCAAAGCGCTTATACTTTGGTGAGAGGTATTGATACCCCTCAGACACCGCATGGCTATAGTGGTCGTGCTGGTATCTACGAAGTGATGGACGTCAATCAAGACATCCAAAAGCTGATTGTCTCAAAAGCTTCAAGCTCAGAGATTCAACGATTAGCTGTGTCACAGGGTATGATTACGATGCGTCAGGACGGCTACTTGAAAGCACTGTCGGGCGTCACAACACTTGAAGAAGTGAATAGGGTAACGTCGGATACGGCCTAACAAAAGAGGAATGGTGGAGAACATATGAACAATCAACAATTAAGAATCGAAGTGTTACTGGAAGAAGTCGTACGCCGTAAAGCATCCGACCTTCACTTACAGGTGGGCTTGCCACCGATGCTTCGTATTGACGGGTCACTGGTGCCAATCGCTGGCTTTAATCCTTTGGATGAAGCAGGAGTAGAGACGCTTGTCTTCGCTATTTTGGACCAAGACCAACGCCAGATCCTTCTGAAGGACAAAGAATTTGACTTTAGCTTCGCCTTCGGAACACTTGGTCGTTTCCGTGTGAACGCCTTTCACGAACGCGGTAACCTTGCGGCTGCTCTCCGTTTGATTCCTAATGAGATTAAATCCGTGACTGAACTTGGTATGCCAAATGTTGTCATGGGATTTGCTGATTACCCTCGTGGACTTGTCCTTGTGACTGGGCCAACTGGATCAGGTAAGTCGACAACACTTGCCGCGTTGGTCGACAAGATCAACACTGAAAAATCGAACCACATCATTACGATTGAAGACCCAATTGAGTTTACGCACAAATCAAAGAAGTCAGTCATTGTGCAACGTGAAGTTCACTATGACACCTACAGCTTCTCAGCTGCGCTTCGTTCTGCGCTTCGCCAAGACCCAGACGTTGTCCTTATTGGTGAGATGCGTGACCTTGAAACTATTTCAGCTGCAATTACGATCGCTGAAACAGGGCACTTGGTCTTTGCGACGCTACACACCAACTCTGCGGCACAATCAATCGACCGTATGATCGACGTGTTCCCGCCTCACCAACAACCACAGATTCGCGCTCAGCTCTCAAACATCTTGATGGCGATCGTATCTCAACGTCTCGTGCCAGCTATCGGTGGCGGACGCGTCGTTGCCGCTGAAATCTTGATTGCGAACCCAGCAGTTCGTAATATCATCCGTGAAGGTAAAGCGCACCAACTTGACGCAATTATCCAAACTGGTGCTGACCAAGGTATGCAGACAATGGACCGTACGCTCGTCAGCCTTGTCCAGGCAGGAACGATTTCATACGACAGCGCTCGTGAATTTGCCGTTGATCTAACAGAGTTCGAAAGACTCATGAGAGGCTAATTGCCCCAGTGAAAAAGTTTACGTATGAAGCCCGCGACCGAGCGACCAACAAGTTGGTCAAGGCTAGCCTTCAGGCTGAATCTGAAAGTGCAGCCGCCCAGCTTTTGGTGAAGCAGGGCTTTGTTCCACTTTCGATCAAAGAGCAGATTGGTGATGGCTCACTCTTTGCGAGAATTACGGGACGCATCACAACCAAGGACAAGGTGGTCTTTACGCGTCAGCTTGCAACTTTGATTGGTGCGGGACTTCCGCTTAGCCAAAGCCTCCACACGACAATGGAGCAAACACAAAACAAGCAGTTGCAGTCAGTCCTGCAGGAAATTGTTGGTGATGTCGAAGGTGGTAAGTCACTCTCCATTTCATTTGCAAAGCACCCACAGGTCTTTGACGGTGTCTTTATCTCACTGGTTTCAGCAGGTGAACTTTCGGGTACGCTCGATGAGTCATTGCAACGTGTTGCGAACCAGCAAGAAAAAGACGCCGCTACCATGAGCAAAATTAAGGGTGCGTTAACGTATCCAATCATTGTTTTGGTCGTGATTGGTGCGGTACTAGCATTCATGCTCTTTACGGTCGTTCCACAAGTAGAGAAGCTCTACAAAGATCTTCACAAACAACTGCCATTCCTCACACAGATCATGGTAACAGCGGCCGATATACTGGTGCACTGGTGGTGGATTGTGATTATCGTTGTCGGTGTTGCGGTTTACTTTATCTCTCAGTTCTTAAAGACCGAGAGCGGGATTCGCTTTAAGGATGAATTCAAGATTCGCGTTCCGATTTTTGGAAAAATGCTTCGAAAACTGTATATGGCTCGCTTTACTCGAACAGGGCAGACGCTACTCGCCACCGGTGTCAGCATGCTTGATATGCTAAAGGTAACCTCGACTGCGGTGAATAACACGGTGATCTCAAAAAGCATCGATCGCGCTGCCGACAAGGTGAAGGGCGGTAAAGCACTTTCTGTTGCACTTGAAGCTGAACCGATTATTATGTCCCTCGTGCCACAGATGATTAAGATCGGTGAGCAGTCAGGTCGTATCGACGAAATGCTGGGGAAGGTCGCGCAGGTCTACGAAGATGAGCTGGATGAACAGATTAGAACGATTTCTACGGCTATCGAACCAATCCTGATGGTTGTACTTGCTATCGTCGCCGGGGGAATGGTGGGAGCTATTCTCTTACCGATCTATGGTTTAGTCAACGGAATCAATGTCTAAAATGGCTAGACAAACAGCCCTGTGTCAGATATATTAAACACAAGCAGTTATGCAATAATTTAGTTCATTTGAAAGGTGGAAAAAATTCCTATGAACGTTCTCAGAAAAGACAATTCAGCAAAGACCTCGAAAGGGTTTACTATTATCGAAGTCGTGTTGGTCTTGGCAATCGCTGGCCTCATCTTCTTGATGGTCTTCATCGCGCTTCCAGCACTACAGCGTAACCAACGTGACACACAGCGCAAGAACGACATGGGTCGTCTTTCAAGTGCGATCGTTAACTACACGAACTCCAATCGTGGTGCACTTCCAACAAACTACAGCACATTTGTGACGCAGTACCTTGTTGCTGGCGGTGACTCATTTATCGACCCAGCTGGCGCAACCAGTGCACAGGGAGCAACGACAACTACCTATGTCATGACCGCCAAAGATAATAGTGACTTGACTTCAGCCTTCACGACCTCACAAAACGTGGTCTATTACACACCTGGATACGTCTGTGGTGACTCGAGCGCCAGCGTAAAAACCGGTGGTAGCCGTAAGGTTGCCTTCCGTATGGTTCTTGAGAGCGGTGGTTACTACTGCGTGAATAACTAGGTTGTCAGAACGCTTCGTCGATCTGCTATCATAAGTCTATGACCACTATCATTATCCTTGTCGGGCTCGCACTATTCGGACTTGTTCTAGGGAGTTTCGCGGGGGCAACGGTATGGCGCCTTCGTGCTAGGCAACTTGTCGCTGATAAAAAAGTTGGCGAACATGTTGATCACAAAGAATTCTTACAACTGAAAAAGCTTGCCAGCGAGAAGGTGTCGAAAGACCGTTCTCGCTGTTTGCATTGTGGCTACGAACTGAAATGGTTCGATCTTATCCCACTGGTGAGCTGGGTAAGTCTGAAGGGGCGTTGCCGCAGCTGCCACAAGCCGATCGGTCGCATGGAGCCACTTATTGAGCTGGGGACTGCCGTCTTCTTTGTCGCGTCGTTTCTTTTTTGGCCTGTTGAGCTTGTTTCAAGCCTCCAGATCGCTATCTTTGTTATCTGGTTGATTGCTGGTGTTGGCCTTGCGATCTTGTTTGCCTACGACGCCAAATGGTTCTTACTGCCTGATAAAGTGAACTTCGCTGTTATTGGACTTGGCCTTGTTAGCGCCATCCTTATGATTATCGCCAGTCGTGACACAGTCGGAGCAATTATCAACGTTCTTGGATCGGTTGCGATCCTCAGTGGTATTTATTTTGTGCTGTACATCATCTCTAAAGGCCGCTGGATCGGCTTTGGGGATATAAAGTTAGGACTTGGGCTTGGATTGCTGCTTGCAGACTGGAAACTGGCTATCATTGCGTTGTTCTTCGCAAACGTGATCGGCTGTCTTATCGTGATTCCGTTGATGGTAACAGGGAAGTTAAAGCGTGACTCGCGCGTCCCATTTGGTCCACTTCTGATTGCTGGAACAGTCGTGACGAAACTCGTTGGCGTGACAATTGCCGAATTCTACACACTTAGTTTAATGTAGTCCACTTTAGCGCTTACTTTAAAGAGGTCACACCGCTTATGCATATGCTATAATGACGACACATGGGCACACACTTTAAACGCGGCTTTACGATCATCGAAACCATGCTCGTCCTGGCTATTACAGGGGTTTTAATTGCGGGATTATTGATCGGCGTTGGGTCATCAGTTAGCGCACAACGCTACAAGGATTCGGTTGCGACGTTCAAGTCATTATTACAAGATCAATATTCACAGGTAACAAACGTCAGCAACGATCGAGATTCAAACTGGACGTGTGGATCAACCGCCAACCCTACGCAATCTAATGGAGGAGTTGCTCCTGGGCAAAGTGACTGCGTCCTTTTGGGCCGCTATATTTCTATTGTGGGCGGAAGTATTACGCAAGCGGTGGTGGTTGGCTTTCAAAACTCTGAAGCAGCGGGTGCCAGTGACGTTGCGACAATTAAGGCCAATTACACGCTGGGTATCTCGACGAGCAGTATAGCAACGTCTAGCCTTGAATGGGGCGCACAGATTGCGTGGCCAGCTAAAGGGACTGGTGCAAAAAAACCTACAATGCCACGATCACTTGCAATGCTTATTTTGCGTTCACCAGATAGCGGAACATCGTATACATTTACGAGTGATGACGTGAACGATATTACGGCAGTAAATTCAGCGACATTGAAAACGATGATGGTAGAGGATACGACGCAAGTTCCAGGGCAGCTACAGCGAACAATTTGCATTGATCCAAACGGTGTTGGTGTACCCGAGATGCTCTCTGTCTACATTGGACAAGCAGCTGACGGCCCGGGTTCGATTGAAACGCGGTCATTCTCAACCATCAAGAACGATGGGGGAGACTCACAGTGTTAAAACAACGCCGAGAACGAGGTGATACCCTCATCGAGGTCTTATTTGCGTTCAGTATTTTGAGCCTCGTGATCATTGGCGCAATGACGATTATGAATCAGGGAACGATTGCATCACAACGCGCACTTGAAACGACACTGGTTCGTCAACAGGTCGATGCACAGGCAACGACACTACGATTCCTTCACGATGCTTACGTTGCGAAGTTCCAAAATAACGGAACCTACGATATTAATACACCAGCTGGACAGTGGTCAGTAATGAGTTCGAATATTTCTGCAACTGCTGCATCGTCGTTTTCTAATGTTTCGACCTGCCCATCGCCACCAAGTGGAAGCTTTATCTTAGATGCGTCCAATGCGCAGTACGTGAACGGATCCGCTGGGCAATTGGTGCCTGCGAGTACCTTTGCGCAAGTAACCTACGATGCTAACTCTGGCGCACTCAGCCAAGCTCAGGGAATTTGGATTGAAGCGATTCGTTCTCAAGCCAGTCCCGACGTTAACCAAAAGAATACGCGCTATATCGACTTCCACATTGATGCTTGTTGGGATAACCCAGGACAAGGTCCACCAATGACGATTGGAACGATTGTGAGGTTATATGAACCACAAAGTTAAACAAGACGGCTTCACACTCATCGAGCTTTTGCTGGCGATGACCTTTATTTCAGTGTTGCTTCTGACGATTGCGATGACGATTGTACAAATCGCTAACATTTATAACAGAGGTATTATCTTGAAAGAGGTGAATGCAACCTCACGTGCGCTTGGCGATGAACTCGATTCAGCGACGCGGAGCAGTAGTACTTTCTCGATCGATCCAGCCGCAAAGCGATACGTCACCAATGCATGGGGCGGTCGCATGTGTCTCGGCCAATACACCTACGTGTGGAATTACGGATCGGCTCTTGCTTCGGTGAACAGCAACCGAAACCAGTACTCGGGGCCAAATACGTCAGGCAACAGTGTCATCGATAGCAACGGTACGACTCGCTATGAGATTAGTTTTGTAAAAGCACCAGATAGTGGTGGTGCATACTGTATTCCTGACGGGAACGGAAAGTATCCAAACATTAATCCAGTTGGTGCAGTTGAATTGCTCCGATCGGGTGACCATAGCCTTGCGATCCATGCTTTTAGTGTTGTTTCCAGTTCGACCTCAAAAGATGCACTATCCGCTCAACAACTTTACAAAATTACGTACACATTAGGAACGAGTGACTTGAACGCGCTTACTAGTGACCAGAGTGCCTGTAAACCACCGTCCAGCAGTGGCTCAGACCTGAATTACTGTGCTGTCCAGCAGTTTACTCTTGTTCTTAGGGTAGTAAGTGGGGTTAACTAGAATGGTAATGCTTAATCGTCACAAAGAGTCCGGAGCTGTTTCGCTATTTATCGTTGTATTTGCAATGCTTCTTATTACGGTGGTAACGCTGAGTTTCCTCCGTATTATGATTAGTGATCAGCAACAAGCGTCGATCAACGACCTTTCAAAGAGTGCACTAGACTCAGCCCAGGCCGGCGTTGAAGACGGCAAACGCGCCCTTATTTACTATCGTACTATTTGCGCAACGGGTGATGTGGCTGGCTGTACCGCTGCGCGTAATACGATTAACTCGACGACTTGTAACCAAGGCCTGAAAGATGTCGTTGATGTGACGAATAACAAAGAAGTTCCAGTGCAACAATCTCAGTCGGCAAATGACGTGCAATTGAATCAGGCCTATACCTGCGTGAAGATGCAACTTAATACCGATGATTACCTTGGGACACTAGAAGCAAATAGTTCAAAGATCATCCCGCTCATTAGTACGAGTAACTTCACGAGCGTTCAGTTGCAATGGTTTACGACTGACGACTTCGGGACGACGGGAACCAGCGTCAATCTTCAAGCGACTCCTCCGCAGAGCGATGGTGGCGGGACGAATCAGCAAATCTGGCCACTCCTTGCGCAGTCGAGCTGGCCAACAACTCGTCCATCAGTCATGCGTACCCAGATGATGCAGTTTGGCACCGGTTTTACGCTGGCTAACTTCGATGGCACAAATGATGGCACGAGCGATGCAAATACATTGTTCTTATATCCAATTGGTACCTCAGGAACAGCAAGTAACGTTCAAGATACGTACGCCTTTGCCGATCGTGACACACGATTAACCGCAACGGGAACGCCACTCGGCACACACTGCAGCGGTAAGTTAAGTGGAGGAGGCTACTCGTGTAGTGTGACGTTGAACCTTCCAACTCCAGTCGGTAATGCACCTGGTGACCTGACACGAACGGCCTACCTGCGATTAACCGCACTCTACAAGACAACCCACTTCCGTATTTCACTCGTTGGGGCACAGTTCAAGGGTGTTCAGCCGAGCATTGATTCTACCGGTCGTGCCAATGATCAATACCGCCGTGTTGATGATCGTGTTGACCTCGTTAATACCAACTTCCCATTCCCAGAAGCTGCACTCGATGTATCAGGAAACCTTTGTAAGAACTTCCTTGTGACTGATACCTCGAACACGATTCCTGCCGATCAATCTACTTGTCAGTAGGCTAGGCGTCGCCAGATTCGCTGTGGAACTTTTCGTAGACCTCGCGGAGGTGTTCGTCCGTCACGTGAGTGTAGACTTGCGTCGTACTGATACTGCTGTGTCCAAGCATGCTTTGAACGCTGCGAATATCAGCACCGTTCATTAAGAGATCAGTCGCGAAACTGTGGCGCATAGTGTGCGGGCTGACGTGTTTCGTAATACCTGCAAGTAGCGCATATTTTGACACCATCCGCTGAACGCTCCGTGCGGTCAGACGGTGATAGTCACCACTAGTATTTGCTTCAACGTTTTTACTGTAACTAATAAACAGGGGGGCGAGGCTATCTTGGCGTGCATCGAGATAGCGATTTACCCAACTGGCGGCTGCTTCGCTAATAAAGACAGGGCGATCTTTTTGGCCTTTTCCGCGTACCATGAATTCGCGTCGTTTTGTGTTGACGTGGTCGCGGTTTAAATTAATAAGTTCGGAGACACGAAGACCACTCGAGAAGAGTAGTTCGACGATCGCTCGGTCACGAAGGCCAGCTTCTGACTCAATTTCGATGCCCGAGATAAGGCGTTCGACTTCGTCATAATGAAGGAAAGTGACTTGTTTTCGAGACACCTTCGGAAGGACGATTTTATTTGGTGCCAACGACTGGATATCTCGCTGAGACAGATACCCGAGAAAGCCGCGCAGGGCAATCAGGTGGTAGGACTGGGTAATCGTTGCCAGGTCATCGTCGGCCGCGTTCTTGTAGCGATTCAGCCAGAGGCGGTACTTACGGATAATTTCAGACGTAATGTTCTCAACTTTAATGTCTTCGGTAAATTCAACGAACCGCTCAAGATACAGGCGGTAATTTTCGGCCGTCTTTGCAGAACGACCACCTTCTACCTCGAGGTGTTCGATATAGTCGAGGATTAATTCGGACATATACATGTATTTAGCATAGCCTAAAAGAGACGAGGACGATACAATAGAAGACATGCTTATTATTACGACAATCATTCTAGGACTGATTCAGGGATTGACCGAATTCATTCCTGTCAGTAGCTCAGGACACCTTATCATTGGACAAACACTGCTTGGCGTTGGCTCGGACCATTTATTCCTCGAGTTTATCAACTTCGGAACACTCGTTGCTTTGTTGGTATTTTTCCGAAAACGAATCGTGAATATCTTAGTCGATATCTTTAAGAATCGTAACTATCGATTAGCGCGGAACATTATCATTACCTCAATCCCAGCTGGGATTATCGGATTACTGAGCGCTAAGTATATTGAATCACACGATTTCTTTAATAGTCTTATCACGGTGACTGTTTCGTTGGCGATTGTCGGTACACTCATGATTCTTGCCGAAAAATTACCGAAGGCCAGTCCTGTCAAAGATGGAGAGCACCTTTCAAAGTCCCGTGCACTCATCATCGGTTTAGCGCAAACGGTTGCACTTGTCCCTGGTGTGTCACGATCTGGGGCAACAATATTGTCAGCCCGTTTTCTTGGACTGAAGCCTGCCGAAGCGGCCGAGTATAGCTTCCTGGCGTCAATTCCAGTGATGCTTGGGGTGACAGCGAAGACATTCGTTAGTGATCACGCATATCTTAATGCGCATCTTGGAACACTAGCTCTTTCGAACCTCGTTGCCTTTATCAGCGGTATGATTGCCATTGGCTTCTTGATGAAGTACCTGCAGAAACACTCACTGGCTATCTTCGGGTGGTACCGTGTCGTCCTCGCGGCGGTACTTGCGGTTGTCCTTTTGGTACAATACATACTGAACTAATACAGAACTAACGAGATTATACGGAGAAACGACCATGACAAAGAATCACCTTATCGAGCGCACACTTATTCTTTATAAACCTGACGCAATCCAACGTGGCGTTGTTGGTGAGATTTTGACTCGTTTCGAACGAGTTGGTCTCAAGATTATTGGAACAAAAATGATCTTCCCAGACCGCGACCACTACTACAAACACTACGAAGAAATCGGCCAAGTGATCACTCGTCGTGGCGAAAAGGTGTTCAATAACAACCTTGAAATAATGATTGCCGGACCAGTCATCGCTATGGTGCTTGAAGGCATCGAAGCGGTTGAACTTGTCCGCAAACTCGTTGGTTCAACTGAGCCAAAGTCATCTGCACCGGGGACAATTCGTGGCGATTTCTCGCATATGAGCTATGGCTATGGTGACGCCGAAGACAAAGCGATCCCTAACCTGATTCACGCATCTGGCGACCTTGCAGACGCACAGCAAGAGATCCCACACTGGTTCTCTGACGACGAACTCTTTGATTACAGCGTCTTGAACGAGAAGTTTACAAGATAACTCAGCGGAGTCGTGGCGGAGGGTAATTTCAACGGCATCTGCAACCCGAGTCTTTCCCGGTACTGAAACAGAGAAAGACCCGGAGTGAAGCGTCGTTGGAATTACCCTACGACGCGATTCCGCTCCTCATCTGTTAAAATAATGAACATGCCCCGGTAGCTCAACTGGATAGAGTAGATCCGTCCTAAGGATATGGTTGTAGGTTCGACTCCTGCCCGGGGTACCAAGA
>DIZA01000005.1 GCA_002429245.1 Candidatus Saccharibacteria bacterium UBA6040
GTTATGAACGCCGCAGATCACCCACACGGTGGTGGTGACGGTGGACGACATGGTCCTGGTAAAGCGCCTCGTACTCCTTGGGGTCAATTGACGCTTGGTTACCGAACACGTCGTCGTAAAGACGTTGCCGGATTAATTGTAAGGTCGCGCCATGACGCGAAGAGGAAGCGATAATGAGTAGATCACTTAAAAAGGGTCCTTTCATTGACTTCAAGCTAGCTAAAAAAGTAGCTGCTCTTAGTCTGGAAGACCGAACTATTATTAAGACTTGGGCTCGTTCAAGTACTATTACCCCTGAAATGGTCGGTCGTACGATCGCCGTTCACAATGGTAAGGTACACGTACCTGTCCTCGTTTCAGAGAACATGGTTGGCCACAAACTCGGTGAGTTTAGTCCAACTCGCAAGTTCCGTAAACACGGAGGCAAGACGAAGTAATCATGGCTAACACGACTAAAAACCGAGTAGCTGATGCTGACAAAGTACGCGCATACGCTAAGGGCGTTGACCAAGCACCCCGTAAGGTAAGCTTGGTTGCCAGCCTTGTACGTAACCGTACTGTCGCTGATGCACTTGTCATCCTAAACCACACACCAAAGCGTGCAGCTCGACCACTTATTAAGGTGATCGAAAGTGCCGCAGCAAATGCAGTTAACAACCACGGATATGACGCAAAAACACTCACTATCACGACACTATCAGTTACTACTGGTACTCGTTTGAAGCGATTTGTTCCTGCAAGCCGTGGACGTGCGCTGCCTTTCCAAAAGAAATCTTCAAACATTTTGATTGAAGTAACTGGCGCTCTGAAACCTAAGAAGGCAACTGCTAAAGCAGTAGATGCTAAGGTTGAGAAGCCTTTAACTACTGACGAGGAGACCAAATAATGGGACAGAAAGTAAATCCAATTAGCTTCCGTCTTCAGCTCACTAAGAACTGGGACTCACGCTGGTTTGCTAGCAAGAAAGATTTCCCACGTCTATTGATTGAGGACATCAAGATCCGCGACCACGTTGAAAAGCGTTTCGAATCTCGTCCAACTATCGCTCGTGTAGAGATCGAACGTTCTGCTAACCTCGTTACTGTGACGATTCACACCGCAAAAGCTGGTGTTGTGATCGGTCGTGGTGGTGCTGGTGTCACAGAACTAAAGAACGAACTTGAAAAGATCGCAAGTCTGCCAGTTCGTATCAATATCGAAGAAGTAAAGCGTCCTGACATGTCAGCGAAGCTTGTTGCTGAAAACATCGCTCACCAACTTATGCGACGTGCAAACTTCCGCCGTGCAACCAAAATGGCTGCACAAAACACTATGAATGCAGGTGCCAAAGGTATCCGTATTCAAGTTGCTGGTCGTTTGAACAACGCTGAAATGGCGCGACGAGAGAAAACTATTGAAGGTTCTGTACCACTTCACACACTGCGTGCTGATGTTGACTTCCACACCGCCCGAGCGAAAACTCCTGCTGGTATCATCGGAGTCAAGGTATGGATCTACAAGGGCGAGAGGATTGATAAGTAATGTTATTGCCAAAGAAACTGAAGTACCGAAAAGTACGAAAAGGTAAAAACGAAGGTATCGCAACTCGCGGAAACTACGTTGCCTTTGGTGACTACGGTCTTCAATCACAAGACAACAACGACGTTACGTCACGTCAGATCGAGGCTTCTCGTCAGGCAATGACTCGTCACATTAAGCGTGGTGGTAAGATTTGGATTCGAATCTTCCCTCACACACCTCGTACTCGTAAACCACAGGACGTCAAAATGGGTAGCGGTAAGGGTAACCCTGAATTCTACGTCGCCAAGGTAAAAGCTGGTACCGTTTTGTTCGAAATGGCAGGTGTTGAGGAATCAGTGGCTCGTGAGGCAATGCGCCTTGCAGGACACAAGCTCCCTGTGAAAACGAAGTTTATTATAAAGGAGCAAGCATAATGGCGAATAAAGACACTAAAGCCGGCGCTAAAGCACCGGTAAAAGCCAAGACTGCAACAGAAGTGAAAACACTTGCTGAACTTCAAGAAGAACTCGTTAAGCTTCACGCGGATAACCTTGAGTCTCGCAAGAGTCACAAACAAGGTGAACTCGTGAACCCGCACGTTCTAACTGTACAACGTAAGAATATCGCCCGAATCCACACTGCTATCGCAGTCGCGATCAAGGCCGAGACATCAACTGATATTAAGTCACCTAAAGTAGAGGAGAAATAAGATGGCTAAGACACTTACAGGCATTGTTACCTCTAATAAGGCTGACAAGACAATCACAATTACGGTTACAAGCCGTGAAACGCACCCTATTTACGGAAAGCAGTATTCTGTTTCTCGTAAGTACACTGCTCATGATGAAAAGAACGAAGCTAACGAAGGTGACAAAGTTACCATCTCTGAAGTACGTCCTATTTCTAAGACCAAATTCTTCACACTTGTTAAGATCGACGAGAAGGCTCGCGGTTCTATCGAATTGAAGGAAGAGGAAGTAGAGGCTAAATAACATGATTCAACAAGAAACTCGACTAAAAGTTGCTGACAACAGCGGCGCAAAGGAAATCCTTTGTATCCGTGTTCTCGGTGGTACTCGTCGTCGTTACGCCCACGTTGGTGACATCATTGTCGCCAGTGTAAAGGTTGCTAACCCGACTGGTACAGTGAAGAAGAAATCTGTGGTGAAGGCAGTTATTGTTCGTACTCGTAACCAAATCCGCCGAAAAGACGGCAGCACAATCGTCTTTGACGATAACGCAGCTGTAATTATTAACGATGACAAGACTCCTAAGGGTACTCGTGTCTTCGGTCCAGTTCCACGCGAACTTCGTGACCAAGGATACGCAAAGATCATTAGCCTTGCGCCGGAGGTTCTATAATATGGCACGTATCATTAAAGGTGACACAGTAAAACTTATCAGCGGTGCTCAAAAGGGTACAACTGGAAAAGTGGTTGGCGTAACTAAGGAAGGTATCCTCATTGAAGGTATCGGCCAAAAGCACCGCCACATCAAACCAAGCCAACTTAACCCACGTACAACGCACAAAGACATTCATGTCGCTGTGCCTGCACACAAGGTTGCACTTGTTATCGACGAAAAAACCGGTAAGACAAGTCGCGTTGGATACATCAAGAATGCTGATGGTGGCAAGACTCGTCTTGCACGTCAAGCAAATAGTAAGGAGATCAAATAATGGCTACTAAAACAGCTGTTGTTACCGCTCCTCGCCTGAAAGCCTTGTATACCTCTGCGTATGCTAAGGAACTACAAGCCGAACTCGGTCTTTCGAACATTAACGAAGTGCCAAAACTCGAAAAAATTGTAGTCAGCGTTGGAATCGGTAAGAACAAAGATGACAAGCATCACTACGAAGTTGTTCGTAACACTGTCGTGAAAGTAACAGGACAAGTTCCTGTTGACCGTATGGCTAAGAAATCTATCGCCGGATTCAAAATTCGTGCTGGTATGAACCGAGTTGGCCTTAGTGTCACACTTCGTGGCTCTCGTATGTACGAGTTCCTCGATCGCCTCGTTAATATTTCACTCCCACGCGTTCGTGACTTCCATGGCGTCAGCGCTAAGGCGTTTGACAAGGGTGGAAACTACAACCTTGGTGTTATTGATCAATCAATTTTCGCCGAACTTTCTTTCGAAGAAACACAGCACATTCACGGACTTCAAGTTACCTTCGTTATGAAGAACGGAAGTAAAGTGAACAGCCGTGCGTTACTTGAAAAATTCGGTGTTCCATTCGAGAAAGAAGGAGGCGCACGCTAATGGCTAAAACATCAGCAGTCGCTCGCGACGAAAAACGCAAGAAAATGATTCTGAAGTTTGCCGCTAAGCGTGCCGAACTCAAAGAAATGGGCGACTTGGAAGGTCTACAGAAACTTCCAAAGAACAGTTCACCATCACGTTGGAAGAACCGTGACGCCCTACACGGACGTCCACGTGGATACATGCGACGCTTCGGCCTCAGCCGTATCAACTTCCGTGAAAAAGCATCAAAGGGAGAAATTCCTGGTATTACTAAGAGTAGCTGGTAGGAAAGGAAATAGATTATGTCACTACAAACTACAGACCCAATCGCTGACCTCCTTACCCGCATTCGAAATGCAGTAATGGTTGGCAAGAACGAAATCACTGTCCCTTCAAGCAAAATGAAGGTCACAGTCGCCAAAGAACTAAAGAAAGCTGGCTACCTGACTTCAGTGAAAGTTGAAGCAGCAAAACCACGCGACATCCTGGTTGTTACAATTAACGCCCCAGGTGAAACTTCTACGATCAATGAAATCACTCGTTTGTCTAAGCCTGGACGTCGTGTCTATGTTGGCGCAAACGAAATTCCAAAGATCAAAAGTGGTCGTGGAATTGTCCTCGTCAGTACAAGTAAGGGTGTTATCACTGGTCACGAAGCTCACAAGCAACGTCTCGGTGGCGAACTCCTCCTAAAAGTTTATTAATATTCTTAGAAAGGAATAGATTATGAGTCGAATCGGAAAACTACCAATTCAAATCCCTCAGGGCGTGACAATCACGGTCGACACTGATGCTATTACCGTTGTTGGCCCTAAGGGTCAGCTGGTAGTGCCTCATTTGTCAGACGTTACTGTTGCGTTAGATGTTCAAGACGGTTTCGCCGTTGTCACCCGCAAGGATGATGAGCGAATCGCCAAAGCACAGCACGGTTTGCAACGAGCACTCCTTAACAACGCAGTCGAAGGTGTTACTAAAGCTTTTGAAAAGAAGCTTGAAGTGAACGGTGTCGGTTACCGCGTTGAAGGTGGCGGCACAGAAATTAATATGGCACTTGGTTTCTCTCACCCTGTGAAATACACAGCACGTGCAGGTGTAAACCTTGAAGTTAACAAGATGGAGATCACTGTATCTGGTATCGACAAGCAACTTGTTGGTCAAACTGCAGCTGAGATTCGTAGCCTCAAAAAGCCTGAACCTTACAAGGGTAAAGGTATTAAGTATGCTGACGAAGTGATCCTTCGTAAGGCTGGAAAGGCAGGTAAATAATCATGAATACGCTCGCTAAAAAGCTACTCAACCGAAATCTACGTGCTGCTCGAGTACGTGCAAAGATCACCGGAACTGCTGAACGTCCACGTTTGACAGTCACCATTAGCAACAAGCATGTCAGCGCACAGCTTATCGACGACGTCGCTAAGAAAACGATCGCCGCTGCGACAACTGTTGGTACCAAGCAAACTGGTACTATGGTTGAACAAGCTGCAATCGTTGGTGCTGATATCGCAAAGAAAGCAAAGAAAAGCAAGATCGTGGCTGTTGTTTTCGACCGTAACGGTCGTCAATACGCACAGCGTCTTTCAGCATTAGCTGATGCTGCTCGTAAAGAAGGATTGGAGTTCTAATATGGCTGATCAACCTACAACCCCTGCGCAAACTCAAAATGCTCGCCCACAAGGCGGACAAGGTGCTGGACGTAACAATGGTCCACGTCAACGACGTGACCAAGCTCCTGCAGAACCAAAGCAATTTGAAGAACTCGTTATCAACATTGACCGTGTGTCACGTGTTGTAAAGGGTGGACGTCGTTTCCGATTTAAGGCACTTGTTGTCGTCGGTGACCACAAAACTAAAATTGGTGTCGGTGTTGCAAAGGGTGCAGACGTTCAGGCTGCAATCGCAAAAGCGACTGATGTTGCCAAGAAGAATCTCATCGTTATCCCTGTTGTTAACGAAACAATTCCTCACGAAAACGAAGTAAAGTTCTCTGGTGCGCAAGTGCTTCTTAAGCCAGCTGCTCCAGGTACCGGTATCATTGCCGGTGGTGTTGTCCGATCAATCATCGGTATGACAGGAATCCGTAACCTTCTTTCAAAGTCACTTAACTCTACAAACAAGGTAAACATCGCGTATGCAACGATTGAAGCGCTTCGTACACTTGTTCCACGAGACGAATGGACAACAACGAAGAACCAACACCCTAAAAAGGCCAAGGTTAACGCAGTTGTCGCAGAACCAGTCGCCGTTGAGGAGACAAAATAATGAAGTATAACGATCTACAAGTCGCAGCCAACAAAGACCGCAAGCGTGTCGGCCGTGGTATTGCAGCCGGACAAGGTAAAACTGCCGGACGTGGTACTAAGGGTCAAGGCGCACGTACTGGTAAGAAGCTCGGTGCTACTTTCCAGGGTGGTCAACGAACACTTGTTCGTGCCGTGCCTAAGGCTCGCGGATTCAAGAGTCTTCGTACTCCAGCGCAAGTCGTGTACCTCGATACTTTGAACGCATTAAAGGGTAAAACAGTCGATAACTTCGTTCTTTTCGAAGAAGGATACATCGAAAACGCTTTCCACGCCGTCAAAGTTATTGTTCGTGGTGAAATTACCGAAAAGGTAACACTCCACGTTGCGGGCATCAGTAAGACTGCCGAAGCTGCAGTTATCAAAGCTGGTGGCGCATACGTTAAAACTCCAGTGCCTCTTCGTCAAAGTACGAAGGAAGCTGAAGCAGCTGACAAAAAATAAGACAATCTTGTCTTTATGAAAAACCTCGGTAAACGCCGAGGTTTTTTGTTTGCCTTTTTTCATTGACTGATAGAGGTTATTATTATACTATTATCACACTCCTTATCAGCCAGATAAGAGTTCCCGCGAGTGAAGAGGGATCGGCTCCCTAGTTTGAAATAACTAGGACATTCACGCGTAAGACGGACACATCACTAGCTAACACAGGGTGAGGCTCCACCGGATACGTGCAACGGAAAGAGTCAGTTGTGGTAGGTGGGAGGTGCCTCCTCTTAAACCACTCAACAGGTAGGGAAGTTCGGGTGAGAACTCCAAAAATGTTCCATTCGCGTGGCAAGCGAAGCCGAGAAGATCTCGGTAAGTCCATGATGGGCGAGGCGCCCTTTGAGAGATAGGAGCGTCGCGGGGGCGGTGAGTTACATTAACTCCCGCCCCCACTTTCAACTTTGTTACTAAGCACTCATTATCTGAGTGTTTTTTCTTTATTCGCTATATCAACTGTAGTATAATAAGCCCTAATTGATCTGAAATACTGTTGAACATCCGAAGGGGACTGAAGGACACATAATGAACTGGAAAACGATTTTTAAATCACTCAAAAACCGTGACATGCAAAAGCGGCTGCTTATTGTGCTGGGTATTATTATTGCGTATCGCTTCCTGTCGCACATTCCCGTGCCACTTGCCGCACCGACACAGCTCCGTGAGGTCATTAACAGCGTTGTGAGTAGTACCGATTTTGGTGGCTTCCTTAACCTTCTTTCCGGTGGTGCGCTTGCAAGCTTCTCGATCGTTCTTGTAGGTATGACACCGTTCATTACTGCCTCTGTGATTACACAACTTCTCACCAAGGCAATTCCTCGTCTTGAAGAACTTCACAAAGATGGTGAATCCGGTCGTCGTAAGATCAACCAATGGACACGTGTTGCGACTATTCCACTGGCGATCGTACAGTCAATTGCTTTCATCTTTATCCTTCGTCAGACCGTCCTGGCGGGCAACTCAACGATTCTTAACAGCGCAACGCCCATTGAGTGGATTGTGGCTGTCACTGCCATGACAGCAGGTTCTGTGCTGCTTATGTGGCTTGGTGAGCTCATTACTGAACAAGGTGTCGGTAACGGTATCAGCCTTATCATCTTTGCGGGTATTATCAGCCAACTTCCAAAGATGCTTTCAACGATCGGTTCAGGCCTGTTCGACACATCTGGTGGATCAATGAGCGTCTTCGGCTGGTTTACAATTCCGGTGAATCCGACGGTATTCTTTGTGACGATTGCGATTGCGGCGGTTTCTTTAGCACTTCTGTATCTACTGGTAAAGATCAACGAAGCCCAACGTATCATCACGATCAACTATGCGAAGCGTGTTCAGGGTAACAGCAACTACGGAGGTGTGAAGAGCATCCTTCCTGTGAAGCTGATTGCTGCTGGTGTCATCCCTGTGATCTTTGCCGTTGCATTCCTGTCACTACCAGCCTTCCTTGGACAAGTTCTAAAAGCGACAGGTAATCATGCATTTGCCGATCTCGCAAGTAATCTAATCCTCTGGTTCCAAGCGCCAACACCTGGTAACTTTACTGGCTCAACGCTACAGGCCTTCATTTACCCAAGCGCCTACTTTGCTCTCGTGATCCTCTTTACTTATTTCTATACGGGTATTGTCTTTAACGCCAACGAAATTGCCGAGAACTTGCAAAAGCAAGGTGGCTTCATCGAAGGCATCCGCCCAGGTGCAACGACCGAGAAATATCTATCTATGACTGTTAACCGCCTTATCCTGTTCGGATCAATCGTTCTTGGGCTTATTGCAGTCACCCCATTCATCGCCGAGTTCCTTCTGTATCACATTGCGGGTATTTCTGGCACAAACCTCTCAATTGGCGGTACAGGACTTCTCATCGTGGTCTCGGTGGGTCTAGAATCGCTTCGCCAGGTCAACTCACGCGCCCTTATGGTCACGTACGACGACTACAAGTAGCCTCCAACTCTCCTGACAGGGGTAGTATATTGACTCTAATATGCATTAGTGGTATAATATATGGTACATCGATCAACTCAGCCGTTCCCCGGCCGGGGTGAACGACGTACATGGACAGGGGAATACTATGAAACGCGGAATCTTTACTCCGCCAGCATCGCCGCCGAAAACCTCCAGTGAGAGGAACCAGGCAGCGATGCAGAAGGCGCTCGGTCTCGTGGATGCAGCGCTTAAGCTCTACAACAAGGCTGTGCTGCGAGCAAGAAACCTGCAAGCGCGCCACATCGTGGATGCGCTCTATGGTCGCTATCGCTACCAGCTGGACAGAGAGAACACAACGCTCTCCTTCGGAGAGTGGTTGCTCGAGAAGCGCAACTTGTCGGGTACCTACGCCAAGCTCGGTATTGATACCGTGCTGTGGGCATTCACGGGTATCGTCAGTGAAGCGCAGACGGACAGTCGATTTCGGTTCTTCTACGAGAAGCAACAGTTCACCGACTGGCTGACTCCACTTATCGAGTTCTACGTGAACCGACGTGTGGTGGAAAGCTTCTACAAGATCCGCGTCACTAGCTACACCGTTCCTCTCTCGGGCTACAAGCAGGCTCTGTCCTCGCTAAACTTCGTGAGAGATCGGATCGCTGGCCAGCACGCCTAGCAGAACACCTACGGGCTCTGAGGCGGGCCACACCCTGTCCTCATCCCTAAATTGTTAAATTTTACTTTAACGACTTAGGGATGGGGTAAAATAACTGATTAACATATTGACGGCACGTCTGTTTTTGCTACAATATTAATCATAAATACAATTACATGCCAAAAACGCGCTGTAATATTCTTGTAAGTGGTTTACGTGAGCGACCTGATAGTGTATAATTCACTACTGTAACTTATGGTAGCTCAAAAAGAAGTCATTAAAATGCGAGGAAAGGTTGTGGAAGCACTGCCTAATACGCAATTTAAGATTGAATTGGAGAACAACCTAAGCATCATCGGGCACATTAGCGGAAAAATGCGTAAAAACTATATCCGCCTCGTACCTGGTGATCAGGTGGACGTTGAGATGACCCCTTACGATCTTAGTAAGGGAAGAATCACGTATCGCCACAAAGATTAAATGTAAGAGCTGGAGTTTTAATCGTTCATGAAAGTTCGTGCGAGCGTAAAAAAAATCAGTCCAGGTGACCAAATCGTTCGTCGTAAGGGCGTTCTTCGGGTCATCAACAAGAAGAAACCTAAAAATAAGCAAAGGCAGGGTTAAGCATGGCTCGAATTGCAGGGATTGTAATCCCAGCTGAAAAGCAAGTGCAGATCGCATTGACGTATATCTACGGCATCGGTCCACATTTCGCATCGACCATCCTTGCGGCGGTTAATATAGAACCGACCACTCGGGTGAAAGATCTCACCGAGGCTGAAGAGCAACGTCTACGTGAAGTAATCGACCGCGATTACACCGTAGAAGGTGACCTACAACGTCTCGTAACTAACAACATTAAGCGATTGAAAGACATCAACAGTTACCGTGGCCTCCGTCACAAGTCTGGTCTTCCAGTTCATGGTCAACGCACCCGAACAAACGCACGTACTCGTAAGGGTCGCGCAATTGCTGTCGGTGGTGCACAACCTAAATCAGCAACTAAGACGTAAGGAAGGAACAGATTATGGCAGATTCATCTACAACCAAGAAGAAGCAAAAACGATCAGTTCCATCTGGTCAGTTGCACATTCAGGCAACGTTTAACAACACGATTGTTAGCTTTACTGATAAAAAAGGAAACGTTCTTACCCAAAGTAGCGCTGGCGCTACTGGCTTCCGCGGAAGTAAAAAGGGAACAGCATATGCAGCACAAGTTGCAGCCGAAAAAGCAGCAGAAGCTGCAAAAGGCCAATACGGCGTTGCTGCTGTTGACGTATTCGTTAAGGGTGTCGGCATGGGCCGCGACGCTGCAATCCGCGCGTTAGGTGCATTCGATATCACTATCGATAGTATTAAAGAGGTAACAGGCGTTCCACACGGTGGCGTTCGTCCTCGAAAGGCACGAAGGGGCTAACATATGGCACGAGATACATCCCCAATTGTTAAACAATCTCGTCGCGAAGGGTATGCACTGCATCCTAAAGCGCACAAGGTTATGGCGAAAAAGACTGGAATTCCAGGTCAGCACGCTAATGGACGTCAGGGTAAGCCTAGCCTTTACTTGACACAACTTCGTGAAAAGCAAAAAGTTCGTCGTTTGTACGGTCTTCTTGAGAAGCAATTCTCAAATCTAATGAACGAAGCAAGCCGTCGTGACGGCCTAGCTGGTGAGAACCTGCTTCAATTGCTTGAACAACGAATGGACAACGCTGTTTACCGCGCTGGTTTTGCAACTAGCCGCCGTGCAGCTCGTCAACTTGTTGGACACGGACACTTTATGTTAAACGGTCGTCGTGTCGATATTCCATCAATCCGTCTTAAAGTCGGTGACGAAATCGTTGTTCGTCCTAAAAGCACAAAATCAGGCTACTTCACCGTACTTGATGATGTTGTGAAGAACTCTAGCCAGGTAGCACTTAGCTGGATCAAGAGTGATGCAAAGAAAATGACGATCTCAGTTACAGGTTTACCAACCCGTGCTGAAGCAGAGCCAGATATTAACGAACAACTAATCGTTGAGTATTACTCACGTTAAGGGTAAGGAGCCTACCACAATGTCAAAAGTCATTCACAACCCAGCACTTGCAAGCGTCGAAGAGCACAGCGCGACTAGTGCGTCGTTCGTTATTGAGCCTCTACAAGCCGGTTACGGAAACACTCTCGGTAACAGCCTTCGTCGCGTACTTCTTTCAAGCATCAAAGGTGGCGCTATCGTTGCCTTCCGTATTGAAGGATCAAGCCACGAATTCACCACTGTTCCAGGTGTAAAAGAAGATGTCGTCGACATCATGCTAAACCTCAAGAACGTTAAAGTTAAGGTAAGTACTGACGAACCCGTTGAACTACGTCTTGAGAAAAAGGGAACTGGCGTTATTACTGCTGGTGACATCAAAACTTCTGGTGATGTTGAAATCATCAACAAAGACCAAATCATCGCAACCATCGATGACCCTAAAAAGTCTATCGTTTTCGACCTCGTTGTCGAAGCTGGTCGCGGATACGAAACTATTGAAGACTCAAGTGTTAATCGTCTCCACAGCGACATGATTGCACTCGACGCTATCTTTAGTCCAGTACTCCGTGTGCGTTACAAGGTTGACTCAACTCGTGTTGGTCAAGAAACAAACCTCGACAAGCTTCAGCTTAATGTTGAAACTGACGGTTCTATCACGCCTCGTGAAGCATTCGAAGAAGCCGCTGCTATCTTGGTAAACCAATACACTGCACTTGCTGGTTCAACAACTGTTGAAGCTGCTCCTGCACTTGGTCAAGATACTGAAGAAGAATCAAACGAACTCAACACACCAATTGAAGAGTTGAACCTCAGCGCGCGCACAGCTAACGCTCTTACAAACAACGAAATCCGCACTGTTCGTGACCTCGTCACTCTTTCAGAGCAAGATCTTCGTGAGTTAAAGGGATTCGGTAGCAAAGCGCTTGATGAAGTTAAAGATAAATTGGCTGAACTGGAAATCTAGACATGCACCGACACGGATATAAAGGACGTAAATTTGGACGAGAACGCGATCAACGACGCGCTCTGCTTAAGGGACTTGCAACAAGTCTCGTCGAGCACGGCAAAATCGAGACCACGCACCCTAAAGCCAAAGAACTCGTCCGCTACATTGAAAAGCTTATCACCAAAGCTAAAAAAGGTGATCTTGCGAACCGACGCCGCGTTATTGCTGGCCTTTCAACCCAAGCTGCTGCTTTCCGTCTTGTTGACGTAATTGCACCACAGTTGACTGGTCGTACAAGCGGACACGTTCGTGTAGAGCGAACTCGACTTCGAATCGGTGACGGTGCCCAAATGGCCACTATCGCTTTCGTTGACGAGATTTCAGAAACTCCAGCTCCTGCTAAAGCAGTGGCTGCAAAGAAAACTGCTGCGAAGGAGACTAAGTAATGGTTGTTAACTCAAAAACTTTCAGTCTACGAACTGAAGACACAAGCCGCGAATGGTTCTTGATTGATGCCGCAGAAATTCCATTAGGACGTACTGCAACAAAGATCGCTAACCTTCTTATCGGTAAGTCTAAAGTAACCTACACTCCTCACGTTGATAACGGCGATTACGTTGTTGTCATCAATGCTGACAAGCTTGTTGTTACTGGTGACAAAGAAATCGGTAAAGTATATTACCGACACAGTGGATTCCCAGGTGGAATTAGCGACGCTACTCTTAAAGAAGTACGTGCTAAGCACCCTGAACGAATCATTGAAGAAGCTGTGAAGGGTATGATCCCTAAAAATAAGCTTGCTAGCGGTCGTATGGCACGCCTTCGTGTGTTCCCAGGGGAAACTCACACACACACTGCACAAACCCCTAAGAAAGTGGAGATGAAATAATGGCTACAACACCTGCTGGAACCTATTTCTACGGACTTGGACGACGTAAGAGTGCAACTGCACGTGCACGCCTCTACGCTGGTAAAGGTTCAATTGTGATTAACGATAAGACTGCTTCTGAATACTTTTCAGAAAACAAGACTATGGTTGCTGAAATCACTGATCCACTTGCCCTTGTTGGCAAGCAAAAAGACTACGATATCACTATCCTTGTTCAAGGTGGTGGTACTGCCGGCCAAGTTGATGCAATTAAGCTTGCGATCGCGAAAGCGCTCACAACTGCGCACTCTGACCTACGTTCAACCCTCAAGAAAGCCGAGTTCCTAAAACGCGACTCTCGTGAGAAAGAACGTAAGAAGTACGGACTTCGTTCTGCTCGTAAGAAAGAACAGTTCTCAAAGCGTTAATCCGCTTATCGTACAAAAAGAGCTCCGATCCAATGGGGCTCTTTTTTTGTATGCATTTTATGGGGGTAAGTAAGCTATAATAGAGGCAATGAGTAAACCAGTCATCTTAACTGGGCTTCGTGCCAACAATAACCTGACGATCGGGAACTATTTTGGTGGCATGCTACCAATTATTGATATGGCAAAGAATCGTTCGGCTGACTATCAAGTAAATATGTTTATCCCTGACTTGCACAGTATTACGACACCCGTCGATTACAGTGCGATTAATGCGCAAATTCTATTAACCGCGAAACACTTTGTCGCAGCAGGGCTTCCGCTTGATAACCCAGATATCCATTTATACCGCCAAAGCTACATTTCCGCGCACTCCGAACTGACGTGGATCCTTGATTGCATGACGGGCATTGGTGAAATGAACCGTATGACGCAGTTTAAGGACAAATCAGGCACTATTGGCGACGAAAGGGTGAGTGTTGGGCTTTTCAACTATCCCGTCCTTATGGCGGCCGACATCTTGTTGTATGGCTCTGAGTATGTCCCTGTTGGTGATGATCAGACACAACACCTTGAATTTACCCGTGATATTGGCGAACGAATGAATAAAAATTTTGGTGATATCTTTGTCATTCCAAAAGCCGTCAAAGAACAGCACAAGTTCTTCGGTAAAGAACAAGGGCTTCGTATTAAAGACCTCCAAGATCCTTCAAAGAAGATGAGCAAAAGTGATGAATCGGGCAAAGGTGTCATTTTCCTTAGTGATACACCTGAAGCGGCTGCTCGTAAGGTAATGAGCGCAGTAACTGATGAAAAGGCCTATGTCCGTTTTGACCGTGAGAACCAGCCAGGTATTAGTAACTTACTTGAAATTCTCGCACTGCTTCAAAGTCGTGACATTAAAGAAGTGGTTGCTGAGTTCGAAGGCCAGACGCTCTACGGTGACTTTAAGGCTATTGTTGCCGAAGAAGTTCGTCGTTTCCTTATCGATTTCCAAAAGAAACTACATGCCGTTGACGATACAGTAGTCATGAAGAAACTTGAAGCATCAGAAAAAGCGTTGGCTGTGACGGCGAACGCCACCTTACTTCGAACACAACAAGCCGTTGGACTGCGTCCGGGGAAATAGCATGTCGAAAACCCTTACTCGAGATATCCGCGTCTTATTGCGACAATTTGAAATTGCCGGTGAATTAACCGCAAAGGCAGAGATTTCTCAATCAAAAGAAACAGAACTTCGCCAAGGTGTGCTCTTGATCACCTTTGTCTTTGAAAAGACTCGTTACTACATGTTGATCGACGGGAATGCGGATGACGACAAGCACTATATCTTGGAACAGATCCAGTCACAGAACTCTGAAGTTATTGGCCACGTCGTAAAGAATCCACTTGATAACACACAGACCACCTACGGTATGCCGTTTAAGGGTAAAGACGCCTATTTGTTTAAGGTAACAACACCTAAACGACGGCTCGATCTTGAACTTGCTACTCGTTACCCAAAAATTACTCGAAGTACGCTTCAGAAGTACATCAAAGCTGGTCACGTAAAAGTTGATGGCATCGTTGTGACACGACCAAAGCAAGATGTTCTAGAAACAGATGATATTGCGATGGTTCCACCTGAATATACCGACTTCAGTGCTCAAGAACTGCCAATCATCTATATCGACGATAATGTCATCGTCATCAACAAGCCAACAGGCGTTTTGACGCACTCTAAGGGCGTTTTGAACGATGAATTCACCGTTGCTGACTTCTTCCGCCGTTATACCACCTTCGGCCTTGAAACGAGTCGTCCCGGTATCGTTCACCGCCTTGACCGTGATACGAGCGGTGTTATTCTTGGCGCTCGTCATGATGAAGCCGCTGATATGCTCAAGAAGCAATTTGCTGATCGAAAAGCAAAGAAAGAATACATGGCTGTTACTGACGGTATTCCAAAAGTTACTTCAGCAGTGATCGACCTTCCAATTGGACGAAACCCTTCAGCGCCAAGTACGTTCCGCGTTGACCCTAGCGGTAAGATGGCGATGACTACCTATGAAGTCGTTGATACAAACGAAACTCAAGCACTCGTGAAGCTATGGCCAACAACTGGCCGAACGCATCAACTTCGTGTTCATATGGAATATATCAATGCGCCGATTTCCGGTGATAGAATTTACGGAAAGAAGAAAGCGGATCGCTTATTCCTTCATGCCCATAGTCTTGAAATCACGATCCCTGCATCTAAACGTGAAACATTTATAGCTCCCGTCCCAAAGGAATTTACTGATAAATTCCCAGGATATAAACATGCCTAATGTGTATATTCATCCTCACACACAACAACATCTAGATCTTATTGCCCGCGATTTACCACAGTCGATGGTCTTTACGGGCCCCGATGGTATCGGGCTCTTATCAATTGTTTCGTATGTTGCTGATTCGGCACACACCAAACCCATCTATGTTTTACCTGAAAAAGATGACAAAGTGGACATTGAAAAGGGGGTGATTACCGTTGATGTCATCCGACGCCTGTATTCGATGACGAAAACGATCGAGACAGGCACCCGTCTGATTGTGATCGATTATGCCGAAAGAATGGGTGTGCAGGCGCAAAATGCCTTCCTGAAGCTTCTTGAAGAGCCGGGCGTTAATACGCATTTCATCCTGTTGACGCATACTATTTCTAAGCTACTTCCGACAATTCGATCTCGCGTGCAGATTACGGAGGTAAATCCTATTACTTTGGCGCAATCTGAACAGCTTCTTGATGAGCTACAGGTCGCAAATGCTCAGAAACGTGCGCAACTTTTGTTTATCGCGACTGGATTACCTGCGCAACTAACAGTACTTGCGAACGATGAAAAGTTGTTTGATACACGCGCACAAGTCATCCGTGATGCACGAACCTACCTGCAAGGAACGATGTATGATCGCCTGAAGCTTTCCTTACAGTATAAAGACGATAGGGCAGGGGCGCTCATTCTACTTCTGGATGCGATGAAGCTACTGCAAGGATCGTTAAAGACTGGTAAGAACCCCGAACAAGTGAAAAAGATCAGCGTTTTATTGAAAGCTTATGAACGTATCGAAGCTAATGGCAACGTTCGACTACAGCTCGCCTCAGTTATGGTATAATTAATGTAATGTTAGGCCTTATCCTCATTGCCTTAATCGGTGCCTGGGCACTGTATCAACGACAAACTATTAGTGAAGTCGCTAGTGACTTGCCGTCAAAACTTTCCGACAAGCTCGATCAACTATGGTCAATCGCACAGACATCACTCCAAGATCGCAAGTACCTTCGTGCTGAAAAAGCATTATTAACGATTCTTCGTGTTGATGAACGAAACGCCAGCGCGTATAACCGACTTGGTATCCTCTATGCGAAACAACAGCAGTATAAAGAGGCAATCGAATGTTTCGAAATCGCTCAGTCACTCGAACCGAGCGCCAGTAGCCTTCATAACGTTGGCCTTATTTACTATGAAACAAAGACGTACGAAAAAGCAGCACTTGCTTTCGAGCAAGCGCTTGCCATGGATAGCGACCTCTCTTCACGCCATATTGCCTACGCAAAGGTGCAAGAGAAGCTCGGTAACGATCGCAAGATGATCGATTCCCTGGAGCGTGCAATTGAACTCGATCCAATTCCTCAGACACTCACCATCCTTGCTGACGCATATGAACGTGTCGGTGAATCCCTTCTTGCGCTTGACCTGCGTGAACGAGCAGCTAAAATGATCATTCCGCAGGGACAGCCAAAGCAAGTAAAACAGCCGCGTCGCGTGGTAATGTAACGATAAGGAGTAGAATATGTCTGAAGTTATGGATTACGAAAAATTACTATACAACCGAGCCACGAGTACACTAAAAGTACACGGCATCCTTTCAATTGTTTTCGGTGGCCTGGGAACACTTGCAGCAATCGCTTTTATGCTACTTCTAGCTGTAGGCAACCTTTCGGACCAGTCATACACCGACAACGGATCGGCACTAGGCCTCTTCTTTATTGGAGCTGCCGTATTCATTTTCTGGACACTTCCTCACATTTATCTCATTGTTTCTGGTACGTATCTCATTCGTGAACCAGCTCCGAAGGTCGTCAAGACGCTTGTCATCATTAACTTAGTTATCGGCGTGTTCTGGAATCTTGTGCTTCTTATTTTCGCCATCATTAACCTTACTGAGGTTGGCGATTACGAACGTGGGTACCACGTTCATAAACTAAAAAAATAATATGAATGACGAGAATCTAGCTCGTAACGGTGCTCAAGCTGACGGTATGCTCAAAGTACATGGCCTTCTCTCTATTATATTCGGTGGAGTAGGTATAGTTGCGGGTGTTACCGTTATTATTCTTGTCGGATTTGGCAATACTATTAGCGGCACAGACCAGAGTTCGATCTTTGGATTTACCGTTACTACCATGATGATTTCTATTTTCTGGATACTTCCTCATCTCTATCTCATTTTTGCTGGTTCTTTTCTTTTGGTGGGTCTCAAGCCGAGCGCCGTTAAGGTACTGGTCATTATCAACCTTATTATTGGGATTTTTCTAAACCTTGTCCTTCTTGTCCTTGCAATCATTAACCTGAGGCAACTAAGTGACTATCAACGTGCCTATCTTGCTCGCGAGTCTAATACTTAGCAGTGACTGTTTTACATATAAAAATGACTTGTCGGCGAGGACAAGTCATTTTTATTTGGTGCTGGAAGTAGGACTCGAACCTACGGAGCCTTACGGCGGGAGATTTACAGTCTCCTGTGATTGCCACTACACGATTCCAGCATGTTAATTCAGTACAATATCATGGAGCCGCCTCACGGATTCGAACCGTGGACCCCCTGTTTACAAAACAGGTGCTCTAACCAACTGAGCTAAGGCGGCGTACGTAGATACTGAACTATTCTATCTGATATTCATCAGCTTTTCAAGGTGTTATGGAGCCGCGATCGGGATTTGAACCCGAGACCTCATCCTTACCATGGATGCGCTCTACCAACTGAGCTATCGCGGCACAACTGTGAACACTCGGTTGATTTTAGCATAATCACAGGTCATCTTCAATCTGTTATACTGGTAGTATGCCTACATTTAGTTTTGATATTGTATCTACTTATGACAAAGCGGAAATGAATAACGTCTTTTCGCAAACAGAAAAAGAAATTGATAATCGATTCGATTTTAAGGGAACGCCCGCGGCCATTGAATGGATCGGTGATAAGACCGGTATTAAAGTAACCGGTGCTGGTGACTGGCAGATTGAAAACATTATTGATATCTTGCGAAAGAAGCTTGCAGCCCGTAACCAGTCGAGTAAGTCACTTGATCTGACAAAAGAGGTCGTGACCGCTAATCTAAAATCAACGAAAGAGATATTATTTATTGCTGGTCTGACGCAAGATAAAGCGAAACAAATTACAGCCGTTATCCGTGAACATGCACCAAAAGCAAAAGGACTGATTCAGGGTGATGTCGTTCGTGTCACAAGCGCAAGTAAGGACGAACTTCAAAACGTGATGCATTTAGTACAGTCACAAGACTTTGATTTTCCTGTTAACTTTGAGAATTATCGATAACAGATACGAAGTCTTGATCTTACTCTAGTAATTTGTTATAGTAGACCACTGAAATACGATATCATTTAAGGAATCCAAATGGCTAAAAAGAACACCAAGCGCAAACTCGTCGGACTCGTCAGCGAACTGACTGGACACCGTACGTATTACACGACCAAGAATACTCAAAACACGACTGAAAAGATCGTTTTAAAGAAGTATGACCCGATCGCTCGTAAGCACGCTACATACACCGAGACAAAGAAAAACCTCGGTCGTAACGAAGTTAAAAAGCGCCAGAGTTAATCCTCTTTTTTATCAAGAATGCTTGCAAGCCATGTTGTGGCTTGCAACGTCGCACCAAACACCGTCTCACTGAGGCGGTGTTCTGTTATGTAGACGTATAGTTTGCCTTCGTAGATTTCAATTGCATGTGGCCAAAATCGAGCAGCAATTGTTTGTGTGACGTAGGGTGTCAGTGTTTCTTCCAACGCAAGAGCATGTGTCGCTAGTCCAAATAATTCGTAACGGGCGTGAAACTCCTGTGAGTGGGCATCATTAAAGACGTCATTAATGATATGAAGGTGATTGAAGGCGGTAAAGAATTTATTGTATGCAGCGGGGCTGTGTCCGAGTGGCTTAAAGAAAAGATGTGGCAAAGATTCATCTTGGAGGTTCGCCCTGAAAATGAGCCACGAGTGTTCAGCTGCTTCATGATGTGCGTCGACGATGACATCAAATCGATCAACAATACTAATATCATAGCCATCAAAAGATCCAACGGCGTAATGCGCATCACGATGCGTCGTAGAGACCGTAAGACCACGGATGACCTCGTGTTCATCTTCGTGCTGATCAACCGTTCCGAAGTACACTAGCCCTGTCTTAGAGGCAAACCGACGAATCGCCACACCTCGTGACCGAATCAGTGGCGAGTAGTGGCGAAGCATGCGCCGAAGAACCCCACCAGACTTCATCACTTTTTCGTTTTCTCTATGTAATCTAAGAGTGTCGAGACGTATTCCGCGTGAGACCAGGTGAGAGGTGCAGGTGAGATTACTTGATCATTAACAGGATCGATCTGCTCAGAGAGCATGCCCGTATTCAAGGCGTGCTTGAGTGTCCAGTCAAGGATGAACTTGGCTTCTTTTGAGTTATCTTTCTCGAGCAAGTACTGTGCGTGCCAAAGGGTTGTGATAAACCACCAGTTACCGTTAACGGCTGGGTCAGAGCGACGATAGAAGTCGTTCTCGTAGCGGGGAATGCCTGGTTCGTCGTCGAGTAATTTGAACGTTGAGACCATTACTTCAATTGATGAGTTCATTTCAGGCCCGTCTGAGTCAAAGAGCCCGTACATGAAGGCACCAAAGATACTCGATGTGTCAATGATTGGATCTTTAACGATTGCACCATCGACAACAGTAATGCTCTTATAGAAGACACCACGCTCTTCGTTGTAGAGGTGTTTTGCGGCTGCTGCTTTGATGTCATCAGCTGAACTGCGCCATTTGACAGCACTGTCGTTATCGCCAGCGATCGTCGCTAGTTCGGATGCAGCCAGAAGTGCTCCGTAAGTCACGGCAGTCGTATACGTAAAGGTGGCAAAGATCTCTTCCCAAAGGTCGTAGCTAGGCTTTGGAAGCCCTGTGTGTATATCGATGTAATCAGCCAGGAAGTTAGCCATCGGTTGAACCAACGAAACATAGAACTCTTTAATCAGTTTGCTATCTTTGTGAATGTTATAGAACTGTGCAAACATGAACAGTACAGTCGCTGTTTCGTCCGTTTGAATAGGAGGCGCAACAACATTATCATGCACGTAAGGATGCCAGCTACTTCCTAGTGCTCCGTCAGCGCGGTATTTGTGCATGAGGTAGCCGTCCGTATGCAATCCACGCTTGGTGAATTCAAAGAAGCGATATGGTTCGTCGACGTAGCCAAGACGAATCAGTGGCCACATTGCGTAACCTCCGTCACGTGGCCAGCTGTAGCCGTAGGCATCACGAGAATAATTCAACATCGTACTGTCGGTACTTGCGATGACCGCGCCACGTTTATCCATCTGTGCTTTCATAATCATCATGCTATTAATAAATAGTTGGCGGTGATCTTGTGGCGTGTTTGGAAGCAGTTTTAGGACTGGCTCAAGCCATTTGTGCCACCAATCGGCTGTCATGTGGAGTCGCTTAGAGATGCCGTCTTCTTCAGTTTGCTTGTGAATATACAGCGCCTCGCGGATAGACATACCTGCGGCTACCCAGTAATGCACTCGTTCTGAGCTGTGTGCACCAACTTGTAATATAAAGCCCAGAATAGAGTCGACACGGCCGTGTTCGACGTTGTTCGAACTGAGGACACCATCTTCGGCATCGCGGAAGCTTCCTTCGTGACCTTCAATACCAAACAAACCAATCGTGTACTGATCGAATGGCTTGCCATCGTGTTGTCCGGAGATGACGAAAGCACGACGACCACGATAGTGAAGAATCGCATTGCTATCAGGCAAGTACTGAGCAGTATCGGTATTGCTTCGTGAGTCACCGATTGCGAAGGCTTGGTGCATATACAACTTGATTTCGCGAGGGTGATCATAGAGGTTGACGACATGGACGTTACGCATAAAGACGCTGAATTCAGCGTCAACAGTGTCGTCAAACTCTAAAATGATACCAATTTTAGTGTTCTTTGCGAGAGTATGACCGATCAAAGCAGTATGCGGATAGCGGAAGGTAAACTCCCAGTCTGTGTCGTCATCAAGCCAGCTCATCTTACCGTCAGTTAGTACACCGACTTTGTGACGAAGGTTCGCACCAGCAGCATGGTTCTCGAACCCAACGTATGGATAATAGAAGTCATGAACAAGGCCAAATTTATTCAATCCGACATGTAATTCACCGTTACTAAGAACTATCGGTCTAGCCACGGAGCCCACCAGTACGATGCGTTTCGTGAAGCCTCCAACGGAGGTCACGTATCACGTTCATATAATACAAAAAGGCATCATATGGGGACTCGTACGGGCTAAAGTAGGCGTGAACGTCGCCGTCACTGAACCATTTGGTACACATGTAGTACGCATGATCAGAAGTCTGGAGCTTTCGCCAGTCAGAAATAAGGTCGAGATCATTGGTGCGCAAGATATCAGCTTCAAGTGCGTAAAGGTGCCCCATCGCTTCTTGCTGCATGCTATTACCAAGCCATGCCGTCAGGTCGCGCTCTGCATCAGCCCATGTCACCGTATTTGGCATACTGAGTGTTCCGACAGGTTTGTTGGCTTCAATTGCTCCAGAAACAGTGTAGAACGTATTGTCTGGATTCTTGAGCCAACGACCAACAAAGTCTTCAAAGAAGCTAAAGATGCCTGTTTCTTGCCATTGGTGCTCACCGAATGTCTCGTAGTCCATGAACAAGTTAATTAGTGGCGCGTCATCAATTGAAGCGTTTGCCCATTCAGTGTATTTGTCGGCAGTCAGTGGCCATTCTTGCCATTCTTTATTGCTAAAACGAAATGCAAGGTCATCACTTAACTTATAGTTCTTGAGAAGAAGTGCAATATTTTCAGTGCCTTCAGGTTGGTAGACGAAGTTAGGACTGCGCCAATCGAGGATTGGATCCCACCCTTCGGCGAGGATACCTTTGAAACCGTAGCCATCAGCCCACTGTGCCAGTGAGTCGTTGTATGAAAGTTCGGTGTTACGGAAGACGCTAGTTTCGACACCGAACAGATCACGTATCTTTGTCTTGTGTGCTTCAACCTGTGCTTCAAACTCGGTTCGGCTATAAAAGAAAGCGAGTGAGTGGTAGTAGGTTTCAGCAACGATCTCGACACGACCAGTTTTCACAAGTCGTTGGAAACTTTCGATGACATCTGGTGCCCATAGCTCTGCTTGTTCCAGGAAGGTTCCTGTGATGCTTAGCGATACTTTGAATTCTTCGTGGTCATTCAAAAGCTTTTCTAGAAGCGCATTCATTGGCCTGTATGACTTCTCGGCAACCTTATCGAAGACCTTTTTATTGTTACGGTCACTGAGTGGATCTGGCTCGTTGAAATAGTTGTGGTCGTTCGCAGTATCAAACACACTGTAGTCACGCACACGGAGTGGCTGGTGAACATGAAGATAAAGAGTTATCCCACGCTGACTCATGCGTATACCTCGACCTGTGATGATTTATAGAGATCCATGCATTTGGCAGCTACATCATTCCAAGAAAGACGTGCATATTCATTCGTAACGTTCACTTTTAGTTCATTCCTGAGTGAATCAGACGTTGCAATACCGACAATTTGATCAGCAAGACGCTGCACATCCCAGAAATCATACCTAAAGATACTACTAAGCACCTCCGCAACACCCGATTGCTTTGTGAGAATGAGTGCATTATCGTGGTGTGCTGCTTCAAGCGCAGTTAAACCGAACGGTTCACTGACTGAACTCATCACGAAAATATCAGATACACTGTACGCATCGCGCCACTGCTTGCCTCTGACGAAACCGGTAAAGAAAAGCCTATCTGACACGCCAAGTTCCGATGCTAGTTTGATCAATTCATCACGCTGTTCACCATCACCGGCAAGAAGTAGTGCGATACGGTCGTTCTTCTCTGATGCCATCGCAAAGGCACGAACAAGGTATTCAAGTCCCTTTTGGATGGTGAAACGAGTCACGGCACTGATAATGGTATACCCTTCGGTTTTGAGGCCCTCAAGGTACTTGTATGTCCGTCCGTCATAGCTGTAGCCATCATTAAGGCTCTCGACATCGATAGCGTTATGCATAATTTCAATTTTATCGGCTGGAATACCGTACTTGTTGATGATGATCTGTTTGGTAATATCGCTGACGGCAATAATGCGGTCAGCAATCATGAGTCCTTGGTACTCAATCTCGTGCGCAATTTGGTTGCCCACATTACCACCGGCACGATCGTACTCTGTTGAGTGAACATGAACAATCAAAGGGGCATTAGTCAGTTGTTTTGCGCGGATTCCTGCTTCCATAGTCAACCAGTCGTGTGCGTGAATCGCATCAAACTTCTTCTTTGAAACGAGACGCTCGACATATTTTGTGTAATGTCGTTGGACGCCACGGATATCTTTCACATCCTCAACGTTTGAACCAGGTTGGCTCTCAACGAGGAACTGGCTATCGTAAGCGCCAAGGCCGTAGCGATCGATAGGAGACAGCTTCGTTGCATTATGAATCTTCATAAAGTCGATGTTTTCGTGTTTTGCAGAGTAGGGAACAACGAAATCAATGGAAGCACCCTCAAGTGCTAAAGCTTTCGACAAATGATAGCAGGCGACGCCTAGTCCACCACTGTTATGTGGCGGCAACTCCCAGCCCAGCATTAATATCTTCATACCCGTGTCATAACGAGATATACTCGTTGACTGCTCCCGTTTATTTTTGGCCAATTTTTCTGTCTCAAGTATAGATGTAAGCTTATGCTTTTACAACAACTTTCTATCTTAGAAATCCACAGTTTTCGTTATTTTTTAGTATCAGTCAATGAAAATACCCATGCGTCCATATACGTCCGCGAATTACCGTCGTCGATATAAGCATCTTGTTGACCAGAAACGAACTGTGCTGCTTTCTCTGGCTGAGCCAGCGCAAGATACATGAGGACGTAATCACCAAGTGCAACATTGTAGTTATCATTTCGAATGGAAGCATTAATAACGGAGGTGATCGATGAGCTATCAGTGGTGTATTGAAGCATCGCAGGACTCATAGGAATCAGCTGAATACCCAGTTTTGTATTTGCCTCGTCACTAAAAAACGTTGAATAGGTTCGTTTTCCACCGAAATTAAGCGATGTCAGCGGGCTTGTGAAGTTTTTTAAGTATGTTGATGAAGTATTTACTGTTCGCCAAGCGGCTTTTGCTGTCGCTGCTTCGTTTGAAAGCATCCACGTAGCAGAGGATTGTAATTCGGTGTTATTCGTAAGTTGCGCCCACAACGCGACGCCATTCCAGGCATTAATTGCCTCTGAACTTGATTCCTGGTTATTTCCATCCGCAAATGGTGATAATCCTGCCGCCCAAGAGTGACCCGCGTATGCGTCATAGTTGCGCTGAACGGGAAAGTTTGACGACGATGCGTATGAAGCAATGTCCGCAACCAGTAAGTTAACCTTCTTTTGAGAATTTTTCAAGAAGTCCGTGTCGTATTTACCAAGAATACTTGCCGCATAAATGAAATATCCATAATGAAAATGGTGATCATTAAAGTCTTCTGATCCAAAAGCCTTGGTCTGCGCGGCAACACCTTTTAATGTCGAGTCATAATAAAAGTATTGTCCATTAAGACGAGTTGAAAACCCATCTTTTAGGATCGAGATCAGTTGGCTACTCTCTTTCTTTTGACCAAGTTGTTCTGCGATATCAAGCAGTGTTGCTGCTCTCGCAAGTTGTTTGCCCGCATAATAGCTATCGTTTGCGGTAATTGAGGTCTTGGCAATATCAGCTGGTAGGCTCGCAATCAATTGTTGCCTATGCGCATCACTGATATGTGACAAATCGAGCGTATTTGACGATTTCAGCGTCGAAGCTGATGTTGTGAACATGTTACCCTTAACTGCCTTCATGGGTCCGTAAATACTGTCATACGTCGAAATAGCGGCGTCATTTGAAGTAAGGTTACTATAGCTCATGGGGACAAACGCAGTCGGCTGTTGATTTGCAGTTTTATATTCAAAAATAGTTTGTACTGTGTCGTTTGCACCCGTCGTATTAGTAGTTGAGACACTCACCAGCTGGTTATTCGCAAAGTCTTTCAAACTATCCTTATTACTACCCGGAAGTGCGTAGAGCGTCACCAAACTCTTGCTTGGAGCTTTAATCGTTGCCCTAGAGCCAATTGTCGTGATGCTAGCGCCATCACTGACGGTAGCCACGTAATCATGACCTGCTTTTGTATAACGAAGGTACGTTGACGAGCTGTCCTTTGTGGTTGCACTTATGTCAGTGAATGCCAGGCTTGTATCCGCACTTGAAACGTAAAAGACGTAAGGTGATCCCTCGGCTATCGTCAGTTTTGCTAATTCCTTCGGCCCGTTCTTATACGTCAGTGTCGCTGAAAGCTTATCAAAACGCGTCAGCATAAAGCTAGTTGCGCCATCGATGTTCGCCACTATACCAGACGTATGCTCTCCCGTAATGATCGTCGGCTGAGATTGGACGTTAGGAAGCCCTATTTCAAAACCAGTATCTTTTGCGAGAAAACTGAGCGGCATTGGATACACAGGCAGTGGTGTTTTTTGCAGCACCATTCCACTGATCCATGAATTCGTTGGGGGAATGATACTGTTATCAATGCGGTCAGTGAATGCCGATGATCCGCTTTTTTTCGGTAAAGTGTTCAGCGTTGCTTGATCAACTAACGGTGCTTGGATTGCGACAAGCGGATTCTTGATAACATGCTTATTCACAAGCAACACGACCGTACCTACCGCAACAACACTGATAACAAGAATGCTTCCCGCAATGATGCCGAGCCTTTTTCGATTCACCATATTCCTTAATGACCAAGTGGCTTAAATAGCTGCTGAATTGAAGTGAATAAACCTTGGAATATATTATCCTGATTGAGCTGAAGCGTCGCTTCGACTGGAGTGCCGACAGAGAATCGGAAGTCGCTAATATCAGCGTTACTGATGCGAGCTTTGACGACAGTATCAACACTATCTCCATTACTCACCAGCGCTACCGAGAAGATAGTTGCTGTCTGTGTACTATTATCTGGCAAACGGAGACTCACCTTATTAGTTTTATTAATGCGTGCATAGTCGGGAGGAGAAAGGTGGAAATGGGCAACGACGTAGAGTGAGCCGACTGTATCGACACTCGCAACGATTGCTCCGGCAGGTACGTATGATCCTGCGCGATAATCAATTTTTTCGATCACACCTGCGTCATTTGCTTTTAGCTGAATGTAATTGGTTGTGGGGTCTACGCTAAATGAGAGTGACGATGCTGAAATAACACCCTTTGTGAGCGCATCATTTAGCTGAGTGCTTTGAATCTCAAACAGCACCTGGCCCTTCGTCACTTTGTCACCTTCTTCAATGTTTTGCTTAACAATAAGTCCTGGGTAGTCAGTACCGACCGTGGTTGAGTCAGCAGCAAGTTCAGCCTTTGACGATTGCGAAACAGACATAATACCGTTGAGGTACATGGATAATGCACCGACGATAAAAATGACGACTACTATACCAAAGACGAGACGGACTCTACTTGTAAATTTCATTATATTGCTCCTTCTGTAATAACTGTCGTTTTTGAACGTTTTGCTTCTCGCTTCTGTTCGCGCTTTTGCTGGCGACGCTGCTTCTTCAAACCTCTTGCTTCGGATAAGGCCATGTACACGAAATACCCGAATACAAACGTATTAAGCGCGTTCCAGGCAAGAGAGATCGAGAATTGATCGGTGTAAAGGGCTTTTATTGCACCCACAATACTCGTCAGAAGCAAGAATACGAATACGTACACCTGAATACGAACATAGTTAAACGGCGAGTCATACGAGATTGTATTCGTCGCATGCCATGCCTGATCGCGTCGTGTCAGTGCATTAAAAAACGCTTTAATGTAGATAGGGAATGACACATTTGAAAGCATCAATGTCTTGAACTTGAATCCGCCCATCGTATAAAAGGCGAGCACAAGTTGCGAAACATAGAATCCGCTATACATAAGCGCCCACTGCCAAATAGGAATTGTCGTCGCAATTGGTGACAGGTTAAAGAAAATCTGTAGGGGAGGAAGGAGTAAAAGAAGGAGCACAGAAAAACCGATGAAATAGTACGACGTGGTCGCAAAGTACTGAAGTCGTTGATCAATCGTCAAATGACGTCGTGTCAGTGGGTTAGAGCGAAGGAATATTTCGAAGCTACCCGTTGCCCAACGAAGTTGTTGTTTTGAATAAGCCATTAAGGTTTCTGGAGTTTTTCCAACAGCAAGAACAGTTGGAATGTACACTGAATCGTATCCTTTTTCGTGAAGATGAAGCGATGTCCAAATATCTTCAGATTTCGACTTTGTGACCATGCCCCCAATTGATTCAACCGCTTTTCGACGGAAGACAACGTTTGTTCCTACGCAAAATGCGGCGTTGAAACGATTCTTACCCGATTGAATTAATGAGTAAAAAACGTTTTGCATAAAGTTTGCCGCCGTCGATACAAAGTTGTTTTGATTGTCGTAAAACTGTGGAGTCTGAACGAAAGCAAGATTATCGTTCTCGAAGAATGGAATCGTTTCATAAAGAATCGTTGGGTCAGCGACAAAGTCCGCATCAAGTATTAAGTAAAAGTCACCGTCAGTAACGCTAAGGGCGTAATTAATATTTCCTGCCTTCGCATTATTATGAACCGGCCGTCGAATGTATCCGACGCCAACTTTTTTTGCGAGCGCTTTGACTTCATCAGAATCACCGTCATCAAGAATGAGTGTCTTGTGCTTCCCGTATATATTCTTTGCCGCAATAGCCGTTGCCTTAATCTCTTCGATAGGCTCACCATATACAGGAATATAAACGTCGACTTTGATAGCTTTGCGGTGAACGTACATTGGTACTGTCCGGGAGATTTCAGCATCCTGTTTCTTTAAAATGCTGATAGCCGATTTACCAACTGCTTCGTTGTATAGTTTCGCCTGTGCACTGTGATATTCGTAGTTTCGCGGATTCATACGACCGCTAAGAATTGTCCAAAATGAAAGTAGCCCTTGGATAATAATGAAAATCTCGGCAACAAGCGCTAACGTATACGGTAACGGGTCACCACGATAGGCCGGCTGAAGCAGATAATTAAGATATATGAACGCACCAATTGTTGCGCCCGTAAGTATAAGCGTCACCGTTGGGGACGTTAACTGTTTTTCGATGCGATTAGCAGAATCCTGTAAGTTCTCTGTAGGTTTTGACACTCAACACCTCCATTAGATCTATAGCACTCTATCCATTTTACCCTACATTCGTGCTTCGGCGTAATGTCGATGATTTATTGGGATTGTTATTTGACAGTTATCTATGCAGTTTTCTAGTACTTTAAGCAAAACCTCACATCTGTTACAATGTGAAAGCTATAGAGCAATCTATATCAACCAAAGGGGCATAGTACAACGGTTAGTACATAGGTCTCCAAAACCTGAGATCGTGGTTCGATTCCACGTGCCCCTGCCAAGAAAAATGACGAACTTCGTGTTCGTCTTTTTTCTTGATTGAGGAACGTTGAGTTGAAACAGGATCTGCGAGCAAAGCGAGTAAGATCGTGGTTCGAGTACGAGGAGCAACGAAAATGTGTTTACATATTTTCGCGTGACGATGCTGCTATCTTTAGATATTCCACGTGCCCCTGCCAAGCATAAGCACGATGATAAAAGTCTCCGTATTAGAGGCTTTTTGTTATAATGACTTTATGTTTGATAAAGAAATTCACAAAACTCAAGACAATCCTGAAAGTGGAATTCGTATCTTTCCTAGTAGGGGCTACATTCTATCTAATCTTCCTACAGGATGGTATGCGCCAGAACTTCTCAGCACTACGCCGTTATTACAAGATCCAGAAGATGAACCAGATCTCCCTCCTCTTGAAGAATTTATAGCAAGTTTTCCAAAAAATCTTGCTAAAACTGCGCTGAAATAGTTCTAAGCTTGTCCACTAGGGGCTGCTAAGCATAAGTACGATGATAATTCTAAGTAGGGATCTTCCTTATGTTTTGAGGATTGCTTAAAATGTAATAGGATGACTTATATGAATACTCTCATCGATCAAGTTCATGAACCAGCTGTAAGATACGGCCTTTACACTGAAACTTTGGTGCCAATCATGATAGAGCTGTCCACTAAAATTGAAGGTGATAAAGCCGAAGTAGTCCCGATTAATTCAGAAGAAGAATTGGATGAAGCCGCTATTATATGGTCTGCTCAGCTTGAAGATGGCTTTATTCAGCGAGAGTCGAGACTCCCTGAATTTGCACGCCGTAAAGATTTACCCGATCTATATACTATTGACCGCCTACGAAAGACTCTGGGAACTACAGTTCATGTGTTAATGAAGATAACAGCACCAACAGCAGAAGAGATTTCAAGATTAACTAAGGAAGCACTTCTTTTAGCAAATTAGTTCTAAGCTCATCGACTAGGGGCTGCCACGCTTATGCTTACCTCAATTTGTCTCCTGATTGGAAACTTTTGTTATATTAAAAGTATGAGTACAGAATTATTCGATATTGTTGATGACGAAGATAATATTATCGGTACTACCGATAAAAAGACCGCACATGCGACGGGACAGCTCCATAGAGTGTCAGCCGTATTTGTCTTTAGCCAAGCGGGTGAACTGTATATTCAAGTACATGGCAAGGACGGCAAGTGGGATCATTCAGTGGGTGGGCATGTCTCAAAAGGCGAGACCTATGCCGCGGCGGCGGCACGTGAAGCAGAGGAAGAGCTGGGTATTACACAGCCCCTCGAAGAGCTGGCCACTTCATTGAGTGGTCCAGAATATCCCGAGATGCAACACTTGTTTGGTCTGTATGCCTGTGTAGCTGATCCATCTTGGAAGTTTGTGCCGAATGACGAAGTCAAAGAAATCTTCCCTATGTCGATCCCCGCAATTCGCCAAGCAATGATTGATGAGCCCGAAGAACGGTTTACGCGTGGTTTTCGTATTACTATGACCGAGTATGTTCGGCAAAAGGGACTTTAAAAGTTCGAAGTTCTTCCACTAGGGACTGCCGAGCATAAGCATTTGATATTTACTACAGCTTTGATACTATTATCACATGTATATTGGTCACTACGCAGCCGCAGCCGTTATCCTAGCCGCTGCGCCAGGCACGCCAGTCTTTCCTATTGCGGTTGCGGTAGCATATCCCGACTTACTATGGCCGTTCCTTGTTTACTTCGGTAAAGAAAAAGTTAAAGTAAATCCGATGAACCCGCTGCAAAAAGCGGTCAAGTTCTCTTCGTATCCACACTCACATTCACTGGTACGTTCTGCGGTCTTGAATCTTATCCCATCAGTAGCCTTTGGTTTGCTATACCACAGTGTATTGGTGGGTGTTTTATTTTGGCTCGGAGCACTGTCGCATTGGCTACTAGACGCAATTGTCCACTTAAAAGATCTACCGGTTTTTGGTTCTAAGAAGCATGATACTTATGTTGGTCTTGGTCTTTGGAAAATACCAAAAGTAGCTTTTGTCGCTGAATATCTCTTTTTTGCAGGAGTCATTCTTTTGACGGCTCAACCGTCTGCTTGGGTAGGGCTACTGAGCGGTGGTCTTATTCTTCACGCATTTAATGCAAACTCTTTCTTTGCTTTTACAAAGAAGAACCTATCGAAAACGGCGAATCAATATGCAACTCTGGCTCTTGTTGGATTTGTAGCAGCTATTACGTGGTTTACACTGAACTGGAAGTAGAATCTAGCTCTTCAATTTGCAGGCTTTTTGTTATAGTTAACCTATGAACATGGCAACAAAACAAATGGCTGCTACAGCCACATTACATTGTCTTATTGGGTGTGCTATAGGTGAATTGATCGGTGTTACTATCGGTACGCATACAGGGATAGGTCGAGAGGCGACGGTATTACTTGCTGCCGTTCTATCATTTGTATCAGGCTATGCTTTCTCGGTTATTCCAATCGTTCGTACTGGCATGAAGTTCTGGCCGTCACTAAAGCTCATTTTTGCAGCCGATACAGTATCAATACTTACTATGACTGTCGCCGATAATGTCTGTATGTTACTTATACCCGGAGCATTCGACAAAGATCTTACCCATCCTGTTTACTGGCTTTCGCGACTTATAGCCATGAGCGTGGCATTTTTAGCTGCGTGGCCTGTCAATTATTACCTACTTAAAAAAGGGAAAGGTCACGCTTTGCACGATCATCACGATCATTCGCATATGGGATAAAAGTTCTAAGTTCTTCCACTAGGGGCTGCCACGAAATCATGAAAAGTCTACAAGTGTTATTTGTAGACTTTTTTAGTACAATGTAGTGAGTTATGGTAAAAATAGACGCTATTGTATATGACGTTGACGGAACACTGATCAACTCCGAGCCACTGCATGTCGAAGCATGGAAAAAGACACTTATAGAATACGGCCGTACTATTTCAGAGTTATCGTCAGAATTCTTAAATACAATGGCTGGGAAAAAGCCCATCGTCATTGCCCAAGGAATGGTAACTGAACTAAATATAAATACTTCTGCAGAACAATTCTTAAATGAAAAGGCAGCTTTATTCTTCTCTATGGCCCAAAAATCCCTTGAAGCAATGCCGGGTGCAATAGAATCAGTCGATCGATTAAGCGAGGCTGGTTTCAGATTGGCAATCGGTACATCCCTAGACCGTGAATTTCTTGACGTAGTTCTGAACAAATTTAACATTGCTGAAAAGTTTGAAGTAATTGTAACCGGAAATGAAATCACAAAAGGAAAACCTGATCCCGAGACATATTTCAAGGTATTTGAAAAACTTAACCTTAAACCGGCTAGCTGTGTCGTACTGGAGGACGCTAGGACTGGTGTTGAGGCTGCAAAAGCGAGTGGTGCACTCTGCATTGGAGTTGAAAATGTTAATGCTGAGCCGCAAGACTTGAGTTTGGCAGACTTAATAATACATTCGTTAAGTGAAGTTGATAAAGAAGTCATTTCGAGCTTTCAAAAACACTAGTTATACCACAGTAGGTTCGGTAATCGTCCCGGAGCCCCTTCCAAATTAGAAATGATGAAATTAGAACTGTTAATCGGTTCTGATTTTTTATGCCAACGTGACACGTTTTAATTCTTATCTGTTTTTTTGGTTCTAACTTCTTAACAACTGTGCGTATAGCCAAATAGCCGCATCTTAGTCGTTTGTCTTATAGACGTACTGTAGTTATTATGCTATAATATAACAAATGTTCCTACCCGGTGATATCGACACGGAAATGCCAGGCCTTTCATTGAGAAAGCTAGCTGCTGAAGATGCAGTGCCTTATTTTAGCGCTGTTGATAGAAACCGAGCTCACCTTAGTCAGTTTGAAGACCAAACTTCATCTAAATATCCAACTCTTGAAAGTGTACAAAAATCGATCAAAGAGTATCCATATAAGCGCGTTACTGAGTTTGGTGACACAAAAACCAGCATGGGTATTTGGGCACAGAATAGCTTCGTCGGGTCTATCAACACGACTATAGGAGAGACTGGCGTAGAAGTTGGATACTGGCTCGATGAGGCCTATACAGGAATGGGTTATGCAACATGTGCAGTACGTGCTTTGACTGAGTTTGCAAACCGTCACTATGACGTAGTGTATGCCACCGTTCACGAAGGTAATGATGCAAGCCGTGCCGTTCTAGAACGTTCAGACTACACTTTTACCAGAACATTCAATATTGATGGTCATAGTATAGATATGTACAATGCCTAGCTGATTAAGTGGAGGCTTTTTGTTATGATTAAGACATGCAAACAATGACCCTCCTCTTTCTTATACTTGCCGTTGTCTCGGGAAGTGCATTGTCGCTCACTGGCGGACTTATGATGTTGCGTGCTAAAAAGCATCGAAAAATTGCCATACTTTTGACACTACCGTTCGGGGCAGGTGCGTTACTGGCAGCGGCGTTCTTTGACCTTTTACCGGAATCATTCAAGCTTGGCAATCCCAGAGATTTACTGTTATGGACCCTTGCGGGCTTTACACTCTTTTTTGTGCTGGAACGATCTTCGAGTTGGTTCCATCATCATCACGAGCATGAACCTATCAATGGAGTAGCGCAGAACGCGCAACAACGACGCCTGATTGTCGCAGGGGACATCATGCATAACGCAATTGATGGCTTCACAATTGGCGCGGCGTTCCTAGTGAGCATTCCGACCGGCATTATCACAACGCTTGCGGTCAGTGCACACGAAATTCCGAAAGAACTTGGCACCTTCGGGCTTCTATTATCACGTGGTTGGAAAGACAAAACGGTAGTCATAGCTAATTTGGCAACAGCTCTTGCAACAATCGTGACGGCGACATTGATTTATTTTCTGGGTTCCAGCGCTCAACTACCCGTTGGGCCGCTACTTGCCATTACCGCTGGCTTTTTCATATACGTCGCAGCTAGTGATATTATCCCCGACATTCATGAACAATCACATCGCTTGGGGACAATACAAGAGATAATGCTGGTAGCTGGTATCGTATCTGTCGGTACACTCATAACGCTACTTGGAGTATAGTTAATTCATGTACAAGTTCAAGCGTGATAAGTATCAAAAAAATCGTGGCGGAACATCTAGAATCCTCGACGTTAGCTGTGATCACTGCAAAAATCACGTCACCTTCTACCAAAAGGATGGGCCTGGCATACTAAAGCGTATGTATGTCGATAGGTTCATCGATACGATGCCATCAAGTAGATCATTAACCTGCCAAACATGTAACCGTGAACTTGGTACTGAAATGATATATAAAAAAGAAGATCGTCTCGCGTATCGTTTATTTGCCGGAGCTGTCCATAAAAAGATCATTGCTGCGAATAAGTTGCCCGAAAAGTTCTAAGCTCGTCCACAAGGGGCTGCCAAGTAGAAGCACGATAGAGAAAGTCTCCGGAATGGGGGCTTTTTGTTTATGTTTGCATCATAAGAAGTGACGATAGATACTATAGATATGGCATATGGACGATTTGACGTTGAAAGAAAACTAATAAAACTTACTCCAGACCAAGTAATTGAATATTCATCGGCAGCAGCTAAACATTATACGACCGACTACGCGTATCATAACTGGAATCACGCATTATCTGTTGCAAGCGGAACTGAAATTATAGCTGGTAAGCTTGAAGCCAAAGGGCTAGTAATCGCAAAAGGTGCCTTGGCCGTTGCTGCAGCCTGGCATGATGCCGGTTATCACGAGGATCATACTTCAAAAGGCTTTGCGACAAAAGAAGCATACTCAGCGGCGTCGCTAGAAGAATACTTATCGGGAAAAACTGTCGGAGAGTGGGAAAGATCGATGATGTTACAGTCTATTACCGCAACGTGGGCACATTATCCCGACCCTCGTACTCCATATGAACTTATTATGCATCGTGCAGACATAGCAAACATTGGCGGGCCTACGGATGAGTTTATTGATAACAGCTTAAACCTATGGAGGGAGACTCAATATATTTCTGGGAAAAAAATATCATGGCAAAAATACGTTGATAGCGCATCTAACTTTATCCAACTCACGTACACAGAACACGATACCGAGTCTCTTGAGAACTTCCTAGATCCAGAAGACACCACGGTAGACGTCAATGATGTTCCATTCAAGGAACAGGCACTTAAGAATATTGAAGCTCTTCAAGAATGGGATGTTCAGTAAAAAGTTCTAAGCTCGTCTATAAGGGCTGCCAAGTATACGCATAATAAAAGAAGTCTCCAAAACGGAGACTTTTTTTGTTGACATGAATACGGGAGTTTATATAAATTCAGGGGGTGCCCGGGCCGAAAGCTTTCGCTTGTCGACCCAAGGATTCACTCACCGCTAGAAGCCGACTTGGTCGTGTCGACTTGAATCCTTCTTTCAGATCGGAGAGGCCACCACAGTACAAACATGATGATCGCAGCTACGATGCCGACGACACCGACTGCGTAGCCGATGAAGTTACCAGTGAGCTGTTCGTTCTCCAGTTTGTTGACCTGGTTGTAAAGGTCGTTGACAGAGTTCTGGTTCATGTAGTCGTCGTTCAGCAAACCCTGAACCGTTGGTTTGTTGACGTTTAAGTCAGCCGGTTTGGGGCAGGTTGCGCTAGAGAACTGATATCCCGATACGGGATACGCTGGACAGACTTGCGCCTGAGCGATCGCTGCAGGACCGATGGCAATGCCGAATGCCAGCACGAGTGCCCCTGGTAGTGCGAACAGAATGCGTCGCATTATGGTTTCCTTTCGATTGAGAATGGATTGCGGGAATGTACGAAGTTGAGAACGGCAAAGTGATTAACCTTATTCTTTAACTCCGCACATGTTCAATCAACTTGCATCTATATTTTATAACGATTACATACTTTTGTATAGATTCCCTCCGGGCCAGCACCCCCGTTGTTAACGATCGGAACAAGCTCGTTTCCAGAAGGACTTGAAGAAGTTCACAGATACGAATATTAGAGGTTATGTGCGCAAACGCACAGGATAAGTGTCCCTATGCGTATATACTAACGATATGACATTCAGCGAATCGTCCGATATAGTCGAGCGACAAGATAAGAATATTATCTCTTATTTTAGCGAGAGCCAGACCATAGCGTTCTCGTATGGCGAAACCGTCATTAACGGTCTGGATGAGCCAACAGGAGTCTATCTCATCAAGAAAGGGTTTGTAAAATCATACTCAACTTCTCACGATGGGCATGCTAATCTTCTTCAAATTCACACCGTCGGTGACCTAATACCTTTGCCATGGTCTCTTGATGGCACTAATATCACGGGATTATTCTATGAAGCAATGGATGATGTCGAGGTCATAAAGTCTTCCAAAGATAAATTACGAATCGCTATGGGCAATAATATGTGGCTTACCCAAGAAATCTTGAATCAAACCGTTAATGTCATCGCCGTCTATACACGGAGGATACAAATTCTTGAGTTTCGGTCAGCACGGGGCAAGGTCATCGCCGAACTTCTTTTACTAGCCGATAGATTCGGTACACTTCAAGGTAATAAAATTGTTATTAAGGCGCCCATAACCCACCAGGATATCGCTGATTCTATTAACATGAATCGAGAAACGGCCAGTAGAGCCCTGGGACGACTGTTCAATGAGGGGCTTGTTGATCAAGTAGATCATTTATTTGCGATAAGTAATATGGATAAATTGAAACTAGCGCTTAAATAACACTACATATAGCGTCTACGTGACTAAACGCACATACATTGATTCCTGAACCAACTACTATAGAAATACAGACTATTGGTACGGATATACGAGGAGGGGTATAGATCTTGACCGTTAGGTATTGTTCTCCATAAAGCTTAAAGGAAGGAACCATTATGCTTCACTATTCTCCAGCAAAAAAGAACAAACACCAAAACGACCACGAAACAATTCCCGAGATATATCTCTACATGGATCACAAACTCGCTAAAAATGTATCTAGTCATCCGTCTCGTGAAATCAGAGCCGAGCTTGATGACGACATCTTTCATATGAGACGCCATTTTAAACGCACCGTTAAAAGGCTAAGGCGCAGTATATACTATGCCAACTGGTTAAAGAACATACCCGAAAGCGCTGCACTTACTGAGCGCATAAGACTTCGTTCGCGGCACGCTTAGATATAATGAAAGCCTCCGTTTTGGAGGCTTTTTGTTATGATGATTGAATGAACCCAACAAAGCAACAGAAAATAGTACGTATCATTATATTGATACTCGTATTCATAACACCTCTGACATGCATGTTCTTCGCTAGCCTTAGATATGACCCATCGGGACTACGGGTATTTATTGGATTTATCACAGGAGTACTCGCCCTAATCGGCAGTGCGATACTCGGGCCAATTAATAGCCATATTATTAAATACCAAGAAAAACCGTATCTTTCACTACTTGGGTATATCGCCCCTGCGGTTGTGGCGATCCTCTATACAATCATCGCCTAAGAAAAGCTTCCACTAAAAAGGCGGCTTTTTTGTTATGATTAATACAAATGAAGAATAAGGGTAGGGTACTTATTGTCGGAGCTGGCATCACTGGCACAGCATTAGCTGCTCTTTTAGAACAAAAGGGTATTATCCCCGATGTCGTTGAACGCATGCCCAACTGGTCAAAAACTGGCTTCGGTATTACTGTCATGCCCGTCGGACTAGAAGTCCTACGTAAACTCGAGCTTATTACAAAAGTACGAAGTCAGGGACATTCTGCCGAAAGTTTACGTGTCCTTACTCCAAACGGGAATCTTGTCAGGCAATTTCATATCAAGAAGGACGGCATAGACTCCATCACCATGGACAGAGCAGATCTTCATGCAGCCTTACGAGCAAAGCTTTCGCGTACCCATATTCAAAAAGGGAAGACGATTGAAATACTCGACCATAAAGAAAACACGGTTGAGGTAACCTTCACCGACGGAGAAAAGAAAGAATACGACATCATCATAGGTTCCGATGGAGTTCATTCCCTCACTAGGCGTATGATTTTACCCAAATCCCACGAAGAATACTCTGGTGCAGCCGTTTGGACGTTCTTTTTACCAAAGGGTATCGAACTGGAAACGTACGCCGATGTTCAACAAGTGTGGAGTAATCGCGAATTTATGGGATTATTCCCTGGCAGTGACCACGTGGCCGTTACGTTTAGCGCGCCTCTCGACCAGAGCATTGATCTTGATCACTATGACCTCGATAAGCACTTTGATGACGTCGGAGTTCTTTCCCACGAAATATTTAGCAAAATGAAAAGTGAAGAAATGTTTTCAGGGTTCTTAAATGAGATGAAATTAGGTACATGGTATCAAGATCGAGTGATATTAGCGGGCGATGCCGCCCATGCAATGATGCCAGCTACTGGTATGGGTGCGTCTATGGGGATGAGGGATGCTTACGTACTGGCAGAGCTTATCGGGCAAATCGAACCCGAAGAGTGGCACAGGGTCGGCCCGGTTTACCAAAATGCCCGAAAACGTGTCGTCGATCGTGTCCAGAAAGATGCGCACGTGATGGGTCACTTAATGTTGTGGGGCTCTCCTCTCAAAGAAATACGAAATGAAGTGCTGAAGTGGATACCTCAATTCGTCGTCACGCATAGTATTAAGAATCAGTGACATACTTCTTAAGGCCTTCACTATGCCTCACTCCGCCTATGTTTTAGCTATTGACCTATATATGGTATAAACGACAGATGAAAACAAAAGTTATTATCCCGGCGTACAATGAGGGTCGCCACCTTGAACGAACTCTCAATAGTCTTCCCGGCGACCTTGTCGAGCCCATAGTGGCTATTAATGGATCAAGTGATAACACATTAGAAATAGCCGAAAAATTCGGTGCAGAAATACACGTTACGGCTGAGCAAGGCAAGATGCTCGCTATACAACATGCCTTGCACGCGTTAGGCGAGCGCGCACTAGATCCTCTTATCATTCTCGATGCAGATACGAGGCCACTATTTCCTGCGAGATGGCATAACGGTATAGTGAAGCTTCTTACCCAGCAAGAGAGACCTGCTGTCCTAGGTGGCCCAATTTGGTATACAGGAAAGCCACTAGGAGAAACAGTGCTCCGTACAGCGTATCGTGCAGCCAGGACAGCTTTACACAAAAACGATACTGATGCGAAACACGCCGTGCAGTTTGGGCCAAATATGGCACTAAAGATACAAAATACAAATCTTTTAGAGACAATCATGGATATACCAAACTTCTGGCCAGGCGAAGACAGAGCTTTGACGCATGCTGTACTCGACCAAGACGGTATATATCATACGCCCATAAACATAGGGCTTATCACGGCGACACCAAGATCAATTTCTTCTATCTCTCTCAAAGATAGGTTACAACTTGGCGCTGAAGCCTCTTTTAATGAAGTCGAGCAACGGTACACGTTAAGGGGCAACCCCAGCTCGGAACCGTATCGAGACCCTAGCTAACCCGTTAGTTTAAAGGCCTAGTTTTTATCGTGCCATTTGCGTCTGTATCTGACGCGCAGTATCGGCTATTTGTGACCAACTGCTATTATTTGTCAGGATTACTAAGACATAGGTCGAGGAGGGGCTATAGACGATAGCCGCATCGTTCAGGTAGCCCCACAAGAAGCCGACTCTATCTGACACGGGCACCCCAACACCGGCTGGAATGCCTTGACGATATATCTGCTGACTCATAAGATTCAACAGAAGCGCTTGATCGGTAGGGGTGAGAATTTCACCGGCTGAAAGTTTCTGTAGAAATAGTGATTCGTCGTTAGCCGTCGAGTGAAATGTATCACTTCCTTGATACGTATTGCCTAGTCCTAAGCTGTTTGCTTCGCTAAACACTGTATCCCACCCAACTCTTACACCCAATGCTTGGGCGCAGTCATTATCAGAATTAACAATCATTCGTGAAAAACAAGTTGTCATATCGGTATTACCGGTGGGGTCGCTCCAGTCGAATGTCCCATTTTCAATACGAAGTAGTGTACTGTAAGCCACAAATAGCTTATATGTACTTGCTGTCACGAAATCCTTCGCCCCATTTGAGCTAGCCGTCCAGCCACGAGCGCTCATTTCATGAACTGAGATACCGTATTCGCCTTTACTTGATACCAGATAATCAAGGAGTGCCTGTAACCCAGCCTGGCTGTTTGAATAGGTGCGTACATAGTTTATCGGTGATGACACTGGTTTCATAGCAACAGTAAGACTTGATTGACCGCTCGTAACCGAGGTGCCTAGAGTAGTAGCGGCTGTCGTGGTGTCGAAATAGCTACCGGCCGCACCGACCTGACGATCAACTTCCTGACTATCAAGCAAGGTCACGGATGTCGTCGTTGGTGCTCGATACAGCTTCTTCGCAATAGTGTCTAAATATGACTTCGTTGCAGCAACATCAGTGCCAATTGTGATCGTTTTGGTTGTTGGGTCAGCCGTGAATTGTAGCCATGATCCAACAGTTTCTGCCGGTATTGTGAAATCCGTACCGCTCACCGTTAAGACGACGGGGTGAATAAGCGATGTCGCTTTCGTTGCAGCAATATGAACCGCCTCGGCCGTATAGATCGGTGGAATACTACGACCCGGTACTGTCACATTGGCGGGAATTGACGCGGTCATAGCTTTTAAGTGGGAAGTAATCTCATCAGCTGTAAATGCATGTCCCGGTTGTGGTGGATGCTCGATAACCTTACCGTTTTCGATGGTAATAACGCCTTCGATAGGCTTCGAGTTATTCTTTGAAGAGAGTGCATCTGCGTAGGCTTGCAAGGTGCTCGCATTGATCGTCGGTTTCAGATTCCCCTGAATAAATGTTTTGTTTTGGAAAAATAAAGAAAAGGGGATGAGGCGAGCAACGAAAGGATACGAAAATACTTGATGCACATTGTCGTCATTCACATATGTCATACCGACTTTAGCCGGCGTTATCGTCTCTTTATCAGTGCCTACCGTAAGAGTGAAGGACTGTTGATCATAGCGCGCGAGCTGTTTTTTGACTACTGTCGTGTCCTGAAACGTTAAAAAGCTTCCTGCTAATCTAGTTGCAGGCAGGGAACGATCGTTAGGATAGATGAGTTGCACCACAACCGAGGCGATGCAAGTGGTAATAATGGCCCCAACAAGGATCAGTAATGCTTTCTTGTGATGCCGTTTCGCAAAATGAATAGATCGACGCATGCGCGAGGAGTGGGATACTTCATACGAGCTGCCAAAAGCGTTGTACTTCATGTTTATTTTCCACTTAACCTGTTCATAGTATACCACTGTCTGGCATATTTAAGCGTAGGCGCTATGGCTCAGTTTTGTAGAAAGTACGCGTATACTACATAGTATCTCGTCTAAGCCTTGAACTGCGCTCCGACAGGAGTAAAATCATATACCATGTCGGAAAAGATATTCTATACACCAAGCTCTCCTGAAGATGAGCCGATAATTACCATGAATCTACCAGAAGGTACTGAAGTAACACTTGAGCGCACAAATACTGCTCTCTATACCTATATGGGAAACCTCGCCGTGTTCAACCACGCATATTATGTCGGTACTGAAAAGAAAACCCCTTTTTATATGTTGTTATCAAGAGCTGGGCTTCTTCAGAAGACTAGTTGCCTTAACTAATAAGTTATTGAACTGCAATAAGTTCAATATCAAAGACTAAATCGCTATTTGGGCCGATCGTCGATGAAGCACGACGCTGCCCATAGGCTAGGTCAGAAGGGATGACGAGACGACGCGTACCGCCAACTTTCATACCAGGAACACCCCTGGTCCAGCCATCGATCACTTGATTAAGCCCGAAGGTTGCTGGACGTCCCGAGTCGAGACTACTTTCGAAAATAGTACCGTCAGTGACGAGCGCGCCAGTGTAGTGGGCAGTGATCGTTGCATCAGCGGGGACTTCTTCGCCCTCGCCAACAACAAGATCAATGACCTCAAGCTCTGTTACTTTGCCTTTTTTGCCTAACGGGGTGAAGTCTTGAAGGAGCGTGCCCTTCAATTTTTGGAAATTACTCATGACTCTATTGTAGCAAGTTAGTACCGTAAAGATGAGCGTATACTGAAACTATGAAAACGCGCCAAAGACTGATTCTGCTTATTGCCATTCTCGCGTCGTTCGTTGCTTTCCTTGATGGATCTGTGGTGGGTGTTGCACTGCCTCAGATGAGTGAACAACTTGGTGGGGGACTACTCATTCAACAGTGGGTGAATGATGCGTACTTAATCACCTTGGGAACACTAATCCTTGCCGCAGGCTCACTATCAGACATATTCGGACGCAAAAAGATTATCACGATTGGACTCATCGGCTTTCTTGTAACATCTCTTTTATGTGCGATTGCACCAACTGGTGAAATATTGATTATTTCAAGAGGACTACAGGGAATTGCGGGCGCACTTTTGGTACCAAGTTCACTTGCGATGATCATTAGTGCATTTACGGGCAAAGAGCAGTCAAAGGCGATCGGTCAATGGACGGCGTGGACAGGAATAGCCTTTATTGTTGGGCCACTTGTCGGTGGCCTATTGGTCGATCTTTTATCATGGCGATGGGTATTCATTATTAACATTATTCCGATTTCTATTGCGTTGATCCTTCTAAGACGACTTAATTTTGAAGAAGAGACAAAGAAACGAAAACATGTGGATGTCATAGGAATTATACTTGGCGCAATTGGTCTTGGTGGGATTGTCTATGCGCTTATCGAGCAAGGTCACTATGGCTGGAACAGTCCGGTTATTTGGGGAAGCTTCGTCGTAGGATTGTTGTCGATGACCACGTTTATCATCCATGAGCGTCGAACGAAGGAACCAATGCTCCCGCTTGAACTGTTCAGTGTTCGGAACTTCAGTGTTGGTAACTTTGCGACGCTCATGATCTACGCCGCACTTTCACTACAGGGTTTCTTGATGGTCATATTCTTACAGCAAGTTGCTGGATATCCTGCAACCATTGCAGGACTCGTTTCATTACCGATTACATTCATTATGTTCTTCTTGTCATCGCGGTTCGGTGCATTATCAGGAAAGTATGGCCCGCGTTTATTTATGGGTATCGGTCCAATCATTGCAGGGCTTGGCACGTTATATATGCTGAATGTAAAACTTCCAACTGATTATTGGACACAGCTTCTTCCTGGAATTATTTTGTTCGGACTCGGGCTTTCCGTTACTGTTGCGCCCCTCACATCAGCGATTCTTGGGTCTATCAAGTCATCTCAAGCGGGTATAGGATCTGCAGTCAATAATGCCGTTGCCCGAATCGCAGGGCTCTTATCGGTCGCAGTTATCGGCATCTTCGTCGGAACAAGCGTTACATTGGACGGTTTCCATATCGGCATTATTCTTTGTTCTGCACTCCTCATTGTTGGCGGCGTCATCTCTGCGATCGGTATTCAAAATAATCACTAGCCTTTCTCTGTTAAAAAGCTTATACTTATGGCAATATGTTGCACTATTTTGTCAAAAACTCTTTGCTTGGGGAATTCCAAAGAATTACAGTTCCAAGATATAAAGACGTCTGGATCCATGCAGGCAACGCAACCGTCAATGACGTTGAAGAAATAAGCAAAAATGCTGGCCTCAATGCAAACATTGTCCATGACGTCACTGATGCAAACGAACTTCCCCGTGTCGAGTACGATAATGGTGATCTCTATGTCTTTACGCGTATTCCAACCAAAGACAAACACGGACACGTAACCGCCAGTCCGCTCCTTTCTATCGTGACTAAAGACGCGTTTATTACGTTATCTCATGACGGAAGTCTCAATCCTTCCGAACTGGTGAAAATTAAGCTGAAGGCAAAACAAGATCAATCGATTAACTTACTGATTAATTCTTTGGCTCACGTTATACAGACATATGAAACGCTGATCCAAGAAACTGGTCATGTCGTCAATGATATCGGTAAAAGGCTTCGAACACACGAAGTCACCAATAGTGACTTTGTTCGTTTTGTGACGATTGAAGATAACTTGAATATCTATAGAATGAACTTGAACGGACTGCATGTTATTACACAGCGCTTAACCGAAAACATTCACCGATCTTTCCATAATTCGGACACAGAGGCACTCGGCGACATCAGTCTCCACGTCCAACAGCTCGTTGCGGCGGTTGAAGGCTATAGCCAAACAGTGGTCAGCATCCGTAATGCCTACAGTACCATTGCAAATAACACATTGAACCAACGCATGAAGATATTAACTCTCCTAACGGTACTGGTGGCACTCCCGAACGTCTTTTACGGTATGTACGGTATGAATGTTGACTTGCCATTCCAACACGCACCGTGGGCATTTGGAGTAATCTCTGCAATTGTCGTCACTGTTGTTATCCTTGTTATTACAATGGTGCGAAAATTCAAGGCCTTTTAGGCATATTTATCGACGTAACGTCCTATACTTAAACTATGATTATTCTCATGAATGAGTACGCGAGGAAACATCCAAAACCTCGTTACGGATTGGGCGTTCGCGTTGTTATAGCGATCATCGGACTCATCATGAGCGTTGTTCTGCATGAGCTATTCCACATACTCGTTCACTGGGGGCATATCACCAGTATCGGATTCTTTACCGATACACATACCATCGTCGAAGTTATTGTCGATGTCCCGAACGGCTACAATGTTAATTCAGAAGAGCTGGTCGCCTACATGATTACCGGAATCGTTATCTTGATTACCACGATTATCGTATGGCATCTAACTGATGTAAATGACAAACGAACCTTGAGTCAAACCCTTGATATGGGCGATGATGGATTAGACGATATCAATGTTGATGAAGTATTGAATATGGCGCCTCCTCACAAGACGACAAAAACACATACTCCTTAGATACTATTGCCATTATGCCAAGTACCGCAGTATTCACAGATATATTGCTGCAATGTCTTAGCTGGTGCAGCTAACTCTGCATCAAGTTGCGTGGGGTATTTACGCTTCTTTTTATCACCGACCAAGCAGTACTCAGCCGGATTCGGAAGAAGAGGAAAGGCAGGGCTGCGTTTAACGTGTTTCATTACTATCTATTATGCCTTAAAAACCGATAATGTTCAGGAAACGTTCAGACTTGCTTGTTATAGTAGTTATATGGGAATTTTAACTGACACTTACACATTGAACACGGGCGCAACAATACCAAAAATAGGCTTTGGAACATGGCAAATTCCAAACGGCGAGGAAGCCTATAACGCAACCGCCTTTGCACTACAGTCTGGTTATCGCCACATTGATACAGCAAGAGTATACGGGAATGAAGAGAGCGTCGGAAAAGCTATTCGAGACAGCGGCATCGCCCGCGCAGAGATTTTTTTAACGACAAAACTTCCGGCTGAAGTGAAAAATTACGAAGAAGCGCTTGAGAAATTTGAAACATCTATTAAGACCTTGGGAGTCGACTATGTTGACCTTTACCTCATACACGCACCATGGCCTTGGTCAGACAGAGGAGGTGACTACACTGAAGGCAACATCCAGGCCTGGAAAGCCCTTGAAGAAATCTACAAAAGCGGTCGTGCGAAGGCAATCGGTGTTTCAAACTTTAACAGCACTCAGCTTCAATCGATTCTGGATAACGGCACCGTTGTTCCTGCCGCTGACCAAATTCGTTTCTTTATCGGCTTTACGCAAGATGAAACAACACAGTTCAGCCAAGATCAAGGGATCTTAATCGAGGCTTACTCACCACTTGCGACTGGTCGAATTCTTAATAATCCAGATGTCAAAAAGATTGCCGATAAATACGACAAAACAGTAGCGCAGGTATCAATCCGCTACACGCTCCAACGCGGCACCGTCAGTTTGCCAAAATCGACACATGAAGAGTACATTCTGCAGAATGCTGATGTTGATTTTGAGATCGACGCCGAAGATATGGCGTTCCTTGATGGGCTAACTGATACCGAGGAGTAATTCACTCAAGGCACTCCGTGCATAAAGTAATACGAAAGTAGGATACATGTCTGAGAAGAAGCATCTTCATACATTAAGCGAGCTCTCCGCTCACCCAATCGCACGAAACATCGAATGGAAAGATATTCTTCCTGCTTTGTCGTCAGTTGGTTTACTACACAGTGAGTCAAATGGTAATTACGACTTTACGAGAAATGGCCACAAGATTGTCATTGAGCGATCTCATAAAAAAGTACTCGAGATAAGCGAGGTTCTTTCGCTTCGTCATTTTCTTGTCGAGAGCGCCGAACCAGAAGCAATCGATAGCGAGCTAAAACATGCGCTGATCGTTGCGGTTGATCACCATAATGCCACCATCATTCAAAACCCTGGATTCAATAACGTCGTCGTTGAACGCGTACATGCTGACTTAACGAAGGGACGAATTCTTCACAAGCATCCACAAACGGCTCCTTTTAGTGATCATAGCCCGAGTGACTCTGATGGATACTTCGACTCGATCATTACATACATGATGCATAGTAATCGAATTGTCATCCTAAGTCATGGAACAGGATCAAGTAGTGCGGCCGAAAAACTTCTTATCGTTATTACTAAGAAATATCCAAAGATCCTCAGTCATATTGTCGCGATGAAAAAATGCGACCTCGAGAACATGAGTGAACCACAGATACTCGAACTTGGAACAACCTTGTTACACGCACCATCAACCGATCTTCTATTACCGTAAGAGTTTCTTTTTGTTATGATTGAGGAGATGACAACCGATCTTATCAGTCCCCACGAAGAAAAACACAAGTCGCATCGTTCGCCGTGGCTTCGCGCTGCAGTGCTTGGCGTTAATGATGGTATCGTTTCTACCTCAAGCCTGATGCTCGGTGTACTCGGTGCTTCCGCAAATCAAACGGCTATCTTAACGGCCGGAATTGCAGGCCTCGTTGCAGGTGCTATTTCTATGGGCGTCGGCGAGTATGTATCCGTTAGCTCTCAGAAAGATTCAGAGAAAGCCGATATCGAGATCGAGAAGAGATCTCTCGCGCTACACCCCGAAGAAGAGCTGGCGGAGTTAGCCTTGATCTATGAGCATCGCGGTGTCGAAAAAGAGCTAGCGTTAACGGTCGCAAAGCAACTACAAGCACACGATGCTGTCGACGCTCATGCGAAAGATGAACTTAATATTAACCAAGCAGTGCTCGCTAATCCAATTCAGGCAGCAATTGCCTCGGTTGCAGCGTTCTCTTTAGGAGCTGTTGTTCCTATTATCGCAACGCTTCTCTCAACCGGCCAAGATAGGGTATACATGATCGTTGGATTCTCTATCTCTGGCCTGGCGATTTCTGGTACAGTCGGTGCATACATCGGTGGCGGAAATAGGCTCATCGCATCTCTACGAGTACTTATCGGTGGCATTATCGGCATGGCAATTACGTATGGTATCGGTCTTTTGATTGGACAAGCGATTTAGTGGATAGTGTCAAAAAAATTGCAAAGAAGACGTATGCCGGTCTTGATAATATCTTCTCTGACAAAGAAGCCTGGATGTTATTTCGACTAGCTGCTTTCGTCGAGACCTTTGGCTGGACATGTTTAATTTTCGCGATTATTGCCATCAAACTTAACTGGCCCTACGCCGACACATACATCGCCATTGGCGGAAGCATTCACGGCATTTTGTACCTATTTTACGTCTTTATCGTTATCTTTGCGCATCGATCGCTTAAATGGAGTCCGTGGCGATTTACTTTTGCAGAATTTATCAGTGTCGTCCCGTATGGAGCACTCGGTTTTGAGCTATGGGTGTCACATCGCCGCAAGCACGGCAAAATCTAAATTACTGAACTTGGAATGTACCAGCAACTTCGTCGTGCATGTGGTCGTGGAATTTAAAACTTCCTGTTTGAATAAGCGTAACGGTAAATTCTTGGTTACCAAGTAAGTCGCGTTCTTCAACGCCGTCATAGGCAGTATGCATCTCGTGTACGCCAAAGGCCACCATGCGATCAACGTCGTCGAGATTCTTGATTGTCAAAGTGTCGCATTTTGACGCAACTGTATTCTCTGGCGACACAACACTATCCTTAATGGTAACGAAATGACTGACATGATGTGATGAACAGCCTTGGTGAAGGCTTGCGTATTGCTGATCGTTATACGCGTTCACGCCCACAATTGACCCAAAGGCTGCCGCACCGCCAAACACGACGACTAACAGAGTGATTCCGACCATTTTTATGCGACTCATTGAGACGATTATACCACGGAGGCATAAGTGGTTTGAGCCTAAAATGAAATGTTCTCTCTCGGTAAAGATCTTGCTACAATAGATGTAGTTGAAAAATAGGGAAAACATAGGGGAGCCAGTCTACATGGGCAAGAAATTACACGCACTGGGATTATTTGCATTTAATAATCCATGGAAAATTATTAGTGGATGGGTACTGCTCATCGCCATTCTCGGATTTCTTGCAGTTCAGTTTATACAGCCAACAAGTTCATCGATTTCTATCCCTGGAACTGACGCTCAAAAAGCGATCGACCGCGCTAATGAGCTTTTTCCTAATTCCGGAAAAGGATCAGGGCGTATCGTTTTTAAAGCCCCTGACGGTAAAAAGATTAGTGACTTTAAAACGCAGATCACCGATCTTGCGACAAAAGTTTCTAAAGTTGATGGCGTCGGCACTGTCGCTGATCCATTTATTGACCCCTCATTTATTTCTGAATCTGGAACAATCGCCTACGCTCAAGTACAACTGAAAGACGCTGGTGGTTCGGTCACTGAAACAACTATCAGTGGCGTTCAATCGGCCATTGACGCCGCTCGAGTTGATGGCCTACAAGTAGAAACCGGCGGCGACCTGATTACCAAAGTACCTGGTGAAATCCTTGGTATCGGTGAAGTCGCAGGTGTTCTTATCGCACTCGTTGTACTCTTTATTACCCTTGACTCACTTGTCGCGGCAGGAATGCCTATCATCACCGCACTGGTCGCTATTGCTGTCAGTATGGCGGGATTGTTCTCGCTGAGTAAGTTGATCAGTATTAACGCAACAACGCCCGTATTAGGGGTTATGCTCGGGCTTGCTGTTGGTATTGACTACTCATTATTCATTATCAATAAGTACCGTCGACTCCTACGCGACGGCTATGGATACAAAGAAGCGGCCTCGCGAGCAATCGGAACAGCAGGAAACGCAGTTATCTTTGCTGCGCTTACCGTCGTGATCGCATTGTCAGCCCTTAGTATCGTTAACGTTCCATTTATGACCCTTATGGGGCTTTCTGGGGCTGCGACGATCGCAGTCGCCGCCATTGTGTCCGTTAGCTTGGTTCCAGCGATGCTCGGCGTTGTAGGGCGTCGTGTGTTTACAAAGAAAACCCGTGCAATTGTTGAAGCTGCGCAAGCTCGTGGCCCACAAGCTGTTCACAAAGTCAGCCAAAAATCGTTCTGGTACAAGTGGGGTAAAGTCATTACCAGCCACCCAATTATTTCGCTCGTTATCGCACTCGTTATTATTGTGACGCTTGCATTGCCTGTCCGAGAACTGCAACTTGGACTTCCGACCGATCAATACGCAGCGGCCCAAACAACTCAAAAGAAAGCCTACGATCTTTTAACCGAAGGATTTGGCGCTGGATTCAACGGCCCTTTGACCGTCGTCGTTGAGGAACTTCCTGCTGTCACCGATGCTAACAAGACAGCTTTTGGTCCTTACGCAAAGTTCGTCCAACTAAAGAAAGTTGCCGACAGTATTGCGAAGCTTGATAACGTGAAGCAGACCCTTCCGGCAGCTGCCGTTGATAACGGAACAGCGGGTATCATACAAGTGATCCCGAATTCTGCGCCAAGTGATCAAGCAACAAAAGACTTAATCAAGAAACTCCGTGATACATCAGAACAAAAAACCATCACTGGCAGTAGCGGTATCACGCTATCCGTCACCGGTGCGGCCGCCTTGCAAGATGACATCAACACCAAACTAAGCAATGCGCTGCCTGAATATTTGCTCGTTGTGGTTGGACTGTCACTCATCTTGCTAATCGTTGCGTTCCGCTCAATCCTTGTTCCGCTCAAAGCAACCATCGGATTCCTCTTATCTGTTCTTGCGATGTTCGGTTCAATGGTCGCCGTCTTCCAATGGGGCTGGTTTGGACTTTCTGATGCGCCAGGCCCAATCGTCAGCTTTATTCCGATCATCTCAATTGGTATCTTGTTCGGACTGGCAATGGACTATGAGTTCTTCCTAGTCTCTAGCATGCACGAAGTATTTGCACAGACAAAGAATGCCAAAGAAGCCGTCGTCACCGGTTTTGGTGTCGGCAGTAAAGTCGTGACCGCCGCGGCCATTATTATGGTGAGTGTCTTCGCGGGATTCATCTCCAACCACGACGCAACCATTCAAGCCATTGGCTTTGGACTTGCGGTCGGTATCCTGGTTGATGCTTTCCTTGTTCGTATGACTATTGTCCCGGCAGTGATGACATTGCTCGATAAAGCCGCCTGGTGGATTCCGAAGTGGCTCGACAAGCGCCTGCCACACGTTTCAATCGAGGGTGAAGAAGAAACCCACTAAGCCGTTTGCGTTTGACCGGGTTTCTTGGTGATTTTGAAGCCCTCTTTCTTGACCTTTTTATACTCTCGCCAGATGAGTCCGAGAATTAATATGTCGAGGATCGTCAAAGCAATAACAAAGACCGAGCCAGAACCAAAGACAATATCATACACCTGATAAAGCGTCAGTGCACCCAGTGCAATCAATGAAAATGGATATGCCCACAGCTTGTTACGAAGGATACCTATCACGGAAATAAGTTTGATCGCCGCATGAACAAGCAGATAGATAATAAAGAAAAGCCGAGCACTATTCGTAAATTGATGTGATGTATGAATGAGAAAGTTCGATATAAAATCATTTGGGTCATGAGCAAGCTCACGGTGCGTTGCAAGCACAACCAACCCCTGTAAACGATTCGGACTGAGGAAAATCAGTGCGATAGCTGTGACAAGTTCAATAAGGCCGTCGATACCTTTAATTAAAATACCGTATTCGAATATCTTATCGAAGAGGTTCCTCGGCTCAAACCACGAAGTCGGTTTTTTCTGCTTTACTTCTTTTTCCATTACTCTCTATTATACGGTCATTTGGTATAATTGGTTGCATGGAAGAAATTGGAATTGAATCAACACTTGTTGAGGCGATCAGAAACGGTGATAAAACAATTGAGACTCGTCTGGGAAAGCCTCGTTTTCTTCGTATTCAGGAAGGTGACATCCTCAGTATTCGCGAAGATTTTTGGTATGAAGGAAAGATCCTTGAATCACTCACACATGCCCTGGAAGTGAAAGTTACGCAAATACTCTACTTTGAAACGTTCAAAGAAATGCTCGATGCAGTTGATTTTCAAGCTGTGATCCCCAGCGCAAAAACCGTCGAAGAAGCTCTGAAAAAATACAAAGAATTCTACAGCCCAGAAGACGAACAAGAATTCGGGGTTATCGCATTTACTTTTGAACTTGTTTAGTCTTCGTTTTTAGACGATCGTTTTTATGATATTCATACGAAGCAGCCTTCGTAATTAACAAGACAATGGCGATCCAAACTGCACTCACACTCCAACCGGCCACAATGTCAGTAGGGTAGTGGACGCCAAGATATAGTCGTGAGAATCCAATAGATAGGATGAGTATTGCGCCAAGTATGATCGCAACAACTCGCCATTTGGTTTTCCATAAGATAGCGACAATACAAAGAATAAGTGCGCTCGTGAGCATTGCGTGTCCACTAGGAAATGAGTAACCCGTTTCAGTGATAAGTGATTGCCAAAATGCCGGGCGATCGCGGTGGAATAATAGCTTTAAAATAAGGTTCGCAGCGGCTGCGCCACCAACGCCAAAGAATACCAACATCGCATGACGGCGATGTTTTTTATATAAAAGAAAAACGAGTAACAGAATAGTGGCAGGAAGAATAACCTCAACGTTTCCCATAGCTGTGAGGTCAAAGAATACCCGGTCCAGCGTCGGGTTTGCCTGCGCATGAATCCAAGAAAGAATAGTGTTATCTAGTCCAATTGGTTGATGCTCGGCAACCTCACCAGCAATACGCAGGAAGATGATAACCGGTGTCCAAAACAAAAGGAAGGCGATAACTAATTGTGATGTTTTATATTTTTTAAAAAAAGATTTCAGTGGAGTTTTTGTGTTGTTCATTCTGACTTTAGTATAGCAAGAAAACTACTGTGACGGAGATGCGAGATTAGGAAAACACGCTGATGAAGCGCATAATAGAGACATATATGTACCGTACATCGAAACGAAAGGTTTTACATGTCAAAAGGGAAAGATCGTAAGAAAGAACTCAAAAAGCCTAAAAAGGTTGTTGCATAATGGCTAAATCTTTAAGCGCACAACGTTTTCTCGACTCTGCGGAAGCAAAAGAAATTCGTGACATTTTAAAAGAAATGATGACCGACCCTGAATTCAATACGAAGTCTATGTACTCACCAACAGCCGGTGGCGATGTACTCTTTGTTGATAAGCACATGGAATACCTAAGTCAGCACACAACGCTGAACGTGAACCACTACTTGTCGAACCTTCGACTTATGACACGCGTCCGTAATTAACGCGCCGTTCAATTAGGGTTATAATAAGAGCATAACTCTAAGGAGGACTATGCGATCTATCAAACTACTCCACGATACCGCCAATAAAGAGCGAAGAAAGTCTGAAGACCTCAGGCATGAGGCTACTAAAAACCGTTTGAAAGCAGTCGAAACGATAGAAGATCAACCTCTTTCCCTCCAATATACAAATGAGGCACAAAAGAACGAAGAAAAAGCAGCGCAACACGACAACACTGCCATGAATCTTGAAAATGAAGCGATAGCACTTGAAGCAAAAGCGCTTGAGCTGAATCGTAAGAAAAATGAAATTCAGGCATCAAGCCAAGCCGAAATCGTAAAACTCGATAAGGAAGAAAAATCTTTACGAGGCGAGATCTAGCGTTTTTTTGCTATACTACATACAAACATAAGCACCAAGGAGCCTGCTTTTGAGAAAACATTCACGTCTGGGTAAAGACTTAGTGATTGCTGACGTAGCCAGCTCTTTTCCTATTTCTAATGCTTCGGCTAAAAATGGAGTTTCTCTCTAATGCCTACTAACCCAATCGTCCCGCCTACTGCATCAAATCAGTCCATCAATCCCGAGGATGATGCAATGCTTCAAGCGATTGAAGCACTTGAAGCACGGACAGTCGATCCCGACCCAGAACCGTACACGCCTTCAGCGTCGCGTCCGCCAGCTCCAATTATTGTCCCTAAGCCTGTCGTCATCCCAGTACCTGTCGCGCCAAAGGTAATGGAACCCGTTTTAGCTAAAGCCGCTGTGGCTGCGACAACAGTCATTGCGAACCCTCCCGAAAAGCCTCCTGCTCCAAAACCAGTAAGACCTTCCGTTCCCAAGACACCAGCAGTTGAAATCGCCGAGGAGCTTGCCAATGCTCCAGCAACATCACCCGAAGACGCACCTTTCCAACCATTTCCTAAACGAAAACCTTCAAAGAAGTCTCTTCTTGCTATTGTCGGAGTTATCGTCCTCATTGGACTGATTATTGGTGGCTACTTTGGCTGGCAATCACTGCACAGTTCCTAGCTCATAACGACACATCTTTGCTATACTGTCATATATGAAACCTCTGACTTCTACCACGCCTCACGTCATCATAATGGTTGGTATTCCTGGATCGGGTAAGACGACGTTTGCCGAACATTTTGCAAAGACGTTTCAGGCCCCGTATATCAATCCCGGTAGTATTGCCGAGAAAATCGGGCTTGACGCAGACGCAACAGAGAAAGTAACACTCCTCTTATTCGAAGAACTCCTCAAAACAAATCGTACGCTTGTTTACGAAGGATCAACCTTTACGAAAGCACAGCGATCTGAGCTGACAAAGCACGTTGCTAAAGCCGGCTACAAGACTGTTACCGTCTGGGTACAAACAGAGCCGTACGAAGCGAAACGTCGTGCCACACGCAAGTTGAATCCTTTGGCACTATCGTCCGATGAGTACGAAAATGCAGTGCGTCGGTTTGAGAATCCAACTGCAGCCGAAAAGCCTGTCGTTATTAGCGGAAAACACACCTACACGACGCAACTAAAGACTGTCTTGAAGCACCTTACGCGGAATGCGCCTGAAACACAGATACCACCAGCGCCACAACAACCAATCGTCCGCCCAGGACGTAATATCATTATTAGGTAGCCCACTATGCCGATCATTCACGATGAAGAGTTTGGCAAAATCACGATCAGACGAAGTGCTCGTGCCTCACAAGTGCGTCTTAGGGTCGCGCCAGACGGAACCTTAAGAGCATCATTGCCTCTTTATGCGCCGTCTTTTCTTGTAAAAAGACTCATTAAATCATCACGACAAGAACTTCGCGACATGCTGTCTCAAGCACAACCTCATACCGAATACACCGATGGTATGCGTATAGGAAAAAGTCACACGCTGATCGTTCGCCGAATCACAACTGGTACCGTACAAACGAATCGCCGTGGACAGCAAATTATCATTAGTTTGCCTGAAGGAAAATTATTGCAAGATAGCGATGTCGTCAGGGAAGTGCGTGACGCTATTATTGCTGCTTTAAGGGTTGAAGCAAAAAGCTATCTTCCAAAACGACTATCATTCCTTGCAGCAAAAGGTGGCTTTAATTATAAAAAAGTTCGCTTTTCTCATGCTAGCGGCCGATGGGGAAGTTGTACCTCTGAGGGAACAATCAGTCTTAACATCGCCTTGATGAAATTACCGTTTGAACAGATTGACTACGTTATTATTCACGAACTCGCGCACACCAAACATATGAACCACAGTCCTGAATTTTGGGCACAAGTTTCAGAGTGGGATCCGCACTACAAAGAACATCGACGCGCGCTGAAACAAGAAGCTCCAACGATCTAATACCGCATATACAAAACGGTTATGCCTGCGCTATAATGACAGCAATATGTTCGAGGGTGGTATTAGCTTCAACAAAGATTCCGACAAGGCACTTCGGTACATTGGCTTACTTGGAACGCCTATTTTTGTGGGATACAACCTTCTTGTCTACTTTGGTATTGCCCATAGTTCAAACTACAGTGGTAATCTGGCATGCCTGATTATATCTGCGCTATGGCTGATTGCTGGTACATACCACTTCTTTGCACCAATTAGATCAATGGCGCAAATGCTGTTTCGGATCGTCATGTACCATATCATCACAATCGCAACCTTGATGTTTATCACTGGCTTCATTGAGCCGTTTGCCTCATCAGTTGTGCTGTTATTCTTGGCATACAATGTCTACTTTGGACGCAAAGCACTATTAATTAGTATTGCGTCTTTTGTTGTCGCTGCGATTGTCGATATTATCATTCGTTACCCAAGCGATCATACGATCGTCGCGAATAACCTTATCGGCATAGGCGCCATCATGGTGCTAGGAGTTGCGCTCGTTGGTATCATCATGGCCCAGGAGACACGTCGTCAGGCACTCATCCAGAGCCAGACACAAGAACGACTACAATATGACCGCGTCCTGACGATCATCAATAACTTGTCAGACGCCACCTTTAGTACCGACGAAAACGGCAACGTCTTGATGTATAACGCCGCTTGTCTCAACTTGCTCGATACAAACGACAACCTCAAGGGTGTGAACATTAGCTCGCTATTCACGCTGACTGACTCAGACAAGAAATCCGTGCAGTTGTTCGACGTTCTGAGTGAAGCACGAAAGACAGTACGCCGTGACGACATCAGTCACACCTATGGTGACGGTGAAGAAGTCCGTCTTGAAATGACGTATGCACCAATCAAAAGTACCTATAGCCGTCACAAAAAGGGCCAGGTTCAAGGTGGCTTTATCCTGATCGTTCGTGACGTCACAAAACAAAAGAGCCTTGAAGAAGAACGTGATGAATTTATTAGTGTCGTCAGTCATGAACTGCGTACACCAATCACGATTGTCGAAGGCACCCTTTCTAACCTGCAGGTCATGATGGATATGCCGACTAAACCTGAAGAGAGTGTCCTAAAGGGTTCTATCGGTACCGCCCACGATCAAGTGCTGTACCTGGCAAAAATGGTGAATGACCTTAGCACGCTTTCACGTGCTGAACGTGGCGTGGCCGATGCCGGTGAAGACATCAATGTCGAAGAACTGATGCACAAGCTTCACAAAGAGTACGAGAAGTCTGCTGCTACACGCAAACTCCACCTTAACCTAGATCTCGGGACAAAACTTGGTTCAATTCATGTTAGCCGGCTGTATGTTGAAGAACTCCTGCAAAACTTCATTACAAATGCGATTAAGTATACAAACGAAGGCAGTATTACCGTCACCGCTAAGGCGAAAAAAGGCGTTATACTCTTTTCTGTGAAAGATAGCGGTATCGGCATCAGCAGAGGTGATCAGCAAAAGATCTTTGCCAAATTCTATCGAAGCGAAGACTACCGTATTCGTGAAACGAATGGAACTGGGCTAGGGCTATACGTGTCAGCAAAGCTCGCACACAAGATCGGCACAAAGATTAATGTGACCAGCCGACTGAACCATGGCTCGACCTTTAGCTTTGAACTTCCTCAGATAACCAAGTAGTTATTTCGGCGCTTTGACGAGGCGACCCTTCCAGGTCACGGCTTTTTGGGCGTAGCGAACAGCGCTCATGATGACAAGAACGGCTTCTTGGATCACCGCGTACGGCCATAAGAATCCACCGATAAGCCAAGCGCTCTTCCAGACTTTACGCAGATACAGTGCATAGAGGCTAGTAAATAGCAGGTAAAAGATACCGCCAATCAGTTGATTAATGCCCCAACCAGCGAACACACCAGACAGAATGACGAACAGAGGTGCGGACGCGATCAGCAGATCCAACCCAGCGATCACCATGTTTACAATTTTGCCACCAAGTAACGGGAATAGCAGGCGAATACTCGTTCCAACCTGCGAACTCCACTTCTTTTCATACGAAATCCCTAATAGTTCAGTACCAATAAGGAATCGATACTTGTTAGAGGCCATCAGATCGGCCGAAATGCGTGATTCAGGCTGAATAGCGTCCTTAAATTGTGTGAAGCCCTGCCACTTATCTAAGAGCGTCTGGCGATGAATCATCCAAGCACCACTCGCCGTTGCAGGGAAGTCTCTGCGGTGGAACATGATCTCCCAGAAATAGCGAAGAGGAGAGAAGAACGCACTGGCACGGGGCGTATCTTCACGACGAGGCAGGACTGACACCATCAAGGCATCTTCTTGCAACGTATACGCAACAAGCTGCTCAATCGACTCAGGACTCAATCGAGTATCAACATCCATAAATAAGACATATGTGCCGCTAGCCTGCTTTAAAAGGGCTTGTAGCGCATGATTCTTACCAAGCCACCCTTCAGGTAGCTTCGATCCTTCAACAAAGCGAATGCCCTCGTGTGCAAACGCTTTAATAAGGGCTGACGTATCGTCACCAGATAGGTCGTCTAAAACAATAATTTCTAGTTTTGGGTACGTACTGGCGATCACTCGTTCCAGTGAATCGGTCATGGCGTGCGTTTCATTACGAGCCGGGATACAGACCGTGACGCTAGGAAGTGAGTCTTTCGAACCAACACTGGTCATGAGCGCCTTCATCTTGAAATGCGTATATGCATACCGAAGTCGCACCGCGGCTAATAAAAACATTCCTAGGAGTACCGCGTACAGTACATAAAGTAAAACCTGAAGCATCTTCATCTATCATAGCATCCCCTTGACGACGGAGGGAATAAAAGCTACAATGATCTTGACAGTCTGCAGCAGCAGGCTATTTTAATTGGGAACAAAGAAAGTAGGAAGGCAACCGTGGCAACCGCATCAAAAGTGACGCGCATCAAAGCATCGTCATCAACACCCCGGAAAGTCTCTAAAAAGACTCCTAAGGTAAAGAAAGAGCGCAAAGCTCCGACTAACCCTTTCATCAAGACTTTATTCGCCATTGGCGGCTACTTCCGCGGAGCCTGGATTGAACTTCGTCTCGTACGTTGGCCAACCCGTAGTGCAACTTGGGGACTCACGTTTGCAGTGATTCTCTTTAGTGCCTTCTTCGTCGTCGTTATTCTGCTGCTCGACATATTATTTAAGTTTCTTTTTGAAATAATTCTAAAGTAAGGATCAACACACAATGTCAACCAATCGCTACGACTCATCACGACAATGGTACGCCATTCACACCTACAGTGGCTACGAAGAAAAAGTAGCAGATAGCATTCGCCAACGTATTAACGCAGTCGACATGGCCGACAAGATCTTCGACGTTATGGTACCTAAAGAAAAGCAAATCGAAATTAAAAACGGTAAGCGAAAAGTTGTCGACAAGAAAATCTTCCAAGGCTACGCTCTTGTTGAGATGAAACTAACCGACGAAACATGGTACATCGTTCGTAACACCCCTGGTGTTACTGGCTTCGTTGGAACCAGCACACAACCAACTCCTGTATCTGACGACGAAATTCGTAAGATCAAGAAGCGTATGGGTGTTGAAGAACCAAAGCACTTCATCGACTTCTCTGAAGGCGAAGTCGTCAGCATTACCGACGGTCCTTTCAAGGGCTTCGACGGCGCTATCTCTGAAATTGACAACCAAAAGGGTAAAGTTAAAGTTATGGTCAGCATGTTTGGCCGTGATACTTCTGTCGAACTCGACGCACTGCAAGTTAAAAAGGTTTAGTTCGTGTCTCCTGAGCAGTCATCGCCCAATCCAGAACGCAAGAAAACAGTTCTCGACTTCACCGATGAGGATCTTATAAAAAAGGCTCAAGAGGTCGCATTTAATCCAGAACAACCACTTGATACCCGTACACGAATTGTCGAAAATCTTTATCATGAACTGTACCGACGAGGTACGGAGATTAGTGTATTACGTCATGAAGCGGATCAGATTAAAGCGCTTTATGAGAGAAATAAAAATAAAGTAACTGCAGAGATGATATCGACGCTACGGTCACATCTAGAAGCTATTAGTACATACGACGCACTTTATACCACCATGGCCGCAATACGATCAGCACTCAGCGAAGAAGTTCGGAGCAACTCGTAGCTCTTCACAAACCAAGCAAAATAAAGTATAATAACTCGGTTACGCACTAGATAAAGCTTTCATTCGTTGAAAGTGCTTCGCAATTATTTATTTAGTACAAGAAAGAAAATTATGGCAAAGAAAATTATCGGAAATCTTAAACTTCGTATCCCAGCTGGTCGTGCGACTGCAGGTCCTCCTGTTGGTTCAACACTCGGTCAATGGGGTCTTAATATGATGGATTTCATCAACCCGTTCAACGACGCGACTAAGGATCTTATGGGTAAAGACGTGATCGTTCACATTCAAGTGTACGAAGACCGTTCATTCACATGGAACTCACTTGGTCAGCCAGTTGACGACATGATCCGCGAAGCAGCTGGTATCAAAAAGGGAAGCGCAAAGCCTCACACCGAAAAAGTCGGTAAGATCAGCCGTGCTCAACTTGAAGTTATCGCTGAAATCAAGAAAGACCAACTCAACGCAATCGACGTTGATGGCCGAGTAAAGGTTATCGCTGGAACTGCTCGTTCTATGGGTGTTGAAGTTACTGAATAGTAGCTCAATCTCAATGAAAAAGCGCTCTTTATGGGCGCTATTTTGTTATAAAGAGAAGATTGTAAAAATAATCTTAAATATACCCAATTTGCATATTGACGTAGCTCTTGAAATAATATATCATTTTTGGTATGATACCTTTGGAGTTAAGATTTACAATCTGCTGGGCTATCTCTGAAGGAGGTAGTAACCCAACGCTTGAGTACCTTATTGAACTGCAAGGAACCAATCCCGAAGCCTTTATTTCAGTCATTGATGGAATTGAGAAGCTCCAAGATAGCAAGTATCTGGGTCCTCCTCTCGTCATGCCCCTTCCAGTTAGTAAGAAAGTTCGCGACCTTAGGGAGTTACGCGTTGACGGCGGAAAGCCAAAAATCTTTTCCAGGATCGCCATGATGTACACGCCCCTACGTGAAATAATACTTCTAAACGGTGTATCTAAAAAGACTAATAAGGCGCTGCCCAAATTTACGTCTAAGGCCGTAACTATGAGAGCGCAACTAAATAGTAAGGAGATGAGTTATGAAGAAATCCCTATCAAAGACATCCGAAATAGTCTTTAGCGAGAGCGCAAACAAGCTAAGAGACTTACTCATAAAAACCGAAGATGCAGTCGGACTTCTTTTCGATGCAAAACTTACAAACAACATCGCAATTGACTTATATCAATTGCGGAAGAAGAGAAACATAACACAAAAGCAACTTGCCGAAATCATGCAAGTAAAACAGTCGAATATATCTAGGTGGGAGAAACCCGGATATCAAGGATATAAAGTTAAAGCGTTAAGCAAATTAGTCAGAAGCTTAGGAGGATATTTGGAAGTAAATATAAATTCAGAACCTAAGATCTCGTATGTACAAGAATTTAATTATCATGAAGAAATGACAAAAATTCATGCATACCCAGAAGGTGTTTTTGCATACGCCCACCATTCAATTGATATTAAGCAAGTTATTACCGCTAGTTAATGAGGAAAATATATGAGAGTTTATAACGATTTTGCAATTTTAGCACGAGACAGCTCGATTGATGCTGACGATAGAATGATGTCGTTATTTAAAATTGTAGATAAGTTTAACGTTAGCCTTCCATCTAAGTCTTTTAAACAAATTAAAGAAATGAAGGACTCAGAAGTTAAGCTGTTGAGTTTTCCATATGTTATAGCATCGTCATGGAAGCTTGATCGAAAAGTAACAAAAGATTACGACGCCATCATTAAAATCAGGCTGATTGATCCTTCAGGAACCGAATTAGCAACAAGCATTAATGACGTCACGTTTAATCCCGGAAATTCAAGAATAAAAATTAGCGGTGAAATTCAAAAACTCGGCTATACAGTAGACGGTGAATATACCAATGAAATTACTTTTATAGATAAAAGCAGTAATGAAGAACTGTGCAAAGCATCAATTTATTTCGAAATTGAGGTGCTTGAAGATATAGCCCTGGAAAGTTAAATCTACTAAAAAAAGAATGACAGCTCGTTGTCATTCTTTTTTTAGTTTAAACAAGCTCCGTTAGAACTTATCTCGAATATGCGAGAAGCTAAAGCCCCAGTCAGCGTTAGCCTTCTTGTGAGGGTTAAAGATGTGCTGTGGATCAAAGATATCTTTTGATTTACGGAATAGATCAACTATTTCTTTACCGTACATCTGTTCTAGCCACGGGCCACGGACCAGTCCGTCGTTGTGCTCACCAGACAGTGATCCCTTGTACTTCAAAACCAATTCATCAACTTCTTTCATTGCAGGAAGGAGTTTCGCACGGTCATTTGGATCTTCGAGCTTCATCAAAGGGATGATGTGGAAGTTTCCATCACCCATGTGCCCAGCAATTGTCGCCAGCAGTTTGTACTTCTTGATGATGTCACGAATTTGTGGCAAAAATTCAGGAAGGTACTCTGGGTTCACGATCAGGTCATCAATGAATGGGGCAGTGTGCTTGTCTTTCACCTTACTACGTAGCAACTGGAAGCTGTTACGGCGCATAATCCAGAACTTTTCGCTGGCCGCTTCAGACGGATCCTCTTCAAACCCGTTAATCTCGTAACGAGCACGGTACGGAGACAGCTCTTTGTGTAATGTCGTGATCTTACGTCGTACTTCAGCCTCAGTATCAGCGTTAAACTCAACCATAAGGACGAGTTTCGGGAAGCCACGGAGCAGTTGCATACCGTCAGGAATCAGCGTGAATAGGAAGTGGACGAAACGCACCGGACCAAGCATCTTAAGGAAACTCGGCATGAACTTCATCACCAAAAGCAGTGTTGCGTCGTCGAAACTCTCGAATGTCGCAGGTTTGTGCTTCATAACAGTCTTAATGACGTCACCAAGCTTATCAATGTCGTGCATGAACAGCACCAGAAGCCCTGAGTGCTTTGGACGTGGCACAAGTTTGAATGTTCCCTCGGTGACGAAGCCGAGCGTCCCTTGCGCACCAATAATCATCTGAGTCAGGTCAAAGATGCCTGTTTCACGATCCCAAACGTTCCAAAGGTTGTAGCCGGTCGAGTTCTTGCTCACATTTGGCTTTGCTGCCTTGATCTTGTCGTAGTTCTTCTCGATCAGCTCAAAAAGGTCCTTGTAGACTTTGCCCTCGAAGTCGTCTTGCGCCATCTTTTCATCAAGTTGCGCTTTTTTCAGAGGCTTCACGACACGTTCAACACCGTCAGCGAAGACAAGCTTTAACTGAGGAACGTAGCGTTCAGTCTTACCAAACTCTAATGATTTCTCACCACCAGAGTTGTTATTGATCATGCCCCCGACAGACGCAAGGTCGCGGCTGGCAGGGTAGCTTGGCAAAAGGTAATCACCGGTCTCTAAGTCGAAGTTACGAAACAGAACACCTGGTTGCGTTACGGCTTTGTCGCCCTTCACCGAGATAATGTTTTGGAAGTACTTATTGAAGTCAACGATGATAGAGTCGTTAATCGCCGCACCCGACATGTCAGTCCCTGCGCTACGAGCGGTCAAAGATAAATCGGGATTCTTCTTTTTCTGTTCCGAAACGAGCTTTACGGCAGTCTCTACATCCTTGGTATTTTTCGGTTTAATGACTAGCTTTGGCACTAGCTCAAACATTGATGCGTCATGCGAATAGAACGAAAGTGCTTCAGCTGTATCATCAAGATCCCCAGTGAACCCACGCTCCAAGAGTTCCTTTTTTATATCATCCATAGACATAGAATAAGCGTTAGAGCTATCCTCTGTCAATAACACTGGTAAAAGAGGTGGGATAGTGCTATAATATGGACATAACAATCAATGTTGGGAGACGAACGATTATTCCTAAAGAGTAATTCGCTGTCGCTAAAACCACAGAAAGGGTTAACACCTATGGCAAAGAAAGCCAATCTGCTTGAAGAAGCAAAAAAACTAGGCCTCGATGTTTCTGAAAAGAACACCGTTGCACAAATCGAAGCAGCTATTGTTGATGCTCAAGATACAACTTTGGCACCTGCAGTCGCAGAAACTCCTGTTGCGTCTGAGGAAGTCACCGAAGAAGCTCCCGCTGAAGTCAAAGTAGCAAAAGCCGGCAAGCGAAGCGCAAAAGCAATCGCTGAAGCAGAAGCTAAGCTCGAAAAAGAAGCTCGTAAAGAAGCTGGTGATACATCATCTACTGACGGCGAAGAAGCTTCAATGCCAAAGGGTCCAAAGCCCGTCACCCGTCCACTTCTTGAACGACGTGGCAAAAAGTACCAAGAAGTTGCAAAACTTATTGAGAAAGACACACTTTACACGCTCGCTCAAGCTGTTGAACTTGCTGCAAAGACAAGTCCAAGCAAGTTTGATGCCTCAGTTGAAGTACACGTTCGTTTGAACGTTGACCCACGCCAAGCTGACCAAAACATCCGCACAACAGTCAGCCTTCCAAACGGAACTGGTAAAACTATTCGTGTTGCTGTTTTTGCCCCTGAAAGCGACCACGCTGCAGCTAAAAAAGCTGGCGCTGACGTCGTTGGTGACGAGACATTCCTCGCGCAACTTGATAAAGAACAAATCGACTTCGATATTCTTATCGCGACACCACAGTACATGCCGAAACTTGGTAAATATGCTCGTCTGCTTGGTCCACGTGGCCTTATGCCTAACCCTAAGAGCGGTTCAGTTGCGACTGACGTTGCAAAGGCTGTAAGCGAAGCAAAGACTGGTAAAGTTGAATACCGTGTCGACAAGCAAGCTATCGTTCACCTTAGCATCGGTAAAGTAAGCTTCGGCGCTGACAAAATCGCTGAAAACGCAAAGAGTTTCTTCGATAGCCTTATCAGCCAAAAGCCACAAAGCATCAAGGGTTCATTTGTAAAATCAATCAGCATGAGTACCACTCAAGGTCCTAGCATTAAGATTGAAAACTTCGTTAACTAATAACGAATCTCTCCAAATAAAATCGCCTCCATCTCGGAGGCGATTTTCGTATAGCAGTTTCAGGCGGCGAGTCTTTGTGGTTCAGGACTCGCAAGTTCATACTCGTGTAATGCAAGATCGCGATCGGCGACTTGAGCTTCGGCTTCTTTGAGTTGTGCCGCCAGCACTTGTGCAACGTTTCTCAGATCAACCATTGTGAGTTGGTTCTTTCGCTCTTCTTCTTCAAGATCTTTGATCTTTTGAACTGCGATCTTCAAAGCTTCTTGCTGGGCTTCAAGTTTTAATTCTTTGATGTATCTCTCGGTGAGGTCGTAGAGGGTTGTTTCATCCATTGTTGCAAACTCACTAATACGAGCTGATACCTCGAGGTGGATTTCACTACGGGCCTCAAGATTAGGCACGTCTTTCTGCCAGTAATAGCCAGGGATATCAGGGTTTGCTTCTGGGCGAGTCTTTGCGAGGGGGATGATTGTGTTCTCAATTTTTTGGGAATCCTGGAAATGAGCATCGCGTTGACTGGTAATCTCTTTCCAAATAACATCACGGACTGCACCGATATTTAGCTGCAGATTTTCGTCGCCAAGACCATTAAAGATTTGAGCAACGAGTTCATTCTTTACTCGCCAAGTCAGCCAGTCTTTAAACTCACCATATTGAGCTTCAACACCTTCTTCGACGATTTGCTCATACGTCTTTATCTGTTCAGGTTGTTCAAGATATTCATCAGTACCACGAACGATCACTTCGTTACTATCAGTCGTTGGCTCAGTCGTATTTTTGGGTAGGGTAACCTCCGAGTAAGTGTTTACTTCGGGGGATACTACCAGTGTCATACGATGCTCCTGAGCTATGTTGATTTTGTAACGTAAGTGCGTTTTTTGTTCTTAGTGATAACTGCGCTTAACTCCAGTCTAGCACAAGCGGGAAGAGAGTAAAGGGTTATTTTTCGGCTGCAAGTTTTTCAGCTGCCGCAAGTTCCTTGGCCTCCATGGCACGTTCAGCTCCTAGTCGTGCAAGTTCTAGGTCTTCATCCTTGCTCACAAACTTCATTGCCCTAGCAATGTTTGGGTGAATCTCGGCGATTTGATCATACAAATCTTGAAAAAATTTACGATATGCGGGGTGACCTTGTGGAGTCGTACGAAGCTCAATGGTATGCATCAATGAACGTGCGTTCGACTTCATGCTGAAGCGCATAATGTGGCCGAACAGCGTTGCGTACTGCGCTTGATCGACGTAGCCACGATCAATCAATGTGTCATGAAGTTTCGCACTGATTTTGAACGCTTCTTCGTATTGATCAGCCAATCCTGCCTTATCGATAACTTCTGGACGAACGTGTCCCAGTTCATTGCGTAGGTCTTGCCACTTTAAGCCATCAACCATGCGACCACGTTGTACATCGCGCCATCCGCCGTAGTCAATCTGACCTTCAAAGACATAGTCGACGAGTTCGAATGCACGGCCAGCTTTAACGCGTCGGTTAAATCGCTCGCCGACATAGGTCTCGATAACTTTTTGCTTTTCTTCATCAGTTAAATGTGCGACAACCTCAAGAACAAACTTATATGATTTATCACTCGAGTCGACAAGGATCTTTGCAACCAAGTCATCTTCAGTACCGTTAACACTGACAATTTCCGCATACGGACCAGTTCGTGGATCAACTTCTACGTCTGGCATTAATTCGTTTGCCAGCGCGCGTGACTCAACACGACTCGTGACCTTTTGCGCACTAATCAACCCACCGCGTTCAGGGTTATCCGTGCGTTCAAAGAAGACTGGCGCAACACCGCGAGCCGCTTCGAGGGCTTTTCGTCCCAGTTCATTCATTTCAGGCAATGGGTGAGCTTCCATGTTCATGATCATATTATGGAATGCCTGCGCGCTCCCAACGACCCCAACCGTTGCGCGAGTTGATGCAGGCAGGATTGAACGAATACTATCGCAAGCCTGTGCATGAACAGCTTGTCGCCAACGAGCAGTTCGTGCTTCTTCCGGCTCTTTAGAAATAGATACAAAGTAAGCGTATATCTTTTGATATAAGTCCGAGTAAATATCAAATATCTCATTCATTGAAGTTTCGTATTCAGCAAATGTTTTTGGGTCGAATTCTTTTGGTGTGTAGTAAGCGTAGTGATCTTCGGCATCTTTTGTGTCAAAGCGGAGATAGCGAGTAGATTGTTCTAGATACGCAGCAAGGCGACCCCATTCAACTTCTTTAGTAGCAATATTACTAATGCCTTCGAACACCATTTGCATTGGATACAGCTGCATGACAGAATCATCACCAAACTCTGTCACGACACGGTGCAAGAGGTCGCTGTCCTTGCTTCCCATACCAATAAACTCGTCGGCAAGAATAGTTAAGAGCTGATTGCCATTGCGTGATAAACGAGCCATGCCAGCTGCTACGGCCAACGAGTCAGATTCTGGCGTAAATGCAAAGACATTGCTATCAAGATCAGTGACCCATGGTTCAATAGCATCACGTCCGGCTTCTGTGAGAGCAAGGACACCCTCAGCACTCTTCGTTACATACGCTTCTTTGTCTTCTAGGACTGTAGACACGATACACCTCCATATTCCCCAATATTTTTGCGCAACTACCCAATTAATTTTAGTGTAGCATCAGCGTAAGCTCGCATGCAACGAAAGTTTGATGTGATATAAACATACGCTATACTGAAAGAAATTTGGGAAGATTGAAAAAGGGGAGTGTTATGAGTGTCTATAGCAATATAGAAATAGAGGAAGCAATCAAGGATGGTCACATTATTTTCCATCCTTACAAGCCAGAACATATTAACGGAAGTAGCGTTGATGTGACACTTGGCGAATGGTTTTACCGAACCGATCGCAAGAGTCCCGAAACAGTCTATAACCCTTTTGACAAGATCGAAGTTGATCGTTATTTCGGCGACCCACAAAAGGCAATCACTCACGCCGAATGGTGTACACAAACAGGCAATAAGCCTCTCGCCAACATTCCCATTGATCATCCCGTTATTGTCCTTGAACCAGGTGAGCGTATCCTTGCGCATACCAAAGAGTTCATCGGCATTCTTCCCCCAGGAACGACCAGCATGCAATCACGCAGCACATGGGGCCGAAACGGTGTTGCAGTCTGTTTTGACGCCGGCTGGGGCGATCCTGGTTACGTGAATCGTTGGACACTTGAAATTTATAACTTGAACCAGCGGCACAGCATCGTATTGCCTGTAGGCGAGCGTATTGCGCAGATCGTCTTCATGCACACAGGCGAAGTTCGCGGCAGTTATGAGAACCTCAGCGGTAAGTACGCAGCAGGAACGGACGTCACGGAACTTGAAAAGGCCTGGACTCCAGAACAAATGCTTCCCCGTGCATACAAAGACAAGCGAGCTACCTAGTGGGATTTTTTCTTGCAATCGAAGGTGGTGACGGATCAGGTAAGGGAACGCAGACAAAAATCCTGACAACATACTTACAGAGTATCGGAAAAAATGTACACACCGTTGCATTTCCAAGGCACGGTGAGTTTTCGTCGTATTACGCCGATCAATATCTTAACGGTGTATATGGCGGCGTTAATGATGTTCATGCAGACCTCGCCAGCCTTCCATATGCGTTTGATCGTTTTGCTGCCAGTAAAGAAATTCGTGATGTGATTGAAGACCCAAACGGGTTCGTTATTGCCGACCGCTATGTCGCCTCGAACCTGGCGCATCAAGGAACAAAGTTTAGTAATGAAAAAGAGCGCATCGCTTATTACGAGCGCATGATGAAAACCGAATACGAAGTACTTGGGATTCCTGTACCGGACATTAATATTATCTTGCTTGTTCCGTCAGAAGTTTCACAAAAGAATATCGATAAAAAAGAAGACCGTTCGTATACCACTTTGAAACGTGATATTCACGAGGCCGATGCAAACCACCTTGATAAAGCAAAGGCAAACTACGAAGAACTAGCTCGACTGTATCCGGATAAGTTTAAAGCGATTGATTGTATGGGGAAAGACGGCGAGATGCGTTCAATTGAGGATATTCAGCAGGATATCCAAAAACTACTTCTTTAGGATGTGCCCTGGATGTGCAGGGCCAAAGTAGGCAATGCCGTCATCTTCAACTGGCCCGATACTACGCATAGCGATTTTAGCCAGCATATCTTTCTTGGTTTGTTCCGTGTAGATCTCTTTATGACCGTAGATTGTCGTAGAATCTGGCACAAAGAACGGTTCTCGCGAATCCGCTTGAACTGCTTTCATAATGAACCCCTCGGCGCCACAATCTCGAATATGTTTCTCGGCATTTTCCCAAGGATCTTCGCCCTCTTTGACATGATTTTCAAGCATAAATTTGATGACGGCAGGGAAGCCTGATGCTTCATCAATTCTGATGCCAGCAATCTGACGCTCAACAATGTGTATCACGCCCGAACGGTCAGGAAGGACGATGCGACCAAAGTCTCGCTTGTAGCGAATAACAAATCCAGCAAGTGTTCGCGTGCCATCTTCATGGTAATTGAACTTCGGAACGATTGAGAGCGAGTGGTAGGGAAGTACCTTAGGATAAATATCACCGCCACGTTCTTCAATTGCCTCCTCTGCATCACGTCGAAAAGCTTCAACGTACTCAAGTCGCTCACCATATGGGCTGGTCACTTTACCAACTTCAAAGTTTTTTACCGATGTTTCGATGGCGTAATCAAGAATCTCACCGATAAAAGCATCCCCGTAGACAACGTGGTTAATCTTTGCGTCAAGCTCTTCGCTCACAGGTTCACGAAGTGTAAGCCATTCCGAGTATCCTTCGAAGTTTTTTAGTTTTCGACGTTCTTCACCAATCAAATAATCATCAGAGAGCATCCGTGCGAAATCTGTAGGAATATCTTCAGGAGGGGTGTCAAATAGCTTATTAAATTCGCCATCGATATAGCGTTGGCGTTCTTTTAGCTGTTCATCAGCGAAAGGGTCAGCAGGCATAGCACCCCAAGGTCGATACCGGAGTGTCCCGTCGGTTGGTTCTCTAAAGGGTTCCACACGCTCGGGCGTATTCATTGGACGAAATGACTCTGCTGCTAAGTAACCGAACATATATAGAATATTATTATACCACGAATTGACCACTGAGTCTACTTACCCACAGAGGTGAAAAGAGCCTCGACCGAAAACGGCCAAGGCTCTTAATTGAGGATGAGAAAGGTGAGTGTGCGGGGTGTCGTCATTGACACCCCGCACGCCCAGTCTAGGGGGGTTCCTGACTCCCCAGAGGGTGACTACTCCTTCATCAGAAGGGTAGTGACCGCGTTCTTGTCGAACTTGATCGAACCTTCCAACTGGAAGAGCGCAGCCCTCAGCTCGTCGTAGAACTGCCCATAGGACAGTCCCAAACTGCGGCCGAGTTCACCGATGTTGATGGTGTACCTGGCCATGCTCTTGTACTTCTCGCCGAGGGCGTAGTCCAGCGCAATCGCACGAATGCGATGCGCCATCTCCTCAGTAATCTCGACATTCGGACGGATTTTGACCTCAGCGGCCTCAATCATCGTCACGGGTGCCGTACCGATAACAATACTCACGTTTCTCCTCTACTCAGGGTCCAGTCGGGTGAAAGGACAAGCCTTATATTACACTATTAGGACATATTATTCAATCTACGCCAATGGTAGCGGGTGAGTGCACACATGACACACTACAGCTAGCCCACCTCTTTAGAAACGTTGACTTATTTACCTACGACCTGTACAATGCAAGGTAAGACAACCAAAGACAGTGGCTGTGGACGTGCGAGCAATCAATCTGAAACTTAATGTGCTACCGAGGAATTGTAAATAAACATACATTTCATGAGTCTTTGGCAGTCCTGCGAGGTCCAAAGACTTTTTGTTTTTAATACGACTTTGATTACAGGCCTGCCTGTCTAGATTTGATTAACAATTTGGCCGAATAAATCAATGTTAAATCCTATTTTTTTAGGGGAGATGTACATTTATGGCGATTTCACGCGATAAAAAGAACACATTGGTTGCTGATATGAGCGAACTACTCGCAGCGTCTAAGATAACTGTATTTGCAAAATACGATGGTCTTAGTGTTGCCGACGTCCAGAAACTCCGAGCTGAAGCTCGTGAAGCTGGCGTTGTGATCAAGGTGATTAAAAACCGCCTCGTTCGTGTAGCGCTCTCAGATGTTGATACGTACAAGAATACTGACACCTCAACTCTTACCGGACAACTTCTCTACGCTATTAGCGCAGAAGACGAAGTTGCACCAGCGAAGATCCTGAATGCGTTTGCAAAAACGAATCCAGCCCTCGTTGTTGCCGGTGGGTTTTCAGGCGAAGGACTTCTTCTCAGCGCTGATGAAGTGAACGCACTCGCAAGTCTTCCTAGTAAGTCACAACTTATTGGCGAAGTCATCGCAATGCTTCTTTCACCAGTTAATGACATCACTAACGCATTGTCGGGTAACCTACATGCGCTTCTTGATGGCGTTGAAGCTAAAGCAACCAGTTAATTTTTACACAATATAATTTTTGAATAATACAAAGGAGTCATACAATGGCTGATCTAAAGAAATTTGCAGAGACCCTCGTTGGTTTAACTGTACTTGAAGTAAACGAACTCAAGACTATCTTGAAAGACGAATACAACATCGAACCAGCAGCTGCTGCCGTAGCTGTTGCCGGACCTGCAGCTGAAGCTGCTCCCGCAGAAGACGCAAAGAGCGACTTCAACATCATCCTTAAGGATGCTGGTGCACAAAAAGTTGCTGTTATTAAGGCCGTTAAAGACATTACTGGTCTTGGTCTTGGTGAAGCAAAAGCTTTGGTTGACGGTGTTCCATCAACAATCAAAGAAAAAGCTCCAAAAGAAGAAGCTGAAGCTGCTAAAAAGCAACTTGAAGAAGCTGGCGCAACCGTCGAGCTTAGCTAATCAACATTCGGCCATTTTGAAAATCCTTTTATACCGTCCTCGAAAGAGGGCGGTATTTTTGTTAAGCAAAATATACAACAATTCTGCAGTCACCCCAGAAAAAAGTGTGGATAAAGTCTCTGAAATTAAAAGCGCCCCGCCTCCAGCTGCAGGATTGCAGCGGAGACGGGGAGCACTTTCACTAGAGGGATGGATCAATGGAGCGTGTAGCTCGGGATCGCCTTCTTGGACTCCAGCTCCTGGCGGTGACGACGATTAATCGTCGCGACCGAGAACCAAAAAACCAAGACCGCAACAACGAGCCCCACAGCGATACTGATGAACAGCGCACGAATCGCGCTCTGTGCAGCAGCAAGCGCATCCTGAGTGCACGGGGCACTCACTTCACAACCGTCCAAGTTCAGCGGAACCGTCCCTTGGGGCGGAGCCACATCTCGCGACGGGTCCTTCGGAGTCAGCGTCTGAACAGGGGCGGGCGGAGCTGTGCACGTAGCAGGGCTACATCCGACAGGGGCTCCGCCACCAGTTGCCGCCGAAGCGGAAACCGATGGAACGACAGCGAAGAACAAAATTGCGAACATCGCAACCAGTAGAACCTTGATGATATTGCGGCGCATTGTCCGCGTCCTCTCTAATAGTGAAAGTGTGCAAAGCCGGAGATCTTGGTCACCGGGATTGATTTTTACCAAAATCCACGGCAATTCACACTCTCAATCGACTTGTGCAGACATTATAGCATAAACACAATGGAATGTCAATATACACTGTTGTCAACTGGATAAATATTGACAACTTGACGGCATCTTGATATAAGTGAGTTATACCATTTCAAAAAACACACAGATAAAGGAATTGCGAGTACCCATGTCTGAACTACCAGAGAAACAAGTCAAGCGACTACACAGCTTGATCCAAGAAGCTGAAACAAACCTAGCAGCTGCTAAGGAACTTCTTATTAGTATCATCGGCGATGATGGTACTGTCATTACACCAAAATCAGGTACTAACGAAGAAGTCACAGGTAAAGTCGTCGAAGGAATCTTCGATGGTCAAAAAATGGCTGGCCCTGATGGTAAAGAATATCCCGTCCCTGCGAACTACGCGAGTAAGTCAAAGCTTGTTGAAGGCGATATCCTTAAACTGACGATTGCTGACGACGGAAGCTTCATCTACAAGCAAATTGGTCCAATCGAACGTATCCAAATCATCGGAACACTCGTCCAACACGACGGTGCATACTACGTTGAAGCAAACGGACGCGAATACCGCATCTTGCTTGCCAGCGTCACATACTTCCGTATCAACATGGGCGACCAAGTCACCATTATCGTTCCTGCAGATAACCCAGAAGCGACCTGGGCTGCTGTTGAAGCTGCGCTTTAGCTCTTAAAAGCATATACCATTCCGCCCTCTGTGTAGGGCGGTTTTTATTGCAAAGTTTATACGTAAGCAGTATAGTAGCCACATCACTGAGGTGAAAACAAACAGGGTGGGAAAAACGGGGAACAAACATGGCAAAACTTCATTTTAAGTATGGTGCGATGAATAGCGGTAAAAGCGATACGCTTATTAAAACTGCCTACAATTACATCGAACGTGGGCTTTCAATCGTCACGATTAAGCCCAGTATTGATACAAAAGGGGATACGCGTATCGTTGCGCGCGGTGGCGCCGAACGAGACGTCGATATTATCGCGACACCGGATATGGATGTCCGTAAAGCCATTCAAGATTTCAAAAAATCACAGGCGATCGAAACGCTATCTTGCGTGCTTATCGACGAAGCGCAGTTCTTGACGGCTGATCAAGTTGATCAACTCCTCTCGGTTGCCAAATCAGATAACATTTCCGTCATTGCCTATGGATTACGGGCTGACTTTAAAACCGAACTATTCCCAGGCAGTAAACGACTCTTTGAAACAGCCGATAACATAGAAAAGCTCCCGACCATGTGTCGTTGTGGCAATCAAGCGGAATTCAATTGCCGGAAAGTTAATGGCAAATACGTTTTCGAAGGTCAACAGGTAGCCATCGATGGAGAACAGGCCGTTACCTATGATTCACTATGTGGAACGTGCTACTTAACAGAGAAGGCGGCCGTTCATGCTTAAAAACACAACAAACTCGGTCTTTTATCTGCGTATACTAGAGATAGAAATTAGGGGAAAAAAGTAATGGCCACGGCACTCTACCGGAAATATCGGAGCAAATCGCTTGACGAAGTCGTTGGGCAAAACCACATCACCGATATTTTGATGCGAGCAATCAAAGCTGGCCGTATTTCTCACGCTTATTTATTAACAGGGCCTCGTGGCGTCGGGAAAACCTCCGTCGCGCGCATTCTTGCACATGAAATCAATAACCTACCATATAGTGACGACTCAACTCACTTAGATATTATCGAGATCGATGCCGCTAGTAATAACGGTGTCGAAGATGTCCGTGATCTCCGCGAGAAAGTTCAAATCGCGCCAGTCTCTGCAGCCAAGAAAGTCTACATCATCGACGAAGTCCACATGCTTTCAAAGGCAGCCTTCAATGCATTACTGAAGACGCTTGAGGAACCGCCAGAACACATCGTCTTTATTCTTGCGACAACAGATGTTGATAAGCTACCGGCGACGATTATCAGTCGCACCCAGAGGTATGGCTTCCGCGCTATCAGCGAACCCGATGCGGTCAAACACCTCCGTCACATAGCAGACGAAGAAAAAATCATCATTGATGACGCGTCTCTCAAACTCATCGCTCAACGTGGCGATGGCAGTTTCCGTGATAGCATCAGTTTGCTTGATCAGCTCGCTAGCCTCACCGACGACAAAAAAGGCATTACGCCAGACCTTATCGAAGCAACCCTCGGTCTTGCGCCAACCAAAGTCGTTGACGACATCCTGACGAGCGTCGAAGCACACGATGTCACCAAAGTCGCCGAACTATTAGAACAAACCATAGCGGATGGCATCAGCTCCGTCACACTGACAGAGCAACTAACGCACACGATTCGCGACCAAATAGCGACCAAACCACACTTCCTCCCACTCCTCGACAGTCTGTTAGACGTCTCAAAAAGCAGCCACCCACAACTAAAGTTGCTAGCAACCCTCGGCGCAGCAGCACTAGAACACAAACCCTCAAAAACCGCCGCCCTAGCATCACCAGTCCTAGAAGTCACCGCAACTATAGCGGAGCTAAGTAAACTGGCGACAAAAGTGAAACCTGCCATGCCGGAAATTGTAGCGGATGTTCCGGTTAAAGAAAAAGCTTCCTCGGCGATAGCATTGGCAGACCCTGCTGAAAGTCCTCTGGAACCCGAGTCAATCCCGGTACTGAAACAGAGAGAGACCCGGAGTGAAGCGGGACTTGAAGCAGGGGCAGCTAATGATAGCGCCACTGGCGAAGCGAAAGAGTTTGATTGGGCTGCACTAGTAGAATACACTCGCGTCAACTACGTCGCCCTCTACAGCGTCCTATCGAAATGCGCCCACGAATTGATTGGAAACGACCTCACCTTGTACACAAACTCTGCATTTTATAAGAAAAAGCTAGACGACCAAAAATACAATACCCACCTCTATGAGTCCCTCAAAGCACTCGGTAGTTATCAACTCTTAGTCCACACCGTACCCACACCCCTTCCACCAAAGGATAGCCAGGCTGCGGCCGTAGCTGTTATTATGGGTGGAGGAGAAGAGGTCGCGATCTAACCGAGCGCCCTCAAACGTGAGTTGTTATGGCGACGAAAGACGTCCCAGCGGGGAAAATACCACCACAAAACCTTGATGCCGAGATGAGTCTGCTCGGTGCTGTTTTAATTGACGAAGAGACCCTCGCCGATATCTCCGAACATGTCAAACCAAAAGACTTTTACGACAAACGACACGGGCTGATTTATGACGCCATGATGCGTCTGTATGAAAAGCGTAAACCGGTTGACCTTTTGACACTCACCGAAGAACTTAAAAAGAAAAACGACATCGAGACAATTGGTGGCTCAGCATACCTGACTGAACTAACAAACTACGTTCCAACCGCTGCCCACGCTGAGGCATACGCTGAACTTGTTGAACAAAAAGCGATTCGACGCCGACTGATTAAAGCCAGTGCGGATATTTCTGAACTTGGATTTGACGAAGATTCTAGTACCGAAGAGCTCCTGGAGCAAGCCGAGGCGCAGCTATTTTCTGTCAGCGACCAATCACTAAAACAAGACCTCGTTCCGCTCGAAAGTATCTTGACCGAAAGCTTCGACCGCTTGGAAGAACTGCACCGTAACAAAGGCTCACTCCGAGGTGTTCGTACTGGCTATCGTGACCTCGATAATATGACTGCAGGGCTGCAACGCAGTGACCTTATTATTCTTGCGGCTCGTCCTGCAATGGGTAAGACAACCCTCGTGACGAACCTTGCCTATAACGTCGCAACCATCGCAAAACAACCTGTCCTCTTCTTTAGCCTCGAGATGAGTAAAGAACAGTTGGTTGACCGTATGTTGTCTGATGCCTCCGGAGTTGATAGCTGGAACATCCGTACAGGAAACCTATCCGACGATGACTTCAGCAAGCTGTCGGACGCCATGGGCGAGATGGCCGAAGCGCCGATCTTTATCGACGATACACCTGGTGTCAGTGTGCTTGAAATGCGCACCAAAGCACGTCGTGCAGCTCATGAACAACCACTTGGGCTAATCATCATCGACTACCTCCAGCTGATGCAGGGAAGTGGCCGCGATAACGGAAACCGCGTCCAAGAGGTGAGTGAAATCTCACGTGGCCTCAAGCTACTCGCACGTGAATTGAACGTGCCGGTTATTGCACTGTCACAACTGTCTCGTTCAGTTGAATCTCGTAGTCCGCAAATCCCAATGTTATCTGACCTCCGTGAATCTGGATCAATCGAGCAAGATGCCGACATCGTCATGTTTATTTACCGCGAAGAGTACTACAACCCAGAAACCGACCGTAAACAGATCACCGACCTCATTATCGCGAAGCACCGTAACGGACCAACTGGCAAGATCGAACTATTCTTCCACCCAGAGCGCCTCAGGTTCATGTCCTTAGACCGCAAGCACGATAGTTAATGATATAATCAAGGTAACTTATGGCTGCGAGAGATATCACTAATTTCTTCATTTACCGCTGGCGCTACGTCGTTGGCTATAGCATTATTGCACTGCTTCTTGCTGGGCTCCTGATTTTTGCAGGCCTCTACGTTCCTGGTGGCGTCTCACCAGAAGAGATGCGCGCTACCGTGCGCAGCGATGCTTTGTCGTTCACGGATCTTTCATCATTCGGTATCACCAGTTTGCCGTTCTATATCTTGCAAGCGGCTATCTTCCATGTCTTTGGTGTTACCGACTTTACTATCAAGATGCCGTCTCTCATTCTGGCGCTTTTCTCGGCAATCGGGCTTATCCTGCTACTACGACGTTGGTTCAAACCAAATATCGCCGTTTTAACGTCATTAATTGCCATTACAACAGGCCAGTTCTTATTCATCGCACAGAATGGAACGCCAGGGATCCTGTACGTCTTCTGGCCGATTCTGCTCTTGTCATTAGGGACACAAGTCACACGAGCAAAGAGGGGAAGGCTCTTTTGGAAGCTTTCCTTTGCCGCAGCTGCAGCGCTCAGCCTATACACGCCACTCAGTATCTATCCACTGATTGCAGTGACACTGGCCGTCGCACTACACCCACACCTCCGCGCAATCGTCCGTCGACTGTCTCGATTCAAAATTGCCCTGAGTGGTATTCTTGGTGGTATCCTAATCGCACCACTTGCATATCTTATTGTTACAACGCCTAAACTTGGACTGAGCCTCCTTGGCGTTCCTGCGACCTGGCCACCAGACATTGGCGCGAATGTTATGACACTACTGAAGCAGTTCTTCTTGTTCTGGGAACCGAGCACCACAACACTCATGACACCAGTATTTGGATTTGGTTCGGTACTTATTATTGGACTTGGCGTCTATCGACTTATTCTAACGAGAGACACGACACGAAGTTACCTGATTATTCTCTGGATTCTTTGTCTTCTGCCAGTACTTATTCTTAACCCGTCATTCACGAGCGTCACGTTTGTCCCTGCGGTCTTACTACTTGCAGCTGGACTTACGAGTTTGATTACCTATTGGTACCGACTATTCCCACTAAACCCCTATGCTCGTATCGCAGGCCTGATTCCAATTATTATTCTGGTCGTGACACTGATCGGCTCTGGCCTCGACCGTTACATCTACGGCTATCACTACTCGCCAACGACTGCCGTTAACTTTTCAAAAGACCTCAGCCTTATTCCAAAAAGCACAGCGAATCTCGTCGTTTCACAAACTGAACTTCCATTCTACTCAGCGGTGGCACGTCATCGAACAGGACTCGTCGTCACGACAAAACCGATCAGCCCTCAATTTACAGTGACTCGTGCAGCGAAGGATAGCATTACTGCAAACTATCAGATCACACGTATTATCACGACGACATACAGCACTGACAGTGACCGCTTGTACACCTATAAAAACGTCGTCCAGTAACGTATAATGAAACGTATAATTAAGAAGTAATTGACAGACGGAGTAATACAATGGCTTTTGACCAAATGAAGATGCTGAACAAGCTACGTAAAGCGCAGAGCGATCTAAAGAAAGAAATTATTGAAGTTGAAGCAGGTGATGGCGCAGTTGTCGTCCAAATCACTGGTGAGCTCAAACTCAAGAAAATCACCATCGACCCAGCGTCAGTTGATACTGATGACATCGGCGAACTTGAACACTGGATTGAAATCGCTGTTCGTGACGGACTTGCAAAAGCACAAGAAGTTGCAGCAGAAAAAATGAAACCCCTTATGGGTGGTCTTGGTAGCCTAGGTCTTTAAAAGTCCAATGGTTCACTTGCTGCCAGTTGCACTGGAAAAACTTATCGACGAACTCGGGCGCTTGCCCGGCGTTGGATCGCGTACTGCCGAACGATACGCTTATTTCCTATTGAAAGCTGACCAGCACATTAATACGTCACTCTCGACAGCCATTCACGACATTCACAGCCTCGTAAAGACCTGTCCGATCACTTTTGCACTGATTGACGCAGACGAGGAGGTATCACCGCTGTACAGCGATCCTGATCGTGATAAAACACTTATCGCCGTGGTTGAAGAGCCGCTTGATATCGTCGCCCTCGAACGAACTGGTCAATTCAAGGGAACGTACCACGTCCTTGGTGGCGCAATTAGCCCTATCGACGGAGTGGGGCCTGAACAGCTCCATATTCCTGAACTTATCAAACGTCTGACCGACGATAACGTCAAAGAGGTAATTATCGCTACTAACGCCAGTGTCGAAGGGGAATCAACCGCTTTATTTCTGCAACGTCACATCAAAGATGCCGGAGTAGAAGTCGAAATGAGCCGCTTAGCTCGTGGTATCCCTGTCGGTGTTGATCTTGAGTATGCCGACCAAATCACATTAACCCACGCCCTTGAAGGCCGACGCGCGTTCTAGTCTCTATCGGAGCATAAGCATGGTAATTATCCCTTGAAGCCATA
>DIZA01000006.1 GCA_002429245.1 Candidatus Saccharibacteria bacterium UBA6040
ATATAGCGTTTAGAGGATTTCTTCGATAGTGGAACCTGGCTTGTAAAGCGCAAGTGGCTGGTTGTCCATTGCCCATGCTTTTTGAATAGGAGTCACAATCTCCCATGAACGTAAGATTTCAGGGCTCGTCGTAAAGATATACTTACGTCCCCGAATCGCTTCAACAAGGACGCGCTCGTAAGCGTCAGGAAGTTTCGAGTCTTTCGCGACGATCTTCTCTTCAGCAAAGCTATCTTCTGTTCCGTCGTGATAGCGAATAACGATTGCGCTTCCCTTGTGATCAAGATTCTTGCCCGTCGTCAGGCGAAGTGGTGTCCCAAGCCATCGCTCATCATTGCTGGTCAGAAGGACACTTGCAAAGGTTTCGGTCTGACTACCCGGATTCTTCACTTCTTCTTGGTAGCCTTCATACTGAGCACGTTTCGCATCAGCGGGGTTTGCATCGTTCAGCTGTTCAAGGGCTTTAAAACGACGTGAGGCAATATCACTAATAGTAAACGGCCCCTTAAGGTCCATCAGCACCAGTGAAAGGAGCTGCATCAGATGCCCTTGGATAAAGTCACGCAGTGCACCGGTCTCTTCGTAGAAGGTTGCGCGGTCCTCGATACCAATTTTCTCGGTCGCAATAATATCAACCGAAGCAACCGAAACATTGCCCCACTGGTGCTCACTACTTTCGGCGTTTGAACGAAGTCTAATGACTTCTGCGGCGACTTCTTTCGCCATGTAATGATCGATGCGGTAAATCTGCGCTTCTTCGTAGTAGTGACCTGTACGCTCGATGTAATCTTGCGCAGATGCTAAGTCAAAGCCGAACGGCTTTTCGAATAAAAGCTTCACATTGTTCGTATTCAGTCCAGCGAGGCCCAGGAAGTCGACAATGTCAGCAGCAGCACTTGGGGGAACAGAAAGGTAGATGAGCGCCTGCTCATCCTCTTGAAGGTCAAGATAGTGACGCAAACGGACGTAGTCCTCTGCTCGGGCAAGATCCATCGTAAAAATAGTCGTGAGGTCAGTCAGTATTTCGCTATTTGTTGCCGTTTCGACAAGTTCTGCAACATGTACGTCACGTCGTGAGACACCGACGATAGAGAGGTCTTTGAATTCCCCACTTTGAACAATCTCTTTTAAGGCTGGCAATAGTTTGCGACGACTTAAATCGCCTGTAATTCCGAATATGACAAGTTTTGTTTTCATTACTTTTATTATACCTCATCTGATACTTTATTTTGTATAGCGTGTATTTGACGTAAGCAGGTTAAATTGTTATAATATACATGTTCCACTGACCAGTGAGACGCCTACGGATGAAGGGAGTGGCGCGTGAACACCGCCCAAATGAAATACGGCGAATATGTTGTCAACTCGACAGACGTAGACGCAATTTTCAGCCTGCAGAACATCGAAGACTATTTCGCGCGAGTGACCGTCTGCCTTCGTACGATGTCAGGTACCACCTACGAGATCACCTTCCTCCCTGGTCCAATCCGGAGAGGTTTCCATCGCGGCAAAGAAGTGAGCTTTCGGCACGTGAACTACGTGTACACCGAGCTCAACCAACCACCTGTAAAGCTCAATGACCAGTTCGTCTACTTCACAGGAGCGCTCGTACCGCGGGTCCACTTCTACGGCGTCCTCCCTCAAGAGGATGAGGATCCCCTCGACGGCGAGAAGACCACCGTGTCGAGATCCCCGGGATTCCTGGACTCGACAGTGATGGCGCTGGTCATCGATTGGAAGAAATTCGTGGCCTAGAGCCATGAAAGCCCCCGTGGCGCAGCAATGCACCCGGGGGTTTCTCAATTTCTGAGGCCTATCCTAAGAATGTATCGGGTACTGGGTCACCAAACCGAGCGTCTTTGACATCGATAATGCCTCGCACGCTCATCTTTGGAAAATCACGGTCATAAATCACATCAACCGAACCGAAGACGGCATCATTCCAGTCAAATCCGAGTTTTGCTGTAGCTTCGCGAACAATAACCTCGGTTTCAGCTTCGATCTCGATATACGGTTTAATCCATGGCCATTCATCAATCACCACTTCCGCCTCACCAAGCTTCCAGGTTTCACGCCTACTTTCTTGCAGCGTAATATAGTGCCAACCCGCTTCGGCAAAGATTTCTACGGTCGTGTCAAAATCGCCAACCGTCGTTTCGATCTCTTTCGTACTGTCAATCGTCGTTAATCCGTCAGGAAGCGCACGTCGTTTAAATGCCAAGGTCGTCTTATCCCCTTCATCGCGAATACGAATAAACGAATTCTCTTTTTCGTGATGCGGTTCTTCAATCAGAGCCCGCTTCATAAGACGCATCGGATGCTCAAGTTCAGCACCAGCCGCTTCAAGTCGACGTCGAATATCATCAGTATCAACATCGATGAACTTTACTTCAATTTCCGACTTCATCCTATTCAGATTTCGGCGTGCCAGCGTTGACTTCGTAGCTTGTGTTGGTTGCTTCAAAGAAGTTCACCAATTGGAGCGTGTCATTCGCACCAGCCATCCACTTCGCAGGGTTAGAAACCTTATAGTGAGGCTCAAATCCAAGCTCTTCTAGTCGACGGTCAGCCAAATACTTCACGTACTGGTTAATGTAATCGCTGTTAAGGCCAAGAATACCGTTAGGAAGTAGGTCCTTGTTGTAATCCTGTTCCATTTCAACACCATCGATAATCATTTGCTTGATTTCATTCGCGAACTCTTCAGTTTGCAGGTCTTCATTCTCTTCAAGCACAGTCAGAATCAAGTTAATACCAAACTTAAGGTGCAGTGACTCGTCACGAACAACCCAGTCAATCAAGCTGGCGAAGTTACGAAGGAGGTTTCGTTGACGGAAGCTTAAAGCAACCATGAAGCCGCTGTAAAACCAGATACCTTCAAGGATGATATTGTACGCAACCAAGTTACGGACAAAGTCTTTCTTGCCGTCTGTTGTTGTGATGTCGAGTGTTTGTTCAGTCATACGTTTGATGTAACGAGTCTCGAACTCTTCCTTACGTGCCATTGATGGGGTATCAACGTGTGCATCGTAGGCAAGTTCACGATCAATTGGGAATGTCTCGAGGACATACTCAAACGACATACAGTGGTTTGCTTCTTCCCACATCTGCTTTGCGAGGTACAGATGACACTCTGCGGCATTAACATAAGGATACACACCAAATGCTAAAGCTTTATTAACCAATAGTTCATTCGGGTTGAAGTAGCTCATGAGGAATGTCACGGCGTGACGCTCTTCTTCGCTCATCTTCTTCCAGTCCGAAAGATCTTGTCCTAGTTGGATCTCATTAGGAAACCAAGTGTTTGCAACAGCTTGATTGTAGAGATCCATTGCCCACTTGTACTTTACCGGCTTCAGGAGCAATCCGTCCTGAATACCTGTTCCTAAAATTCCTGCCATGTTCCTCCTAAGTTTATATTCAACGATTATTGGCAGCTGTCGCACATTGTAAGATCCGCTGGATCGAGTGGTGCTGCACTGACGCCACGAGATGCTGCGTCTTCATTAGCTTGGATCTGAGCATTAGCCATCGCTGCGTCGATTGCGGCTAATTTCTCGTCTAGGCTCATTGTGTCGTTGATGATTGTTGATGCGTTCATTTCTGAAGTCCCCTTATTCTTTACTATATTCTTTTTTAATTATGTTTTGCTTTGAGTGGTTCTACGGATCTACGTTTTCGTCGTCATAGGCTAGACACCAACTTCTTGCTTCTTTGCGAATCCGAAGCCTACTTTACGTGCGCCACCATCCGATGTTTCTGCCTTGTTCACCTTTGTCGTGCTTTGTTCAGCAGTATGTCGAGGTTTCACGTGCAGATAGTAGGTTGTTTTGAGTCCGCGCTTCCACGCTGCACTGTAGATATCTACCATTTCATCAATGTCGCGTGTCTCGAGGTACATGTTACGGCTAATTGCTTGGTCAACCCATTTTTGTGCTCGTGCAGCCACTTCGATGAAGCTGTATGGGCTGAGCTGGAAGCTGGTTTTGTACACATCTTTGAGCTTTTGTGGAATAGCGTCGATCTGCTGTACGTCACCTTGAGCGATCAGGATTTGCTCTTTCACGTCATCCCAAATACCAAGGTTTTTGAGGTCGTGAACAAGGTTAGTGTTCACTTCAAGGAACTTGCCGTTCAATGTTGCACGAGAGAAAATCTGTGCGAATTGTGGGTCGAGTCCAGGAGTCGTTCCGGCGATGTGTGCAATGTTTGCTGTTGGCGCGACTGCCATCAGCGTTGCGTTGCGCATGCCTTTTTTGACCTTGATGCGAAGCTTGTCCCAGTCAAGACGAGTCTTGCGGTTCACTTCAACTTTTACCTTACGGTCAGCAGCAAGTTCGTCGATTGTATCGATAGGAAGCATTCCCTTGCTCCAGCCACTTCCCTTGAAGGTTGGGTATGCACCGTACTTCTTTGCGAGGTCAGCTGATTCATCTATCGCGTGGTAACTAATGAACTCCGCAATTTGATCGACGAGATCGTAAGCTTCTTCTGATTCATAACTAAAGCCGAGCTTTTCGATAACATCAGTGAATCCCATGAACCCAAGGCCAAGTGCGCGGTTCTGATTGTTAGAGTACATTGCTTCTGGAACCGGTGTATTGGTAATGTCACACAAGTTATCAAGTTGACGGATAGCGCTTCGGCTTGATTCAGCCAGACGGTCCCAGTCCCACGTCTTATCAGCATTCAAGTGTGCCGAAAGGTTGATGCTGACGAGGTTACACACTGCGGTGTTGTCCTTGTCTTGTGGCAATGTAATTTCAGTACAAAGGTTCGAAAGGTGAATTGTTGATGTATTGTTGTTCAATGCACGAACGTTGATTGTATCTTTCCAAGTTAACCATGGGTGGCTTGTTGCTTGGAGAGTGATCAAAATCTGACGGAATTGTTCGCGGGCTTTGGTTTTAATAAAGTCACGCATTTCACCAGCCTCAGCTTTTTTGACGTAGCCTTGGTAAGCTTTTGCGAATTCAGCCCCGTAAAGGTCTGGAAGATCTTTTACTTCAGCTGGGTCAAACAGGTACCAGTCTTGGTCTTTCTCAACACGCTTCATGAATTCGTCGCTAATAAATACAGCGGTATTTGCGAGACGAGTTCGAAGGTATGGGTCGCCTGAGTTTTGTTTGAGGTCAAGGAATTGTGGGAAATTGAGATGCCAGTTTTCCATATACAAAGCCGCTGCGCCAGCTTTTTTACCCTTACGTGATACGGCGAAGAGTGCCGTGTCGATCATTTTCATGAATGGGATCGGGCCAGTCGACTCGGTGTTAGTCGTCTTTACCGGAGACCCCGCTGCTCGGAGCTTGTTTAAGCTGATTCCGATTCCTCCGGTACCTTTGGCAATCCACATAACGTCGCGAACACCCTTAGCGATTGATTCCATGTCGTCTTGGACTTCGATCAAGAAACAGTTTGAAAGTTGTGGAAACGATCCACCAGCGTTCACACGAGTTGATCCACCAGGAACGTATTCAAGGTTAGACATGTGCTCGTAAAAGTCGAGGGCACACGCTGTTGGATCTTCGGCGTTGAAGCTGAGTCCCATTGCAATACGCATGTGTGTAAACTGTGGAACCTCAACTGGTTTACTGTCTTGTCCACGTAGCGCGTATCGGTTTTTGTTTGTCACAACACCTAGGTACTTGCTGAGTCCATCTTTTGAAGGATTAAGAGCCTTCGCTAGTTTTTTAAGGTCAAACAGCTTACCGTTCATTCGTTCGTCAAGAAGTCCGTCTGTAACGCCAGCCTTTAGATAAGCAACAAACTTATCTTCGTGGAGCTTCTTTAGTTCTTCGGCAGTGGTGTATTCGCCCAAGATATTCTTGTAAATGTTCTTAAGGAGCAGACGAGTCGCGATGATATCAAAATCTGGATCATCTTTTACGTTCTGGAGTGCAGTATGGATAACCGCTTCGTCGAGCTGTTCTGACGTAATACCGTCAAAAAGTGTTAACTGTAGTTCTGATGCAACTTGGACAACCTTGCTGATTTGGTCTGGAAGGCCCTCACTAGCCTCAACCAATGCAAGATTGATCTTGTTAGCGTCAAATGGTTCGCGGGTGCCATCGCGTTTTACCACTGTGATTGCGCTCATTGAAATTCCCCTATACTACTGTTCTTATGTTATATTTTATTCTTTTTGGTGACATCACACACCACCTCCCGAGTGCCCCGATGAAGATTTTCAAAGGGGTGCAAGAAGAACTACGGAGTAGCGGCCGACTGTTCTAACTTGCTAAATGTGTATTTTGATGTCAGTACTACATATGTAGTGCTTATGTAAGACTATAGGCCCCCACATATGGTTTTTCAAGCGTTTTATTAAGTTTTTTTGACTACATACAACATAAGCGGAATTTAACCCCTTAAAACTATGTATAGCGTTGTAAATTAGAAACACTACGCTATATGTAGCGTAGTTGTTATATACGCAGCCCTACCCTTCGCGTTGGATAAAGCGGGCTTCGTTCGTCACTTCCTTTGCAATCACAGCAGCACCTAGATCGATACCAGTCTGATTCGCCAAGTGGACGAGGTACAGCTGGACATCGGCAAGCTCTTCACCTAGTTCAACGTTATACGCATGATCCCGATTCATCCCCTCATGCTTGCGCACAGCCCTTGCTAATTCACCGAGCTCTTCGGCTAGGAGCAACAATGTATCTTTTGCCGTCTCTTTGTCCCAGCCGCGACGTTTCGCGGTCTCAGCATAATACGCCTGCAGCCTACTAATGCCATCAGCGATTGAAATATTCATATCTTCTTTGGAATTTACCATTTGTTTCATAGTACTCCAGCTAGCTGAGAATAAAAATATGACCACACTGGGTCATATTTTTATTCTGGCGGAGAGGACAAGATTCGAACTTGCGGTACCATTGCTGGCACACACGCTTTCCAAGCGTGCGCCTTCAACCACTCGGCCACCTCTCCGTATGACCCCAGTATATCAGTTGTTTAAATCACGCCATAAATACAGTTGTGTCGCAAGCGTTGACCTCCCATAATAGATGAAATGGCAAAAACAAAGACCGAACCAGTTATTGTCCTGCGAGATCTCAAAAAGAGTTTCGGTATTGGTGATGCCGAACACTACGCGATCGATGGTATTGACCTGACGATCCGCAAGGGTGAGTTCATTGCGATTATGGGTCCCAGTGGCTGTGGTAAAACGACGCTTCTTAATATCCTCGGGTTGCTTGATTCGAGGATCGAAGGTGAATACGACCTCGAAGATCGACCCGTCGCCAGTCTTGGCGCTCGTCGCCAAGCCCGCATTCGTAGTCAGCAAATTGGCTTTATTTTTCAGAATTTCAACCTTGTCACTCGCCTGAACGTGATTGATAATGTCGCACTTCCCCTTGTCTACAAAGGAACGACAAAACTAAATCGCGAAAAACAGGCCAGTGCCATTCTGCATACCTTCCATTTAGGTGAACGTGAGTACTATATGCCCTACCAGCTCTCTGGTGGTCAGACACAGCGTGTTGCGATTGCACGTGCCCTCGTCAACAATCCATCAATCATTCTCGCCGACGAGCCGACAGGTAATCTCGACTCTGCAGCCAGTCACATTATTATGGAAGAACTTTCTGATCTACATAAACGTGGCAACACTATTATCATGGTGACTCATAACCCTCGGCTGACGACCTACGCCAGTCGAGTTATTACGATGCTCGATGGCAAGATCAACACTGATACCGGCGCACCAAAACGAAAAGACGAAACAGATGGCAAACGGCCCCTTGGAAAAAAGCGCAAAAGAGCCAAGCGTAAAAAGGAAGTGACAACAGCATGAGATGGCTTTTCGTTAATCACATCCAAAACGCGCGGCAATCATTAAAGAGTAACCGCATGCGCAGTATTCTAACGATGCTCGGCATCACCATTGGTGTTGCAAGTATTACAGCAATCCTCTCGCTCAGCGGAGGTGCGAGCCAAATCGTCAGCAACCAGGTGAACTCACTGGGCGGAAATATCGCCGTCGTTCGTCCAGGCTCTCAATCCGAAACGCCTCTACAAGATTTATCTCAATTCCCATCTCCAGAACACTTTGCGGCCAGTACGCTGACGACAAGTGATATCGACGCAATCAAAGCCATCGATCATGTTTCAGCCGTCGCACCGATGATGGTCCTATCTGGTTCAGTGAAAGCAAAAGCTACTGCGTCGACGAACACTTCCATTGTTGCCACAACACCCGATCTTGCAACAGTCAGTGGGCTCAAGGTGCAAGACGGTGAGTTCCTCGACCCAAGTCTCAATATATATACGGCCGTCATTGGTCCTCAGCTGTCCGTCGACATCTTCGGTACCGAAGCATCAATCGGCAAGACACTGACCGTTCGTGGCAAAGTATTCACTGTTATCGGCATCTTGAAGCGAACCAACGATCCAATCAACTACAACGGCGTCGACTTCGACGAATCAATCATCATCAACCAAGAAGCTGGCCGACTCCTTAATCAAGGCGCGGTTCAAGTGCAACAGATCAACATTCAAAGCGACAGTATCGCAGACCTCAACCAAGTCATCATCGACATTAGTAAAGCGCTCTTAAAAAACCACCTCGGCGAGGCGGACTTTACGGTGCTTTCAGGTGACCAAATCGCCCAACCAACGAATCGCCTCTTCTTTGCGATCGCGGGTACAACGACAGCAATTGCCGCTATTTCGTTACTTGTCGGCGGTATTGGTATCATGAATATCATGCTCGTCAGTGTGGCAGAACGAACTCGCGAAATCGGCATCCGAAAAGCCCTCGGTGCCAGTAACGGCGATATCGTTGCCCAGTTCATTATTGAATCTCTGGCGTTAAGTGTTGGTGGCGGCATCAGTGGCTATATCATTGGGTACCTGGTCTCACTCGGCATCAGTTCATTCTTGCCATTCTTCCCAATCTTCACATGGGAAATCGCCGCAACCGCCATCGTCGTGTCATTAGTTATCGGGACACTGTTCGGCATCTACCCAGCAATTCGGGCATCACGAAAAGATCCAATCGATGCTTTGCGCCAATACGATTGATCTATAATTCTTTTTTGAGTTTTTCGATAAGTTCGACAGGTGTTGGATCAACACCATTCAATACGGCGACATAAATACTGACGTAGTCGGCGAAGATAGATCCCCACAACATTTGCGCAATCAATGAGTCACCTTTGAGGTTAATCGTGGTGGCTTTTGGTCGGAGTCCGCTCAACAAGCGATCCGTAATTTCAAATCGTTTTAAGATTTGCGCGTGTTCAAATGAGCTAACCAGATCAAAGACAACAAATGGCTTCTCAACTGGATGCGAGGTCCAGCCCATAAATTCGTTGTGATTAAATTCAGAGAATTCGTTCCAAAAGGATAGATTCTTGGCATTCTCATTCCAGCTAATCTTCCATTTATAGGCAACGGGTGCGGTTAATGCGCCACCATAAAAGACGGGCGACTTACCGACAGCCTGTTCAGCGAGTTGTTTCGCCCAGTTATTCTCGGTTGGAACGGTTGCTGCCCAACTAGCACTTTCTTGTCCAAGCCACTCAGATAAATCAGCGACTTCCTGCAGTTTGCCTTCAACAATGCCGAAAGTTTCAAAGATCGCCAGTAACGCACGAAGGTTATAAATAACTGCCATGCGAGGCTGAAGTCCACTTGGAAGTGTTGCATATGTAATGTCGTGTTCAGTCGCAATCCCAACCAACTTTCCACCGGATGCAATCACACCGATTTGCGAGCCAGCTACAATTGCTTGGTTCAGCGCGCTCACTGTCTCTTCGGTGTTTCCAGAATAACTACTCGCAATGACCAACGTGTTTGAGCCAACATATGCCGGTAAATCATAGCCACGAATAATTTCGAACGGAATCTTGATATCGTTTCGGAGCCACACTTTCGCCAGCAGTGCCGCGAGAGCTGATCCGCCCATTCCCGTCACGACGATGCTCGTGATTGCACGATCGTCATGCTCACTATTTAAAACGACTGCATCAAATGACGCTTGCTTATATTGTTCAGCTGCAACTTTCAAAGCTCCCTCGGGATCTTTTTGCGCTAGTACGTTCTCGTTATCTAAAGTATCACTCACCAGTATTGCCCTACCCTTTGGAACTATGATACAGTATTTTTAAACGAAGCATAAGCACAATAACGAAGAAATTAGGGGTGGGCATGGACATTACGCCGCAAGATGAGCAGCAACAACCAATTAGTGACGACCAAGAACTAGCGAAAGCACTCGCTGGCGTCATGCCTGATGTTCCTGATCCAGTTATTCTTGACACCCCCGCAACTGCAGTCACAGCCCCTACCGCTACGTTCCCAGAACCACCTGTTCCTGGTACCACGCTTCCTCCACTCGATGCTACGTCGCCACTTCCAGAGCCAACTGCGCTTCCAACGCCTTCGCTTAGTGCTTCATCTTCAAGCGATCTTGATAGCATCAAGAAAAACGCCCTTGAGGAACTTCGTCCACTGATCGACCGCGTTGATCTTCCGTCAGAAGAGAAGTTCGACACCTATCTCATGCTCATCCGTAGCACAGACGATGCTTCACTTATTGCCCCTGCTCACGGCGTTGCACAACTTATTACGGATGAAAAACGACGCGCTGAAGCACTTCTCGATATCATCAAAGAAATCGATTACCTTTCTCGCAACAACCAGCCAACCGCATAAGTAACTTCATCGCTTCTCCCTGCGCAGGACTTACGGTACAATTGATATAATGTCAGTACGTTTCGCCACACATGAAGAAATCTTGAAATGGGACTCTTTGATCCTCGCAAATCCAGATGGTGGTAACGTCTTCTCTAGTTTCGAATATGCAGAGCAAAAAACGACCGGTGGCTATAAGCACCGGTTTTTGATTGTCAATAAAATCGCCGTGACGGTTCTCGAAAAGAACACTCCTCCGCTAGGAAAACTCTGGTATCTTCCAAAAGGGCCGAATGTCACCAGTTCAAAAGCGCTGTTTGATACCCTGAAGCAAATCAAACCGTTCGCCAAGAAGCGTGGCGTCTTTGCTGTTCGTATCGAAACCGAACTTCTACGAACCCAACAGCCGACCCTTACTCGTCACGGCCTTCGAAAAGCCGCACCAATTATTCCTAACCCTTCAACGATTACTCTCGACCTGAAGCCAAGCCTTGAAGACATTCTAATGAGCCTTCCTCAAAAAGGTCGCCATGCTATTCGCCGAGCTGAACGAGACGGTGTCACCGTTGAGCTTGTCCCTTCTACGGATAAGAACTGTAAGACAATGTATAAACTCCTGAGTGAAACGGCCGAGGGTCAATTTGGCATTCGTAGTTATAATTACTACAAAACCTTTTGGCAACAATTTGAAAAAGCTGGTTACGGCCAACTATTTTTTGCATCGTACGAAGGGAAAGTTGTCGCTGGTGCCTACGCTATGGTCTATGGCGCAAAGAGTACCTACAAAGACGGCGCCTCTATTCGTAAGCGAACCGCCTATGGCGCCAGCCACTTCTTGCAGTGGAATGTGATTGAATGGGCGAAAAGTCACGGCGCGTTGATTCACGACTTCTGTGGTTCGCCACCAAGCGATGAGCTCGACAATCCCGATCACCCACATCACGGTATCGGCCTCTTCAAGACTGCCTTCAACAAAACCGTCACCGACTATATCGGCTGTTACGACCTTGTTATTAGTCCTGTTCGTTACAAGGCGTGGACAAAACTCGGCGAACGAGTCTATCGCCACTTTTATTTCAAACGCACTAAAGACTACTATTACTAGAACCTGGAGGATCACTTATGACACTTATTAACCGTACTGTCCTCATGTCTGACGCCCAACATTTTAGCGCTGAACAGGCGATTAATCCCTATTACGATGACCAAAACGTCGATCTAGCCCGTGCGGTCAGTGAACACGACGCAATCTCTCATGCACTTTCTGAGGCTAGCATTACGATTACTTCAGTCCCCTCACCTATCGATAGCCAAGACGGTGTCTATACCGCCAACTGGGCGCTTGTTCGTGGCGACAAAGCGATTCTTGCTCGCCTCCCCGATGTTCGTAAAGCCGAAGAAGCCTACGCTAAACAAGTCCTGGAACAACTCGGAAAGACTGTCATCGAAGCTCCGGAAGGCCTCAAATTCAGTGGCCAAGGTGACGCCCTCGCTTGTGGAAACTACCTATTTTGCGGTCAAGGCTACCGAAGTGATGAAGCCGCCCAAGCCTTTGCTGCCAAAGAACTTGGCTACGACCGTATTCAACTCCAAACTGTTCCCGAACTTGATGAAGTCGGCCGCCCGATGAACAATGCCGTTTCTGGCTGGGCAGATAGCTTCTTCTACGACATCGACCTAGCCCTCTCAATTATCAAAGCGCCCGAGGGCGATCAAAAAGGCCTTATCGCCTACTGTCCCGAAGCTTTCATGCCTGAAAGTCAGCAGATTCTCGCCACTTTTGATGGCGTCGATAAGATCGAAGTAAGTATCGACGAAGCAACCCACGCCTTTGCCCAAAACCTTGTTTCAACAGGTGAAACCGTCGTTATGAGTGCCCATGCGCCGAAGTTTACAGCCGAACTTAAAGCGCGCGGACTGAAAGTACTAACGCCCGAAGTGTCCGAACTTGCCAAAGGTGGTGGCTATATTCGCTGTACGACACTAACGCTCGATTGATCTACTGCTTCTCTTCTTTGAGTGCCTGAAGTGCAGCCCGGGCAACCTCGGCTTCATTCCACGGATAAGTACCGTCAGCACGTTCAATAGTTAGCTCATGTCCCTTACCAAGTAACACAACGACATCATCCTTTGAGGTCGCCTGTGTCATCGCAAAACCAATTGCCTCTTCGCGATCAAGAATGAGGAACAGATCTTCTTTATCTTTCTTACCGACTGCACGTGCACCGTCCGCGATAGCCTCCATAATCTGATTACCGTCAACATCACGATCGTCCTCTTCGGTCACGATGACAACATCGGCGCTCTCTCCGGCAATACGTCCCTGAACAGATCGCTTTTCTTCATCACGTCGCCCTGCAGATCCAAACACAGCGATCAACTTCCCTTTTGTCAGCGGACGAATACTTTCAAAGAAACGCTCGAAAGCATCAGGCGTACTGGCGAAGTCGACAATAACTTGGAACTTTTGTCCCTCGTCAATCACGTTCATCCGACCCTCAACACCTTTTAGTGCAGCGATACCCTTTTCAATTTCGGCTTTTGAAAGCCCGAGTTTTCGCCCCACAGCAATTGCAGCCAGACTATTACTGACATTAAATTCTCCAGGAATGTTGACTCTAATGTTGTAATGATCACTACCAATTGTCGCTGTGTACGTAGAGTGATCTGCCTTTAACTTCACGTCGCTTGCTTCAAGTAATCCGACTCCGATTCCATATGTTGTGTGGTTTGCAACAGTTTTTACGAACTTTTCTGCACTAGGATCCTGCGCATTGACCACCCCAAAGCGAAGTCCGTGCCGATTCGCTATCTTAAAAAGGCGCCGTTTTGCCTCAACATACTTTTCGAACGTACCGTGGTAATCAAGATGCTCGTGAGTGATATTCGTCATGACAGCAATCTCGTACGGAACACCCCATACTCGATACTGAGCAAGTGAGTGGCTCGATGTTTCGACAACGACCCATTCGACACCAGCATTAGCGTACTCACGAAGCTTCTTCTGAAGAATTCCTGCCTGCGCCGTCGTGATGTGTTCGGACTGAGGAATAATAGTGTCACCAATCCCATTTGCAACGGTCGTTAGAAGTGCGACTTTTACGCCCGCTTCGTGAAGGAGACGATGAATCATGAATGATGTCGTCGTCTTGCCGTTTGTCCCAGTCACGCCAATAACGTGTAGCTTACGTCCTGGAAAACCGTAAAGCGTATTCATGATCACTGCTTCGCCCAAGTGACCGTACGGTTCAATTTTCTTAAATAACCCCGTAGGGATAAGTGCTTTTACTATTTTACGTAGTGATGCCATACAGCCATTATACCTAAGGAGCAGGTTTCGCCCACCTTCTCTTGAGAATAATAAACACAGTGACCAACGCAGCGATACTGCCACCGATGATATATATAAGTAATCCTGTGTGTTTCACAGCTCGTTTTACATCGTGAATTAGCTTTGGGGAACTGGCTACAACTACTGGAGACTTCGTTTTTACATCCTGAGCACCCAATACGTCTTGTGAATTAGTTAACGCCGCCCCAGAGCTATCATCGCCAACGCCTACCGCTTCGCCTTTTTGATTAACCGTTACGAACTGGTATACATCGATGGCGTCGCCGGCACTATTGTTTCCAAATAAATGTAGTGTGTGAAACCCCGGCTCAAGGTGCGAAGGAATCGATACAACTCCATCCAACCCTCCATCTACACTAGTGGTCATGGTTCCAAGCAAGGTTGGTTCAGAGTGAATTTCTACTCGCACTGTCGATTGAGGACCAAAGCTACTATTTGCGACATGGATAATGAGTTTATTGGATGATTCATTTGCCAAAGTAACAAATTCTGATAGATATGACTGTCTACTCTTATTCCCATCCGTTACTCCCCAATACGACGATGGTACAGTGCTAGCAGGGGGTGCCGTACATACCATCGGATCGGTGACGCAGGTTGCATCTTGGCTCAGTCCAGGGTGTGTGGAGAGAATCGAGTCTGCAACCAGCGCATGTCCCAACGGGGTAGGATGAAATGTACCTGCACCAATAATCTTAAGCATTGGAAGCTGACTAATCACTGCGATATCGCCACCCAGTCGTATTCCATTCATAGCCTCAGACATAACATCACTACACAATGCCTTGCCTTTCATACTTTTCTCAATATCAAGGAAGGTAAACCCAGCTTTTTGTGTCGCAGCGTGAATAATTTGATTAAGATACTGCAGACTCCGCTCAATAAACACCCTTTCTGTATAGTCGAGCAGTATTCCCGTTACGGGATCGCAGACCCCGTTCGCATCAATAATATCCGGATACCCTACAACATAGACTTTTGTATCGTGATAGTCTTTGGAGATATGCGAAAAAAGCGTTCCAAGCGTATCAAATAATCTTTTAATTTCACCGGCCGTTGCCTGTAGTCCCGCACCTTTTGCCCATTCGCAGGTATCGGGCATTGCACAGACGCTTAACTTCCCCATCAATCCTGCATCATTACCTCCGACTCCGATGGTGATCATTTCAGGATTGTACCGTTCTAGAAAGGTAGACTGAAGCGCTCTTCCGGGCTGAAATATATCTACAGCTTTGGCTTGTGTGGTCGTCTTATCAGATACAGAGAGTTTCAGCCCTGACTCCCCCAGTCGATTGCCCTGCCCCCAATACGCATCACTCGATCCAATAATGTCCCCTGCTTTTGCACCGGCACAGGCAACTGACTGCATATCCGACTGAGGTATGCCAATTTTCATTGCCACCAAAAACGGGTATGCCCTTCTGCTCACATGACAATTATCAACGCTGTCGTTTGTTCCAGATTCGTAGTAGCTCATATCAGTTTCGCCTTCACCGCTTGTAAACGAATCCCCTAAAGCGAGTAGTTGTAAAGAACGGGGCAAACTTGCTCCATGCTCAAGAAAAACTACCTTCTGAACTTCGTTTCCCCCTTGTGTTATTACTGATAAATGATGCGCATCATCAGAGAAATGCGGATAATCTACAGGATAAAAACTATGAAGCAACGTATTCGTGTCGATAGTGCTCATGGGACACCCAACGAACCCGGGATCGTATTCGATTTTTACTAACCCGCAGGTTTTATTAACTTCAATTACCGACAACCCGGTGCTTACTCCCGCCAAAGCAACATTCTTGCCATCATTGGAAACAGCAAGCCCACTATAAAGAGAGTCTGCTGGCTTAATCACCCTCCTTTCAAACGAGTCAGTATTCACAAGTACCAAACCTATGCCGTTCAGTTCCACAATCAGCCACATTCCATTATTTGAAATGTTAAAAGAGGATGTCCAAATATATTGTTCCGTACTATCCATCACCTCAAAATCTGGATGGATGGTGTCAAAAACATATCGAATATCCCCAGTTGATGAACGGATGTTTTCTATACGTTTCGAGGCGTGAAGAAACACAACCGTTCCAAAACCAAATGGATTAATATGGCGCTGCGTTACTAGCATGTCTCGATCTGCTATATACCGACAAAGAACTCCCTCGCAAATTCCTTCCAGTGGGTACACCTCATCACTAAAAGGAAACTGCACCGCACCTTTGCTCGACCCGATATCATTGGTATACCCAATCTTTATCCCGTGTCCGACGAAAAGGCACGCTTTTGCCGTGGTTCTGTCAACAAAGTCACCCTCACATTCTGTCGCAGGATTCATGGTGAATCTACTACTCTTTAGAACTGTTGGAGCGCCGATTATCCAACTCGAATCAACGGCACTAACTGAGATGGGTATACCTATTGACCCTATAAACAGCACTACTAAAAACACAGCTATCGCCTTCATTCCACCCTCCTGTTTGTCACTCTCTGTATCTACATTAAGGTTATTCTCAGTATCAAGCAACCCGAATCATGAAAAAGTTCATCATGTTATAATGTAACAGATGAGAATTCTTGGAATTGAAAGTAGTTGTGATGAAACAGCGGCAGCCGTTGTTGAAGATGGGCACCGTCTTTTATCAAATGTCGTTAACTCACAAATTGATATCCACGCCGTCTACGGTGGAGTTGTTCCTGAAGTTGCTGCACGAAGTCACATTGAAGTCATTAACCCCGTCATTAATCAGGCCCTCACCGAGGCGAATCTTACCTGGGATGATATCGATGCCATTGCTGTCACCTATGCGCCAGGACTTATCGGCTCGCTTCTCGTCGGAACACTTGCGGCTCGAACGCTCGCAACCCTCAAAAACAAACCCCTCTACCCTATTCACCACGTCGAAGCCCATGTTTATGCCAACTTCATTACCGATCAATCAAACAGCGTTAATCTAACTCTTCCCTCAAAGCAACCAACCTTCCCAATGCTAGCCCTCATCGTCAGTGGTGGACACTCGCAATTGGTCCTCTTTAAAGATCATGGCGACTTTGAACTCCTCGGGCAGACCCAAGATGATGCCGTCGGGGAAGCCTTCGATAAAGTCGCAAAAATACTTGGACTCCCCTACCCTGGCGGTCCTTCAATCGCCAATGCTGCGCTCGAAGGCGACCCCTACGCATACCAACTGCCAAAGGCAAAAATGCAAGGTGCTTATGATTTCAGCTTCTCTGGGCTTAAAACAGCCGTTCTCCGCGCCGTTCAACGTGAAGTAGGCGTCGACACAACTTTCCCCTCGCGTGAGCTTGCAGCGCTTCTCAGCGACACACAGAAGGTGAACTTTGCCGCCAGCTTCCAGCGAGTTGCAATCGAAACCCTCGTTGATAAAGCCGAGGCTGCTTTCAAAGACCACTCCCCTGCTTCAGTCGTTATCGCCGGAGGTGTTGCCGCCAATCAAGAACTTCGTCGTCAATTATCCGAGCGACTTCCTCTCTCTATTGAATACGCCCCCATGAGCCTCTGTACTGACAACGCCGCTATGATCGGCACACTCGGCTACTATTACGCACAGAAAAAGCAACCAACCGCCCCCGTTGACGTCGAGGTTGTCCCTAGCCTTTCGATGACCAAAACCGTTTGGGCATAGACACCCTTATTGACTTTTTGTAAAGCTTATGCTAGTATAGTCTTAGATACAGACAAAAACAAAAAGGGACCACTACATGACCTTAATCACTGTTGAAGCACCTCAAGAAGCAGCACAACCTATCTCTGTTAACCATGAACCCATTAATTATGCCGAAGCATCCGCTCGCTATTACCGTGAAGCAGAAGACCTAAGCTTGAATGAACATGTCAGAAAAGAAAAAATCTCGACGGCCGATTACCTTGCAAAGCGAGCCCTTGAAATCAGTGGTAGCACCAGTGATCTCGACAATAGAATTAAAGAATACTCTGGTGAAAAACCAGCGACCTCTCGCTAACCTAACGACGAATTCTCTGTAAAATAGCCTTCGCTTTTGGTAACCCTTTACTCCAAAGGGTGTAAGCGGGGGAGAGCGCCTTATCAAACGTCCCCGCAAAGGACGTTTCTTCGGATGCCCATCCCTGTTTAAAAACAGAGACGCCACCGACAACAAGTCCACCGAAGTCATATTGAGATAGACCCCACTCTTTTACCTTACGAATGACGTGCCATTTCAGTGCGTAATTAGCTCGTAAACGCTGCCCATCTTCGTTCATACCACCATATAACTCATACGCAACGTCGGCACTAATGCCCATCCACAAGAATGCAACTGGCTTTCCCTCAAGATAAGCAGCAAAAACAGGGGAGTGATCTCCCATCTGGTTAAAGGCATCGAAGTAATACTGACTCTGGTGAAGGTTAAACTTCGCTCGTTCGGCTGTTTGACGATAAATATGCAGACATTCTTCGATCTCATCACGGGTGTGAATCTGTTTAATCGTAATACCTTCAGCGGCTGATTTACGGATATATTGACGGGTTTTCTTGGCCATATCAGCAAGAAGATCACTCTCGCTCTTCCCAATATCAAGCAAAATTGTATCGGGGGAAAGAATCTTATTAGAAGATCGCTTCCAACCGGTTGGAGCATCGAACTCAAAGCTATTTGGCTCAACAGAAAGTGCCACTGATTTGTAGTCACGTTTTACAAGAACAGCGAGCGCATCAAGGAATTCACCCTGGCGTGCCGTATCCCCTAAAGGACCCCGCGGAATGTAAGCAAATGAACGGAAGGGGAGCGGTAATTTTCGGATTAATATCTGCGCCGCCCCGATAATAGTGTCGTCGCTATCGTATCCAAAGACTCGCTCGGCAGACCATCCGTGGCCAGCTTTTACTTGTCCCCAACCCCATAGTTGTAGGGGATGACCCTCGTTTTCGAGTACGTAATCGTCCCATTGCTCTTTGTCTACACACTTCTGAAGCTCAATCATTCATCCATTATACTACGAGCCGTATATAACGGGGGTTATGTTATAATGAACCCAAGATACATTCACGTGAATTCTTAACAAAAGTTAATCATTTCACGTGGATTTTACGATAAAAAACAGGAGAGTCTGTGAAGCTAGCAAAAGCTTACGAGCCAAACGAATACGAACCAAATATCTATGCCCTCTGGGAAAAGAGTGGCGCCTTTAAGCCGTCCGGGAAAGGTGAGCCATTCAGTACCGTTATGCCACCTCCTAACGCCAACGGGAACCTACACATCGGCCATGCCCTTGATATGGGTCTCAAAGACATTATGGTCCGCTACAAGCGTATGCAAGGCTTTGATAGCATTTACATCCCTGGTGCAGATCACGCTGGCTTTGAAACGTGGGTCGTCTACGAGAAAGAACTCTCCAAAAAAGGACAGAGCCGTTTCGACTTTAGCCGTGAGCAGCTCTACAACCAAGTCTGGGACTTTGTTGATCAGCAACGAGGTAATATGGAGCTGCAACTTCGTGCTATTGGTGTGAGTGCTGACTGGGAAAAACTCGTCTTTACACTTGATGATAAAGTGATTAAAACCGTTAACTCAACCTTTAAAAAACTATGGGACGAAGGTCTTATTTACAGAGGTGAGCGTATTGTTAACTACAGCACAAAGTTTCAAACGAGCTACGCTGATATCGAAGTTGACCACAAAGTAGAAAAGGGAACTCTCTGGCATATCGCCTACCCACTGATCGACAAAGCAGGAGAGATTATTATCGCCACAACTCGTCCAGAAACCCTCTTTGGGGACACCGCCGTTGCCGTTAACCCAAACGACGAGCGTTACAAAGACCTCATTGGTTCACGCGTCATGCTGCCTCTGACAGATCGTGAAATTCCTATTATCGCCGACGATTACGTTGATGCTACCTTTGGTACAGGTGCTGTTAAGATTACCCCCGCACACGACCCTAACGACTTTGAAGTAGGGAAGCGTCACGACCTCGAACGCATCCAGGTGATCGACTTCGACGGAACAATGATGAACGTCCCTGACGAGTTCAAGGGTCTTGATGTCGAGACTGCTCGTAAACGAACGCTAGCGGCCCTTCAAGCTCAAGAACTCATCCGTAAAGAAGAAGAAATTGAACACACCGTTGGGTATGACTACAAGAGCGGCCTCCCGATTCAACCCTTGATTAAAGACCAATGGTTCCTGAAAATGGAGCCCCTGGCAAAACGTGCCCTCGAAGCGCTCGAGAAGGGTGAAATCACCTTTTATCCAGCCAGCCGTCAGCAGATTTTAAAACAATACCTACGGAATATTCGTGACTGGAACCTCTCTCGTCAGATTCCTTGGGGAATTCCAATCCCGGCCTTTCAAAATGTTGCCGATGAAGCCGACTGGATTTTCGACGACCGTGTTGACCAAGAAACGATAGAAGTCGACGGCAAAACCTACAAACGTGAAGAAGACACCTTCGATACATGGTTTAGTAGCGGTCAGTGGCCATTTATTACCACCGAGGCACTCGAAGGTGGTGACTTGTCGCGTTTCTACCCAACGAGCCTCATGGAGACCGGTACCGACCTCTTGGACCGTTGGATTGCGCGTATGATCATGCTTGGCCTCTACGTCACAGATCAAGTGCCTTTTAAAGACGTCTACTTACACGGCATGGTACTCGACGAGCATAGCCAAAAGATGAGCAAAAGTAAGGGTAACGTTATTAACCCTATGGATTCAATCGCAGCCTATGGGTCAGACGCACTTCGTCTTGGGCTTATTGCTAGCCGTAGCCCTGGTCAAAACCAAGCATTTGGACCAGACCGTATCGTTGCAGGACGTAACTTCTGTAATAAACTTTGGAATATCGCTCGCTTTATCGAGAACAAATTAGGAGACAACTTCCAGCCGGGCGAACCTGAAGCAAAATCACTCGCTGACCACTGGATTATTGGCGAACTCAAGACCGCCAAAGAGACCATTGAACGAACACTTGATGGCTACCGATTCGCAGAGGCAAGCGACGCAATGTACCACGCCATCTGGGACAGCGTTGCCGACTGGTATATCGAAACCTCAAAAGACCAAGACAATCCTGATCTGTTAGCGTGGGTGATTGATACCAGCCTCAAACTGGCTCATCCCTTTGCACCATTTGTTACCGAGACAATCTGGCAAACGCTTCAATGGCACGACAGTCTTCTCATCAGTGAAACATGGCCAGAGATCCTTCCTTTCAACGATATCTCTGCCGCTGAATTTGGTGAAGTCCAAAAGCTCGTCAACGAAGCTCGCTTCGTTATCACCTCACTTCCTGGCAACGAGAAGTATAGCCTCCTTTACGAAGACGACAGCTTGATCGAAGACAACAAAGACCTTATTAAGCGCCTTGCGAAATTAAAAGACGTATCAGTCCTCTACCAACCAAAGGGACTCCGTCTTGCGACTAGTGGCCGCGATGCCTGGCTCGATGTCTCTGTCGAAACACTAGCAGAACACCAGATTAACCTTGAAGAACGCCTTGCGACGACCCATAAAGACATCCAAGCCCTCGAGGGTCGCCTTAGTAACGAAAACTATGTCAAGAAGGCGCCGATGGCGTTGGTTGAAGAAACAAAGAAACAACTGGACGAGAAAAAAGCCGTTGTCTCACGGCTTCAATACGAACTCGAAGTACTTAGTTAACCCTTAGGTTGAGGGCCACAGTCCATGGCTATCAGTTCCACCATACACAGACTTCTTTGATTGAACGTATTTACGATCATCATTACGGGGTTGTGTCTGAGGTGCGTTCTGGTTAGGACCAGCTACTTTTTCAACGTGGACGTGTTCGTTTGATCGAGATAAGACTTCTGAACTTGCAAAATTTGCCTGTGACGCAGGATTCACGATCGCAACAGTAGTGGCGTGATCAACTTGCGTATCATGCATTAACACACCAAAAGTGGTTGCGATGGCAAAGACGAATGCGAATGGGTTTGTAAGTGGTGACATGTTTGTGGTGGTTGTTTTTTGTTTTGCTAATAGGTAACAGATAGAATGATAGCATAAGCTTTACTTTTTGTCAATATGGTGCTGACTACACGTTGGCCTTTTTCGTCACGAAAGACTAAACTGAGCACTATAACGTAAGAGGAATACTTCCAGTGAATGAAACACCCGTATCGCGACCACAGCCACAACCGAATCCAGCGCAAGCAACCGTGCCAGTTGCGGAACCTATTGCACCGGTAACACCTCAGCTATCCTTACCGCCTACGCCACCAGCATCTCAGCTACTCAGTACGTGGTCACTCGTTCTTGGAATTGTTGCTCTCGTCCTGGGGATTGTTGTCTTTATCTCTATCCCTGCAGCGATCGTCGCGGTCATCCTGGGGATTATAGTCCTCGCGAAGCATCATCCCGGAAAAGGGAAGGCGCTTGCGGGTATCATCACTGGTGGAGTGGCGCTGATCTTCATTCCTATACTCTTCATGATCACACTCGTGGCCTATAACGGTATTACCGAAAGGGCAAACCAGCTTAAACAGACTTCGACGCAACAAGCAGCGGCCACAACGGTTGCCTCATCGGACGGTATCACCGTCAACACACCATGCTACTCTTATACCATTCCAACGAGCTACGTATACGACGACGCCTCAAAAGACTGCACAACCGCTGTAAATATTCCTAATGGAGACGCCCTGTCTCGTATCACCGTAAAGGGAAATACGGGCACAATCGGATCACTCAAAGATGTCGTGGCGACATTCAATAAAGCCGCCCAAAGCAGTAACGCTGTCATCGACCAAGAACAGCTCACCACAAATGGTCGCACGGCTTACTACATATCCTATAAAGACACCAACGGCCTTCTTTTTGGAAACTACATCATCCCCGACTCGAGCGCAAGTCGGACGGTTGGTGGTAAGACCATTACCGCCTATACTGTTGCGGGCTATGTGTACAATTCAAGTCTTAAGGCCTTAGTTCACGGTGTGTTTGATAGCCTCGTTATCAAATAACCCTACTCGTGGTGATACGATCCGCCAACGATAATCTGTTGCGCCCTATACAGTTGTTCAGTCAAAATAAGTCGAACTAGCTGATGTGGAAATACCAGTGGCGAAAGTGACCATACAAGAGTGGCTTTATTCCGCAATTCATCCGTGACACCAAAAGCCCCACCGATGATAATCAGCACTTTCTTAGAGCGATCGAGTTGCTCCTCTAAAATACCCGCCAAAGCAGGGGAATCGAGTGTTTTTCCTCGTTCGTCCAACAAGATAACATAATCATAAGCAGTAAGTCGTAAAAGTATGCGCTCTGACTCGTCCTGACGAGCTTTAAGACCGTCATACGCCGAATGAGCCATAAGTACCCATTCCGGCAAAAATGGTGCTTTTAAGCGCTTCTGATAGCGTTCAATCCCTTCGGCCACCCAAGACTCGTGCTTCTTTCCAACTGTTAAGATGTGTAATGACATAGAATCATTCTAACAGATCGCGAGAAGTGTTTATTATAGGCTTGCTTTCCAAAACGGTAGTGCTATTCTGAGGACAACCATGACTGATAACTTCAATTATCAGGATGTATTTAAAACTAACATCCCGGAATTAGATCAAAATATTGCCCTACACGCGAAATACCTTTTGGGTGCTGCCCAGAATAAAGCCTTGCGTGATTCTAAAATCTCTCAATATCTCCGAAGCAACCTAGACACCACTGAGATTACCCAGGCGATTTGGGAACTACCTGCCGTTGATGATGTACCCAGCGAAAATGAGAGCACGCAAGAACATCCTGCGATCAAACGCCCACAAAGACTCCTTGCTATTACCGTCATGGGCGACTACTACCGTATCGGCCTCGATCGACGCCCAACTCCTGAGCACCTAGAACCAGTAAGGTGGAGTGCTGATGGACATTGGTTGTCAGGTCCTAGCGAACGAACAAACAACCTCGACGAGAATGGCGAGCGAACAGAGAACTTCTATGATGTCTTCTATGAAACAGTTGCGGCCCTTGGACTACATCACAGACTTCAAGAGGTCTTTGGAACTCAAAGTGAAAGTAGTTCAGCCATTTTTGCCAAAGCGGCATGATCCGGTTCTACTGACTGGTCGGCTTCCTGGTGGAAATCAATCGCATTCATAAATGGAATCAGATGAATGTGAGCATGGGGTACATCGACGCCAATGATTTGCGAGCCAATGTATTCGGCATCAAGCGTCTCACGAAGGTGAAGCGCTATTTTTTTGGTGGCTGCTGTCAACTTAGCATAAGTTTCACCGTCGAGATCCCAGACGAACTCGACCTGCTTTTTTGGGACGACAAGTGTGTGCCCCGGCATAACGGGGTGAATATCAAGAAAGGCGATAACGTCTTCGTCTTCATACACTTTATGAGAGGGAATCTCACCCTTAATGATCTTTGTAAAAATAGAATCTTGCATAGGCCTATTGTAGCGCAAACAAAAAGCTCTCATGACGAGAGCAATCCATGGCGGTGTCAGTGACGCACAGTTGGAACAAAGCAGCCTGGGATCAGGTCAGCAAACTGCTCAAGGAACTGGACTAGTTCGATACCTCTTGCATGATCCTTCGATCACCTTCGTATCGAATCTCGACCAGAGCCGGAGCGCCGACCTGGTGAACAATGCCGTACTTGTCTTCAAGGCTAGCCAGACGTGCTGCAGCCGCTGTCGGGCTAGAGAAGCTCTTTAGCGCGCTCCGAGCCTCCTCGATCGTCGCCCAGTCACTATCCAATTCCAGAGGGCGTGCGGTTAGGTTCGAGGGTTTGCCAGTGACAAGAGAGAAGGCGACTCCGTATGGATTACTCATGCCGACAACTCTAAGTTCCACCCCTGACAGGCAGACCATCGATGGCTCAGGAATTCTTAGCGATCGCCGCCATAATCGCTTCCCAGACATCGTGACCATTGACTGCATACTTGGGCATTGCCCTCACAGCATCGCAGCCTTTGACAAACAGCTTCTTGGCCTCTTCCTGAGTAACGCCATTCTTCATCGCGGTCTCAATCACGGCTGACCACGCAGGCAGAACTTCGTGCCAATCGACCCAGTCGATGACGAGAACACGAGCGACCATTGCGACCGCGTCACGGTACTTCTTCTCTCTCACCAGCTGCTCGGTCATGTGACTTGACGACAGGCGCATGCCATTAGCATCTTGGAGCCGCGAGGCCTCAAGGAAGTCCTCATTGGACATCGCCCACGTCACATCGGACCCGTCTGGCTTGAAACCAAACCTCTCGGTCAAGGTGGCTTCGATGCGCGCGTGCTGTTGCTTCTGGCGGAGACGCTCGTCCCAGGAACCGTTTGCCTTGGCGATGGCATCGTCGACGTCCTCGAGAGCATCTTCACCGACACAAATACGAGCGTTGATCCGCGGATCTGTTCGCACATAGACGAAGCGACCGCAGTGCGAACACTTCGTCTTGGCCCCAGGAATCTTGGCAAGCTTCTCATCGCAATTCGGGCAGACATGAGTCCGACGATCCTCGGCGGGGACATAGCTGTCCGCCGCAGGCGAACTCGTCACCGTGACGGCGACAGAGATCTGCGGGCTGCTTTGCTTGCCGCTGCGTCCAAACATCTCGCTCCCGACCCATGCTCTTGTCGAGCCAATCCCGATTGAGATCAGGCTAGCCGTACGTCTTGTCCTCGGCGTAGACCTGAGACGTAATGCCACCCTTCGTACTCAAGGTCGTTCCACGCCGGTACCAAACTCCCTCTTGGCCAAAGTGAGCGGGCCCAAGGCCATCCACGCTCCAACTCGATTCGGCGGCACGTCCACCCTTTTTGTCGGTAAGCCAGATGTTGATCAGGCCATTGGATTGGACCGTATTTTCTAGTGACATTTTGGGTTTCCTTTTCAAGTTCGTCGGTTGATTCGCTTTCAAGCCTGAGCATTTGAGGGAGAGTGCGAAGTCCAACTCGCGGTCTACTCGGGAATTGGCGGCACTTAGCGAACACAGCGAACTTGTCTGGTCGCCCGTCCGATCGCGTCAATATTGAGGTGCGCGTTCGTCCCGTGTTTCAGGGGATAAGTGGCTGTTACGGGAGCCGACTGACTGCTGATTCAGCAGTCGCCGTTCTGCTTATTCCGAGTCGTGCTTGAAGTTCGGGAACAACCAGCGGGGACGGAGCAGGTTCTTAAAGGAGTTGGGGTCTTTCGCCGCTTCGAGGCTGCTCTTGGCTGTCACTTGCGGGATAGAGGTCTCGAGCTCGAGCTCTTCCTCGGTATTCGCCGACGAGTTCTCAGAAGGCTCCTCTATGGACCCGGGCACGCGACCCCAGTAATAGTCGACGAGAGGCGCGTGTTCCTGTCGAGATGCCGATGCGGCGGCATCTTCAGTGGCGCGCCGTCGAAGCTCATCGATCGATTCCGGTGTGTTGTCTGAGCTACCAGGCTTGTCGACGCCAAGTAACGACTTCATCTCTTGGGGATCGATGTCGCTAATTGTCGGCCTCCTTAGAGGATGCGGGGTAAGCATCGACTTTTTTCCGATGCTACGGCACGCCAACATGGCGAGTCAACACTCGACTCGCCTCAATTTCCCGCCTGTCACAGAACTAGCTCGAAGGCGGCTCCGTGGATAGTTGCGCTTCGAGCTCAGGACCTCTGTACGGGCTCACGCTGAGACGCTCAGGGAGTCCGTCAATCAGAAGGGCGAGAGAGAAGGTGAAGTCGGCCACACGCATGCGACTCTCGTATGAGCCGTCCTCCATTTGAAAGTCGGCGCAAAGGAATTGCTCATCGAGGGTGACATTCGGATCACGACCAGAAAGCCGGCCATGCACAAGATCACGAATAGCGGGATGCCGCACAACACCTGGGTTCAGAGCAATCCGCACCACGCCTGCCCACGAGGATCGGGCGAGACGTCGCTCGGTTAGCTCATCGACTGCCATGTCGAAGATCTCTTTAGGGAAGCCATAGGTCTTGCGATAAAGGTCCAGCAAGTCGCGCATCTCGGCGGAGGTAGGTTGCGGAGCGCGATCGCCTTGAACGGGCCCGAATCTTTCGTCGGGTTGGTTCGATCGACTTGCGTTCTCGCTCAATCGATCAGCTCCAGATGGTTGGGGTACGCGCTCCATCTGTGCCCGACTATGAACACACGGGCACGAACTGTCAAGCGCGATCGGCAGTGGCCGCTTTGAAGATTTGCCGTCTCGCGGGCCTCACTGGACCCGCCCGGGGACGTGCTGACCATGCTAAGCGGCGGTGTTACCAGGGCGCAAGAGGCGGAACTATACGAGGCCACGCGCCGATTGTGGCTCTGCGACACGCCAACTTCTTTTGGTGGTGTTGAAATCTTCGTCACGCACACCTTCAAGTTGGAGTGGAAGGATTTGGGTCACTTGTGCCAAAATTACTCCTTAATCATCTCTTATTAAGGGTACTTATGGTCGAAACTGTGTTCGGTGTGTCGCGCAATCGTGATCACCGACGATCGACCGACCCGGTCTTCTACGTTGGTGAAGTCGTCGAGGCGCTAGAACTCGCTGGGCTCGTGGATTACCGGCAGATGACGCGTATCTTGTGCCTTGTGCGGTTTCCGACCCGTGAGAATCACATGACCAGCACGTTGGAGGACAACCACCGATGGACTCGGTACTCGCTCGAAGAAGTAGCGGGAGCGAAACAAGCCGTGCGACTACTCCGGGAGCAGCATGGGTCCATCAGCGGCGCGTTCCCGGTGCGGCTGCGCAAGCTCAGGGCGGCATGTCAGAAGCTTCACGGGTCTGGATTCCCGTTCCCCCTGATTCAGACAGAAATGGCGTGGGACTCGTCGACTCGATCATTCATCTTTCACTTCGACGGCTTCGTTGTTGATGCCCAAACAGGGCAGTCGCGCTTAGACGATGCGATGACGTCAATCGAGCAGCGCATCGCACTCACTCAGCGTCAACGAAATCGCATCCATGTGGCTACTCACCGTGCGAAGGGCTCCTTATTCGAGGAAGAACCAGGTGCCTCGGTACAGGCCTCAATCCTCCGCCCATCGACGTCGCCCACGGCAGGGTCGACGCCTGCTTTTCGCTAAACGCGACTTTGTTGACTTGTTGGACCTCGACTTCACGTCTACTGAAGCGAGATGTGGTCCCTTCCGGTCGACCGTCCTACCGCCCGTCGCATCGCGACGACGAACACCCCTCCCGCATCGGCGTACTTCTGGCTAAAAAAGCCTGAACCGGGATGGGACTCCTACGCTTTCTGCGTATCCTTCCTCACGTCCTGGCGGCCACCGCGAGCTACTCTTTTGCCCAAAGCGGAGTGACCTCACTGAGGTAGCCCTCTCAACTGTTGCAAAAACTACGACACCTGAATCGTCGACCAGAACCGCCCTCCCGACCCCCGTCACGACTATTCCGCTCGCCCTCGCGCACCTCCGGTGGGTTCCCGATCGGACACTCGACTCCTCGGCCCTTCGGAGGTACAGTCCGGAGGCCAACTACTCGGAAACCGCCGTTTTCGGGGGAAAGGAGGGCACCTACTATGCCAATCGAACTCATCCCAGCCAGCACTTCAGTAGAGGTTGTTACTGAACCTGCCAAGCGCGCCGTGCTCTACCTGCGTGTCTCTACCTCACGCCAAGCCACCCGAAACGGTGAGGCCGAGGGCTACTCCATCCCAGCCCAGCGCGAGGCCTGTGAGCGCAAGGTGTCAGACCTTGGCGCAGAGGTCGTGCAGGAGTTTGTCGACGCTGGGGCTTCGGCCCGCTCGGCAGATAGGCCCGGTCTGCAGGCGCTGCTCGCCTATGTAGCCGAGGGCGGTGTGGACTATGTCATCGTGCACAAGCTCGATCGTTTGGCCCGGGACCGAGCAGACGACGTCATGATCCTTGCAAAAATACAAACTGCCGGAGCCACCCTCGTCTCGGTGAGCGAGCAGATTGATGAAACTCCAGCCGGCATGCTGATGCACAACATCTTTGCTGGCATGGCGGAGTTCTACTCCCGCAATCTGGCGAGCGAAGCCAAGAAGGGTATCGCCCAGAAAGCCATGAGGGGTGGCACGCACGGCGTGGCCCCAATCGGCTATGTGAACACACTGGCCCGGATCGAGGGACATGAAATCAAAGGCGTCGCCTTCGATGAAGAGAAGGCCGAGCATGTTCGCTGGGCCTTCCAGACCTACGCCGGTGGACACTGGAGCATCTCGACACTGCGGGATGAACTCGAGGAACGTGGCCTCAAGAGCCGCACCACAGCGAAGTACGTCGGGACGCCGCTGAACAACAGCCAAGTCCACCGCATGTTGTCTAACCCGTATTACATGGGCAAGATTCGCCACCGAGAACTCATCTACGACGGCACTCACGAACCACTCGTGGACGACGAGACCTGGTACCAAGTTCAAGAGGTACTGGCCGGGCGACGCATCGCTGGAGACCGTTCGTGGCGGCACACTCACTACCTCAAAGGCTCGCTGTTCTGCGGACGCTGCGGCGGACGCATGGGCTACGGCCACAGCAGAGGCAAGGGTGGTGTCTACAGCTACTTCTTCTGCCTCGGGCGGCACACCGGCCGGACAGACTGTGACCTGCCGTATGTCTCGGTGGAGAAGGTCGAGGAAGAGGTCGAGCACATCTGGAAAACGCAGGTGCAGTTCACCAAGCAGACGATTCACGAGGTGGGTGAGTTAGCCCGAACCAGCCTCGACGCTCGGCAGGAGCAAGACCAGTCCCTGCTGGCCAACCAACGGCAGCGCCTGATAAAGCTGGAGCGCAAGAAGCAGAAGCTGATCGATGCCTACCTCGACGAAGCCATCCCCGTTGAAGACCTCAAACTGCGCCAGACCGCCGTGTTGGTCGAGATCCATGATGCCAACCGCCTGATCGCGGCTTGCCAGCAGAACATGGAACTTGTCCGCAAGCATCTTGAAGTGGTGCTCCTGCTGCTTGGCAGTGCTGGAAAGCTCTACCGCGAGGCAGTGGGCGAACATAGGAAGTGGCTCAATCAAGCCGTCTTCGAGAGAATCCTCATAGACCTGACGGGTGACAATGACCTGCACCCAACCCAAGAGAGTGTGGCCGTTCGCATGACCGGCGACCTGGCCGAACCGGTGGCCGCAGTGGCCGGACTGGCCCAGCTGGGCACCAACGGGCGGAAGAGCCGCGACGTGGCCGCACACGGCCTGACAAGGGCCGAGAACGGCGGCAACGGCAACCCCAACGGGCAAAACGAAACCCCCGGGCAGCTTGCGCTTGCCGGGGGTTTCAACGTGACTAATCTGGCGGAGGGAGAGGGATTCGAACCCTCGGTGCCTTGCGACACACTTGTTTTCGAGACAAGCCAGTTAAACCACTCCTGCATCTCTCCAATTTTTCTATTGTAACAGATTGAGGAAGGCTATTCTCACCGAAAAAATGCGAGTACAATTAGTGTATGTCTATCGTTAATAAGGGATTCATCGGAAAAGGTGGCGCTGACAGCAAGCGTCTTCCTCCTGGTCAATCACAGGTTACCAGCTGGCCAGTGCTGACCTACGGACCAACCCCTCATGTCGATACGAAAACCTGGACGCTCACCATTGACGGTGCGGTGAACACGCCAATCACTTTAAGTTGGGACGAGTTCAACGAGCTCGCCATGACGAGACTCACAACCGACATCCACTGCGTCACTCGCTGGAGTCGTTTCGGAATGCCATGGGATGGTGTCTCACTTGATGACTTGATCGGACTAGCTGGTGGCCTTACCCCTGATGCAAAGTTCCTTACTGCCTCAACTGTTGAGGGATATACAACGAATATACCTGTTCGAGACGTAGTTAATAACCAGGCTATGGTCGCAACGCACGCAGACGATCAACCCCTGACCCCAGAACATGGTGGCCCAGCTCGGCTCTTTGTACCCCATTTGTATTTTTGGAAAAGCGCCAAGTGGATTCAGCGCCTGACGTTCACCCCAACCGATCACCCAGGCTTCTGGGAAGTGAACGGCTATCATAACTACGGCGACCCGTGGAAAGAGGAGCGCTACAGTGACGACGCGGGTTGGTAGTAACAACGAGTGGTTCGAGGCAACGGTTATGTCCGTTACCGAAGAATCTCCGACGGTAAAAACGTTCGTCTTCAAGACGCCCCATCCGATTACCAACATCGCAGGACAACACTACGAACTGCGCCTGACTGCCGAAAATGGCTACCAAGCGGCTCGGCTCTACTCGGCCACAAAAGCCGGAACGGGGAAGAAAGAACTCAGCCTCACGATCATGAACGTTAAAGACGGCGAAGTCTCACCCTACGTATCTGGAGGTCTGAAAGTGGGGGATGAAGTTGAAATCCGCGGCCCCTTCGGCAAGTTCTTTATCTGGACTGATGAAGAATACCGACCAGTACTCCTCGTTGGTGGAGGAAGTGGCGTCGTGCCCTTGCATGCGATTTTCACTGCTCATCGAGATAGCAGATCGAAGGCCGAGGTGAAGATGCTCTACAGTTCACATACTTTCGAGGACGTTCTTTATAAGGACGATTTCCTTAGTTCGCCCGATGTCGCCGTGACCCTGACGAGAAATGTTCCCGAAGACTGGGAAGGACTCACCGGTCGCGTCACAAAAGGTATGCTCGAAGTAATCGTTGATAGTTTTGAAGCGCAACCTATCTGTTACGTTTGTGGGATGAGCTTGTTTGTGGACGCAATCACCGAAGCACTACAGGCCGCAGGTATTCCATCTACTTCAATAAAGACCGAGCGGTTCGGCTAGACCTATTTTTGAAAAAGGCTCTGAAGAAGCTGGACGGATAGTCTATTTACCTCTGCACCAATCGCATCTCGATCTTTCGCAACACTCAAACATGAATCGCGGTCTTTATTATAAGTATCGATAACAGCTTGGTTGGTATTATCAAGCGTCTTGAAGCGTTCATTAAGGTTATTTGAGCAGCCTACGTACTGATCACCAAGTGCCTTATATTTCACGTTGAGCGCATCAGTTGTTTTTTGAAACTGCTCCGTGCGTTGCGTTATCGTATCCGCACTTGGAAGAAAAAGAACAACAGGTATGTTACAGATGACGAGAGAGAATCCTACGACAAGAAATACGATTTCAGGCGAGTTTAAACGAAGTTTCTTTGGGACAAGGGATGTTTTTGGAGCACCACTGTTGATAACGTGTTGCACCCAAGCATACTGCAACGAATTAAGAACGATAAACCCTAGCGCAAGCAACAGTATGCACGTCGTATTACTGTAGAAAACAATAGACAGCACGAGATCCGCTAACGCAGATGCCAGCAGGACTATTGCGGGCACAAGATACAAATACTTATTCTTAACCGTTTTTGGTGGCGCGACACTCCAGATCTTTTTAAATAAAACAAACGCAGTGAACTCACTAAAAATAGCTGCGATGAAAGGGTGGGGCTTCTTTTTCCCTTCAATGAGGTATGCAGTCTTCCACTGTTTATAGAACCAATAGAACGAGTAAAAACTCCCCGAAAGGATGTTCGCGACCAAGACCGTCAGCGAAGATTGATAAAAGAATACGTCTGACTTTGTCTGTTTCATACGATAATCATAGCAAAATAAACAAAAATTCAGATACTGGTTGTTTATTCTCCCCAAGGACGGCGGCTCTCGCTGCCATGTCCAGGGTTCCGTGCCTGTTGGCTTGCGTGTAATGCACCGAGGTACCCAAAGATACCAGCTGGAGCAATGCTTGCACCTGAGCCTGGGTAGGTGTGTCCCATGAGGCTAGCTGTATTATTACCGGCAGCATAGTCAACGAAGTGAGAACAAATCTATGCGACGCTTACGAGGTATTCACTGAGGGCCAATAATGCACGTATTTCTTTGGTATTTACGCGTTTTTCGTCTAATAAAAACGTGAGGTTAGTATCAAAGCTTTGTGCTGCAGTTGCAGCAGTTGCAATAAAATCAACGTCTTCAACTGTTTCATAGGCATCACGATCAACAAGTGAAATGTCTTTCGAGAACTCAACATCTGGCGATCCGTCCTCTGTCAGTACGAAGTAATCCACTTCTTGAGAAGCGACACGTAAAGTTGCGATCAACGTAGATGTTGCTGGGACTACATTTTCCGCTCCATCAATGTCCGCAAGACTATCAACAATAGCCACGCTTACGCTACTCGGGGATCGTTGGCCTTCTGATACAAAGATTTCCTGCGCCTTTCGTAGCTTCTCTTCGGTGAGGTCGATTCGATTAACTTCAGTTCCATCTTCCTCAACCAACCTTGTGCCAAATTCGCTTAGAAATAAGCTAAATTTGCTGAAAATTTCTATTGCATCGTGTGTATTTTTAGCGTGATCAGTGGGGTCACCGCCCATGTGTTCATCCATGCGTCCATATTAGCATAAACAAAAAGACTCACGCTTGTGAGTCTCATTGCTTGGTACAGCGTAGTCAACGAAGTTAGAACGGCAATGATGTAATAAAAGCACCAGCATATTGACATATACTTATTAATTTGCTATAATATATATTAAGTGTTAGCAGATGCTAGCCCCCTGGACACAGGGCCTTCTAGAGAGATAGGGCAAAGGAATGACGAAAATTTCCGTTATGGAAGCCAATACTTTCGCGCTCGAGATGGCGAAAGAAGCGCTTGCGCACCCCCTCGTCACTGCGTGGCATAGAGAAGTCGGCTGGAGGCATTTCAAGATCGTTTCAAACGATGCTCCTGCCGCGACAATCTCTATCCGTCGCCGTGGGGAGTTGAAGGACATTACGGCACACTGCGAGATGGAGTACCAAGGAAACCATGTGGTTGGCGGAACCATTGAGCTGATCATTGGTGACCAAACCTGGCAGTTCACATGCCGCCTCACCGCCACCAGAACAATGATGATCTGGGCGTAGGCAATACACCCCTGGAAGAAAGGACTGAAAGCCCCTTCCGGGGGTGCTTTCTTTTTAGGAGTTTTTGCCCGAATCGCTTCTGCTCTCAATCAAAAACGACCTCTTTTCATAGGGGTCGTTTTGACATAATTGCTTGGTACACCTGGCAGGATTCGAACCTACGACCTCTGCCTCCGCAAGGCAGCGCTCTATCCAGCTGAGCTACAGGTGCATACATATAACTCGTTGTCTTAAGAACAACGAGCTATATCTTCGTAACTAGAAGGTGCTTTCGCTGCTTTCGCGACGAACAAAGGGTATTGTACCACAGTAAAAGCTCGCTGGCTAATGCTCGTGCTTAACAAAAGAAGAGTATTTAAAGACGAAGTTTACGAACAACAATGTCGATAACGTCGAGTTTTAAATTTTCCATCGGAAGTCGTTGGCCCAGGATATCAACGATCTGCTCACCAGCTTCTTCGGGGAAGTAGACAGACACGCCTGGTGAGAATCGCTTGGTCGGAATGAGCATGATTGAGTTATGCTCACCGTCTTTGATCAGACCAAATGCTTTAAATTCGTCGAAGTGATAGAGTCGCTCGCCGACGTAAAGACCCTGCTTAATACTCAGTCCATACGTCAGTTCTCGTGGTGCACGACGAGTATAGATAACAACTGCAATCGCCATAACTATCACGAGTGCAGAGAACGTCCATGATTTCAGCAGAAAGACATCGACGGATATAAGACCAAGGACAACAAGCACGAACAGAACAAACCAGAGAGGACTCTTGTCGATGTGAACGTATTCATGTGCGGTCCAAGTAACAGGGGTGTCGGAGACTTCGGCAGCGGGAGCTGTTTCTTCTGGAACTGCCTCTTCAGAAGAAATGTCTTCAACTGGCTGTTCAGCCTGTTCTTCTTCGGGTTTCTCCCAGTAATTCTGCTTCTGATCATCTGGATTCATTGTGATTTCAGTATAGCATGAGCGTAAAAAAACTAAGGTAAAACAAAAGAAAAGAGCCCTGATACAGCAAGACTCATTTCATTTGGCGGAGGAGGAGAGATTCGAACTCTCGCTCCAGGTTTCCCCAGACTAATGATTTAGCAAACCATCCCCTTCAGCCACTTGGGTACTCCTCCATAATCGGAGACCTTTTTACGGGTGTACGACTTGAACGATTGTAGCATAAAACAGAGGCACAGACTAGATTTCAGGCTCAGTATTTGCTATAATGATAGGATAATTGTTTAATATAGATAAAGGAGAAGCAGAATGAACAGTCTGAAAAAATTCACCCCAGTTGCACTCGCTGTTGTGCTTGTTTTCGCAGTATCTGTCTTTATCTCTCAAAACACCTTCGCTTCGAGTATCGTTGATGGCGCAAACGCTGCCCGTGGAAGTGGGCAACCCGCGGAGCTCTTCGGCAATGGCGGTATTATCACGACAATCACGAACGTTCTTCTCTTTATTGTTGGTGCCCTCAGTGTCATTATGCTCATTTTTGGTGGGCTTCGTTACGTTATCTCTGGCGGTAACTCGACAGCGGTCACCGCAGCCAAAAACACTATCCTCTACGCCATTGTCGGTCTGGTTATCGCATTCCTCGCATATGCCGCCGTTAACTTCATCATGACCTCTTTGGTACCTGGCTCATCTGCCGGCTTCACAAACGTTTAACACCGTAGATTTCAAGAAACAAAAAGACCGCAGTGAATGCGGCCTTTTTTTATAATTCATCGTGGCGGTGTCAGTGACGCACGGTTGGAACAAAACCGCCTGGGACCACGTAGCTAACCTTCTTCGAAGTGCCACCGAAACGCCGTCGGCTGACTAAAACCCGAATCCGCGTTAGCGATCGCTGTTGACGACCCTCGCCTTGCGCATCAGCGCTATAGCAACGCCATCGAGGACCAAGAGGATGAACATCGCGGGAATCACCATGGACAAGATGAACATGTTGTTGTCTCGCGCAGCAAGTACAGCCGAGGGGACGAGCGAAGCGAGGACAGCAGTAGAGGCCGCTATCAAGATTATTGGAAGCACTCGTGGCTTGGACTTTTTCGACTTCGTCATATCGCTCCTTCGGTTATAAATAATTGCTCGGTTCTTATGGCATGAGTATGACAGGTGGAGCGAATCCGTCAAGGTGCGGTGGGGCGCCTCGGGCGTCCGATCGCCAGTCCGATCGCGTCGTTGAAGGGGGTCGTTCCTTCGGCCTGAAGTCGTGCATATTGGCTAGTTACGGGAGCCGACTAACTGCTGAATTCAGCAGTTAGTCATCGAGGGCCAACCCCACCTCCGCGAGGACCTTCGCCAGTGCGCTCCGGGCTCGAACTTCTAGGCGGGAATCTTCCGCGATCAGCTTCTTCCGGTAGGCGAAGGCATCGGGTATGTGGGTGAAATCCTGAGGATACAGCTTGAAGAGATCGGCTGTTTCCTTGGCATCAAGCACATCAAAGATATCCGGATGAAACGCCCACATCTGGTCGCAGAGTAGTGAGTCTTTGTTGTACTTCTGTTGCTCAGGCGTAAGTGTTCGATCCATCTACCGAACACTATGAAGAAAAGAGATCAAGCCGTCAAGATCATCCGTAGTAGGTATTCCAGCTTGGCGTCGCCCCACGCTCAAAGTCATCTGAATGGATTTTCGCGATGGCGTACGTGAAGCCATCATTTCGCACAGCCCACCCATCAGTATGTATCCAAAGCATCTGGCTGTCTCCGCGACGATGCGCGTGAGGGTTGCCAATCTGGCCTTCGGTTTGAATGAAGTAGATGTCGCCGTTGCTCATGCCGAGCGTTCGGGCGAAACTAACAATCGCAGCCTCTTCGTTCAAGATGCTCAACCCTTCGAGTACGTGGAATACCGTTCCTGAACCCTACTGACGAATGTTCATTCGCACTTGTACTGATTGAGCCTATTCCGCTCGACCTTCCCGTCGCTCTTCCGATCAGGTCGATGAAGGGGTAGCTGTGTCCCCCGTGTGTTCGGGTACTTTCGCCCGAATCGGGATGGGACTCCTCCGTTTTCTGCGTATCCTTTCTCAATTTCCGAGGGGCAGCTACGAGTCGATCCTTTGCCATCGTCGGAGTGAGCTCACCGAGGTAGAGCGCTCGACTGTTGCAAAAACTACAGCGGCGGGAATCGTCGACCAGAACCACTTGTCCGACCCCTGTTCCACCCTGTCTGGTCGCCCTGGTGAGCCTCCGGTAAGTTCCCGATCGGTCTATCGACTCCTCCTGCCTTCGGAGGTACGCTCCGGAGGCCAGCTACTCGGGAACCACCGGTTTCCGGGAGAAAGGAGGGCACCAGCTATGTCAATCGAACTCATCCCAGCCAGCACTTCCACCGAGGTTGCTGCTGAACTTCCCAAGCGCGCAGTGCTCTACCTGCGTGTTTCGACCTCTCGCCAGGCCACCCGCAACGGGGAAGCCGAGGGCTACTCAATCCCAGCTCAGCGTTCGGCCTGTGAGCGCAAAGTGGCCGACCTTGGCGCTGAGGTAGTCCATGAGTTCGTCGACGCTGGGGCTTCGGCCCGCTCGGCAGATAGGGACGGGCTGCAGGCGCTACTCGCCTACGTGGCCGAAGGTGGGGTGGACTATGTCGTCGTGCACAAGCTCGACCGTCTGGCCCGAGACCGGGCCGATGACGTCATGATCCTTGCAAAAATACAAACTGCCGGCGCCACCCTTGTCTCGGTGAGCGAACAGATTGATGAGACTCCAGCCGGCATGCTGATGCACAACATCTTTGCCGGTATGGCCGAGTTCTACTCCCGCAACTTGGCGAGCGAGGCGAAGAAGGGCATCGCCCAGAAAGCCATGAGGGGCGGGACGCACGGGGTTGCTCCAATCGGGTATGTAAACACGCTGGCAAGGATCGAAGGACGTGAAATCAAAGGTGTTGCCTTTGATCAGGAGAAGGCCGAGCATGTCCGCTGGGCGTTCCAGACCTATGCCGGTGGGCACTGGAGTATCTCGACGCTGCGCGATGAACTCGAGGAACGCGGCCTCAAGAGCCGCACCACGATCAAGTACGTCGGCACGCCCCTGAACAACAGCCAAGTGCACCGGATGCTTAGCAACCCGTATTACGCAGGCAAGATCCGCCACCGCGAGCTCATCTACGACGGCGCTCACGAACCCCTCGTTGATGACGAGACCTGGTACCAAGTGCAGGAAGTGCTGGCCGGACGACGCATTGCCGGGGACCGCTCCTGGCGACACACCCACTACTTGAAGGGCTCACTGGTCTGCCACCGCTGCGGTGGACGGATGGGCCACGGCCACTCAAGGGGCAAAGGTGGTGTCTACAGCTACTTCTTCTGCCTCGGTCGGCACACGGGTCGGACAGCCTGCGACCTGCCGTATGTCTCGGTGGACAAGGTCGAGCAGGAGGTGGAGCGCATCTGGCTGACCCAAGTGCAGTTCACCGAGCAGACGATTCAAGAGGTGGGCGAGTTGGCGCGAAGTAGCCTCGACGCCCGGCAGGAACAGGACCAAGCCCTGCTCGCCAACCAACACCAGCGGCTTATCAAGCTGGAGCGCAAGAAGCAAAAGCTGATCGATGCCTACCTCGACGACGCCATCCCAGCCGAGGACCTCAAGCCGCGCCAGACCGCAGTGCTAGCCGAGATACATGACGCCAACCGACTGATTGCCGCCTGCCAGCAGAACATGGCCGTGGTGCGCACGCACCTCGAACTCGTACTGCTCCTGCTCGGCAACGCCGGCCGGCTCTATCGCGAGGCCGTGGGCGAGCAGCGGAAATTGCTCAACCAAGCCGTCTTCGAGAAGATCGCAATCGACTTGACCGGCGATGATGATCCGCACCCAACCCAGGAAACCCTGACCGTCCAAATGACCGGCGAACTGGCCGAACCGGTGGCCGCCGTAGCTGGGCTGGCCCAGCTACGCACGAACGGGCGCAAGAGCCGTGACGTCGCCGCACACAGCCCGACAGGGGCCGAGAACCGCCGTCCGGAGGGGCAAAACAAAACCCCCGGGCCGCTTGCGCGTGCCGGGGGTTTCAACCTGATCAATTTGGCGGAGGGGGAGAGATTCGAACTCTCGGTGAGTTGCCCCACTCCGGTTTTCAAGACCGGTGCACTAAACCACTATGCGACCCCTCCAGGACCCGCAGAATTTTTGCTACTTGGCTATTTTAACAGATGTAAGGCAATCAGTCGAGAGGCTGGCGTGAAGTTGCCGCCACCCACACAATCGTCGCGCCAGCTTGCCTCAAAAGCGTTGCCGCCTGCACAATTGTTGCTCCGGTTGTCACCACGTCATCAAGCAGTATATAAATAGCTCGCGGATCAACGACGCCCTCAACCCTAAAAGCCGTCGTCGCCTGAATAAGTCGCTGTTCACGGCTAGCGCGGTGCTGAATCAAATGGTTCTCCCTAATGAGTAATTTTTGGACAGGGAAGTGACGTAACCGGCCTAGTTGATTCGCAATCAGTAGCATGTGATCGTAACCACGTTCACGTATATGCAAAGGAGTCGTTGGAATCGGAACAAATACGACACCACTCGGAAACGGCGGGAGTCTTTTATGAAGCAGGTCGGCAAGCTCAACGGAGGCCGCCTTCATATTACGGAACTTGAATCCACCAATGAGCCGTTGCAGTGCACCGCTCCGAATCCCCACAACCCATGCTTGATTAAATACGGCTTTATGGTCATCACAGACCCCATTTATTGTCGGCTTTTCGCACAATATACAGCCCAAAAATGGTTCTTGGGTGATGTCATATTTACAATTATCGCAAAAAGTGGACCCAATTCGGCCACATCCAGAACAGAGGTGTGGAGCCACCACCGCCAGGAGCCTGTCTACTATTGTGTTTTTTACGTTTTGCATAAGTATCTGGTTGATTATCAAGCATATGCCCGTTATAATACGAGGGACTATTTGTCAAATGAGCCTAGAGAAAGTGGAGGATATCATGGCCCGCAAACAAAACGAAGACCTATTAATTGAAGATGAACTTGCTGCCGCTTTTTTGAGCGACGACGATCTCTCATCATCTGACGCACCCGCGCCAGTTGCGACTGACGACACCTGGGATGACAGTGAAGAAGAATTTCCTGGCCAACTAGCTGTAGATGTATACGAAACCGACGAAAAGCTCGTTGTGAAAGCTCGTACTGCAGGTGTAAACAAAGAGGAGCTTGATGTCAGCATTAGTGACGGCATCTTGACGATCAGCGGTACACTCAGCAGCGGTGATGATGAAGGTGCGACAAACTGGCACATTCAAGAATGTTACTGGGGAGAGTTCAGCCGAACACTCGCATTGCCTGTCAGCGTGAAGGAAGACGAAGTAGAAGCAGTCCTAAAAGACGGTGTTCTCACAATTACCTTTACGAAGATCCGACAAGAACAAGCAAAGAAGATCCAAGTTCAATAATAGTTCACTAATCTTAACTGATTATTAACAAAAGCTCCCTCACCTGGGAGTTTTTGTTTTACGCTCGAAAAATAGGGGATAAAGAAAACTCCGGAGAATATCCGGAGTTTTAATTCTATAGTAAAGGTTGAAACAACTACTTTGTAAGAGCGCCGAGAACCCAGTTCACAATTGCAAATGCAAGGAAGGCGATCACTAGACCGATGATTGCATACATGATTGTATTCTTTGCAGCCGTCACGTTTCCACTGTCACCAGCAGAGACTGTGTAACGAATACCACCAATGATCAACATGATCACAGAAATGGCACCGATAACGAACAGAAGGACGTTAACAATTGTTGTAAATAATGGGTTTGAACCAGTAAATAGGTTCTGTGGAACGTTTCCACCAGGGTTAGCAGCATTAATACCGTCCTGTGCGGCGTTATCTGCAGCAAATACAGTTCCGCTTGTTGGAACAAATACTGCTACGAGGGCTAGGGCAGTTGAACCTGCGAAGCTAGCGAGCGCTTTTTTTGAAATTTTCATTTGATGATATTCCTTTCTTATAGAATCTCTTGGTACTGTTATAGCAGATATACTGCCGTTTGTTAAGGGTGAACCTTACTTGAAAAATACCTTTACAACATAGTTAACGATTGCAAACGCCAGAAATGAGACCACTAATCCCACAATGGCATACGTCACCGTGTTCTTGGCGGTCGTGACCCTGCCCGAATCCCCAGCGGATGTCGTGTACAGTAACCCTCCGACGATAAGCATAATCACCGATATAGCTCCGACGATGTAGAGGAGTACATTGATGACCGTTTTAATAACATCGTTCGCGTTGGCGTCCTTTTTTGCACAAACGGTTGAGTCAGTCACACCCACACACTGTGCGTCGATAGCACTGGCCGCATATGCACCAGATGGAACGAGAACCCCGATGCCAACGACAATGCCAAGTATCAATACGAAGCTTTTTAGCTTATTCATTATTTAAACCTCAAGAATACAAAGTTTGTTAAAGCAAAGGCAGAGAAGACTACGGCTAATCCGATAATTGCGTACAGCAATAGGTTTTTTCCCTTTGTCACATTTGCACTATTACCTGCCGATGTCGCATAGGTGATACCACCGATGATGATCGTGATAATTGCAACAACACCGACAAGTCCGTACACAATATTCAATCCGTTCTTCAGCACCGCATCCGCACTTTGTGCCGGAAGACTTATGCCATTCACGGTACTAATAGGGCCGACAACGTTGAATATCAAGTTCACAACGGCAACGGCGCCAATCGATATAATGAGCCCAATCACCGCATTAAGGAGTGTTTTTCGTGCTTTTTCGATCTGACTTGGGTTATTTCCCCCGGTCAAGAACTGGAAGCCCCCAAAGATAATGAAGAAAAAGGCGATATAGCCGACAACGGTCAATGCCATACCAATGACGTTAAGGGCGATGCGCCAGATAAATCCCTTTAGGTCAACCTTTGTCCCATCGGGTGAAATGACACCACACCGCCCCTGTGAGTCAACGGTCGTTAGCCCCTTGAACCAAGGTTGAATACCAAGGATAGGCTTTTCGCAGTCAGCAGGGGTTGTTGCAACAGCATAGCTTGTCTGAGGCGTGACAACCGCAAAAACAGGCGCCGCAAGGAAAGCGATAAAGATAAATGCTAACAATACTTTTTTAATATGTTTCATTAGTTGAATATTCCTCCAGGAATAAGGAAGTTAAGTACTGAATACATCGCCGCATAGGCAACGACACCGATAACAACATTCGTAATGATACCCATCGCTTTTTTAACCTGTTCGGGGCTACCACCGGCAGAGGTATACAGGATAGCACCGTAGATAATACCACCAACCGCGGCGACACCAACACCGGCAGTCAGAATATTAATAACAACAAGAAGGAGTCCCCATACACCGCTATCCTGCGTTCGCTTTCCGCCTGTTTGATCACAGTGAATAATAGCAGTCGTGACGCCAGCACAAGTGTCAGCAGCAACTGTTGTCGGGGCTGAGAAAATCAATCCAGAAATAAGTAATGCGGTACCGACGACAAGTGTTTTTAGTGTTTGTTTTATCTTCATACTATCTATAAATTACGACGTTCCTTGCTTTTTTGCAAGTTTCAATACATAAGCTATTTACTTTTTTGCACTTTTGTGATATATTAACGGTAACAAGGCGCATCAAACGCCGAGTTGCCACAGAGCCCAAGCCGATACATATATATATAATGTCGCCAAGTGCGAAAGGAACACCCTAAAGTGCTAGAGTCAAGCAACCACAACCTTCACCTCAATACCGCAATAGATACAGAAGCCCCCGTATCCGGCGGTACACCAACACCTGAAACGCCCATCGAGAACGCTTCTGGTCTTCAACGTATTCGTAACTTTGCGGAAACGGGTAAGGGTAAACTCACTATTGCCGGGGGAAGTATTCTTCTACTCGCCGGTATTGGCGTCGGCACTAAAGCGGGAATTGACGCGCTATCAACCTCAAAGGTTCCTCAGCACTCTGCACCACTTAATCCTGGACACACAAATGAAGCAACTCCTCAAGCATCTGCAACACCAACTCCAGAAGCGACAACTTCTCCAGAAGTAGCCGTACCAGACATCTCTAAATATGAATCGATGTCAGTTGCTGAATTCAGCGCACTTTCTAACGATGAACAAATGATTTTTGCCGCAGCAAAGCTTGCACCTGGTATTCAGCAATTTGCTAGTGACTATCACAGTCGTACAAATAACCCCACAGATATCCTTCCTGTAGGATCTATCGATAACACTGCACAAGAGATTGACTCTGAAGTCACTTATAACCTACGTTACGCGTTTACACTTGACGGCGACGACCGTGAAAAATTCATTATTGCCGTTTTACACAACGATAATCAATCAGGTATCTACCCAATCATCGAAGACCTTTCTCAGAAAGAAGTCACAACATTTACCGGTAAAGAAATGGGTTACTTAAAAACCATTAATGTAGGAACAGCGACTGGAATGAGCGACATTGGTGAAGATACTAATCACGATAAGTTCCGCACAATTACAGACACAATCGGTACCTACAAAGCTTACTACTTTGAAATCCCTATGGGCGACAACACAACCTACAAAACGTGGATCCGAGAATAATTCTCTAACTACCGCTGTTTATCTTATAAAGGCACCTCGAAAGGGGTGTCTTTATTGTTCATACGTGCTACTTATGGTTAAATAGCAGGTGAAATGGGCATGAAAAGCAAACAGAGAATAACAAGAGTACTCCTAATTCCATTATTATTTTTGGTAGCGATTCCTTTTTCACTACTTACTTCTGATCTTGCCCAAGCGGCAACTCCAGTGTCTTCGGCGAGTACCCCAGACAGACAAGCACTCTCATACTGGTATTACGGGGCCATAAAGGCATGTTTCAAGGCGGCTAATGGGTCCGCCTCAGTTCCTGTAGAAACCGATTCATCAAAAATTGATTCTGGATCATTATTCACGAGAGCTGTACTTGTAGGTGCAAATGTATATGGTCAATATCCAAAGGCAGTAGTAGATTCTGCCGATGACGGTGTTATGGATTGTACCGACAACGACAACCAGTTATCGAAAAAAGCTTTATCTTTTTGGGGACTTACGGGGCCGGAACTTCTTTGTGGAATGGGCTATAAGAGGGAAAATGGTCAGTCATGTGCAGGGGCCGGAAGTACCAATAACTTTACTCAGACAATTTCAAACCCTGACACTGCATTTGCTTCATTCCTAAAATCAAAGATCTACGGTGGAAGCGACCCGGGCACATTATCAGCGCCTGCGAAATACTCATATTATAGTGGGTCACTTATTGCAGCCTGTACAACTGGCAAAGGAAGTGCGACAAGGCCAACCGATGCGAGTGCAAGTGCTATTTATGCACTGAAATCATCAGTTGATACAAAAGGTGTCGTTCAATACACTTATTACAATGCTACCGGTGATCACACGTCAAACTGGAACGGAGTATACCTTGATCCAGGCAGTAGTGCCACTTCGACTTGTAAAGCAACGCTCAATTTAGCAAATAATAGTTTTCCCGCATACGCCTCAGCAAGTGCGTGTTCAACAAACGTGACTATTTCAGCTAATGATAGTTATCTTGCCGCTTGTATTGCTGGTGCGGGAAATAAATCAAACATAGGTTTCTGTGCAGCAACCTATCCGGATGGATTTACAGGAAGCGCAGACCATGGTTCTGTCGTAGATAATAAAACAACCAGACAAGCGTGTTATGCGGGTCAAGGCAACGGCGCAGCGGATGATTGTATAAATGCCGCAGGATATAGTAGTGCACTTCTTACTGCATGTATAAATGGTTCAAATCACGCCTCGGATGCTACTTACTGTGCAACAACATATCCAGCCCCAGAAGCACTCAACCCCAATAAACCAACGACAGACACGAATAAAGACGCACGTAATGCATGTATCAAGGGACAAGGGTATAGTGTCCTTCCTTTAGATACAGCGATTCAAAACGCTTCTGACTGTACCACTAACCCTCAAGCAGCTGGCTGTAAAGATTCCGATACAGGTTCTGGTTCGTGTGTCATTGAAGGTATTGGTTGGATGATCTGTCCAGTATTCAACTTCCTAGCAGGAGTTGCCGACTCGACATACGGTATCGTCCAAAGTCTACTAATAACGGATGTTAAGGTCGTTTCCACCGATAGCGGAACGTACCGTGCGTGGAGCGTTATGCGAACATTCGCAAATGTCGGGTTTGTTATTGTATTTCTGATTATTATCTTCTCGCAACTCACTGGAGTTGGTGTTTCAAATTACGGCGTAAAGAAATTACTGCCGAGAATTATAATTGCAGCCATACTTGTAAATATATCCTTCTTTTTCACGCAAATAGCAGTAGATATATCTAACATTCTCGGAGGTTCATTAAAATCACTGCTCGATAATATAAACACCTCTAGTGGCACTGCGGCGAATGATGTGTGGTCCACGGGTAATACCTTTACCCAAGTTGCCGCGGGAATTTTTGGAGGACAATTAGCACTTACTGGTATAGCAGTCGCTGGAGCTGCGGCATATTTTGGTGGCGCAGGTCTTCTTATTCCAATTCTCCTTGCAGCCGTACTCGCAATTATCATTACATTGTTCATCTTGATCGCGCGACAAGCATTCATTATTTTGCTCGTCGTATTATCGCCGCTCGCATTCCTCGCAATGCTGCTTCCTAATACAGAAACCTACTTCAAACAGTGGCGTAAAATGTTTGTCGCATTACTGCTCGTCTACCCAATGATTGCGTTATTATTTGGTGCATCGCATCTTGCATCGGGTATCCTTCTTGAAGCCTTTAGTAAGACGAACAATTTATTGGGTCAACTTGTTGCACTTGCCGTAATGGTGTTACCGCTATTCGTCGTTCCGACACTTGTGAAGGGATCATTAAACGCAATTCCATTTGCAGGTAAACTTGCGAGTAACTGGGCCTCTCGTGCAAATGGCGCTATCGGAAAAAATGCAAAACAAAGCTTTACACGAAGTACCTTTGGGCGCAGCCTTGGTATTCGTCGACAAGCAAAAGAAAACTACCGTGCTGGTAAATTTGCCGAAGGTGTCAGTAAGTCTGGTTCTGTTGCAAACTTCCTTGCCAAAGAACCCGGGATTCTTCCTTCGCAACGCGCAGCCAATAAGGCTGTTGATAGGGTAGCGATTGCGGCCGCTGAAAAGGCTGACACCGAAGAAGTATCGGCAGCAGAAATATTGCTACGCAGTCACCACTCAGACCCTACAGCACTCATCAAAGCTTCTGGTGCTGAGTTTAGAAGTGCGGTTGCCGCAGGCGATTCCGTAAGAGCTCGTGCTGCTCAGAATATCCTTCTAAATAGCGGTGGTGCTGGCATAAATGAACTCCACTCAGCTGTTGACGATAGCTTTGGTGAAGGCAAGACAGCAAAAGACTCTGTTGTTGGTAACAACGTTCGTGCAGCCCTCAACCGTGCCGGTCTAAAACCAAAGAACAACACACTTGCATCATGGGCTTACAACGGTGATAGCTTTGAGAAAACAGCCGAATCAGCAACGACGTACAGTAAGTTAAGTGACGCCGAACTTGGTGGGCAATCAAAACAAAACTTGGTTGGTGCGTACAAAAGTGGTGTATTGACACAAGAACGAGCAAAGCAAGTGCTCGCCAACCCAGTCGTATTTGCGAATATGGGTGAAGAAGAGAAGGTAATCGTGAGGGAAATTGCAGAGAAGAATACATACACCCCAAATCCGGGTGACCCTGGATTTACCGGACCACAGAACAACCCGAACCCTGATGCCGACCTAAGCGTTCCACACAGCAACTAAGCACTGTCGTTACTACGGGGAACTGGTATACTATAACCACTATGGCAACGTATAAAGTTCCCCAAGATGTCGAGGCAGATGACAAGTTAATCGGACCGTTTAGTTTCCGGCAGTTTATCTACCTTATCGTTGTCGCGCTTTCGGGGGCGGCCGCATGGGGACTAGCGCAATTATTTATTGGGCTCGCGATCATTCCACTTCCAGTCATTCTGCTGTTCGGTGCACTCGCACTGCCGCTTCGAAAAGACCAGCCGATGGAAATTTATCTTGCGGCAATTATTTCGTATTATTTAAAGCCGCACAAAAGATTATGGGATCCAGACGGCATTGATTCGTTAATAGAAATTACTGTTCCAAAGGTGGTGGAAATACAACGTTCAAAGAATATCACCCAAGCCGACGCAGAACAACGATTTAGTTACCTTGCGGGTATCGTTGACTCGGGTGGATGGGCAATTCGCGGTGTCGGTGCGCAGGCATCACCAAGCACGGTTCTTAATAATGATATTTTTCTCGAAGCACAAGGCGCTCAGGATGTTTTAGATAGTACTAACTCTGTCGCACAAACGTTTAATACAATGATGAGCAAAGAGGCTGATCGTGTTCGTCAGGAAGCAATTAACCGAATGCATGCGCCTGCGCCAACAGTGGCCCCTGCGCCCGTTCCGACCCAAGCCTCGACCTACGTGGTTCCTGCGCAACAACCCCAAGAACAACAAGCTACTCCTGTCTATAATCCGTACCCAACCAATATTCAACAAACTGTTATTCAGCCGATGAATGACCCTTCACACATGGCCACACAATCAATTCCAGTACCCGTGCCAACTCCAGCTCCAGAAACCCCCACAACCACTAGCGATAAACCAGTGTCTGCTGATATAATAAACCTTGCAAACAACTCTGATGTATCAATCGAGACACTCGCAAGTGAGGCACATCGTCTTCAAAAGAAAGAAGAAGATATGTCCGAAGAAGTTGTGATCTCATTACGATAACAGAGTCTAACAAGGGAGTGGGCGAGTACAGGGTATGCCACCAAATAATCCATTTTTAAATCAGCCAGGCGCACCGGCTCCTTCACCTGTTACTCAGGCTCCTCTTCAAGCCGCTCCTGTAGCGCCAGTTCAACCGCAACCTATTGCCGCGCCGGTTGCTCAACAGGTTGCTAACCTGGGTTCTGCTGCTCAGCAAACGAGACAGGCGCCAAAGAACCCTAACTCAACCCAGAACACTCTTCAGCTCTCTGAGGTACGCGACAACATGGTCATTATGATCGATGGCTCAATGCGTGCCGTTGTCGCCTGTAAATCAATTAACTTCGATCTTATGAGCGACCGTGAACGTGAAGGCGTTGAGTACAGCTATCAAAATTTCCTTAACTCTCTTAATTTCCCGATCCAAATTTTGATTCGTTCACAACGAGTTGATCTTGGCCCGTACCTAGACAAGCTTGTCACAACTCGCCGAACCCAAGATAATATGCTCCTTGGCGTATTAATGGACGACTATATTAATTACATCGATGTCTTGTCACAAGAAGCGAACATTATGGAGAAAACATTCTATATTGTGATCCCGTACTTTCCAAAAGGTGATGCAGCCAACCTGCTTGACCAAGGAAAAGGGTTCTTTGGAAAACTGTTTGCAAAGCCAAACAACACTGTTACTCGTATTGACACCGCAACATACCAAAAAGCAAAAGACGAGATTAAGAACCGTGTCGATAACGTGATTGCCGGTATGTTCCAAATCGGTGTACAGAGTGTTCAGTTGAACACAAAGTCACTAGGTGAGTTGTACTACAACTTCTATAACCCTGACACTGCAGTTCGTCAGCCACTGGGTGATTTTGACAACTCAACCGGTATTTACACAAAGAAAGCTGGTCCCGCAAGCGCACCAACTCCAGGAGGAATTCAATAATGGCAAAACAAACTGCTGTCGATGTTGCGGCTGAACAGCGTGCTCGTGAGCAAGCGGAGGTAGAGCAGGCTTTCTTAAAGGGTGTTTCAACACTTCGGGATCTGATTGCGCCAAGTAGCATTGAAATCCACTCGTCTTATTTCCGTCTCGGAACAAAATACGGTCGAACACTATATATATACGGCTATCCTCGTCAAATCTACACAGGATGGCTCAGTTCGCTGATCAACATCGACGAGGTATTGGATGTTAGTATGTATGTCTATCCCGTTGATAGCCAGGTCGTCCTTAATAACTTACGCAAGAAGGTGACACAACTCGAGGCAAGTACTTCGATCAACAACGAAAAAGGGAAGACTCGTGACCCAGCTCTTGAGGCGGCCATTAATGACGCCGAGGAACTCCGTGACCAAATTCAACTTGGTGCTGAACGCTTCTTCCGTTTCGGTCTTTACGTTACTTTGTGGGCAGACAGCTTGGACGAACTGGGTTTCGTACAAAACAAGATCGAGACACTATTTGGACAACAGCTCGTCTTTAGTAAGGTAGCGTCGTCACAACAGGAACAGGGTCTTAATAGTACGATTCCTCAGATGTCAGATCAGCTGCAGATTCGCCGTAACATGAATACAGGTGCGATTAGTACCAGCTTCCCATTCACTAGCGCCGACCTGACCGACAACACTGGAATTCTGTACGGTATCAACATGCACAACAATGGACTGGTCATCTTTGACCGATTCAAACTTGAAAACGCCAACATGGTTGTCTTCGCAAAGTCTGGTGCAGGTAAGTCGTTTACCGTGAAACTTGAAGCGCTTCGAAGCATGATGCTTGGTACTGAAGTGATTATTATCGACCCAGAAAATGAATATCAAAAACTAGCCGAAGCAGTAGGGGGTAGTTATGTTCGTTTGAGCCTTAACTCAGCGACACGTATTAACCCCTTTGACCTTCCGCGGGTTATCGATAGCGACGAAGCAGAAGACGCTTTGCGTGCTAACCTTGTTACACTTCACGGACTCTTCCGCCTGATGCTCGGTGGAACGCAAGTTGCAGCTAATGGAACAGCGATGTCTGCTTTGACACCTGTTGAAGAGGCGGATCTTGACCAGGCACTCATCGATACGTATGCACGTGTTGGTATCACCAGTGACCCTTTAACACACAATTCACCACCACCCGTGATTAGTGATTTGTATGACACGCTGCTTCACATGGGAAATACTGGCCCACAATTGGCGCAACGGCTTCGTAAATATACAACGGGTACTTTTGCCGGTATCTTTAGTCAGCAGTCAAACATCGACATAAATAACCCGATGGTTGTTTTTAACATTCGCGACCTAGAAGACGAGCTTCGTCCAGTTGCGATGTATATTGTCCTTAGTCATATCTGGAATATCACGCGTACCGAAAAGAAAAAGCGTATGCTTATCGTTGATGAGGCGTGGCAGTTAATGAAATATGACGACTCAGCAAACTTCTTGTTCAGCCTTGCGAAACGCGCTCGTAAATACTTCCTTGGCCTCACTACTATTACCCAAGACGTCGAAGACTTTATGGGTAGCAAAATGGGCCGCGCGATCGTTGCCAACAGCTCGATGCAACTTCTTTTAAAGCAATCGTCGAGCGCCGTCGATGTATTATCTGACGTCTTTAAACTGACCGAGGAAGAGAAGAAGCGTTTAGCGAACTTCCCAATCGGGCAAGGTTTATTTTTCGCAGGTCAAAGTCACGTTCATATTAATATTCAAGCAAGCCCAACTGAACAACAGCTGATTACCACCAATCCCCAAGCTTCTGTACAGGGAAATGGAAGCCCCCAAACCCCTACCGCATAGGGTATAATGGGTAGCAGTTATGGCGTCTGAAAACCCAAATCCACAAGGTGATGACAAACAGGATTCTCATTATAATCCTGGGGAACAATCATATCTCGAGGGAATGGGCGCCGGATATAAAAAACCTGCAGACGAAACGGCAAGCGGATCGGGTAAAGACGGTGGCGGCAATGATGGATCAAGCGATGATATTCGTGATGCAGAAGACGGTGGCGGCTGGAATAATAACGTATCCTCATCCTACGCGGGGAACAAGTCTAAAAGCGGACAAGGAATTTCAAAAGGGAACTTCATGGCAGTTCTCAAAAAACGTGGTCCTGTTGCAGCAATTATTACACTCGTACTTGGTGGGGGAGTTGGCGCTGGAATTTTTTTTGGGCCATCTTTACTCCTTGTTCAAATACAGGAAAGCTTCCTGAATACGTTTGATAATCAAAATACCAGCATGACGATACGTACAAATAAAATTCTTACAAATAAATTAACTGAACAAAATACTAGCGGCTCGTGTAACATTGTAAAAATTGCGTGTCGATTCTCTCGACCTTCAAATAAACTCCTTGGTAATCTGGAAAAAAACGGCGTCTTGGCGTTTGATAAAAACGGCGAACAGATTAAGAAAACTGGTGTATTTCAAGCTGATCGTCCAGCGAAATATACCTATGGCGGTAAAGATATTGCTGCGAAAGATTTCGCTAGTGAACTCCGCAACAATAGTGCGTTTAGGGCAGCCTTTCATAAAGCATACAATCCACGCTTCGTTGGGTTTACAGATGCAGTATTTAGAGGCGTTCAAAAACGTTTTGGATTCGACACTACGAATAAAGATGCGGCCGATGGGAAGAAAAAGTCGGCCGATCGACTAAACGATGCTTCTAAAGGAGCAAATGTTGTTGCTTCGGATACAGAAAAAGGTGCCGAGGGTCTGGTTCAGAAACTAATTTCATCAAAAGCTGGCGAGGTTGTTTCGAAAATTGCAAAGGGTGGAAAAGGAGATACGTTCGGACTTATTGCCGGTGCAGTGTGTACCGCAACCGATATTCCGGGAATTCTTATTAGCGTTGTTCGTGCATATCAACTCGTACAGGTTATCAATTATTCTATGCAGTTCCTTACTGCTGGAAGTGCATTAAAGGCCGGTCAAATAACCCAGGAGCAGGCGAGTGCGCTTGGCGGGTTATTAACAACAGCCGTCGCTGGAAAAACAGCAATGGACTCCTTCGGCATAAAGAGTGCTATGTTTGGTGATAAATCCTCAGCCACAAAGTCATATCAAAAATTCATCCCCGGAGGAAGCGCATCGACTTCAGTACTCGGCTCAATCAATCAAGTTTCAAGTAGTGCAGCTAAAAAAGACACCTGTGACGTTGCTACTAGTCCAGCAACAGGTGCAGCAATTAACGTTGGGCTTGCGGTTGCGGGACCCGAAACACTTGGCGTCAGCTTGGGTATCGCAGCGGCAAATATTGGCATTTCGTGGCTCGCATCTGAGTTCATTTCACAAGTCGGTGTTCCATTGATTGAAAAGGCTTTAAGTGGAGTTAATGTACAACCATTATTGAAATTCTTCCTCGGTGATTTAACACAAAACTTAAGCGGTGAAGATGTAGGTAATGCCCTGACGAGCGGTGCAAGTAATTTAATGGCACAAACTGCCAACCTCGGGGGAAACATGCCGTTAACCGTAAACGAAGCAATTGCGTACCACCAAACGACCCAAGACGTAAACATTGCCTATGCTCAAGAAGATCAAGCGACACATAGTCCACTCGATCCAACTAATCCAAACACAATGGTCGGAAGTATCGTCGGAAAGTTAGTGCCATACTTCGCAAGCATTAATTCGTTCTCAAGCGCACTAACATCAATCGCATCAATTCCGTCAGGTGCTTTTGCAACATTGCTCAGCTCTTCTACGGCAAGTGCGGCGACTGCGGATCGGTATTCATCATGTCCCGACCCTGCAATATCAGGAAGTGGTGTTGCCGCAGGACCATTCTGTAACGTTGAATATGGTATTCCAGCTGAATGGATTAATCTTGACCCACAAATTGTCGTTGAGGATCTCGTCAATAGTGGTGATGTAAACGCTGATACAGGTGAGGTGATTGATAAAGGCAGTGATGATAAAACAGCAAGCTTAAGTGCGTGGATTAGTTTCTGTACAGACGGTACAACCGACAACCTTAAAGGTTGCGAAATTACTGATAAGAAATCTGCAGAGTATTCACTCTACATTATGGATCACCGTATCCAGCAGAGTATGGATGAAGACACAAGTGGCAGTAGTAGTTCGTCAACAAGTGCTTCAACCTCGGCCGTAACCACTCCTGACGACACTACAGCTCTCCAGACACTCATCCAAAACAGCCTTGCAGAAATAGATGCGGCTTCAACGGTTACTGCGTCTACGTTATCATCCGCTGTTGCAAAGCCAGAAACAATTGCGTCAACGAGTACAAGTCAAAATAAAGTAACCTCCCTTCTAAACCGGGGCTGGTACTGGATGATGGCATAATGAAAAAATCTATGAATAAAATTGTCATATTTATTAGTATTTTCGCACTTGTTCTGACGGGTACGTCCTTTAATATGGTTGCGGATACGTATGCCGTAGGTGCCAGTTCAGCACCGGTTAAATGCGATCAAGATTTTTACAGTAATAACGACATCCTTTTCTACAATCCTTGCTCAACGAGTTGTTCAGGAGGGGCAGGTGGTAGCATTACGGGGCCGGCACCATCATCTCTCACCGGCGCTGATAACGCAGCAAAAGCATGGAATTATTTTACAGCCAGAGGACTTACTCCGGTTGCTGCAGCTGGTGCTATGGGAAATATCAAAGCCGAGAGTAGCTTCTCTGCATCAGTAAAGGAGGCAAGTGGCGGTGGTGGATTAGGGATCATCCAATGGACCGGCTCTAGGCGCACTAATCTGGAAAATGCTGCGGCGACGGCGGGTGTTAACCTTGCAGACAACGATTCGGCGCTTTTATTTGAACTGAACTATCTCTGGGATGGTGAATATAAAGCAATGACATGGGAAGCGCAAGTTAATGCCGAAACAACTGTTGATGGGGACACTTCTATCGCCAGCTACAACAAAGCATTTTCTTCAAAATTAGCCAAATCTCAAGCTGGAAACGGATCAACAATGGTATTTCATGCACTAGTAGAAAGATCAAGTGACGTACCTACTGTCGCTGATCGTGTTGCTGGAAGTGGTGTCCTCACTAATCGCATAGATAATGCAACAGCATATCTTAAGCAATATGGTGGAGGCAGTACTACGGGCAACTGTTCAGTCAGTACTGGCGGTTTAACGTGGGATCAAGCGGTGACTGCGGCGAAAAAACTAGCCGATAATTGGAATACCGTGTACTGCGGAACTGGTTCGGTGAAAGGTGGTTTCTACTGTGGACCTAAGTGGGACACTGGTTATTGCACAGCGGGCGCCGCTTGGATGGCGGTAACAACAGCACCAGAAGGTGCGAGAGTTCCGGGAATACCAAATGGTGTTGACGTCGCAAACACACTCGCTTCTGGTGAGTCTAGTGTGTACACAAAGGCCAACCCTGATGGCTCCAACTTACAGCCTTTCTCGGTGTGGTCGTTCGGAGCTGGAAGTGCCTCTAGTGAGCCAGGTCACACAGGAACAATTGTAAATGTTGGTTCGGATGGTTCCATCATAACCCTTGAAACGAACTGGGGTGGCAAAACATCTACGTCTACTAATAGCTTCCTTTACAGCGGTAGTAGTGGGCACAAGGTTGCTGTGTTCCAATATCCATCATTTGATGCTTTCAAAAACAGCCATCACGGATATGTCTTCAACGCCGTAGCAACACCGAAAGATAGTGCAACTGCAGCTGGAATGGCAACTAAGATGGCAGCATTTATAGGGGGTAATTAATAATGGGTACACGCAGAAAACGAATATTAACTATCGCTATTATTATTGTCGGCTCTATTGCTGCAATCGTTTACTTTTTAGTTATACCAAGACTTCCGTCTACTCAAAAATCAAATAACACGGTGATTATTGATAATTATTCTGATTACACCAGTAATATCTCGTCGAATTCATTTGGAACCCTGGGTAATTATTTATATAGCTTTATACAAAAACCTAGTAAAGGCGTGTATCACGGCACTATTGTCGATAAGTCGTACACGTATGCCTCGGATTCTTGGTTCTCAAATTTTATCGTTAAACTTACTGATAGCGATATATCATGGAAAGTCTCTATGCAGACGCTTAATAATGGCGATATAAACGGCGACATATCTATTGTATGTAACAGTGGCGGTGTAGCATGTTTATCACTATCAGATACACAAGATGCCAAGACGACACTTCAGTCCTTATTACCAATAAATACACCCGATTATATTATTGCGACTGAAAAAGATAATTATAACGGCCTTTCTATCATCTATTATGACCAAGAAGGCACAGGTAAAACCGAAGCACTAGATAAAATTAAATCGCTTGGGTTTAAGCCAGAAGACTACACAATTACGTATTATTACGGCGGTCATTAGAGCGCAACGTGGTGATACTGCGTACTATCTGATAAAACGTGTGTACTTGTCATCACAATCTGGTGTTCTCTTGTTCGATCACTGAGCGATTTTTGACGAGCAAGGTCAAGTTCTGAAAAGACGTCGTCTAAGAGGATGAGTGGTTTTAATCCAGATAGTTGTTCAATAATATCGACTTCAAGAAACTTTAGTGCGAGGACAATTGTTCGGACTTCGCCGCGTGAAGCAACCGTTAAGGCAGGGGAGTGATTGAACTCAAACATAACGTCGTGACGGTGTGGCCCAACGGAAGTGTTACCGAGCATTTTGTCGCGATCAATGTGTGCTTCTAATTCGTTAAGGAGTTTTTGTTTTATATCCCCCACAAATGTATGTGAGTAGTGAACCGACACATCATCGTGCATATCAGCAATGTCATCATAGGCATCGTTTAATTGGCTGTTAATTTTTTCGATAAAGGCAATTCGTTGCTCAATAATATATGAGCCGTGTTCGGCTAAGGAAATGTCCCAGGCAAACAATTGATCAGACGGCGTGTTAAAGCGTTTCAGAAGATTGTTTCGTTGTTTGAGTGCACGTTCATATTTACGAAGTGATATGCCATACAGAGGGTTTAACTGCGCAATAAAACGATCTATGAATTGACGTCGACGAGCAGGGGATCCGTTGAGAAGCCTGAGATCTTCTGGCTCAAATAAAACGACGGGGTATTTATTCTTTGGGGCGAGGCGTGCGGTCGTTTTTCCATCGACAACAAACTGTTTTCGACTGGTTGCTTTTGAAGGGTCAAATTTTACTGTTCGTTTGTCCTGCCCATCTAGAAGCAGGTCGATTTTCCACCAGGGCCCGTTGGATTGAAGCATGTCACTATCGTTACCTTTAAATGACGTTCCTTGGAGCGCAAGATAAATCGATTCAAGAAGTGTTGTTTTACCACTTCCATTAGGGCCTGTGATCACCGTGACGCCGGGGACGAGGTCAACTTCATACTGTCCGTGTGAGCGAACGTTTTGAACCGCCAATTTGCTCACGATAGCCATTGATTAACTCTTTAGAGGCATGATGACGTGGTAGTAATTTGTGTCTTTTACTACTGACTTCAAAATACAAGGTGAAAGCTTACCTGTGAAACTGAATTCAAGCGTGTCACCTTCGATAACCGACAGAGCTTCAGCGAGGTAACGGGAGTTAAGCGTGACTTGGCCACTTCCTTCAACTTCTGCTGATAGTTCTGAGGTGTTTTCACCGTATTCAGAGGCGATAGAGTGAAGTGATACTGATTTATTATCTGTATCAACAGTTAGTGTAACGCTTCCGCCAGATTCGCGAGCAAATAATCCTGCAATCTTTGTCACACGGACAAATTCTTGCTTAACCACTGTTGCATTAATATCTGATTTCGCAGGGATAAGTTGTCGGTAGTCGGGGAAGTTTCCGTCAACGAGGCGACTAATAATCTCTGCTTCATTAATACGGAAGCGTACTTGTGTTTCATCAAACAGAATATCAACGGTATCTGAGTCATCAACGATTGTTCGAAGAACCTCTTGGAGTGTCTGTACGGGGATAATCGCTGATACTTCACTTGAAGTTTCAACTAAGCGACGTTCGGAGAGGCGGTAGCCATCTGTTGCTGCAAGATAAAGTTGTCCTTCGTGAGAATGCCAATAGACGCCAGTTAGTACTGGACGAGTTGAGTCAGAACTTGCAGTAATAATTGTTTGACTGACTGCTTGTTTGAAATCATCGGTGTTAATGGTGTAACTAATAGATGATTGTTCGTTAATGGTCGGGAGTTCGGGAAATTCATCAGCAATGACGCCATTAATAATTGATTTAAACTTACCGGAAGAAATATGAATATTATTGTTCACTACTTTTAGATCAATAGAGTCTTTCGGTAGGGAACTGACGAATTCAGAGATAAGACGGGCGGGGACAGTGAGTGCTCCAGGCTTTGCAATTTTTGCACCTATATATTGAGTGGTTGCGACTTCAAGGTTTGTGGCTGCGACAAGTAAACGATTACCGTCTGTCCTTAAAAGAATATTACTCAGAATAGGAAGTCCTGTTTTACTACTTGCAACACGTCCAACGGCTGACAAAGCTCGAGCGAAGTTTTCTTGTGTGACTGTAAGTTCCATTATGTGTTCCTTCCTAATATTCTCTTTTTCTTCTTATTAATAGGGGGTGTGGATTGTGGGTATAAGTGGCTATATAACAGATGTAATTGACTGATTTTTGAGGTGGACAACTGTGTGGCTAGAACTTGTACAAACAGTGGGGTAACTCGTAAGTTGTGGACAGGAGCGTGGGTGAATTGGCGAGTGAGTTGGCTGTCTGTGTATAACTCATCACTTTTTGTACCCGCTTGTATTCGCAGACTGTACACATTTTTTATCCACTTATCCACTGGCGTGAATGACAGGGAAGTGCCCTTATATGTACGTGAATATCTATGCATATAGTTTCTCCCGAATTGAGGCGACTTGTTCACGAATGACGAAATCTAACTTAATAGCTTTCTCAATCTTCTCGACTGAGTGAATCGCAGTTGTGTGATCTTTACGACCAAGTTCACCTGCAATCTTCGGGAAACTAAGGTGAAGCTCTGATCGTAGGAGGTACATTGCGATCTGACGAGGTACAACAATATGTTTGTCTCGCTTTTCACTACACATCTCTTCTGAAGAGAGTTGGAAGTGTTTCGACGTACGATCAATAATCTGCTTACTTGTTAGATGTTGTGGACGAGAATGACGTACGTTTCCAAGAAGTCCTTCGGCCGTCGTAATATCAGGTTCAATACCGTGAAGTTCAGCGTAGGCGAGTAATTGATTTAACGCACCCTCAAGTTCACGAATATTCGTTTTGATGTTGGTTGCAAGGTATTCAACCGTTTCAACGTTTAGTTCAACACCAGATAATGATGCTTTAGCGCTAAGGATCGCACAGCGTGTCTCGAAATCTGGCATTTGCACATCAATAGACATTCCCATTTCGAAGCGACTTCGAAGACGTTCCGTGAGTGTTGGAATACTTCGCGGAGGCTTATCACTACTGATAATGATCTGTTTATTATTTTGGTGAAGGAAGTTGAAGGTGTGGAAGAATTCTTCTTGGGTCTTTTCCTTGTTCGCAATGAATTGCATGTCATCAACAATGAGGACATCTATATTACGATACTTGTCTGAAAAGCCTTTTTTCTTAAATCTAATGTAATCAAGGAATTCGTTAACGAAAGTTTCAGAACTGACATACAAGACTTTGGCGTTTGGATCATTTTTGATAATCTCATTACCGACGGCTTGCATGAGGTGAGTTTTACCGAGCCCGACGCCACCGTAGAAATAAAGCGGGTTATATTTCATGCCTGGGTTAGCGGCAACAGCTTGACTCGCGGTGTAGGCAAGATCATTACTTGAGCCAACAATGAAGTTGTCAAAGGTATAGCGAGGATTAAGGTTGCCCGTAACGGATAGTCCAGAAGTAGGACGACCGAAAGCTAATGGGGAAGCGGTAGCTGATGAGGAAACGAGGTTATCAGCATTGTCAGAACTATTTAAAGTCGTTTCCCTGTTTATACGTGTCTTTTTGCCAGCAACGATAATCGTGTAGGTAATGCGCTTTGGCTCAACGCCATTCTTAGCGAGGACTTTTTTTACTTGATCGTTAAACTTAACTTCAAACTGTTTTTTCGCAAATATATTAGGAACCGAGATAACGAGTTCTTCTTCGTCTTGGCTGACAAGCTCGGTGTTTTTATACCACGTCGTAAACGTCGCATGAGAAACCGATAACTCGATTTCACCCAATACACTTTGCCATAACGCATTCATTCCTATTTATCCCCAAACACTTAATAAACGGTTGATATCTTTTATTACCCTTTAGTATAAGCCAGAGACAGAGTTTTCCACAACCATAAATGACTTATGGAATACGGACGACTATAAAACAGGGGAGAGGGGTACGAGTTGTACACAGATACACGCCACCCCTGTTAATATGTGGATAACTGACGAAAAGCAGGGGATAAGTTTTATATACGAAATACTATCCGTGCGAAAAATCAAATCCAGATAGAGGTAGGGACTTGAATAATAGGGGTGATTTTGCTAAAATAGTTCAGATATGCCAAAACGAACTCACCAACCACACACACGCCACCGCGCACGTACTCACGGATTCCGTGCTCGTATGTCTTCTAAAAGTGGTATTGAGGTTTTGAAGCGCCGACGCAACAAGGGTCGCGCTCGACTCTCAGTTTAATAAGAAATGCCGCAATCGAAAGATGCGGCTTTTTTATGTCTCGAATAATAGTTTATACTTACATACATAATGATCCCCTCACCCTTTCGTTTCCATGGCCACAACAGCCTTCGCTATGTCTATACCAACGGTAAGGCAGTTCGATCTCAGCCCATAACCATTAAATGGGTAAAGAACACTCACCGCTCGAAACCGAGGGTTTCTGTCGTCGTCAGTAAAAAGGTTATTAAGAGCGCGATTGGCCGAAACCGTATTCGCCGACGTATTTACGAATATATGCGCATACACATGGATCGGCTGAATGACGTTTATGATATTGTAGTGATTACAACATCTCCAGAACTAAAAGATATTCCTTATACGGAGCTTTCTGATCAGTTAGATACCCTCCTTGAGAAGGCTAATGTGTATAAAACCGTTCAAAAATGATATAATTTAACAGATATACACATATTTACACCAGGTGAGGCCTTACTTTAGATGAACATTTTCGAGACACTTATTGTCCAACCAATTTTTAACCTGCTTATTGGGTTATACAGCATTATTCCTGGTGCCGACTTTGGTGTTGCCCTTATTATCTTCACAATTCTTATCCGTTTTGCCCTTTGGCCACTAGTTGTTCGTCAGCTTCACCAGGTAAAGCAGATGCGAAAGCTACAGCCTGAACTTGCCAAGATCAAGAAGGCAACAAAGGGTAACAAGCAACTTGAGAGCATGCAAATGCTTGAGCTATACAAAAAGCACGATGTTAAGCCGTTCCGTTCAATTTTGACACTGCTTATTCAATTACCTATCTTCATCGCTCTTTACCAAGTGATCCAAATCTTTACGACGCACCGTGATCAGATTGATAAGTTTACCTATGGCTTTATGAAGAACCTCGAGCCGGTGAAGGAGTTAATTGCACACCCAGAAAACTTCCACGAGAAACTCCTTGGTGTTATTGATCTGACCGCACACGCAATCGGTGGCCCCGGTGGATTTAATATCTTCCTTATCCTTCTTGCAGTTCTTGCGGCTGGATCACAGTACTTTATTAGTAAGCAAACAAATCCACAGACTTCAACAAAGCGATTCCGTGACGTCATGGCTGAAGCCGCTGAAGGTAAGCCTGCCGACCAAGGTGAATTAAACGCTGTTATGATGAGTAAAATGACGAAGATACTTCCCTTCTTCATGCTCTTTATCATGTTGGGTCTTCCTGGTGCATTGGCACTCTACTACGCGACATCAAACATTTTTGCCGCTATCCAACAGCACTATATCTTGAAGCGTGATGCTGACGAGATGGACAAACTCGCTGACAAAGAAATTCAAAAAGAAGGTCGTAAAGCCACTGCTAAAGCTCGCGAAAAACAAGCTCGCGAAGCAACCGTCACCAAAACAAAAGTAACCCGAATTACTGCGAAAGATACTCCGAGGTCACCCCGAAAGGAGGAAGCATGAACAAAGAACAAGCAACTGAATTCGCGCAAAAGTACCTCGCAGACCTAGTGTCGTTTTTCGGCGTTAACGTCGAGGTGACTGCAACGACAGAGGATGACGTTATTGAACTGTCTGTTCCCTCAACGGACCTAAACAGTCTCTTAATCGGCCGTGAAGCCGAAACGCTGCGCAGCATGCAGTACATTGTTTCAACAGTACTTCGTAATAAAGACGCCGCTGTCTGGCGTGTGAATATTGATATCGCTGATTACAAAAAGCAGCGTGCTGAACGCGTCGCCAAAGAAGCACGTGTATGGATTGAGGAAGTTCGTCGCACTGGTGACTCACACGTTGCACATTTGAATCCAGCAGATCGTCGCATCGTTCACCAAGTGGCGACTGAATATTCCGATATTCGTACCTTCTCTGAGGGTGAAGGTCACGAGCGAGCGATTACTATCGCTCAAGCCAGTTCTTAACTCTTCAGAACTTTTTCGTAAATCTTGAACGTTTGTTCAGCCATCTTTTTCCACGAATACTTTTTGATTTGCTCATAACCATCAACGGATAGCTTTTGGCGGAGTTTTTCGTTACCTAGGACTTCGGTAATAGCGCGGGCGATATCGTCTGTGCTGTTTGGGTCAAAATAGTGAGCTGCTTTGCCATACACTTCGGGTAAACAGGTTGCGTTGCTGCTAATGACCGGCGTTCCGTGCCCCATAGCTTCAAGCCCTGGTAAACCAAACCCTTCCATTAATGACGGGAAGACGTAGGCGCTGGCGTGTGAGTACAACCAGTTGAGTTGGTTATCTTCTACGAAGTCGGTGAAGAAGATGTTCTTGTAATTTTGTTTATTGAAACATGCTTCGTTAGCTAGTGCGCTGGTGTTCTTTTTGCCAACAAGGACTAAGCCGAGGTCGGGATAGGTTTTGAGTAGTTTTTGGTGTGCATCGCCAAGGCGTTTGATATTTTTATAGTCGGACTGCTGGCCAACATAGAGAAGATATTTTTTGTACGGTAATTTGTAGGGCTTTGAGGCACCATTTGCAACATCGGCAGATTCGTAAATAACAGTAACGTCTTCGTCTTTGACGTCGGTGAAGTCGAGGAGTTCTTTTTTTGTGAACTTGGTCGGGGTAATAATGTGGTTACTGTCTTTTGCTACTTTTTTAAAAACATATTTACCAACGAATTGTTTAGCGTGAAAGACGAGCCAGTTTTTATCAGAGTTATAGGTTTTTACCAGTGTAAAGTCGTGAAAAGTCGTTACTTTTTTACCTTTGTAGCTAATTGGCTGCTGAGGCATACAAAAGTGAACGAGGTCGGGCTTTAGCTTATTCAAGAGTGCGCTAAACCCAAGCTGTTCGGCGAAAGAGTAGTCACTGTAATCGGCTACGGTAACGATGAAATTCTTGTTGGTTGGCTTCCAATAATTTTCATCTTTCGCTCGAACTAGTACGGTGTAGACATTGTTCTGGTCGACGTCTTGAAGGTAGGTTAGAAGGCGCTCAACGTAGCGTCCAGTTGTCGAGTTAATAATGCGGGCATCGATAGCGATATGTGTCATTGTTCATCATTATAACACCTGATATGATGTACTGATGAGCGATAAGACCCCAAAGAAACGTGATAAAAAAGTAATCGTTTTTGCCATGATCGGTATTTTTAACACGCTGTTCGATATGGCGCTGTACGTTGTCATCCAACAACTGACGGGATCTATTATTATCGCTAACATCGCGGCGACATCAGCTGCGCTTATTGGAAGCTATCTTCTTAACTCGAAACTCACTTTCAAAGCAAAGAAATGGACCGTCAAAAGCTTTATTTTATTCGTCGTTGTCACGCTCTTTGGCCTTTGGGTACTACAAACGTTTGCGATCTACCTATTAACGCCAGTCGTTGGAGTTATTCCAGAGTTCTTATGGCGCCTGGTTGGTCCACTTGAGGGTATTGCTAAGATCCTTGCGCCTAAGGTTGCCGCAACGGTTATCACGGTTGTGTGGAACTTCCTTTGGTACAACAAAGTTATCTTTAAAGATAAGAATCCAGAAGAAGATCTTTTACGCGCACTTGATTAGTGGGAATTAGCGAGATTTTTTACGAGTTCCGATGTGGAGTTCTTCGATCAGATAAAGTGGACGGTTCTTTGTCTCGTTAAAGATTCGGCCGACGTACTCGCCGATAATGCCGAGAGACAATAACTGTGCGCCACCAAGAAACAGGATGACTGCCATCGTTGATGGGTAACCTGCAAGGTCGGTTCCAAAGGTGATGGTTTTTACGACAATGACGATGAGGTAAATGAAGGCGATAGAGGCAACAGCCGTGCCGATAAAGGTCGCAATCCTGAGGGGTGCAGTACTAAACGAGACGATGCCTTCGATCGCGAGTTCAATAAGTTTGAAATAATTCCATTTTGTTTGACCAGCGGCTCGCGGGTCACGGTCGTAAGTAATCTCTTTTTTCTTAAAGCCAATCCAACTAAAGTAACCTTTCGTGTAGCGCTGGCTTTCACGGATTTGTTTCAAGGCTTCAACGGCACGCTTATCAAGCAGGCGGAAGTCACCGGTGTCTTTTTGAATTGGAATTCGAGTGACCGATTGAAGTGTCTTGTAGAACATTTTCGAAGATAATTTCTTGAGGAATGACTCACCACCGCGGCTACTACGACGTGCATAGACATCGTCATACCCCTTTTCCCACCACTCGATCATACTAGGGATAAGTTCTGGCGGATCTTGAAGGTCGGCGTCAATAATCACGGTAGCGTCGCCACTGACGTTATCAAGGCCGGCGATCATGGCGACTTCTTTACCAAAGTTACGAGAAAGGTTTAGGTATGAAACGCGTTCGTCGGTTTCGGCGTATTCTTTGATGATATCAAGCGTATCGTCTTTACTGCCGTCGTTGATAAAGAAGAACTCAAAGTCGTAATTTTTTGTTTTGTTCGCAAGGTTCGCAAGGCGAGTGAAAAGCTTTTCGAGGACTTCTTCTTCGTTGTATGCGGGAATCAAAATACTGATTTTTTTCATTGTCATTAGTATAGCAGTACAGGGGTTATTTACCTATGATCACGAGACACGAGGGTAATCAGCTCGGTGACACTGTTGGCCGTTTTCGCCCCCGATTCAGCGAGGATACTCGTCTTGTTGCCGGCTGACTCTTGATCCGATCCGAGGATGGCTCCAGCGTGGCCAAGTTGAACGCCTGCTGGTGCGTGGTGACCTGCGATGTAGGCGAAGATGGGTTTGGTAACGTGTTCTTTGATGTAGACGGCGGCATCGATTTCATCTTGGCCACCGATTTCGCCGATGAGGACAATTTGGTCGACATCTGGATCATTTTCAAAGAGTTCGAGGCATTCTTTGTATCCCATACCGTGAATCACATCACCACCGATACCGATGACGTATTTTTGGCCGATCCCCTTGTCGGTAAGACCTGCCATTGTTTCGTAGGTGAGCGTTCCCGAACGACTGACGATGGCGGCATTTCCTTTAAGGGACATTGCTGCGGGGATGATACCAAGTTTGTTTACGCCCGGAAGTAGGGCGCCTGGTGAGTTAGGGCCAAGGAGGGTTGAGTGTGAGATTTTAAGTTTTTCATTTATGGCGAGCATGTCATGAACGGGAATTCCTTCAGTAATACAGACGATAAGGGGTATTTGTGCGGTGATTGCTTCGAGGATCGCGCCTTTAGCATAAGGAGCGGGGACGAAGATGACGGTGATATCAACTTGGTTTGTTGCTTGGATGTCTTTGATTGAATCGTAAACGGGGACGCCTTCAACTTCTTGGCCAGCTTTACCTGGAGTTGTTCCTGCGATGATATTTGTGCTCGCTGCGAGCATGGCTTTGGTTTGGAAGCTTCCGTGAGCGCCAGTGATGCCTTGGACGATGACGTTTTTTCCAGCGAAGAGATTATTCATGGATCACCTCTTTGGCTGTGGTGAGGCATGATTCGAGGTTTGGCATGATGACGATATTTTCTTTCGTTAGGATTTCACTAGCGGCTTCATAATTTGTCCCCGCTAAACGAATGAACAATGGGGGAAGCTCTTTGATTTGTTTTTTGGCCGAGACGATGGCTCTGGCTACTTCATCTGCACGAGTAATGCCCGCAAAGATGTTAACGATGATCACTTGAAGGTTTTTGTACTCAACGATTCGATTAAATGCTCTTGACAATGTTTCTTCGTTTGCACCGCCGCCAATATCGAGGAAGTTGGCGGGTTTTAGCCCTGCTTCATAGGCCGCGTCCACTGTTGCCATTGCTAGACCTGCACCATTGGCAATTGTGGCGGTGTTTCCGCTTGGATCGATGGTGACGAAGTTTGCTTCGGCGGGTTTTTCTTCGAAGTGCCAGTCGTGTCGGAACGCGGCCGCATCGTCGAGGGTCATTTTGCAGTCACCGGCGACTAGTTGATTATCTGCCGTCAGGATCAAGGGGTTAATCTCAATTAAGGTTGCGTCGTTTTTGACGAAACAGGTTTTGAGGTTTTCTGCTAAATCCTGCAAGGCGAATGTTTGATCGGGGAGTTCGTAATGATCGGCGAGCTGTTGGCCAAGTACTTCGGGGTTGTCGGTTGCATTAAAGGATTTGAAGTTGGTATTCTCTTCGACTTCGACACCACCGTTTTTATGAGCGATTAATTTAATGTTGGCGGATTGGCGATCAACCAGGATAGAAAGATAGAGTTCTTTTTTGATTGAGAGTTTTTCTTCGGCCAGAATTGTCTTTGGGGTGAAGCCTTTGATATTAAGGCTGAGGAGCTTATCGATAGTCGGTTGGATTTCATCTTGCGATTCGACAATAAGAATACCGCCAGCCTTGCCTCGACCGCCTGTGGGGACTTGAGATTTGAGAACGGCGGGTAGTTCTAATTTCGCCGGGTCTGTTACTGTGGAGCCCTTAGGAACGGGGATATGTGACTCTGCGAGGACGTGTTTGGCTTCGTATTCTAATAACTTCATGAACTATGGTTTGCCTGTGAAGAATTTGCGGAATTTACGCATGCCCGTTTGATCGGGTGGAATGTCGTGCAACATAACAGAACTAATGTAAGCCGTTGAAGCTTTTCGCTTGCGTTGAATACGGAGACGTTGCGATATGCCATGAGTCCAAAATAGCCATATGGCCACTATCCAACCCCTCACCGCAGGTCCGCCTGAGCCTTTTTTTATCGCATTAGCGAGAATAAGGTGATACAGCAAGGAGAAACGTAAGAGGACGGGTATCAAAAGTCCCGCGGGCACGTTTTTTATATAGACCAGCGGAATATTTTTGAACGTATGGTAAATAGTTAAGCCGGGAATCTTTTTGCTGGTTGCACCCTGTTTGTGATAGGCAATAGCTTTGTTGGTGAAGTAGACCTTGTAGCCTGCAAGTTGTGTACGGAATCCGACATCGAGATCTTCGTAATAGACGAAGAAGGTTTCGTCGAATAATCCGATTTCTCTGAACAAACTTGTCTTATAAAGGCTTGCGCCGCCCGATCCACTAAAGACATAGCCCGATTCGGCGGCGTCTTCGGCTTTGTCGCCACGGTTTCTTGGGAAGGGCATGCCCCAGACAGAGTAGTAGTCACCGGTGCTATCAATCGTTTTACCGTCTTCGTGAAGCAGTAGACTCGTGACGATAGCGGTGTCTTTGTGATCCAGACCTTTGACTAGTTCTGCAAGCCAGTGTTCGTCAGCTATCGCATCGTTATTAAAGAGGGCGACGGCACCAAAGTCTTTTCCGAGGGCGTACTTAATGCCAGTGTTCACGCCGCCCGCAAAACCTTTATTTACCTTGTTTGCGACGACCGAAATGTTCTCATTCTTTTTTTCAATTTTACGTAGTCTCTCGAGAGAATCGTCAACCGAGCCGTTATCAACCACGAGGATTTTAAAGTTGTTGTAAGTTTGGCGTAACAAAGAATCAAGACACTTCTCGGTGTCAGCGATGCCATTCCAGTTTAATACGACGATTAGAACGCTAGTCATAATAGTGCTTCTATCTTATAATTAAACTTGCACTTATGAAACTTTCAAATATATTCAGTCGAAAAAACAGAATTCTTTTACGCGAATTGGTCATCACAGATTTTAAGCTTCGTTACCAGGGCTCGGCCCTCGGCTACCTGTGGTCTTTACTTAAGCCTTTGATGCTATTCGCAATTATGTACATCGTGTTTGTACGTTTTTTGCGTTTTGGTGCAGGCATTCCGCATTACGCCGTCTCATTGCTACTTGGCCTTGTTCTGTGGACGTTCTTTGTGGAAGCAACGACCCAGGGTATGCAAGCGATTGCAGCCAGGGGGGATATCATTAGGAAGATTAATTTTCCAAAGTATATCATCGTTATCTCGGGCACAGTATCGGCGCTCATCAATCTCGTATTGAACTTTATCGTTGTATTTATATTTATGTTATTCGACGGGGTCCATTTCGGATGGTCATCTTTGCTATTTCCGCTCAGTGTATTGGCGCTATATGCTTTCTCGTTGGGTCTAGCCTTTCTCCTCGCCGCTGTATTTGTTAAATATCGCGACATTGGACACCTTTGGGAAGTTTTACTTCAAGGTCTTTTTTACGCAACGCCGATTATCTACCCGCTTAACCTTGTCATAACTGGAGTGGGTGCCTATGCGGCTCAACTGCTGATGCTTAACCCTGTTGCTGTATTGATCCAGCAAGCTCGTGGACTTGTTGTTGGACACCAAAATGTTATTACGGCCGACCAGATCTTTAGTAACCCGTTTTATCTATTGCTTCCGTACCTAATTATTGTTGGGATAATTGTACTCGGTGCCTTTTACTTTAGGCGTACTCAGTCAAAGTTTGCGGAGCAGGTGTAATGACAGACGAAAACGCGATCACTGTAAAAGACGTACATAAGTCATTCCGTCTACCTCACGAGAGCAACTCGGGCCTTAAACAGGTTGCTATTAACATATTCCGCCGCAACAGAAAGAAGGGGTACGAGATTCAAAAAGTACTCCAAGGTGTCTCATTCGAAGTCAAAAAGGGGGACTTCTTTGGTATCGTTGGGCGTAATGGTAGCGGAAAAAGTACCCTTCTAAAATTACTTGCAGGAATATATGTACCGGGATTGGGCTCTATTACGACCAATGGATCGCTCGTTCCTTTCATAGAGCTTGGTGTTGGTTTTAATCCCGAACTCACCGGCCGCGAAAACATTTTTCTCAACGGAGCGTTGCTCGGGTTTAGTCGTGATGAAGTTAAAGAAATGTACGACGAAATTGTACAGTTTGCAGAACTCGAAAAGTTTATGGATCAAAAACTTAAAAACTACTCGAGCGGAATGCAGGTTCGTTTAGCTTTTTCGATAGCGATTCAAGCAAAAGGCGATATTCTTGTTCTGGACGAAGTCTTGGCCGTAGGCGATGAGGCATTCCAGAAAAAGTGTAATGCGTATTTCGATGAAATAAAAAAGAATAAGACTAAAACGGTCATCCTAGTAACACACGGTATGGATGCGGTCCGAAGATATTGCAATAGGGCGTTGTTGCTTGAAAAAGGAAAGATCGTTCTCATTGGCGACCCTAATGAAGTTGCGGATGATTACTCAAAGCAATTCATCGTCGACACTGAGACTTCTATTAAAGAGAACAATAGATACGGTACTGGTGAAATCGTCTACCAAAACGTAAAGTATAAGCTTACGAAAGATTGGTTTACGTTAGACTTTGACGTCGTAAATAAGACGGAGAATGACTACGACAGTATCACGATGGGATATGACTTTTGTATTAACGACGACATCATCATAGGTAATGACACGCGATATTTAAACGACTACAAATCAGGAATACAACTTGGTCCAAAAGAGAAGAAACACTTCTCTGTTAAATTTGCGAATAATTTTGGCAACTACGAATTTACTGTTAATACAAACATAACAACTGGTCTTGGGATGAACGTTACAGATCACATTAGAACGGTTGTTGAATTCGAGTCTAACAACCTTCGATACAGCAAAGCATTTAAGATACTGTCCTTCCCGGAAATAACAGAAGTTACCAGGTAGATGAAAGGCTTTTATCCCCTCGTCTCATGCATTATCCCAGTCTATAATGCCGAGAAGTATCTCGACCAGGGAATAACGTCACTCCTCAACCAGACATACAAGAATTTGGAAATAATTCTTGTCGACGATCAAAGTACTGACAATAGCTGGGCTATGTGTAAAGATTACGCAGAGAAATATCCAAATATTCTCATCTTTCAGAACAAAAAGAATTCAGGTGGTCCGCTAAGGGGTCGAGAACGAGGAATTCAAGAAGCTCGAGGCGAGTGGATTACCTCAATGGACTGCGATGATTACGTCGGGTCTAACTACGTAGAGCACCTAGTTGATGCAACCCACGAAGGCAGCTATGATATTGCAGTAACGGGATATTCGAAGCTTCACGAGGATGGCAGTAAGGAGGACTTTCTGTGGGAGAATTACTCCCAGACGACCGCGGAACGTTTGCGTGCGTTTTACCAGCACTTTCTTGCGAACAATTTCTGGACAGATCCAAGTGATACGTCTGGCCAAAATTTGATACGTGCAACTATCTGTAAGAGTACTGACTTGTCAAAGTATTCGAGTTCCATTTACGCAGAAGACACTTTAATGGCTCTGGCCTTCATAGCAAACTCGAAAAATGGTGTAAATTTTGTTGATCACCACGATTTTGTTTGGCGACAAGTTCCCGGTTCGGGATCACATGGCGGTTTTTCTGATCGCGCAAATAAGACAGAGTTTTTTAAAGCTTGCTATGATATTTTCCACACCCCAAGTATCTATTCCTTGATTAACAAGCAGTGTCCGCTGGTTACGGTAATCATACCTGTATACAACGTTGAAAAGTATCTCTCTGAATGCCTCGACAGTATTATTAGTCAAACATACGAGAACTTAGAGATAATCGTTGTTAACGACGGCGCAACGGATGGATCACAGGCTATCATCGATGAGTACAAGAAAAAAGATTTGCGGATTGTTTCGCTAAAACAAAAGAACCAAGGACTTAACATGGCCCGTGCAAAGGGCTCAGCAGTTATTACGGGCGAATATGTAGCGTTTGTCGATAGCGATGATATCGTCCACGAGGACTACATTAGAGTTATGTACGAGAACTTGATTGAAAACAGTGTAGATATATCAATCTCTGGGCTAAAAAACTTCGCGCAAAAAAGTGAGATCAAAAAATTTGAAGACCCGGTCCTCATACATTCAGAACAGGTTATCAAAGACCGAAGGGATGTACTTAATTACTATCTGGGCGAAATACCGAGTATTTCAAACGTTCACCAGATGACTGCGTGGGGTAAGCTGTACAAGGCTGGTATCATCAGAGCAACTGATTGGGCGTTTTCTAACTATAGGCGGCATGAAGACAATCTAGAATCGCTTCAGTGGTATAGCATGGCTGAGAATGGGATAGCTGTTCAGTCTGTGCCACTCTATTATTATCGAAAAAACCCAAACTCTATTACTCAGACCCTTCAGCAAAACATAGGTCCTGACGGGCAAAAATTAAATTACTTTGAATTCATTAATGAGGTCTACGAGAAGATAAAAACTTTTATTGATGATGAGTCGATGAATGTTGCGATCTTGAATCACTTCGCAAACACTAATCGAAGCCAGGTTAAGAACTTCTTTATAGGTGGCCAGCTCGACTCCGAGGCTATGGAATCAGCAACACAAAACTGGGATCGAATTATTGCTCTCTATAATCAACAAATTCAAAAGAGTGATACATCTGCTCGTCGATGGGAAAATACAATTAAGGATATATACGATTCACCATCATGGCGCATAACGAAGGTTCCCCGTTTCGCAAAAAGAGTTCTTAAAAAGCTCGCAAAAAGAAATCCTGAAAATTAGGCACACTTTAAACTACCAGGCGATGCCCTCGTATACCCAACCGTTACTTACTAGATTATTTTTCTCTGAAACATTCGATGTGTAGAAATGGTATGCACCCTTTATGAGTCGGTAGATTGGCGTGTCTCCTGCTGATTGCCACGCAATACCTTCATAGCCCCAACCATTACCGAGCAGATTGCTTTTTTCCGTCACGCTTGATGTGTAGAAATGGTATGCACCCTTCGAAAGTCGATATACGGGATTACCACCAGCCGCACTTTGCCATGCAGTCCCTTCAAAAACCCATCCGGTATTTGCAATAGAAAGGGCTTCATCAACGTTAGCTGTAAAGAAGTGGTCGCTGCCATTATATAGGCGGTATATTGGTGTTGAAACACTCTGGATGTATCCCCATGCGATGCCCTCATACTTTGCGCCTCTATTGGTGATGGTTGCGGCTTCATTTAAATCCGTTGTATAGAAATGACTTCCGCTACTTGTGTAGAACCTGTAGGTCTGAGCAGTAGTTGCATCTGTATACCATGCGATACCCTCATATGTCCAACCAGACTGGACGAGTCCATCTCGTTCACTTATTGCAGTCGTAAATAGGTGACCCTCAGAGTTACTGAGTCGGTAGACAGGGGTTAGTGAGGCTTGAGACGGAGCTTCCAGGAGGACGCCTTCATATTTCCAGGTGCCGGCACCTAATAGCGCATCGCGTTCAACAAGGTTGGTCGTATAAAGATGATCTTTACCGTTGTTCATTCGGTAGACGTTAAGTTGCCCAGCAGCGGGTGTGGCTGTTTGTGCATATGCACTAGGGGTGTTAAATGCTACGCCTTCGTACGTGTACCCGTTTGATACGAGTGCATCTTTTTCAACCGCACTCGTTGTAAGTAGATTACCTCGCGAACCGTACAGTCGGTAGACAGGGTATGTCGAGTTACTCGAAGCATCTGCTGGGTATGCGTAGAAAGCTACGCCCTCAAGTGTGTTTTGTGTATCCGCTACGAGGCTATCCTTTTCACTTTCACTTGCAGTATATATGTAGCGATCTGGTAGCTTTATGCGGTACACGGGAATGGTATCACTCTGAGGATTTGTATATGCGTAGAATGAGATATTCTCGTAAGAATACTTATTATTGATGACGGCCGCATCGCGCTCTTGGCTGCTGGCTGTTAGGAAGTCGGTGACATTGTTTGGATCGTATAATCTCCATACACAGGCAATCCCACTCAGCTGCGAGTCACATGCTGCCGGCCGGTAGTTGGGGCTTCCAAACCACTCCTTGAAGAACATGAAGAAGTTTCTGTTCCCGTATGAACCACAGGGGGCAGTTCCGGGATAGTTAGCCAGGGATCCATCATTTGGTGTATACGGTGTATAAATGTAGAGACTCAGTGTCGCGATATTTTCGATATTTACAGTTTTTGTTCCACAGGTTGGGTCTGTCGAATATTGAATTTGATTTGTCCCAAGCGTGTAACGATAGTCGTTAATGTGGTTTTTGTAGTAATTTAGCTGCCACGCCGCCTTCATCACCTGCTTGTAGAATCCTGCCTGGGTTGTGTCACAATCAGCACTATAACTTGGACCACTGTCTGGGCAGGCATAACCCATAGCGTACTTATACTGTGTTTTTAGGGGCCAGTTATCCTGGGTGAGTGGACCAACCGATTCTTTTCGTAGCATCACAAGAAGAACTTGCGGGTTAATACCGTACTGCTGGGCTGCATTATAGATAATTTGGGCCGCAGAGATCCCGCCAACAAACGCACCACCCCCTTTTTCGTAAGAAGTTTCGCCCGTATCTGGGTTTTCATAATAATTATTGATACATGCGTATGGCGGGCCCGCCCATCCTTGCTGTTGGGCGTATTGTGCATCGGTAAGATTACCAACTCCCGACTCCGCCGTACCCCAGGTGTCACAATTGGGTATAAGTGTATTGAGGAAGTCTTGGATCTGCTGGGCACTCATAGAATCTTTGTTATAGAAGACACTGTCCTCTATGATCCTACCTGCATTAAAGTCGACGGTAGACAACGCCTCTGTATCGTGGTGAGTAATTATCGAAGAGACTCCTATCGCAAGAGCCAAACTAGCTACAGAGAGTAGGGTGATAAACGCAGAGCGCTTCTTAAATAGTAAACGTGACGTCATTGGACTTTCCTTGGGCCGTGCTAGAGGTGTAGTTAAGGCTGACGGTCCACGTACCACTCATTAGGTCGGCTGTCTTTATGGAAATGGTTTTGCAGTCAGTTGTTGACGCATTCGGGAGTAGTTCGGTGGTCTTTGTTATGGTTTTACCATCTGGTCCAGTAAGTGTCGCGTAACAGCTACCGTCCGTAACTACGAGGTTGTTGATACCGCCACGAATATAAAGCGTGTCTCCAGATACTTCAGCAGAAGCCTCCATTTGAGCAATTGTTTTCCCTGACTGCTCATCAATTTTCGCCGGTACTGGCGTATCTGTATTCGTTGGTGTTTCTTTGCTTTGGGGGTCTTGCGTTGGTTGAGACTCGGTCGTAGGGGTAGTGGGGCTTGCGGTTTTTATTGATGGGGTCGAATGGACGGCTTGGTGAGCATGCACATAGAAAACACCCAGGCCAGCCAGGGCTAAAACAATAAGAATTACAAAGATAATGGCGTATCTTTTCTTGAGTTTTTTCTGAGTTTTGTTTCTATTTATTTTCATACAAGGATAACTAGATAGTACCAGAAAGACGGCCATAACGCAAATGCTTACCTTGGTTGGTATGCTATAATACATTCACGAAGAAAGATTGAATTAATAGATATAGTCATGGCAAAAAACAATCCCCTCATCTCTATCCTAGTGTGTAACTTTAATTACGATAGGTACATACGTGAAACGCTTGATTCTATACGAGCCCAGGACTATAGAAATCTAGAAATCATTATTATTGATGACGGATCAGAAGACAACTCTGTGTCTGTGGTTAAAGAATACATGCACGAATACCCTGAAACCACGATCCATCTAAAAGCAAAAACGAAGAATGAAGGAGTATGTTACGCGCGAAACGATGCAATCGACCTCGCCAAGGGTGAGTATATTTTATTTCTTGATAGTGATGACACGATACCAAGTGGCTATGTATCATCTATGTACAAAACCTCTGCCGAACAAAACGCCGATGTTGTCTATGGTGACGTCAGAAAGTTTGGTGACGAGACTGGCGAAACCGACTATCCGGAATTTATTAGAGAAAAGTTGCTTTTATATAACTTTGTAAATATCTCGAGTCTCGTAAAGAAGGCAAGCCTTGGGGAACATAGGTTTGACGTAAAGCTCAACAAGAAAACACTTGAGGACTATGATTTCTGGCTTGGTCTAGCGCTTAAGGGGCTACATTTTGTAAAAGTAAAGGATGCGTACCTTAACTATAGGATTCAAGACAAGTCGCGTAATGAGAATTCCCTAACTCCAGACAAGAGGATCTTGCAGTTTATAGACATCTGGAAGTATAGTGTCAAAAAATATTCAGCGCTTTATGGCGGTGTAACATATGAAAACATTATCGAAGCTGAGCTTGAATATCGGGTTAAAGAGATTGGGCAAGAGCTGAGTGGACTAAATAAGGTTGTTCAACAAGAGCTATTGCCGGAGTTAAAAACGAGGGCTGACCATATTGCTCAACTTGATGAGCGAATCGAAGAGGTAAAGAAGTTAAATGAAATCCTCGAAGAAACACTTGAGCATATACGGAACTCGCTTTCGCACCGCATCGGACAGGCGTTAAAAAAACCAGCCAGAATTATAAAAAAAGCTTTAAAAAAGTAATCTACATTGAGCACAAAACTATCGATAGAATAGCTCTGTACTCTTATAAGACTTCACTAATAATGGTAAAATACAAAGCGTGACTAATACACCTAAATCAGATGCTAAAGTATTAATTATTTCTTGGTCTCCGATTCCAACGCCGAAGTATCAAAAAATCGAGGGAAGTGGACAGCGCTTCTTTGGATTAGCGACAGGTTTACAGAAAAATGGAATCAAAGATATAACTATTGCCGTCGGGGGTATCTACCCGCTAGATGTTGACGAAGTTTCTGGAATTAAACTTTTCAATTACGATTTCAATGACGAGTTTGTAGAAAAGCTATCGCATTACGATACCGTAATTCTTAACTACGCCATACACGGTGCTGCTTTCATAACTCAACATATACCAAAAACGACGCAGTTGATATTCGACGTCTACGGCCCGGCGTATATTGAAAGTCTCGCAAGGGACCCAGAAGATCTTGTAGGAACGTATATCGGTAACTTATCTGCAGTAAATGATATTTTCAACAAGATTTTACCAAGGGGCGACTATTTTCTTTATGCGAATGATGCACAAGAAAAGTTTTATACGGGTGTTCTCGCGACATTGGGCATCATCAATCAATTTTCGTATAAAACGCAGCGTCTGCTAAAGGTTCCTTTTGGCATAGATGTGCCTGATACAAAAAAAGTATATAAGAACCCTTATCTTGATTACGGCATTAAGTCCGATGATTTCGTACTCTTGTGGTTTGGGGGTTTGTACCCTTGGTTTGATATAACTAAGATATTAGACACGATCAAGGATGATAAAAGTAGAAAAATTAAGCTAGTCATTGTCGGTGGAAATAATCCGCAGAATCAACATCCAGACTTTGTGAAGCATTATCAAAAAGTCGTGCAGTATGTGAATGATAACAAGCTAAAAGACAGTATTATCCTGATTGACTGGGTAGACTACGCAACGCGTCGGATGTACTACGAGCATGCCAACGCTATCGTTAGTATGAATAGCGAAGGAAAAGAGAATCACTATTCTTGGCGCACAAGAGTAATGGACTATGTTGGAAGCAAGACCCCGTTAATAACAAATGGCGGTGATCCGTTGTCCGACGAGCTCTTAACGCTAGGCGCAGCCTTTCGAATAGATGAAACCAATAGCGTTGAGTCTCTCATTACCGACCTCGTGAAGAACAAGCAAATGCTAGCAGAGGCGAGCAAGAGAATGCAGGCACTTCAGCCTAAGTACTATTGGCAGACTGTCGCTAAAGTACTTGCTGAAAAAATTAATAATCAGTCTAAGCCTTACGCCGAAGAGAGAGCTTTTCGATCAGAGAATAGCATCACTGCGACGTCAACCGTATCGGGAAATTCAGAAAGCGGTGGGTCAAGACGATCGATTACTGGAATGTCACGACTCGTTTTTCGAAAGGTACGGGAAAAGGGTCTTAAGACAACGTATACGATTATTAAACACAAAGTCCGCAACAAGCTAGCTTTCGAGTATAGGAAACGAGTACCCAAGAAGGTCGTTCAAAATCCACGGATAGTTATCGTTTCAAATCAGCTAAATAATACCGGCGCACCATTTGTCATTATGGATGTCGTCAGCCAACTAAAAGAGCAGTATCCAAAACTTGCAAAAAAGATCAAGTTCATCGCTTTCACACCCATCGATGCAGCAAATGTATTGAAGCTAAATCAAAAGGGTATTGACGTTGAGGTATATACCAACAGAGAGTTACCTCTCGAGTTTAACCATGGCGATGTGGTTGTGTTCAATACGTTTGCCGTTTCTCGTACAACCATGTTCTCGGCTATCCATGCGATGAATGTAGGCAAGATTAAGAAGATCTTTTGGTATGGTCACGAGGCCGCCCCAGATAGTTTTGTTGAACACGACGTGCGCGATGTATTTACGAAGCTATTAAATGAGAACAAAGCTAAAATTTATGCCGTATCTGAGAAGACGAAAAACGAATACATACGCTTCTTTGGTACTTCAAAAAATGTAGAAAAAATGTTGTTCCGATTCCTATTCGATGAAGACAAGTTTAAGACGCGAGGTGAATCCGACTTTAACACACTACGATTTATATCTACGGGTAGCTTGATGGATATGAGAAAAGGACAGTACCCGGTTCTATATGCTTTTCTCGATTTCTACCACAATCACTACAAGAAAAACCCCGAAGGCTATCGTAGATTCCACCTTAGTTTCATCGGTGCATTTGAAAAAAGTGACTTAAGTCTACGTGCGCCGTACCACATTCAGAACATATTGAAACAACTCCAAGTTTCTGCCGAAGGACTGGATGATAACTTCTCTCTTCTTCCTGGTATGTCACACGACGATGCACTGAAAGCTATAGCTGATGCTAACGTCACGATATGCTATTCGTTGCTTGAAGCAATGGGTATATTTGTCTATGAAGGCATGGCGACGGGCCACCCAATTATTCGTAATGACTCCGCGGGTCAAGAAGAACAACTTATCGAAGGAAAGAACGGAAATGGGTTCGCTGTTTCTAATAATGACTTTGCGGGACTTGTTGACGTTATCGAAAAGATGCTTAACAAGAAGACGACTTCAAATGCCGACTTTGTAGAAATGTCGAAGGTTTCACACAGGATTGCGAAGAAGGCAACAGGTGCTGAGTATCAGATTATCGACGAGCTAAATGAGCTTTTTAAAAGCTAGCTTTACTTTTGTAGGTATTCGCCGTACCCAGATTTCTTTAATGGTTCGGCAAGTTTGCTTAGTTGCTCTTTAGTGATAAAGCCCTCCTCGTAAGCAATCTCTTCAGGACTTCCGATAATCTGTCCGGTTCGCTTTTGTAGCACACGAACATAGTCAGTAGCTTCTGCCATTGAATCAATGGTTCCTGTATCAAGCCATACGTCACCTGTATCAAGAACGGTAACTTTTAGTTTGTTCTTTGCTAGGTAGGCCTCATTAATTGAAGTGATTTCAATCTCGCCACGTTCACTTGGTTTAACATTCTTTGCGATCTCAACGACGTCATTATCGTAGAAATAAAGACCCACGACAGCGTAGTCGGACTTAGGAGTTTTTGGCTTTTCTTCAATGGAAATAGCTTTCATGTTTTCGTCAAATTCAACGACACCGTAACGCTCCGGATCAGAGACTTGGTATGCGAAGACGATGCCACCATCTGGATCGCCACATGTTTTGAGTGAGTCGCTGAGTTTGTGTCCGTGGAAGATGTTGTCTCCAAGAACTAAGGCAACTTTATCGCCACCGATAAACTCTTCACCGATGATAAATGCTTGCGCAAGTCCGTCGGGAGTCGGTTGTGCAGCGTAGGTAAGATTGATCCCCCACGCTGATCCGTCACCAAGAAGTCGTTGAAACTGAGACTGATCCTCTGGAGTGGTGATAATAAGAATGTCTTTGATACCTGCCGACATAAGCGTCGTCAGTGGGTAGTAGACCATTGGCTTGTCGTAAATCGGAACGAGCTGTTTGCTAATTCCTTTAGTAATTGGCCAAAGCCGTGTGCCGGATCCACCGGCTAAAATGATACCTTTCATATATACCCCATACCTCGCATCGAGCGTTACTCTAATTACATCATTATAGCAGACTAAGGTTTACGGACTTTATTTATAGAGTTATACTCTCCCATAGAATAAGGAAGTATCTTGGGTAAAAAATTACTGCAATCCAGCACCGTCCGTCGCGCTGCTAAAATCGACTCATTAACATCACTGCGATTTATCGCTGCGGCATTAGTTTTTACGTGGCACGCCCCCATACCTGATGCCAATGGGCTTCACGATCTACAGCTTGGGTACTTGGGTGTTGCTTTCTTTTACATACTGTCGGGTTTTATACTCACGTACGTTTACTATCGGAATATTGTCGCTAGAAAATCCGGAAGCATAAAGAAGTTCTATATATCTAGGATTGCAAAATTATATCCAGTTCATGTCCTGACCTTTTTGGCCGCGCTTCCACTTACGATAATAACGATTCAGTCCGTCTTCGCGGAACACACAAAGGTAAAGGCCTTTTTGGCGGGTTTTTTTAACTTAACCCTCACACAGGCATGGATACCAAAAAGTAGTGTTTACTTCTCATTTAATGGTGTTGCCTGGAGCATTTCTGTCGAAGCTTTTTTCTATTTGCTATTTCCAATTATAGTTCTCGTAATATACAGATACAGAAAGCGCTTCACGCTTAGGAATATTCTGCTTGCGATGTCCGGGATGTGGCTGTTATGTATGGTGCTTCTTTTGCCACAGGTAAGTCATATTGACGACTGGGTATTTTATATATTTCCATTAGCGCGGTTACCTGACTTTTTGATGGGCATATTTGTCGCTTTAATCTATATGGACTCGAACAAAAAGAAACCGTTTGGCATTAAACTTGGTGTGACGCATGCAACTATTGTTGAAGTGGCTAGTATCGTACTGGTTATCAGTGGTCTTTTTATAGGTACTTTGATGCCACAGTCAGTCAGGTTCTCTATTTGGATGGTGCCCTCTTTAGCATTTGTCGTACTAGTATTCTCCTATCAGAAGGGCCTTGTCTCAAAGCTACTGAATAACAGAGTCCTCATATTTTTAGGTGAGGCGAGCTTCTCGTTCTACATGGTCCACCAGCTTGTCATCCGATATGTACTACAACTAGGTATATCCTACTGGGGAGTAGTTTTACTTTCGTTTGTACTGTCGACCGTAGTTAGTGGTTTCTTGTATGTTATTTATGAAGAGCCGCTACGACTAAGGCTGAAGGCATTTTTTGAACGCAGACTTATTAAATTGTAAGAAGTAGCAAGACCAACCTGTTAGTTAGCTCCTTTGATTAATCAGACTGTTCGGTCAGGTAAGTATTAAGCGCCTTCTCCCAGCTACGAGGGCTAAAGCCTTCTTTCTTGATTTTTTCAAGACGTAGACTGCTTTGTTGCGGGCGAGGAGAGACGGTACTATCGCTTTTGAGTCGCTTTGCGATAAACTCGGCTGTGGTCTGTGCGCCAACTCGTTTTGGATCGTTACCTGTTGCTTCAAAGACGGCCTTAGCGAGGTCTCGCCAACTAACAACTGGACCGTCGTTTGAAAGGTTGTAGGTTCCAAACGGCACACCAGACTCGAGCAGGTGCTTGATGCCTTTTGCGATATCTTCGGTAAAGCTTGGACGACCAAATTGGTCATCGACAACTGCTGGATCGACACCGTCTTTAGCGAGTTTTTCCATTGTTCTGACAAAGTTGTTGCCGTCACCGACGACCCATGAGGTACGGACGATGTAGTGCTTTGGAACGGTCGCTACGGTGATGTCGCCTGCGGCTTTTGTTTGTCCGTAGACACCAAGTGGCGAGAAAGATTCGTCTTCTGTGTGGGTCTCTTGTGTACCGTCAAACACATAATCACTCGATACATGAATGAGTGTCAGGTTATTCTCGTTTGCAAGAAGAGCAAGTTCTTTTACTGCCGTTGCATTAGCTTTCCACGCATCAACTTTACCTTCTGGAGTTTCGGCAGCGTCCACCTTTGTGTAGGCGGCCGCATTAATAATCGTGCTGTATTGTCGCCAGTTACGATCGCCCCAAGTTGATGTATCCGAGATATCAAAAGTAGAACGATCAACAAATTCTGCGTCAGGGAATTCAATCTGCAGTGCTTTTCCAAGTTGTCCGTTTGCACCCGTGACTAAAATCTTACGAGCTTTGATTGGCGTGACACCTGAAAGTTCTGGATGGACTTTATCTTTGTCTGATAGAACGGCATCCTTGAGGTTGATAGGCCACGTAATGTCCGAAACGGAGTCGGCAAGGTTCAAGAAGGCATAATCACCGTCAGCGGACCAATGGTCATTCACGAGGTAAGAGTACAATGTTTGGTCTTCAAGCACTTGGAACGCATTACCTACGCCACGGGGAACATAGACTGCCTTTGATGGATCAACTTCTAAGGTAAATACTTGACCAAAACTTTCACCCTCGCGCAGGTCAACCCAGGCGCCAAAAATTCGGCCAGTTCCTACAGAGACGTATTTATCCCAAGGTTCAGCATGGACACCACGTGTCACGCCGGCCTTTTCGTTGAAAGACATGTTGTTTTGGATTGGTCCAAAGTCGGGAAGTCCTTTTTCGACCATTTTGGCGCGTTGCCATTTCTCTTGAAACCAGCCACGGTTGTCACCGTTAACTGGAAGGTCTAGCCAGACAAGTCCTGGAATGTTGGTTGTATGTAGTTCGAGCGGTTTATTGAATAGCGTGTCAGACATTATAGCCCCCTTACTTTGCATACTTCGCTTCGGTCTCGGCTTTTTGTGGTTTCCACCAAGATTCGTTTGCCGTGTACCAATCAATAGTACTTTTCAGACCTGCTTCAAAGTCGGTAAACTTTGGCATCCACCCAAGTTCAGTGCGGAGTTTTGTTGAGTCGATTGCATATCGCATGTCGTGACCAGGGCGATCGTTAACGTGATCGTACTCATCAGCACCTTTGCCCATTTCGGTCAGGATAAGTTCAACAACCGATTTGTTATCTTTCTCACCGTCGGCACCAATAAGGTAGGTTTCGCCGATTGCGCCTTTTTCAAGAATTGTTAGAACAGCTGAGCTATGGTCCTCAGTGTGAATCCAGTCACGAACGTTTTCGCCTGTCCCGTACAGTTTTGGACGACGTCCCTCAAGGATTTCGGTAACCTGACGAGGAATGAACTTCTCGACGTGTTGGTAAGGACCGTAGTTGTTTGAACAGTTACTGATTGTTGCCTGTACACCAAAACTTCGTACCCAGGCACGAACTAAAAGGTCAGAACCTGCTTTGGTTGAAGAATAGGGACTCGAAGGATTATACGGGGTGTTTTCCGTGAAACGGTTCGGATCGTCGAGTTCGAGGTCACCGTAGACTTCATCCGTTGAGATGTGGTGGAGTCGCTTGCCGTGTTTACGAACTGCTTCAAGAATCGTGTATGTACCGATAATATTTGTATCAAGGAACGGACGGGGATTCTTAAGAGAATTATCATTGTGAGATTCAGCTGCGTAGTGAACGACTGCATCGTGTTCTGCCACTAGTTTGTCAACGAGTTCTGCGTCTGTAATGTTGCCTTCAATGAAGGTGACGCGAGAAGGATCGAGTCCTTCAAGGTTCGCACGGTTACCTGCGTAGGTAAGTGCATCAAGTACAGTAATGTGCCAATCAGGACGCTCTCGGTAGACGTAATGTACGAAGTTCGAGCCGATAAACCCCGCACCGCCTGTGACGATTATTTTCATTAACTCTTATTATAGCAAAGAGATGTTTCGCTTAGTCTACGCAATTTAGTACACTAGTAAGAACGATTATGCCGAGAAAAAGAATATCTGAATTTCGATCGAAGAATATTATCAATGCGCTACTGGGTAACGCCTATGTCGGTTGGGTTGTGGGGTCGGACCTGAGTGGGCTAAAGGACGTCACGGGCTATGAGTCTTATGTTGTTAAGGTTGACCAGGCGGTTAAGAAGAGATTCAAAAATGGTCTTGTGAAGCTCAATATTAAGCAAGAAGCTATTGCTGAAAATATTATCTCGATGGCTAAACAAGGATACGACTTCTTTATCGTTGAACCGTACGTCGAGCATCCCGATAGTGACGAAAAGTATGTAAGCTTTACCAGGGAGCGAAAAGGGATCGCTCTCGCACATAGCGATAGTGGTGGCATTGATATTGAAGATAGTCGGGACATTACCATGCTGACACTCAATGAAGATACGATTGAGAAAGCGTCAGAGGTATCGCATTTTAGCCCGGAGCAACTACGTAAAATACTAATGGCCTTTGATGAATTACATCTGAGTTTTCTTGAAATTAATCCGTATATCGTGAATGGCGGGGATATAGTGGCTTTTGACATAGCGATTGAAGTCGACTCTGTAGCGGCACATCTTGTTAAATCCTGGAGCGATGCGGATGTTCGGTCGTCTTCGGAAAAATACAGTTCACAGGAATTACTTATTCAAGCTATGAATAATGAATCGTCGGCCTCTTTTAACTTAAGCGTACTCAACAAGGACGGGTCGGTATTCTTGCTACTGTCAGGTGGTGGCGCAAGTGTCGTCATCGCCGATGAAGTCTATACCCTCGGAAAAGGAAATGATATCGCAAATTACGGTGAATACAGTGGAAATCCGACTAGGCATGAGACGTATTTGTATGCGAAACAAGTGTTAGAATTAGTCCTTAATTCAAAAGCGTCCACCAAGGTGCTTTTTATCGGTGGAGCTGTCGCCAACTTCACTGATATTGCAGAGACCTTTAATGGAATCATTGATGCACTTGATGAAAGAGCCGAAGAACTATCGAAAGAAAGTCTTGAAGTGTTTGTTCGTAGAGGTGGTCCTAGAGAAAAACTCGGGCTTAAAAATATTGAGAAAGCGTTAAAAAGAATCAATATATTTGGTGGGGTTTATGATGCGACTATTTCAATTCCTGACGCAGTTAAGAATCTTATAGGTGGACTAAAATAATGGATGAACTAAGAAAACAAAGCCCGAGTATTATTTTCCTTGGAATCCATGCAGGAATAATCCAGTCAGTGCTGGACTATGACTATATGTTGAATAAAGAAAAACCGAGCATTCTAGCAATTGTTGCAAAGGGAAGGTCTAGCGAGCGCTTTTTCTGGGGTGACAAAGAGGTTTCCATACGCATTTATGCGGACCTGAAACTTATCGATGAAACGATTTTATCGAAAGTGAACATGGTTGTTAATGCGCAGTCAGCGAGACACGTAAAAACAGCCACACTCGAAGCGATACATGATTTACCGAACTTGAAGGTCATCACTATTTTGCAGAAAATACACCAGAGCTTCATGCGCTTCAAATACGCCAAGTTGCACAAGACAAAGGCGTAACGGTCATCGGCCCATCGTCGGTTGGGCTGCTTATTCCCGGGGTTGTTAAATTGGGTGCAATTGGTGGGACGCTTTATGAACAGCTTGTCGCAGCTCGAATAACTGAGCCTGGCGACGTAGCGATAGTAACGACATCGGGGGGTGTTGCGAATGAACTGGTTCACATAGTGACAGGTTTGGGCCGTCATATCTCCTTTGCACTTGCAGCTGGAGGTGATAGGTTTGCGATAACCGATCCGTCTGAAGCCTTACTTATTGCCGAAAAAGACTCACACACTAAGACTATTTTGTACTTTGGAGAACTTGGCGGAAACGACGAATATGCAATCGCTGAACTTATTGAAAAAAAGTTGATTACAAAACCTATCATTGCGTACATCGCAGGCAAGGTTGCCGAGCTTTTTCCAACCCCACCACAATTCGGTCACGCCAAAGCTTTGGCTCGTTCAAAAGACGAATCGGCCGAAGCTAAAAAAGAAGCTCTGCGGAGTGTTGGAGTGGTCGTTTGTGACAGTTTTGGAGATATGGGCACGGAGCTTGGCAAGGCAGAGGTGCCAAGTGTCCTCGTCTTTGATGAGGCTATTAATACTCGCCGACGGGCTTACTTCATGAGCCGTATATCCGGCGAGGTGGACGGCAACGTTCATTTGCTGGGACGTAATCTTGTAGACACGGTCAATGATAATTCACTTGCCTCATTGACGATATCAATGTTACTCGGACATCAAGTTACTTCGGAAAAAGTCATTACGTTCGTCGATTATGTACTTCGGCTTCTTGCAGACCATAGCCCAAATGTATCCGGCGCAGTGAATACGATGATTACGAGTCGAGCGGGAAAAGATCTTGTTTCAAGCCTGACGTCCGGACTATTAACGATAGGTCCACGCTTTGGTGGCGCCATCAATGCCGCCGCCAATAACTGGCTATATGGTGTTGCGACAGACGCCGACCCTCAGGAATATGTAAACATAACGACGCGACGTGATGGCGCGATTGCTGGAATCGGTCATAAAAAGTACAGAACCGACTTACCTGATCCTAGAGTAGAAGCCTTAGCCCAGTTTTCGACAGGGACGGAATCTCGATACCTCGCGTTTGCTCGCTCGATTGAAGTGGTCACACTGACTAAGAAATCCAACCTCATATTGAATGTTGATGGTGCGATTGCCGCCGTGATGCTGGATTTACTAAAGGACGAACTGAACTATACCGATGAGCAGTTAAGAGAGCTCGTAACGATAGAGTTTTTCAATGCGTTATTTGTGTTGAGTCGATCCATCGGCTTTACTGCACTTTACCTTGACCAAAAACGAAACGATGAAGGTCTTTTCAGGCTTGAGAATGACGACATTCGTTATTACGAAGACTAGTCTTTTTTCAGCGATTTAGCTAACCACAGACGTGATATTATAAGGCTACATATGAAAGACATGATTGAGGGTGACGAAGAAAAGCTCGAAGAAGTTGTAGTAGATGTTCCTAAAAAATCAAAAATTGCTCACTTAAAACATCGGACAAAATTCCATATCTCAAATCTTTTGAGAACGAAAAAGCGAAAGATCATCGCAGCAGTTGTTGGGTTTATCTTAATCCTCGTCATATTGTTTGCGATTCCTTTTACGCGCTACGGAATACTTGGGCTGGTCGTCAAAAAAGACGTTACTATCACGATTGTTGATTCGAAGACAAAACAACCCGTCAGTAACGCACTCGTAAAGATCGGCTCTGTCTCAAAGCAAACCGATAAAGATGGTGTCGTGAAACTAAGCGCTGTTCCTGTCGGGCAAGGTGGCGTTGAAGTTACCAAGCAGTACTATCAAACGTACGATCACTCGTATACCGTCCCAGTTTTGTTTAATCCCGAATCACCGAAGTATGAAATTGTTGCAACTGGCCGACAGGTGACGGTTAACGTGGTTGATAAGATCACGGGTGGCACGCTAGCGGATGTAGTGATTGCCTCAAGCCAAACAAAGGCAACAACGAACGCCGACGGAACAACGGCTTTGATTCTGTCGCCGAAAGATGAAATCCAAAAGGCTATTCTGACAAAATCTGGCTATAACACGCAAAACGTTGATGTGAAGGTAACTCAAGGAGCGGTTAATAATTACACGCTGACACCAGCCGGATCAATCTATTACCTTAGCAAGGCAACGGGCACGATTAATGTCATGAAGTCCAATCTTGATGGCACAAACCCCGTCGTCTTTGCGGCGGGAACAGGACAAGAAGATGACAATAATACCTCACTGCTCTCTGCGCGGGACTGGCAATACTCCGCACTGACCGCAACGCGGGAGAATAACCAGGAAGGCCTTTATCTTGTCGATAGCGCCAAAGGGGATTTGAGTGTCATTGACCAAGGAGACGCTTCGTTTACTGCAATCGGGTGGTCGGGACACAACTTCATCTACACGGTTTACCGCAACGGTGGCAACTACTGGGATGACAAGAAACAGGCACTGAAAAGCTTTAACGCAGACACCCGAAAGATCACGACGATTGATGAGACATCTGGTAGTGGCACTACTAGCTATAATGCCCTGTATCAATACTTTGGTAGCGTTTACATTCTGGAAAATGAAATCGTCTATTTGAAGGGATGGGGCCATGGGTATTACAGCGACCTTGGTCCAGATCAGGCAACGCTTCTTATTTCAGCAAACCCAGGCACGGGTAGTAAAAAGACGGTGAAGAGCTTTTCGGCAGACCTTTCTGTACAGGCGAAGTTATACGAACCTCAGTCTATATATCTTCGGGTCCAAAGTGGAAGTGACCCAGCTACTTTTTATGAATATGAGGGTGGCGCAGTAAAGACGGTAACGGACACGAATGACAGTAAGTTCAACGAGTCTTATACGACCTTCTTAGTATCACCAAGCGGAAATAAGACGCTATGGTATGAGCCGAGAGACGGTAAAAACACCATATTCATTGGTGATCAAAACGGTGCAAACGCAAAGACTATCGCGACACTTTCTGACTACACTCCGTATGGATGGTTCGGACAGAACGATGAATATATCCTCCTTTCGAAGAATGGAAGCGAGCTGTACATCGCATCAGCGAGCGGAAACATTACGTCACCACTCAAGGTCACTGATTACCACAAGAGCCGAACCTACCCAGGGTATGGATACGGATACGGAGGTTTATAGTTTATGAAGCGGGTAATTCTAAGCGGTTATTTTAACCCCCTGCACGGTGGACACCTCGACATGATCGAAGAAGGTGCCAAGATGGGTGATCACCTCATCGTTATCGTGAACAATGATGCCCAACAGTTGATAAAAAAAGGCAAAATCATTTTGGATCACGATAACCGGTCACGTTTGATACGTGCGCTAAAGGGTGTTGATGAGGTTGTGCTAAGTATTGATGAGGACCCAACGCAAATACGGACATTGCGCGCTATTGCAGACAAATACCCCGATGATGAACTGATCTTTGGTAATGGCGGCGACCGTAACTCAATAGAAGAGATTCCAGAAGGTGAAGTCGCCCGTGAAAAGAATATCAAACTAGTTTTTGGAGTTGGTGGTACCGAAAAGGCTGATTCTTCAACCCGAATCAACCAGGCCCTCGGTCACCAAAAGTAGGAGAGACATGAAAAAAGTTTTAGCATTTGATATGGATGATACGATCGCGATTACAAAGTCGCCGATTAGCGATAGAATGGCCGAAGCGTTTAATAATGTACTCGATAACTTCGATGTGTGTATTATTTCTGGCGGTAATTACAACCTGTTCCATAAACAGTTTATTGATCGACTTGACTTAACAGCCGAGAAGTTAAAACGAATTCACCTAATGCCAACTACGGGTACTCGCTACTATCGTTACGATGAAGCAGCTAATGACTGGGCTATGCAATACGCAGAAGACCTGAGCGACGAAGAAAAAACAAAAATCGCAGAAGTTATGGAAGAATCTGCAAAACAAGCGGGCTACTGGCCGGAGAACCCAACGGGCGAAGTGATTGAGGATCGCGATAGTCAAGTCACCTATTCTGGACTTGGACAGTATGCAACTGCGGAGGCGAAATACGCATGGGATCCAGATCGTAAAAAACGTATGGCGATTCGTGAAATTGCGCTCGATAAACTCCCGGGTCTAGAGGTTCGTGTTGCTGGAACCACTTCGATTGATATTACGCGACCAGGCATTGATAAAGCCTACGGTATGCAAAAGCTAATGGATGCAAACGGACTCGAAAAGTCAGATATTCTTTTCTTTGGCGACAAGCTACAAGAAGGAGGGAATGACTATCCCGTGAAGGCATTCGGAATCGATAGTATTGAAGTCACACGCTGGGAAGATACTGCAAATTGCCTTGAAGCAATTGTCAGCGCTATAAAATAGCGTCGTTAACGATCTTCTGAATCCGCGTATCAAACAACCCCCTATCGAATCGCTTAGCCTTGCGATGCAGTGTCGCAGGTAAGAAAGTCAAAGTCTCGAATCGTTTCATTGCTGCAACAAGACTCTCGACGGATTGTTCTTTAAATAGGACTCCTGTTTCGCCATCTTGGACAATATCTAAAGCACCACCCTTAGCATAGGCGATAACTGGTGTTCCTGCGGCCAACGCTTCAACGGCTGAAATCCCGAAGTCTTCTTCGTTAGGGAACAAGAATCCTTTGGCTGATTGAGCGAGCCGGACTAATTCTTTATCGCTGACACGGCCGACGAATGTGACGGTTGGTCCCGCAAGCTTCTTTAAACGTGCTGTGTCGGGTCCAGATCCGATGATCGTTAGGCGTGCCTTTAGTTGATTGGCAGCTTCGACAGCGAGGTCAAAACGTTTGTAGGGGACGTGTCGGCCCCAAAGGACGTAGCCACTACGTTCGCCTTTTGGTGGTGGGGTAAATCGTTCGACATCAACGGGTGGGTGAACGACGGTTGATGATCGTTTGTAATACTTTTTAATGCGGGCCTGGGTAACTTCAGAGTTGGCGATCAAGACGTCGATATCTTTGATGGATTCAAGGTCGAGTTTGCGCATTCTTTTTACGAAATACGGAATGACGGGACGAATGAATGGGGTAAAGACGCCGAACTTAAACTCTTTTTTAAACTCTTCGTAATGACTCCAGTAATAGCGAATTGGTGTGTGAATGTAGGCGATGTGGATTTGATTGGGACGGTTCTTACGAACGGCTTTTGCCTCGGCACTGGAGCTACTAATAATAATGTCGAATTCCGACAGATCTAACTTGCGAAATGCTTTGGCGCGCAGGGTTGGCCACAGTGTATGTCGGTAGCGAAGTTTGGCGGGTAACTTGTCTTGCAAATAAGTGGTACGAATATCGAGGCCTTTAAGTCCCGGCAATGCTTCGGCATTATAAACAGATGTATAGATAGGGGCTTTCGGAAATAACTTGTGGAGTTCGGCAACGACTACTTCTGCACCGCCGGAAACGGTTAGCCAGTCATGAACGATGGCAATCTTTGGCGCACCCATTTTTATTTCGCTCCGCGGCCACGAAGGACGACAAGGACGGTCTTGAACAGAATCTTAATGTCTAACCAGAAGGTCCAGTTTTGAGCGTAGAAAAGCTCAAGTTCAATTCGTTCGTCGAAGTCTAATTCACTGCGACCAGACACTTGCCACAATCCCGTGACTCCAGATTTTACACTGTGAAGTAGCGCAGTTCGTCCATGAGCAAGCTTTGTCTCTTGTGGCAGAATAGGTCGTGGTCCAACCAGACTTAAGTCGCCTTTGAAGACATTAAAGACCTGAGGGAGTTCATCGATTGATGTTGCACGAAGCCACTTACCGAATGGGGTAATGCGTGGATCATTTTCGACTTTACGGTACTTTTCGTATTCTCGTGCGAGGTCTTCGCGACCCATTTCGCGGAACTCTTCGGCTGCGTCCTTGCCACCGTACTGCGCACCCATGCTACGGAACTTAATGAGTCCAATTGGTTCAGAGAAACGACTAAGGCGCTGGCTGATGTAAAAAACAGGTCCTTTATCGACAATCTTTTTGATGATGATAAAGATGAGAAGGAATGGTGAGGAAACGATAATCAGAAGTGTGCTCATAATAAGGTCAAAGATTCGCTTTACAATAGCTCCCCATCCGACAAGTGGTGTTTGGTAGACGCTGATCATTGGGTAGCCAAGGAAAACGTCGACGGTATTTTTACCGGAGTAGAATTCTGCTTGGCCAGGAATGAAGCTGTAATCAATATGCGCTTCTTGGGCCATTGAAAGGACTTTTTGGTTTCGTTCAGCATTTTCATAAAGGTCAGTTTGGATGATAGCGGTGATTTCGTTTAGTTCAAGATCTTTCAAGGCCTCTTCGACATATGAATAGTGATGTCCTTTGAAGTTTGCAGGGAGGTTTTTCTTTGGACCGGCAAAGGCGATGACTTCGTAGCCACTGCGAACGGTATCAGAGATACTTTTAGCGATGTCGCTGGACGCTGAAGATGAACCAATCAGCAGGACTCGTTTTGTGCCACGGCCGTAGCGGAACATCAGTGTGCGAATGAGGCGCATGATTTCACGCTCGAGAACAATCAGGATGAAGGCCCCAATGAGCGCATACAGCGCAACCAAGCGTGCAGGGAAGATTGTTTTGTCGCTAACGTACTCCCAGCCGATGACGAGAAGGATACCAATGAATGACCCAATGGCGATTTTTGCCCACTCAGCCAGGCGTCGATTGTACGTTCCTGGTTGATAGAGGCCAAGAATCGCGAAGATAAAGATCCACACGGGAACGATTAAGACGAAGGCAAAGAGGTAATCGAAGGCATAAATGTTGTGGAGCAGCGGGCGAGGGTCGTATTGAACCCTGGCAACGTACGCCAACACAAAGGTGATAATCAGAACGAGTGCATCGATGAGAATCAGGGTAAAGCTGTAGAGCTTGCTGTTTCGGCGTGACATAAGTGATACTATCATACCATTATTTGCGCTACACTAAGGGTATCCTATGGTAGTAAAGCCCAAAAAACTCATATCCAAACTTACCCTGTTGGACAAAATCTTTGTCGGTATCCTATTAGTTGTCTTCGGGGGAATCGTCCTTCATGCACCGTTAAGCGTCGGACTCAGTACCCTTTTTCCTTCTGCTGAAGTACTGATTAAATCTTGGAAAGAGATTTTGATGCTGCTGGCTGGGCTTATTATGTTGGTGATTTTGTATCAGAAGAAGCAGTTTGCTCTGCTGAAGTCACCCTTGGTCCTTTTAATCACGGGGTATGCGGTACTACATCTATTATTACTGCCTATTTTCCCACAGGGCCTCACCGCATCTATCGCCGGGTTGTTTATTGATCTTCGATACCTTTTATTCTTTGTACTCGTTTACGTGGCCTTAACGCTATACCCAACGCTTCGCCAAACCTTCATCACGACGTTTTTTGTCGGTGCCTTTGTTGTGGGAACATTCGCATTACTACAGGTATTTGTCCTACCTCACGATGTCTTGAAGTACATTGGCTATAACACGTCGACAATTGTGCCGTATTTGACCGTTGATCAGAACCCCGAGTTTATTCGCATTAACAGTACGCTGAGGGGTCCGAACCCGTTAGGCGCATATGCGGTCATTGTCCTCGCGCTGTTATTTGCCTTTTGGCTTCGCCCAGGTACCAAAAAATTCCAACGCCAGGGATTGGTGATTAGTGTTATCGCCCTTGGAAGCGCCGTTGCATTATGGGCAAGCTATTCGCGGAGTGCTTTGTTTGCTGCGTTTGCCGCACTTGCGACCGTTGTGCTGGCTATGGTTGGTCGCAAGGTGTCACGTCGGTTCTGGATCATTCTCGCGATTATTGTCGTCGTCGCCGCCGGGGCACTTGTTGCTGGCCGTAACACTAACTTTGTCTCTAACGTACTACTTCACGAAAATGCGTCGACTGGGGCGGCGGTAAACTCTAACGATGGTCACGTTGCCTCGCTACGAGACGGAATCAATCAAATGGTACACGAACCTCTTGGTGGTGGAATCGGCAGTACTGGATCTGCATCACTGTATGGATCGAAACCACTTATCGTAGAGAATCAGTTCTTGTTCATTGCGCATGAAGTGGGTTGGATCGGACTCGCACTATTCGTATATATTACGTTCTTGGTGCTACGGGGTCTGTGGCGGAAACGGACGGATGGGCTAGCGCTAGGGATATTCGCAAGTGGCGTTGGCATGGTCCTGATCGGACTTTTGCTCCCTGTTTGGGTTGATGATACAGTAGCAATTATATGGTGGGGGCTTGCCGCAATTGCCCTCGCAGCTAACGCAGGAAAGGAAAAAAATGGCCGAAAAATCCACGAATAGATCGACTAAGAGACAAAAAGAACTGCTTGATTACGTCGATGCGTTTATTCAAGAGCATGGTTACGGCCCTAGTTACCGCGAGATCATGAATGCGATCGGCTATAAGTCCGTCTCGACAGTTGCGATTCATATTGATGGATTAATTCAGAAGGGTTTCCTTCGAAAACGAGATAATTCTGCCCGTTCGCTTGAGGTTGTGACAACCAGCGCAACCACTGCCGCACAATCAAAGACTGTTAGTCCCGCCAAAGAAAAGTGGATGGTTGACGCGATTAACGATCGATTCAATCTGTACGAGCAATCTCCGAATCAAATGACGCTTGATGAGCTGTATGTGTTGATTGGTGCATTGAAGATTCTGGGCCTCGATGGGGCGCACGAATCGACAAAGGCACGACTCGCCAAACTAAGGTAAGATAGTACTATGACAAAGAACACGCCACTACAAAAAGATACACCTCAGAAGAAAATGGCAAACGGCCGATACGAAGGTACAAACTACCGCTATAGTGACAAGTTCATTAAACGGGTGACAGGGTGGCTGATCGCATCGATTTTTATTGGTCCTGCGATTGGATTTGGCCTAGGTGCTTTGGGAGACGTTATATTTAATAACGGATACGGCGCAGACGTTCCTGGTTGGTACACCACTATTGCAATATCATTTGCCCTGGGCGGAGTGATATTACCTCTTGTGGTGGCTTCATGGATGGGCGCAATGGCGCTGAATAAGTATGCCGGACCGGTGGGACTCCTCTTAGACCTTGGGATTGGGGCATACGTCTTCGGCAGGGTTACCGAAGGCCAGACAATGTGGCTATGGATTGGTATTGGGGTTCTGGTGCTGTCTGTCCTCTTGTTCGTTTATATAGGCTTCCGGGCGAAAGTTCCTATGTGGATGCAGTTACCAATGCTTAACTCGCCACGATTCTATATTACAAAAGACGATGTGTCGAAAAGCGGAAAGCCCAGTCCCAAGAAAAAATAGTTAGCGTTGACTATGTGACAGGGGTAAAGGTATAATAGCCCTTGTATTCCGACGTAGCTCAATGGTGGAGCAAGAAGCTGTTAACTTCGAGGTTGCTGGTTCGAGTCCAGCCGTCGGAGCCAAGCATAAGCACTTTCTGTAAAAGGAAAGTGTTTTTGTTTGGCTCGGTTTAAGTCGAAAAAGAAAGGGCGTATACTACGAGTATGAACGACTTCCTACAGCACACCCTTCTTGGCGTACCAATCTACACGTGGGCGCTGCAACTGCTATACGTTGCCGTAGGCTTATTGATATTTTTTGCATTCGTAACTGTGCATAAAAGGACAACTTTAGAGATAGTCATTTTTGTTGTCGTTATGATAATTGTCGATGTCATTTGGCGAGTCGCTATTAAGTAATCATATACTTGCTTGCTATACTCGTATCATATGGAACAAAAATACCTCTTCATGCTTTTGGGCCATCCCGGTTCAGGAAAGACTCACTTTTCGGAGCAGCTTGCTACGAGTATCGGGGCAGTGCGTGTTAACGCTGATGCTATGAGGGTTGCTGCTCTCGGAACAATAGAGAAAGCCCGAGAGTTTAATGATAAAACGGGGCTTTTGAATTCGATCGTGTTTGGGGCGCTTGACTACGTTGCGGTACAAGTCTTGAAATCTGGCAACTCGGTAATATGCGATCATCAGCACAACGAGAAGCTAAATCGTGATAAAAGAATTGAACTTGCAAAAGAAAATGGTGCTACCGCAGTCGTTATTTGGGTAAAAGCCCCACGAGAAATAGCAGTCCAGCGGGGAAGTGAACGTGAAGAGCGGCTTGATCAGCGCCAGCACTCCGCTGAAAAGATGGAAGCGCTAGTTGATAAGTATATTGGTTTGCTTGAAGTGCCGGCTGAAGACGAGAAGGTTATCGTTATCGATGGGACAGCAATGTATGAAGAACAGTATAGTTCGTTCACACGACAGCTTGCGGAAGTGATGCGATAAGCGTACATACATTTACAAAAATACTTCAAAATTATATAATATACACCTATGAACATCCTCAGCTCCGCACTCGGTCACTATGAAGTGGTTGGTCAGGCAACCGATGCAGATATTATAGTCGGTAATTCTTTTGGTACTTCGATACATCCCGAAAGTCCAAATGCTGCAATTGCTCGGTTTATTCTCGCTAATGAACAAGGTCAACCAATTGTCGTCGACCGTACACTTGCCGATGCATTTCCAAAGTCGACCCTGCTTGATGTAGTTGTGGATGGCGCCGTATCGAATACCGTAGGAAGTGTTGGTGGAAGTTGGGGAATACTTGTAGAAGCAAAAAAGTATATGGATGAAAGAGAGTTATCTCGTCCACTTATGGCCGCTCAAACGTTTCACGTTGGAAGAGTAGCTATGCAAGCTGAAAAGCTAGGTATGACGGGTATCATTGTACCCGAAGGTCTTCCGACTTCATTTGATACAACGTCCGATCAATTGTGGACGCGTTCGCTGGCGCTCTGGGTACCTCGCGAAGTACTCGGATCTGTCGTCCTAAAAGTACAAGGGAAACTCTAGGTTAGCGGTCCTCGACTACGAGGCTCTAATCTGTTATTCTTCATCGTATGACTACGCATAAACCCGTATTATCTCTCGTTGTTCCGATCTACAACGAAGCTGATGGATTAGTTGATTTTCACACATCCCTCGTTGGTGTTTTGAAATCACTTCGTCCTGAGGTATCGTACGAAATTATTTATTGTGATGACGGCAGTGCAGACGCGTCTGCGGCGATACTTTCTAAAATTGCGGATAAAGATACAACCGTCAAAACAATCTTATTCTCACGTAACTTTGGCAAAGAAAGCGCGTTATCTGCGGGCATTACTTATGCAACCGGTGAAGCGATTATCACTCTTGATGGGGATGGACAACACCCAGTTGAATTAATCCCCGAGTTTATCGCCGCCTGGAAAGATGGCGCTAAGGTTGTTATTGGTATAAGAAAGGCTTCGAATGCGAGTCCTTTGAAGGCTATTGAATCCAAATTATTCTATTCTTTCTTTAACAGGCTATCCTCTCAGAAACTCATTCCTCAATCGACGGATTTTCGATTAATTGATCAGCAGGTCCAAGCAGAGTTTTTGAAGCTTGAGGAATCGAATCGCATGACACGTGCGCTGATTGATTGGCTTGGATTTGAACGTGCGTATGTCAGCTATATCGAAAAGGAAAGAGCTGTCGGTAAGCCTGGCTATAGTCAACGTAAACTGATTCAGCTTGCGATGAATAGTATTGTGTCGATAAGTCCTCGACCACTTTATTTACTGGGGTATTTGGGGGTTATCTTGACGGTACTTGCGCTGATTGTCGGTATTACTGTGATAGTTGAGCAACTATTGTTGCATGACCCGCTGATGTGGAAGTTTACTGGAACGGCAATGCTCGGTATCTTGCTTCTTTTCTTTGTTGGCATTATCTTGATTTCACAGGGTATTCTTGCGATTTACATTTCGCACATTCACACCGAAAGCAAAAAACGTCCGTTGTATGTTATTGATCGAGCACGCTCAAAACGGATTGAATAGAATGCTAAAAAAGTATCGCCAGTTTATTACGTATCTTGTTGTCGGCGGAACTTCTTTCCTGATCGAAATGGCATCGTTGTTTATCTTTAAACAATTCTTCCACTTCTCTGATGTATTGTCGGTCGCAATTAGTTTCTGGATTGGTTTCGCCGCCGCCTTTATTTTGCAGAAGCTCATTACATTTAAGAATCACGACAAGGCCGCGAAAGTAGTCGGGAAGCAGCTAGTCATTTATGGCTTACTGGCGGCATGGAATTATTTCTTTAGTCTTGGATTAGTCGCGTTCTTTTCCGGAACAGAGTCTGTGTTTGTAGTGCGCACGGCCGCGATTGCAATTATCACGCTCTGGAACTACGGCATATATAGGACCTTTATTTTTAAAGCAGTACGGCCAAAGCGCCGTGGCCGACCAGCTAAAAAGCCACCGACATTATTGAGTCGACTCAAGACGCAGTTCAGTAGTTTTAAGTCGCCGTATGTTATTTTCTCTGCGGTAATACTGTTTATGACGACTACTTGGTGGTCAACACTTGGCGCATTGACACAGAGCGCCAATGCCGATCAGATTATCGACAGCTACCTATTCCAAAATACCGAAACATTCAAAGCGGCGTTATTTCCTGCGACACACACCTTCCTGATTAAGTGGCCACTATTTATTACTGAGCGATTGATGAACTTTAGCGTCGCTGGCCTCGTTGTTCTGACGGTATTGGTAAGCCTCGTGACGGTCGCAGGACTGGCGTATATTCTGTATCGCATCGATAAACGTCCGAGAGTTATCGGAACGGCTTTCTTGGCACTCGCCTGTATTTTGTTATTCATTCCTGCTCAACCACACGCCGGCGGATTATTACCTGTGAATTTTGCGATGCTCGCAACTCGTAATATTGAATATCTGTTTTATATTCTTGGCCTCGTGTTTATTATTCGTGCCCCAAGACTACGGAGTAGACAGAGCTACTGGGCGGTTGCGCTCCTGACTCTCCTTATTAGTAGTGATAAGTTATTCCTGTGGCTCTCGCTTGGTGGAGCGGGTGTGATGTTTGTCGTGTACCTGATTGCTCGGCGTAAAGAACTCGTTAAGTTGGCGCTTCGTTGGCTTGGAATCACCATTGCTTCATTTATTATTGCGACTATTTTCTTATGGCTAATGAAGGCCGTTGGTATCACACATTTAGTTGGTGATAACAGCCCGTACGGTCTGGCGTTGTCCGCGAAACAAACCGTGCTGGGATCTATCTTTGCGTTCATGGGACTACTGACGAATTTTGGTGCGAACCCGGCATTTGATATTGGCGTTGTAAAGGATATTCCAAAGACGTACTTTGGTCGTCTTATTTCACCAATTATTATCCCCGTTGCTATTAATGGGTTGGTATTTGTTGCTGGTGTGTTTGCGACTATCGTTATCTTTATCAAAAGTTTGAGGCCAGTTAAACAAAACAAGCGTCGTAAAAAACAACCTGAATTCAGTGTTGCAACACTGCTCTCGCTGACATTGATTGCAACGTCGGTCGTCGCAGTCGGAATCTTTATTGGGACAAACCACTATTATCCTGTCGACTCGCGCTATGAAACGATTGTTCTCTTTGCGCTGACGATCTCGACCATGACATATCTGCGAACAAAACCTCTTTCGACGTTCTCTGTTAATAAGGTCGTTGCATTATTGTTGGTTGGGATTACGATTGGGTCAGTCTGGACGTTTGCGACGTATCAACAACAGATAAGTGCGCTTCATTCTATTAACGTTCGCAACGCCAAGATTGCTGATGCGATCCAAAGTCATAAAACAAACGTACTGGTCGGAGATTACTGGCGAGTGATTCCTATTAGCCAATTCAATCCAAAGACAGCGACGCATATTGTGCCACTAGGTGACTGTACGACTCCACGCGTAACACTGACGAGCAAGGCATGGCAAAATGATTTCCAGAAACACAGCTTCACGTATCTTTTAAGTCTTGATAAGAGCGTGACAGATTATCCAGCGTGTTCGATCGACCAAGTGATCCAGGCTTACGGTCGTCCGAATGCCAGCACGCTGATTGCAGGAACGAACGAAAATCCCCGAGAGCTTCTTCTTTTTTATGACGATGGTGTGAACAAAAGTCATAGTTTGACGGGGCTTTCTCGAACAGCGACCATCCTCACGACCACAACGGCGCAGCAGATGATGCCTCTCACTGACTGTGCGGACGGAGTTGCCGTCATGAATATTGTTGCGCATGAAGATGACGACCTTCTCTTTATGAACCCCGATCTGCAACACGATATTGATGCGAAACACTGTGTTCAAACAGTCTATATGACAGCTGGTGATGCAGGCTTCGGAAGCCAATATTGGCTGGGGCGTGAGAGAGCTTCTGAGGCCGCGTACGATTCAATGCTTCGTGTGAGTGAGCCGCTCGTTTGGGTTCAAAAAACAGTAAAGTTGAGTGACCACGAGTTTGTGAGCATTGCGAGCCCTCGGGGACACAAAGAAATTGCGCTGATATTTATGAACTTGCCCGACGGAAACTTACACGGCCAGGGCTACGAAGTGTCTGGCTTCGAAAGTTTGGCGCGGTTACAGGCAGGAAATGTCTCAAAGGTTCAAACAGTTGATGAGCAGTCTTATTATTCATCCGAAGATCTCACTCAGGCGCTAACGATGCTTATGAATTATTACTTACCGACGGTTATTAATACGCAGGCTTCGGCTGATAGGGGACATATGTATCATGACCACGAGGATCATGTCAGTGTTGGAAAATATGTTGATGATGCCTACCAGAGATACGATAGTAAAAGTACGACACCTCTGAATCACTACGTAGGCTATCCTATTCGTGAACTTCCTCCTAATGTATTCGGCGACGATCTTACTCGTAAGACAAAAGCCTTCCTTGCTTACGCAACGTTCGATGGTGGTGTTTGCCAGTCACAGGCAATGTGTGACGAGACGCCGACCTATAATGCATATCTGCAACGGCAGTACCCCGAGTGACCTTACTGTTTGCTTAATGCCTACGACACTGTTACTATTACCATAGACAAGATGCACCTCAATCGAGATCACGATCTCCGAGGAAATATCAGTCAACCCTTTCAAAGTTTTAGGTTGGATTTGATGAACAGGACGTTCAGATAGTAAACCAAACAAAATAAAAGGGCTGACATGCACAAGACTCGTATTACAACTGCTCCATTAATCGTATTATTTACGATTTTCGCTATATTTACCATAATGATGATTAGTAACCGTCCGGCGCACGCCGCGCAGGCAACGGTGAATCTTGGGACTACAGCGCCCTTTGCTATTCTTTCAGGAACACCAGACATTACCGACGCAGGTAATGCATCGGTTATTCAAGGAAATGTCGGGCTGAGTCCGGCAACAGGCGCAGGTATTGGACTAACATGTTCACAAGTGACGGGAACGATTTATTCTGTTGATGCCGCTGGACCTTTGCCTTGTCGCGTCACGGACAGCTCACTTTTGGTCATCGCAAAGAATGACCTGACGACTGCCTATACGGATGCAGCTGGACGAACTCCACTCACGACTGTTCCAACAGAACTTGGGGGAACCACTTTGGTTGCGGGTGTTTACAATTCAGTCTCAACGACCTTTGGTATTACTGCCGGTGCAGGCGCTCTTGTTCTTGATGGTCAGAACGATCCGTCTTCTGTCTTTATTTTCGAGGCACCATTCAGCGGAACAGGATTAAGCGTCGGATCTGGCAGTGCCGTTTCTCTTATCAACGGTGCGCAGGCATGTAATGTATTCTGGCGAGTTGATACAGCTGCAATTGACACAACGGCAAACTTCACAGGAACTATCCTTGCACTCAACTCGATAACTGTTGCAAACGGAGCAACGATTCAGGGTCGTTTGCTTGCGCGTAACGGAGATGTAACGTTGATTAACGACACGATTACCGCTCCCACTACCTGTCTCGGCAACGGCTCTGGTGTCACTCCTGGACTTCCAAACACGGGTGAGATGAGTGGGCAATATGTGTTTTGGGGAGCTATCTCAACCCTTCTGATTGCAACAGGCCTTCTGGTTGCTTACGCTGCTTATAAAAAGCGCTCTATTTAGAGAATAGCTATGCGTCGACGACAGAAACGCGTCATGCAAAAACTTTTCTTTATCGTTATCATTCCGATTGTATCGTTATGTGTTACGTTCATTTTGCTCTATGTCTTTATGCCTGCTCGACATAATACCCCGGTGACTCCTGTCGTAGCTGCTCCGATTGTTCACGATGCTACGCCTACTGTTGCTGTTTCTGTACCGGTGGAATTGAAAATAAGTAGCATCGCTGTTGATGCTCTCGTGAATCCCGTTGGACTGACTTCAACGGGGGATATGGCTATTGATGAGAACCCCGAACAGCTCGCTTGGTATCAGTTTGGTCCAAAGCCCGGCGAAGAAGGCAGTGCGGTTATTGCAGGACACTATGGCTGGAAGAACGGTGTGCCATCAGTTTTTAATGATTTAAACAAGCTCGCCCGGGGGGATCAGATATCCACCTACGGGGCCGATGGACAGGTGAAGACATTTGTCGTGAGCCGGAGTGCGCTGTATGCTCCCGATCAAGACGCAACAACGGTTTTTAAGTCAGACGACGGCAAAGTTCATCTTAACCTCATTACTTGTCAGGGTTCATGGAATAATTCGGCACGGACGTATTCTGAACGCTTGGTCGTATTCACTGACTTTTTAAAGTAGTCGGCAAGTTGTTTACAGGAGGTGTGGGCTTTCATTGAAGGGGGTATATCCCTTATGCTATGATAGATCAAACAAGAATAGGTGAATTGGAGAAATACAGACATGGATGGGGGACCGTTTCGTGTGCCACAACCGGCAGACAATAGGAGAGTTGCAAGTAGATCTGAACCGGCAAGCCGGCCGCCAGAAGAACCGCAACAACCTATAATAAAAGAGGAAGCAAAAACTGTGTACCGATCCGAAGAACCACGACGAACCGTAAAGGAAAAGAAAGGTCTGAAAAAGATACTCCTTCCTATCATCGTCGTTATCGTTATTCTTATTGTTGGGTTTGTTGGATGGACCGTATGGTCAAATTCTCACAAGAGTGGTGCGACTGCAATTAATACCAGTGAGTATCAGGCCGTCTTCTTCACCAATGGACAGGTCTATTTTGGTAAGCTTTCAGCATTTAACAATGACTCTATGAAGCTCAACGATATCTATTATCTTCAAACACAGTCGTCAGCTGGAACTGGTTCCAATAACCCTCAAACAACCTCATCCGATACGAGTAGCAGTGTTCAGCTTGTGAAGCTTGGCTCTGAAGTTCATGGTCCTGAAGATGAAATGATTCTTTCAAAAGACCAAGTGTTATTCTACGAGAACTTGAAACCAGACGGTAAAGTTGCACAATCAATCGCCGATTACAAAAAATCTGCTAAGTAATGAGTCGTCTTAATAGCTTACTGAGTTGCCGGGTTGAACCGGCACTTTGTTTGTAATGTTGAGCGATTTTACGTATTTCACCCAGGCATCATCATTGATCTTGTTTTGAGATTTAATCAGGACAAGTAAGTTAATCTTAATGAATATCGCTGACTGAGGTCCTTTAGCCGACGTTCCAAGATACACAGTTGCGTCACCAGCGGTGACTTTATTTGTCGCATTAAACTTTTTGGCAAGTTCGGCTACTTGCGCATCGACATCACCCTCGAAAGAAATCGGAAGGGGTTGTTCGCTGACACTGATTGTAATGCCGTCAATTTTGTCAGAGTAGGCAAAAACGGGATCGCTGTTCGGTGGGCTGATACGTTGCCACCCACCGAGTTGGGTGATTGTCTTGTCGTTAGGGAGGACGGTTTGGTAACCGGGGTTTGTGATAATGCTACTTGCGTCGCTGGCTATTTTTTTTGCGACGTTGTTTCTGTGGATGGCAATAGCAGTGATGCTGCCACCGATAATAATAACGACGACTATAGCTATAGCGATGGTTTTCTTCGTGAGAGGAAATAGACGGTCACGAATGCTAAGTGTTTTTTTTGATCGCTTTAGGGTGATCGGTTGAGGCGCAGGAGTAACAGACGCTATATCATTGCGCTGGGGGACAGTGAGCCGTGTTCGGCCGTTGCTATATCTGTTTTGTTTCTTGAACTCCACTATGAAATTAGTATAACAGGGATGAGTTGTCGTGCTAGTGGTTGCTGAATGCGAAGCCAAGTGTGCTGGCGTAGGCGTTGGCGTTATTGGCTGACGCTAGGTCGACCTTGAAGACGATACTGTCACCAGCAACAAAGCTACAGGTTGATGGGTCAGAAGTACTGGTTGCGGTGCCTTTTTGCCAGGTGGTCTGTGATCCGGTCGAGACCGAAACGACTGAGCCGCAGGCCGTCAGCCCAGTCGTGGAATTGTTGCGGTAGACTTGGTAAGAAACGGCCGCGTCAGAACTGTCAGTTCGGCCCATGAGTGAGGTTGATCCAGACACAAAGCCCTTGAAGCTTGTCGGCAATTGGTAAGTTACGTAGATGCTTCGGGCTTGGCTAGTAACTTGTGAAGATGTCCAGTTGTAGTAGTTGTACGTTTCGTCGGTACCACAGATGGTTGGTTGTGATGAACTGCCGTCATTGATATTCAATGCGTCAGAACAGAGGTCTGAGGTCATCGTACCGGTACCCGTATTATGCATGACAGCGTTACTATACTCTGGACTAATAGTAATGAAGTCGTCAGGACTTGCGGCACAGGCACCCCAGCCGTCAGCTTCATAACACTGGAGCTGTCCGAGCGTTGTGTCGTAATACATACTGCCGACCATTGAGCTATCAACAGTTGGTGCAGACGCTGCTTTGTCGAGTGTCAGGAGCGTTGGAGCGCCGCTACCAGAACCGCTTCCGATCTGTACTTGTGTTGCTGTGAAGCTTGCGCTGGTTGTTCCAGCTGCGGCGATGGTAACTCCTGTGCTTCCGTTCAGACTCAAGGATTGCCCAGATGTCGAGTTAACGCTCGCAGCACTGGCGTCCCCAAAGGTAAGCGCTGATCCTGTCAGGGCAGTGACACCGTTAATGCGGTATTGGGTAGAGGTATTAACATCGCCGGTGACATCGAGTGCATATCCGGCAGTTGCGGCATTACCGATACCGACATTGGCTGCGCCACTATTGTTGGTGGCCGTTAGCAGGTTGAGGCCGTTACCTTGAAGGGCGAGTGAACTCGCGGTATTTGCGAGGGTACCTGTCGAGTTACTGCCATCCCAGCTGAGTCCCATGATTGCGTTCTCATCGGGTGATAGAACTCCGATGGTGGCTTGGTGACTGCTTGTTCGGCCATCGGCAACCAAGAGTCCGCGAGCAGTCGCCGCTGATGTTGACGGAAGTCCGAACGAGACAACCGAGCCATATGCTGGGACAGTGTAGTTTGGAATATTGATTGCGGTCGATAGTGAGGCACCACCTGGTGTGAGGTAGGTACCTGTTCCTTGAATGGTAAGTCCTTGCTCGAAGGTTGCGAGTCCCTTAACGTCGAGTGTGGAGCTGTAGCTAGTGCTTATTTCTCCGGTGGCTTTTACCATAAACAGCGTCTGGTCAGTAGCATCATGAACTTCAAACGTTGAGGTGGGTGAATTGGCCTTCACGACAACGTTACCGCTTCCTGAGTTAAGGTTGACACCGCCGCCCCCACCCTGGATGTTAACGTAAGAGTTATTGTCGATCGTACCAATATTAACGACTCGTGCGCCACTGCCGAGACCGATATTAACCGTACTGTTAGCGGCATCTTGTCTGCCGATATTAACGGTAAGCGCGTTGCCGGCGCCGATGTCGACCGTACCACTTCCGGCAATGCTATCAAGTGCTGGAGTAAGAATATTAGTGTTACCTTGTAGCGTGCCAGCTTGAGCTGTTCCTGTAACATTTAGGTTTCCAGTCTGTGGGCTCGTCGTGTTTTGAATAAACCCTGATGCGTCGATACCACCAAGTTGGGCGGAGTTAATCGCATACGGTGACGCGGTTAGTCGCTTCATTGGGAGCATTTCCCCGTCAGACACACACGGTGAGCTACCGAAGGTTGTACAGCTGGCCGATGAGCCAGCGATGTTCATAGAAAGCCACAAGGTATCTTGGTTCCAGTCAATGCTGGTGCCGAATGGGGTCTTTTCACCAAGGTTGACCGAGAGGTAGCCGTTTTTCACCTGTACACCACTGGTGCCACCGTTGTTAACGTAGTCCTCGGTCCATTTCAGCGTTCCGTCCGGGTTACCGGCCGCAGTGCCTGTCCCGTCTTGATAAATCTTAAATTGGATGTTGTAGCTGCCGTCTGGGACAACGAAGCCACTGGCATCAAGGAGTCGCCCCTGGAAACTGATCGTGCTATTCGTGCCCGCAAGCGCGTGCGTAGATTGTGAAATAATACCAAATAACAGCGTTGTGATAATAGCAACGCATAGGGCAAGTATCATTGCTACACGCAATGCATACCGGCGATTAAAAATAGTGAGGGAGGTGAACCACACAGTCATTTGTTTGTTTTTATACCGTTTGTTTAGGGATAAATGTTTATTTCACTCGACGTGTGGTGGTTCATCAAAGCTTGTCGATATACTACCATAAACACGATGAGACTACAACTAAGATAACCAGGTAAGAACACATAGTGGTTATGGTACAATTAACCTGACGCATGATAAGAGGTAGGGAGCATAAATAAACAGTGAAAGTATCACGAATTATTCTTAGTTTGGCGATCGTTATCGGTGTGGTCGCAACCACGTCTTTGCCTGTTTCCGCTGCGACCTACGGGGGTGGAAATGTCCAAGGATATGCTGCGGACTCTGCACTCGATAACGGAACGATCGTCCAGCTGGATAGCAAGAACGGAAATACCGTTAAGGTTTCGACGCAAGCACAGCTCGATAACATGTTCGGCGTCACTGTTGATCGAACACAATTACTCGTCTCATCTTCGAACGATGCACTCAAGAATGAAGCTTTCGTTGCAGTATCGGGAACCTACAATGTGCTAGTTAGTAATGAAGGCGGCTCGGTTGCTGTCGGCGATTACATCACCCTTTCATTAGTAAACGGCGTTGGGATGAAGGCTGGCACGGTCGAGAAAACGGTTTTCGGGCGGGCTGCCGGAACATTTGACGGCAAGGGTGTCACAGTTGGGACGACCACCCTGAAAGATACGACGGGCAAAACGACCAGGACGGTGGCATTAGGGCTTATTCCTGTCACGGTGAATATTCAGCACAATCCGAATGAAAAGAGCACTACGGTTAAAGTACCTGACGCACTCCAAAGAATCGGTGTCGCAATTGCTGAAAAAGAGGTAAGTCCCATTCGTATTTATCTTAGTATGGGAATTACAGCAATCAGCATTATCGCGGCCGTCGCAATCCTCTATTCGGGAGTACGCAGTGGTGTGATCTCAATCGGACGTAATCCGATGTCGAAACGATCAATTTTCAGGGCCCTATTACAGATAATATTAACGAGTATACTCATTTTAATTATTGGCTTATTTGCGGTATATTTACTACTGAAGCTATGATGCAAATGAAGGTGGGTTAAACGAACGTGGGACTATTCCAACATAAACAGCACTCTGACAAGAAGTCACCTATGGTTGAGGTCTTTGAGTATGAGAAAAATTTCTTCGATGAAGATTTCCGTGTAGGAATTCGCGATCATGCTCGTTTATATTTCGAGAAGGTTATTCAAGAGAATGTTGTTGTTTTCAAACAAGATCTTGATGAAGCTTCTGAAGCGATTAGTGCTGATCTCAAAATACGCACAGCTGAGCAGCTTGATGCGTCTATCGCCCGCCTTACAATTGACCTTAAAGAACACATCACAAAACAGCTCGATGGCCAGTTTGCAGAGTTCACCAAGGCCGCTAAAGAGGCACAAGACGTGGCCCTTGGATCTCTCACGACCAGCGCTGCGGCTTTGGAAGAACAGCATAAACAACTCGGTACGACACTTCAGAAGAGCATCGCTAACCAAAGTTTGATGTTAGAAAATTCATTCCAGGAAAACATGAAAAATATGACTTCAATCAAAGAGGCCAATGCCTCTGCGCTGGAATCACTCAATCGCAGTGTTGACGAGCTGAAGAACCAGAATGAACAACTGACTGCTACTCTTGAGAAAAAGATCGCAACCCAAGAAGAATCATTAATGAAAGCTTTCGAGGGCAATATGGCGCAGGTGATTGAGCATTACTTACTTGGTGCGTTGAGTGAACAATATGATTTGAAGGCGCAGCTACCAGCGATTATCCAGCAAATGGAAGCAAATAAACAAGCTCTTTTGGATGACATGAAACTATGAGTGACACCGAAGTAAAAACACATGAAAACTTTGTCTTGCCGTCTCGCGTCGTGAGCCATGTTGATGTGTCTCGTCTTGTCACTGAAATTGAGTGGGTCGATAATGCCATGACGACTGCGGAGGTTCGCATTAAGGCAGGTGGAGCTGAAACAGCCATTCCAGCGTTATCTGACGGACTGACGGAGTTTTTATCACAAAACCAACTCACGCTAGCTGATAGTGGTGATCGTGCCGATCTTATCAAGCAGCTACGTCTCTTAAAAGATAAGGCACCAATCATTCACATGACTTTTGCTTCTCCCGCGGACCATGAAAGTCTCGCACAGCTTACGAAATGGGTGCGTGAATCACTTCATCCACAAGCGCTGATTGTGGACGGCGTTCAGCCAGCACTTGTTGCGGGTGTCTATGTGCGTACACCAAATCACGTCCACGATATGAGTCTGCGTGCGGTCCTCGCGGGCCAACGTGGTGAACTCGTGAAGGAATTGGAGACGCTTCGTGCCAGCAGCAATTAAAGCCTTTGAAAAGCTCGTGAGCGCTGGCAATCCCGTCGGTGAGATTATTGGTATTGATTCGTTCATGGTGAGTGTACGAGGGCTACAGCCGACGAACGTTCACGCGACAGTACGGTTCGACGACGAAACTCGGGGCTATGTTCATCAGGTTCTTGAAGATCACGTCGTGGTGATGAAGCTTGATCCTTCGCCGCTTCGTATTGGCGGGGTGTGTGTTATTGAGGCGCGTGACATTATGGTCCCTGTTGGTAAGAATTTCATCGGGCGTGTCGTCAATGTATTTGGCGAGCCAATTGATGGTAAGGGGGAAATCGTTGCTGACCAAGAGTGGGATGTTTTCCACTCTGCACCGATGCTTTATGAACGTGAACTGCTTGATACCCCAGTCGAGACAGGCGTGACAATTCTTGACCTTGAATATTCATTGGCGCGTGGACAGCGTATGGCCATGCTCGGTGACAGTAAGGTTGGTAAGACAGCGCTTGCTGCATCGGTGGCCATCAATCAGAAAAACACCAATATCACTGTTATCTATGTGTTGATTGCGAAACGTCAGCATGACGTTGCAGAGCTTGTCAGTACTCTGGAAAAAAATGATGCACTCAAAAAGGCCATCATCGTCGTGTCTAACTCATTTGAATCGCTAATCCTTACATACCTAGTACCCTACGTTGGTGCGGCGCATGGTGAATATTTCTGGCATCAACTCAACATGGATACGTTGGTGATCTACGATGACCTGACAGCACACGCTCAGGCGTATCGTGAGATCTCACTGATTGCAGGCGTGTCGCCAGGCCGTGACTCATATCCTGGCGACATGTTCTATACGCACTCTAGCTTGCTGGAACGTGGCGGTAAGACAGAATCAAATCACGCCAGCCAAACGCTTGTTCCGATTGTCTATGCTCCGGGCGGGGACATTACTGCCTATCTGCCAACCAACATCATGTCAATTACGGACGGTCAATGGATTTTGGACGAGAAAATTTTCAAGGACACCATGCGTCCGGCGGTTAGCACAGCTCTTTCAGTGACACGTGTTGGTGGTGTCGGTCAAAACAAACGCCAAAAGGGATTTGCCGATAAACTTAACCTGACTTTGGCTGGATACCGAACGGCCGAAGAGTACGCTCACTTTGGTACCGAACTAAGTCCACAAGCTCAGGCTGATTACGACAAGGGTAAAGTGCTCTTTAAATTGATGAATCAGGGTATCGGTGAAACATATAGTTTTGCTGAACAGCAATTCCTTATGAGCATCGTGCTTAAAAGTAGCCCCGAAGAAATTATCAACGTCGAACTGTTGAAGGAAAAGGTGCATGAATACGCACCGAAGCTACAAGAGGACAAGGATATGAAGGGTAATTACGACGAGCTTGAAGCAACGCTTAAGGCGGAAGTTATGACAATTGACCCAGTAAAAAAGGCCGCCATCGATAAAGCAGCTAAGGCTGACGAAGAAAAGAAGCATCAGGCCGAAGAAGCTGCCGTCGCTGAAGCCGCAGCGAAAGCTCCAACTGAGCCACCAGCCGACGGTAAAGTTAAAGAGGAGAAAAAGTAGTGCGCCGTCCTCTTGAAATCAAAGCTGAAGAAGCAGGCGCACGTTCTGTCGTGAGCCTTACGTCTGCACTTGAAAGTATCAGCAGTATGCAGATTGCCAAGACCAAGAACAAGGTGTTGATTAGTAACCAGTTCTTTGATGAGGTTTGGAATATTTATAAGCAGATTCGCGTCGACGTGTTGTTTAACTTTGGTCGTGCGATCGACGAAACGGCAATCGATAAAGAGCTACTTATTCTTATTACCGCTAAAGGTGGTTTGAGTGGCGACATCGATAACCGTCTTATCCGTAAGTTTATGGAATACTATGATGAGAACAAGAACGATATCCTGGTCATTGGCCATCACGGAACAACTAAACTCAAACAAGCACACGTCGACTATATGTACTATTTTGACCTCCCTGAACACGACTATATAAATGTTGATCCATTGATGGATATAACAAAAAAATATGCCAAAAGCCGAATTTTTTATCAAAATTACATTTCACTTTCGCAGCAAGAAATTAAAGATGTCGATCTCAGCGATGTTGTATCGAGTAAGGGCCGTACGGCTGACCTTTCCATTATCGGTGACGACATGGTGAGTGAAAAGACGTATATTTTCGAGCCAAGTTCGTATGCCGTTGCTGCATATTTAGAGAACTCGATCCTGCGTTTGACGATTTCACAGTTCATCTATGACAGTCGTTTGGCGCAAGTCGCCAGTCGTTTCAAAGCCATGTCTGCTGCCAAAGAGCGTTCAATCGCCAACGTGACTGGACTGCATACCGAATACAACCGTGCCAAGCGCAACCAAGTCGACACCAGGTTGAAAGAATCCATGTCGGGCCTCAAAAAACTACGTGCTGGAGGAGCAGAATAATGACCGAACAAACCGTATATAAAAAAGGTGTCGTCCGTACTCTGAAGGGTTTGGTCATTAAGGTTCAGTTCGATGAGGGTATGCCTGACCTCAACGAGATGCTATACATCGATAACGAGAAAAAATCACCACTTCTTGTCAGCGCTCTAGAGCACGGTGATATGGCGGTCTGTTTGAACATCGGTGGTGATTACAGCATTCAAAAGGGTGAGTCGGTGACTAGAAGCGGACACAGTCTCGAAATTCCTGTTGGTGATGAAATGGTCGGCCGTGTCTGGGATGCCATGGGACGTCCGATCGACGGTAAGCCTCAGCTGGATCAGGCAGTACTCGATAAAATGGTCAAACGTCAGATTTTCTCGCCAGCATTCAAAGAAACGAGTCTCGTCAATAAATCTGATGATGTTCTCGAAACAGGACTAAAGGTCCTCGACTTCTTTACCCCATTCGTCAAAGGTCGCAAGATCGGTATTGTCGGTGGGGCCGGTGTGGGTAAGACGGTCCTTACGATGGAAATTATTAATAACGTGGCGACTGGTTCCGGTGCACTATCAATCTTCGCTGGTATTGGTGAGCGTATTCGCGAAGGTCACGAACTCTTTAAGACACTTGGTGATAACGACCTGCTGAAAACAACGGCCATGTTCTTTGGTCAGATGAATGAAAATCCTGTGCAACGTAGTTTGATCGGCCTCAGCGCCATTACGCTTGCTGAGTTTTTCCGCGATGATCAGAAGAAAGACGTGCTACTGTTCGCCGACAACATGTATCGCTATATTCAAGCAAAAAATGAAGTCTCGACGATTATCGACCAGACTCCCGCCGAAGGTGGCTACCAGCCAACGGTCTTCTCTGATGTCAAAACATTCCAAGACCGCTTGGCGACAAATGCAAACGGCTCAATCACCGCACTGCAAACAATCTACGTGCCGGCCGATGATCTTTCCGACCCGGCTGTGCAAATGATCCAGCACGAGTTGGACAGTACGATCGTTCTTAGCCGTGCCGTCGCTGCCCTGGGTATTCGTCCAGCGGTTGATATCTTGGCATCTAAATCGAGCCTTCTGACACCTGAAGTTGTTGGTGAACGACACTACGACCTGGCTACCAGGGCAACGGCGATCCTTCAGAAGTACGAATCATTAAAGGGCATTATTGCCATCATCGGTGAGTCTGAACTTTCGGCGGAAGACCGGGATGACTATAACAAGGCGAAGTTATTGGTTGAATTCTTTAAGCAACGATTTAACGTGATGGAAAAGGTGACCGGTGTCCCTGGTGAACACATGACTCGCGTCGATACACTTAATGGTGTCGAAGCGATCATTGGTAGGGATGAAGACAAGCAAGGGAGTATCGAGGATCAGGCGAAACCTAGCGAAGAAGCGACTGCGTAATGGCTGACGTCGAAACTCCTGTAGCGATTGATCCAAAGAAACCGACCATCGCAATTAAAGTCTATGCGCCATTTAAGGTCTACTACGAAGGTGCTGGCTATAGCATTAGTGCCGTTAACGAAACGGGCCCATTCGATATCTTGCCACATCACCATAATTTCTTATGTATGTTGGTTCCTTGTGAATTAAAGATTCAAACACCAAACGGTGAGCAGGTGATTAAGATCTCACGTGCCTTGATGCACGTTAAAGCTGACAGTGTCACTGTATTCGTTGACGTTTAAATTCTAGTTTGTGACAAAGTAGTCGTAGCCAAAGGTTTGGTTAGCGGGTGCTGCATTGGCAGTACAAATACTAAAGCCAGTTGTGCTACGAATGACGTAGAATTCTGTTTGTCCTGCAGCTTGTCCAAACGGACTAACGATAACCCGCGGAGTGCTGGCATAGCTTTGCTGGAAACTAATTTGAGCAAAACAACCAGGCGTTGGATTATTACCACTGGTAATGTTAATTGTCCCGGCAGTGTCTGACCCGTTGAGGCTCAACGTTCCACCATTACCAAGAACGCTGTTATTTACAGTGCGACTTGGTGAAGCGCCTGTGAAGCTAATGTGGTTTGGAATCTGCAACACACCATTGCCCGCAATGATAAGTTTAGTGACGGTAATTTGCGAAGCTGTTAGCGGGCCACTGAATGTCGATGTTCCCGCAACACTTAGATCACGTAGAGTTGTCGATCCTTGAATAGCAGTGTTGGTGGCAACCTGTAGGCTATTGATTTGAGTTGGGCCCAAATTGACGTTTCCTGAAACTGTCAGACTTGGTCCAGTAATGCTTCCGCCTGTCTGGAAGTTACCTGCAACGTTTAAGTTTCCGCGTGCCAATGTTTGGCCTGTAATAATGGCATTTCCTTGAATGGTCAAAGTCTGTGTTGAGTCGCCGACAGTTGTGTCGGTGTTCGCAAGTTGCTTCAAAGCGTCAGTTGATAATGTCTGGGTTGCCGTTGTAGGAACGACGGGTGCCTTTTGGCTGTTCAAGTAACTAACGATCGCAATGACCGCAGCAACGATAATGACAAGGATGAATATCAGGAAGTAGATATTTACTTTTTTGAAGATGCGCTTGAAGGCTGAGATTTTCTTAACCTCTGGTGCTTTTGGCGCGTTCGGATCAACGCTCGCTTTTACTTCTTCCTCAAGGTCCTCTGGCGTTCGGCTCAGCGCATCAGACGGAGCAGTCGGCTCTTCCGATGGTTTCTGGCCTTCAGAGGCCTCTGGGGATTTTTTATCAGGTTCCATTTCGCTTTAGCTTACTATATTTAACAGCGTGATACTAGTGCTTAACAGCGTGACGGTAGGGGTCTATAGATGCTATAATGCCACGTAAAGCTTATGCGGAAATGGAGACCTTCGAGATACGTACACTTACTACTGTCAGCAGTGTTTGTTGCTGTATGCGGAGGAACGGGAACCGCCTTTGCGCTGACTTCCAGCTCGACACATTATCAAGTGACCGAAACACAGTTTAGTGCCGGATCAACGGGTCAGAGTTGCTCGGCTACTTATTGTGCGCAAGCTTCACTGGGTGACACGACAACACCGCAGGCAAGTACTGCGGCCTTCGGGACAACAGGGGGTACAGAACCTCTTCTTGAGGTGATCGTCGACTCGGGGCAGTCAGACCTCGGTGTGTTGAGTCCTGAAAAGACTTCAACAAAGACGATGAGTGTCAGCGTTCGCAACTATCTGAGCGGTGGGTACATTCTGCAGATCGTAGGAGATTCACCCAAGTTCGGTAGTCACTATTTAGCGACGTCAACAACACCTAGTCTCTCAGTTCCTGGAACGGAGCAGTTTGCGTTAAACGCCGTTGCAAACACGAGCCCTGCTATCGGAGCCGCTGCACTCCAGACGCCCGCCGATCAGGTAGCCTTCGGAACACCGTATCCTGACTACAATACGCCAAATCTGTTTAAGTATGTCAGTGGTGATAACATCGCCCACAGTTTAACCGAGTCGGGTCAGACCGATTACACCATTAGTATGGTGGTGAACGTCTCAAGTGCAACGCCGGCGGGGCATTATTCGGCTGATTTTGCGGCCATTGTAATACCTGTGTATTAGCTTTGTTGTACTTATACCATTCAAACCTTATAAAAACCTGTGGATAAGTTTTACAACACTATTGCATCGCTTATACCGTTAATGGTAAAATGCGCATGTACCCCTTGTAGTAAGGGCTAAAAAACAAAAATAAGGAGAAATATGAGTACACTAAAACTCAAGTCAATCGTCCGTCGTGGGACGATGCTTGGTGCAGCGCTTGCTGTCGTGGCAGCAGCAATAGCACCGGCATCGCTTACCTTCGCGGATGCATTGAACCCACTCACGAATCGTAGCTTGACGCTATCAAGCTCGTCACCTGGTTGGGACTTTAAAGACGGTTCAGGTAACACAACATACGCACAGCCAAACAGTGGTGCCAACGGTAAGCAAACGGGTAACACGTTTTCATTTAACGTAAGTACCGACAGCACCGCGGCTCCAATTAAGGGATTCACTTTCCAGTACTGTACGACTTCAGCGGGTAGCTGTTTGTCACCAGGTAATAACGGATGGACTGGAACTTCACCAACAGCGGCTCGAAATGCCGATAGTGTCTCCGGTAAGACGAGCGACTTAAATGTTGTCGCAGCAAGTCCATCAGAGGTTAGCAGTGGCGATTTCTCTACTGTGATCGACGCAACGACCGGCATCCCTAACCGATCACCTGTTGCTCTTCCAGCACTTGATAACACTCAGGGTAACTTCGTTGTTATGAAAGACGTTGCTGGAACATGGACATACAGTGGTGGCTGGGCGATGACTGCTGTAAATAATGAAACCGGTGACGCACTTCACGCAACAGGTACGGGAGCAAATAACTATATTTCTCTTACAAATGCTACAGGTGATGGATTTACGACCGGACAAGCTGTAAGAATTATTTTCTTCGGTACAAATACTAATTATATTACGAACCCAGGTGCGGGCGCCTTCTTCGTAAAGATCAATGACTACAACAATGACACAACACTTGATGACACAACACTTGTTGACGGTGGCGTGACTGTAGCGAACGTGATGAACCAATCAATTGAAATCCAAACGAAGGTTCTGGAAACCATGGACTTCTCAGTTGGTACGGTTGACCCATACACGCTCGCAAGCGACGGTACGACCGGTAGCCAGTTTTATGCGGCTAGCGGCAAGTTAAAGCATGGTCAGTGTGACCCAATTCTTAAATCAATGGACTCAGCTTCTGCGGTAGTAAATACACTACAGCTGGGTGATCAATCCGCAGAGAACTCCCTGCGAACAGACAAGACGTACAGTACTCACTCGTATTGGCGCTTGAGTTCAAACTCTAGTGCTGGTGCAACGGTTTATTACTCTGGTGTGACTCTTAAGAACACGGTGGGTGACGAAATCGCTCCAATTGGAACGACGGCATCGTCTCCGCTTCTTGGAACTCCTCAGTTTGGTCTTGCGCTTGCAAACGGAACGATTGCAGACAACTCAACAACCCCTGGCTACGCTGTGAACTACAACACAGAGGAAACTGCCACTAAGGTTTACGAGAATGGTGCAGACAACGGAACGAACGGTATTGACGCAAGTGTTGCAGGTGACACGACGCTTCTTACTGGTTATCATGCGCCACAATTGGCTCCGCTAGCCCCTGCAGCAGAGTACGATCAAGGTGCTGGAGTTGTAAACGCGACCGACTATGGTCCGGCTACGACTGCGAAGTTTGCCTTCGATCCGACATCTAATACTGTCCCGACCCCTATTGCATCTGAAAATGCTCAGGTTGTCGATTGTGTGACGGCAAAGGTACGTTATATCGCGAACATTGCGGCGACGACACCAGCCGGTATCTACACAACCAAGATTAACTACATCGCAGCTCCACAGTACTAAACAGCTTAGTTTAGAACGAAGACTCGATTAAGAAAATCAGAGAATAATCGGCCCGAAAGGGCCGGTTATTTTGTGTACCACGTGTTGCTACGCATAACGCTTACGATCTAGTACAATAACAGGTATGCAACACAGGTTGTTTAGATTTCATATACACCTCTTTAACTTTCGTAGCATTGTGCCCGAGGAGCTACTCGCTTTATTTTTGGCGCTGTTTATCTTTATCGTACCTGTATCGGCGGACACACGGTTTGAAACCCGCGGACTATATATGCAGAGTAGTGAACCAAGCGCCACGACCTCGTACACCGTTTCGTTGCAATACATAACGCCTCAGCCAGTCGGTTCATTGGATATGTTGTTCTGTATCGATCCAATTCCGTACATGCCTTGTGTGACACCTCCCGGACTTGATGTTTCAAATGCCGCATTAACGGCCCAGACGGGTGAGACTGGCTTCACGATTTTAAACAAGTCTCCGAATCATATTATTTTGACGCGTCTCCCAAGCATGATTATGGGAGGTTCGCCGTCATCTTATAAGTTTGATAATGTTGTTAACCCGAGTCAAACCAATCAATCTTTCTCCATTCGTCTAAAAAGCCTAGGTTCCATCGATGGTTCTGGGTCTCAGATCGATTTTGGTTCAGTGAAGGGTGAAGTTCAAACTGGTACGGTTATTGAGACGCAGGTGCCCCCAATGTTGATATTCTGTGCCGCTCGAGTAGTTGAGGATGACTGCGCGGGGACAGATGACACCTATTACACGGATATGGGTACGCTTAGCTCGCAATCAACACTTACTGCTCAGTCGCAAATGGCGGTGGGTACTAATGCGACTGCTGGTTTTGCAATTACGGCAAACGGTACACCCCTCGCTGCAGGAACGCATACAATTGATTCACCGACAGCACCAACTCCAAGTACACCGGGGACTGATCAGTTTGGCATCAACTTGGTTGCTAACAACGACCCGAATGTGGGCATAGATCCTCAAGGGACATGGGCGAATGCAGTAGCATCGCCTGACTATGGTGTTCAGAATGAATATAAATACGTATCAGGTGATGTCGTTGCGTATTCACCGAACGTAAGTCTTATGAAGAAATTCACCGTTAGTTACATTTTAAACTCTAGTCCGGGCCTGCATGCCGGTGTGTATAGCACAACGATTACGTACATAGCCAGCGGTCGATTTTGATGATACAATACGGCTTATACTTATAAAACAAAGTAAATGTGAGAGGGAATAGAGAAATACATGAAACGCTTTAAAGGCATTGTCCTCGTCGCTGTAGCAATGCTACTTGGTGCGATCTATCTACTGCCAGCACTTCCTGCTAATGCGCAATCATCGGCGTCACTGAGCATCGTTCCAAAAAAGAACTATGTCATCGAACCTGGCAAGTCAGTAAAAGATACGATCGTAATCCGTAACCTCGATGCAGTACAACCACTTGAGTTGACGCTACGCGTTGTTGACTTTACGTTCACGGATGACGGTGGTACACCGAAGTTGATGCTAGACGAGAATGCGCCACAGACAACCTGGTCGTTAAAACCATTCCTTACTGTTCCCCAGAGTGTTTCAATCCCTCCTAGCAGCAGCAAGACACTCGACATCGGCGTTGCAATCCCCGCCGGCCAAGGCGCAGGTAGTTATTATAGCGCTATAATCTACTCATCCGGCTCTGGAACTGGTACTGGTAACGTCGGCCTGAGCGCATCAGGTGCGACATTAGTCTTTACCGCCATTCCGGGTAAGGTAAAAGAAGATCTAACTTTAAAGAAGTTTGGTGCTTATGACACAGCAGCAAATGGTAATACATCAGGTTACACGTTTGTTACTGATAAAGAGCCTCAAAATATTGCCTATACACTCCAGAACAATGGTAACGTGACTGAAAGCCCGGTTGGTAGCATTAAGCTACGCGATATGTTCGGTAGAGAGCAGACCATTGATAATGTGAATCCAAGCGGATCATTAGCTCTTATTGGTCAGACACGCACCTATACTGCCTGTATAAAGCTGGCCGCACAGAGTGTTGACTTCAATGGAACAAAGACACAGGCAAGTGCTTGTACCTCACCAGGCTTATGGCCGGGTTACTACAAAGCAACGCTTGACCTTTTTTACGGTCAAAACGGTAACAATACTCAAGAAATCACCGGCGTTGCATCATTCTGGTATCTACCGCTTTGGTTCGTCATCGTTCTTGTGATCGTTATCCTCGCCCTCGCATTCGTCATCTGGCGAGTAGTCACCAAGATCCGTAACGCACTTTACGGTCCTAAAACCAAAAAGCATTCGCGTCGTCGCTAGCCGCAATACCTTTCGTAACTAGCGTCATCACGCTACAATAAACAACAAGCATGATAAACAAGATTCGTTTCAGCGCACAGTGGGCACTTCCGGTGACGATCGGAACGTTCCTTCTGGCGCTGTTCGTTTTTGTACAACCAACTTTTGCGACCATTAATCAGCTACCGATTCCTGACCCAAAGCCGGGATCTTATGGACTTGAAGCAACGAAGCTCCAGGCGCCACCAACCGATGCGGCAACGATTACTACTCCGGGCAACGGTGCGTCATTCACGACTTCGCCAACAACTGTGAACGGTATTTGTACAACAGGGCTATTGGTTCAGGCGTATGACAACGGGGTTATGGGTGGTTCAGTGAATTGTACGAGTGGAAGCTTCACGATGCAGATTAGCCTATTTGCAGGTACTAATGAATTAAGCGCCATCGTCTATGATGACCTGGAACAAGCTGGTCCTGCATCGAATATTGCGACCGTTACCTATACCGATACGCACTTTACGGCCTTTGGGGCACTAGTGACACTTACAAGCTCATACGGACGACGATCCGCTCCAGCTGGGAGCGAGCTGAGTTGGCCTTTACAACTATCTGGTGGCGCAGGCCCATATGCCTTTAGTATCGATTGGGGAGACGGAACACCGTCGGAATTGAAGAGTCAATCTTTGGCAGGCCTTATTACGATTGCGCACACCTATAAAAAAGCAGGAATCTATCAAGTGAACATCAAAGTGACTGATGTGAATGGGGTCAGCGCCTTCCTGCAGGTGGTCGCTGTGTCGAGTGGTCAAGTTGACTCGACCGCTGCACCAACTGACAAAACAGATACAACGGCAGCGACAAAGATTCTATGGATTCCGGCCGTCATAGCCCTCGTGCTTCTTGTGCCAACGTACTGGTTAGGACGACGAAGTCAGATCGTTTCACTTCGCAGCAAGATGCTGAAAGAGCGCGACAGTTTTGAGGAAAAGTAGCTTTCTCAAGGGGTGGGGAAAACTTTTCTGAGAAACTACTTGACAACCACAAGCGGTATTATGCTACACTGAACTCGTATCTTGGAGAAGAAAACAAATATTTTAAAAAGAGGGTAGAGGAAAAGGGAAATGAGATCTTTTAGGTTATTTAATCGCGAAAAACTGGGGTATGTGATTACCGCGGCAGCGATTTTGTTGGGTGCTTTTGTGCCCGCGCTAGCTAATGCAGCTAGTATTAGCGAGCGTTCTATTACGTTAAGTAGCTCATCCGCTGACGCATCAGGGGTTTCGTATACAGTCAACTTTACGGCAGCCACAGCTGCTGGTGCATTTGTTGTCGATTTTTGTTCAAATAGTCCAATTACCGGTGCAACATGTACTGCGCCCGCTGGTCTCATCGTGAATACTGCGACAGCGGGAACGGGATACACTGCAAATGCAACAACTACAGACGTTGCTAACCGAGTTGAAGTGACGCCTACGACAGGTTTCGCAGCGAATGCCACTATATCTGTAGAATTGACGGGTGTGCATAACCCAACTGCTTCAGGTACATTCTATGCTCGTATCGTAACGTACGATACTGAAGCAAACGCTAAATTGTATACATCAACTGCTTTAGGGACTGGTTCGCAGGACTCAGGCGGTGTCGCGTTAGCAACTAATAATACGGTTGGTGTCTCGGGTGCTGTACTTGAAAGCATGACGTTCTGTGTTTCGGGCACAGATATTACAGGCAGTGGGTGTAGTGTGGGTGTTACTGCTCCAACACTAACGCTTGGAACTGATCCAGGTACGGGTGTAAAAAGTCTTGCTACGGGTGTTGTCAACAGTGGCGACATTTGGACACAGATTACCACTAATGCTACGGGTGGTGCAGTTATCAACTTAAAGAGTAGTGCAACAGGTTGCGGTGGTTTGATTAACTCAAGCAAGCCAACCGACTGTTACATTACCCCTGCGGCTACAACTGGTACTATCGATCCTGTCACACAAGCAAAGTTTGGTGTGATGCTTAATACCCCTACGGGTACAGGCACGCTACAGGCTGCAAGCGCAACGTATGACACTACAAATTATCGATTGAACTATGTTGACAGTGCAACAGGTGTCACGGGTACTTACGGAGATCCATTCCTTAATACTGCTGGTGCTCCTGCAACCGACATGACAATGAAACTTACTTTTGGGGCGAGCGCCCTCGCTTCAACGCCAGCTGGTAACTATTCAGCCGACCTAGGCTTGATTGCAACTGGTAAATTCTAGTTCTCCGATCTCTTAAAAACAAATACCTCCGCTCCGGGGGTATTTGTTTTATATATGTGTGCTTGCAAACATAACCACATCTGTTATTATGGAAAGTAATTGTTAAAGGGGAAACCAATAGTGTTTGTAAAACGAGGTCTTCAAGTGAACGCCCGAACGATGGTAGCGTTTGCGATAGTTCTTTCCGTCACCATGGCTTTATTGATGAGCTCACATTCGTTTGCGGTAACGTCAAGTAATAACGCCCCTAACACGCTTAAAGTGTCACCAGTGCGTTCTGATGTTGTGATCTTGCCAGGTGAGACGAAAACAGTTCAAGTAACTGTTACCAACCTTACTAACCAAGACATGACCATAAGTCCAATTGAAAACGATTTTATTTCTGCTGACGAAAGTGGAACACCTGCACTTATTCTTGATGCTGATAAGTATGCTCCGACGCATAGTCTTAAACGCTTCATGACTCCACTGACAAATGTGACAATTCCAGCCAATAAAGCTAAGCTTGTGAGTGTTGTCATTACTGTACCAAAAACTGCTCAACCTGGTGGATACTTCGGAGCGATTCGTTTCGCACCAGCTTCGGTTGATGGTGGGGCACAGGTTAATCTGAGCGGTAGTGTTGCGTCTCTGATCCTGCTGACAGTACCCGGTAACGCTGTTGAGCAACTCAACCTGACCGAGTTTGCGATTCAGCAAAACGGCAAGTCTAATGCACTCTTCACGACCTCCGACGGACTTGGTGTTACCTTCCGCTTTGAAAACAAGGGAAGTGTACAGCTTGGTCCATTCGGCAAAATTTCAGTTCAAAAGAACGGTAAACTAATTTACGATAAAGACTTTAACAACCAAAACCCTCGTGATGTCATTCTGCCAGACAGTGCCCGTCGCTGGAATGTCCCTCTGGAAAAGATCGACGGATTTGGTAAATACACTGTTATGGCAACCCTTACCTACGGATCTAAGAATCAAACAGTTGATGTGACTCGAACCTTCTGGGTTATCCCTGTTAGCTACATGATTGGTGCCGGTGTTGCACTGCTCCTACTTATCGCATTAGTTATCTTCATCATCTGGTTCATCCGACACAAGCGTCAACGCCGCGCTCCACGTAGCCGTAGTGGCGGACTCAGTGTTGGCCGTAGCCGACGCTAATATATAGCCGAGTCTTAATTCACAACTTATTTTAAGGTTTGCTCAGTACACTAGGCTCAATAAGCAAAATCGATAAGTATAAGGATACACATGTACCCCGAGAAACCAACCAACACGGCATTAAAAGTAACTTCAGGTGTCGCTGTTATTATTGCTGTTGTCCTCGTGACGATCGCGTCAGCCGTATCCGCAAATGACAAGAAGCAACAGACTGCAACGACCGCAAATCAAACAACGTCTGCTTCTATCAGCGCGACGACAACCCCAGCAACATCTACGACAACGACTCCGTCGACTTCAACGAGTTATAAAGACGGCACCTACACGGCCTCAAACCAATATTATGTCCCCCATGGCTACGAAGACATCAAAGTCACGCTGACGGTGAAGTCCGGTGTCGTGACAAGCTCAACGGTCGTCAATAGTGAGAACGATCGTGAATCACAAATCTTCCAAGAAGACTTCGCGTCAATGTACAAGTCATATGTAGTCGGCAAGAATATTGATGGATTGAATCTTTCATCGGTCGCCGGCGCATCGGATACAACCAGCGGGTTTAATAGCGCAGTCAACGACATTCAAAATCAAGCAAAAGCCTAACTAATTAGATTAAAATACATACTATGAATATCCTTGATCCTCTTTTGAACAAGATTACGATGTACAAGCTGGTCGCTTTTGGGCTAGGGATTATCAGTGTCCTTGGAATTATCCTTGCCGCTGCTGGTCGAATCTCGATGGATCCGTCGACGATGGTCCTTTCATTGGCATTACTCGCAGTATCATCATTTGTTACTGAGTTCATATTCTCAAAGATATGGCGTCGCCCACTGAACACCGAATCATGGGCAATCACGACGTTCATCATCTTCTTGATTTTCCCTGCGCCAAAAAGTGGACTAGAGGTCGTCATTACACTATTGGTCGGTGGTCTGGCGAGTAGTTCAAAGTACTTAATTGCTTGGAAGGGGAAGCACATCTTCAACCCAGCTGCACTTGCGGTGGCGGTCGTGGGGATATTAAACCTGCAGATTACCACCTGGTGGGTCGGGAGCGCCGCACTATGGCTAGTGACACTGATCTTTGGATTGTTAGTTGTCCGAAAGATTCGAAAGTTTACGTTACTATTCGCATTTGTTGGTACGGCGTTAATCTTACAGCTCATTACGTTCTTGGTTGATGGGACGCTTAGTCCAACGATCATTCAGAGCGTTTTGATTGCCTCGCCACTGATCTTCTTATCAACTATCATGCTCACTGAACCGGCGACGATGCCTCCACGACGTTTCCAGCAGGTGATATTTGGTGTCATTATTGCCATTTTGTATGTTGAGGCTTGGAAGATCGGTCCGCTGACAATTTATCCAGAAGTAGCGCTACTGCTTGGTAATATCTACGCCTTTGTTATATCGCCGAAGTTTAAAGTTGAAATGCGACTCAAAGAGATACAGAAAATCTCTGATCGTGTTATGAATTACGTTTTTATACCTACGGAACGGTTTAACTTTATCGCTGGACAATATATGGAGTGGACACTTGATCACGTTACACTCGACTTTAGGGGTAATCGTCGCTCATTTACGATTGCTTCGTCGCCAACCGAAGAGACAGTTCAGCTGGGTGTGAAGTTCTATAATCCTTCAAGTACGTTCAAATACACACTCAGTAATATGAAACCCGGTGACACAATTTACGCGAGCCAACTAGCGGGTAACTTTGTCCTAAAAGGGAACGAACGGAAGAAATTGGTATTTATCGCTGGTGGCATTGGCGTGACGCCATTTCGAAGCATGGTGAAGTATGTGACCGATACGCAACTCGCTGCGGACATCGTCGTGATATATGCAGTCGGTGATCCTAGTGAATTTGCGTATCTTGAAGAATTCAAACAAGCAGAGAAGTACGGAGTTAAGCTGGCGCGCGTTGTGACATCTCCAAAAACAACCGAAGACGGATACCTGCATGCACAAGTAAATGCCGAGCTGATTTCTCAGCTTGTCCCAGATTATAACGATCGATTCTTCTATATTTCTGGACCAAATGTGATGGTCGACGCAACACGTGCACAGCTAAGTTCTATCGGTGTTCCGAGAGCACGAATTAAGAAAGATCATTTCTCAGGCTACTAAGCCTCAATCTATAGATTTGACCACAAGTTGACACTTTGAATTGGGGGCATTATGCTTGTCCTAATGATTGAAAATCCTGACGAACAGATCCGTGATATTGAGGAGGAGATACTAAATCCACCTGCGGCGTTCCGACGTGCTTCAAAAAACAAAAAAGGCTTCGGTCGTTTCATGCGTATTCTCGGTCCTGGCGTTGTGACGGGCGCTGCAGATGATGATCCATCGGGAATTGCCACCTACTCGCAAGCAGGGGCTCAATTCGGCCTGCAATTGCCGTGGACGATGCTTTTCACGTATCCGCTTATGACTGCCGTACAGGAGGCCTGTGCGAGGGTGGGGGCTGTCACAGGTAAGGGCTTGGCTGCGATTATTCGCGAGCATTACTCTAAAAAGATTTTATTCCCTGTTATTTTACTGGTCGTTGCAGCGAACACCTTTAATATTGGGTCTGATATCGGGGCGATGGCTGCCAGTACACGGCTTCTTATTCCAGGAGTACCATTTTCTCTACTCGCACTCGGGTTTGCGGTTCTTATGATCCTACTTGAGATCTTTGTGCCGTACCGTGTCTATGTCCGTTTATTGAAGTGGCTGGCTCTCGCGTTATTCTCGTACTTTATCACCGCTTTCCTCGTCCATGTGCCGTGGCTAGAGGTGTTGAAGGCGACATTGATTCCTCACTTTGAGTTTAATACCGAGTTCCTCTATATGATCGTGGCGATTTTTGGAACAACTATTTCTCCGTATCTGTTCTTTTGGCAGGCGAGTAATGTAGTTGAAGATGAAGTTGCCGAGCATCGTGTCGCACAAAAGGGCGGTATTCCAAAGATCTCAAAACGATACATCCGTCGACTTCGTATCGACACCGCCGTTGGGATGTTATTTTCGAACGTCACTGCTTGGTTCATCATTGTCGTTGGTGCGGTCGTCCTTGGTGCACACGGCATTACAAATATTGGCAGCGCCGCTGATGCCGCAAAAGCAATTGAACCACTGGTGCAAGGCTTTCCGAACGCTGGCTATATCTCAAAAGTGATCTTCGCCATCGGTATCATCGGTATCGGCCTGATGAGCGTGCCTGTCCTTGCAGGATCTTCGTCGTACGCGATCTCTGAAACGTTTAACTGGAAAGAAGGGTTGTTCCGTAAATTCAAGCAAGCTCGTGAGTTTTACCTCATCATCATCATCGGTACACTGATCGGCTTGTCATTCAACTTTATCGGTCTTGATCCAATTCGCGCATTGATCTTTACAGCGGTCTTTAACGGTATCGCTGCAGTGCCTCTGATCTACTTCATCGCCAAGCTTTCTAGTCGTGAAGATGTGATGGGTGAGTACAAGAGTGGGCGTTGGTCAAAACTTGGCCTTTGGGTTGCGTTCTCAGTCATGGGAATTTTCGCGGTTCTCCTCCTTAAATCAATCATTTTACCTTAGCGCAATCTTTGCTATACTAAATATAGTAATTTAGAGAAAGAAATAATATGGAATTAGGTGTCTTTAGTTTTGGTGATGTGCAACGAGCAAAAGACGGCTCGCTTGGGCCAACCAGTGAATCAGTCACAAACTTATTAGAAGCGATTCAACTCGCTGATAAAGTAGGCCTGGATGTCTTTGGTATCGGCGAACACCACACCGAGTATTTTCCGGCATCGTCGCCATCAACACTCATCGCTGCCGCCGCCGCTACGACGAAAAACATCAAACTTACCAGCGCAGTGACGGTCTTGAGTACTGATGATCCTGTTCGTGTCTATCAACAGTTCGCAACTGCCGACATTATCTCGGGTGGACGTGTTGAAATTATCGCCGGACGTGGTTCGTCAACGGAATCATTTCCATTATTTGGGTATGACCTTCGTGACTACGACGAATTATATGCCGAGAAACTTGATTTGTTATTAAAGATTAACGCCAGCGAAGACGGCAAGGTGACGTGGGAAGGAAAGTTTCGACCAGCGCTCGATAATGTTGAGATCGTCCCCCGTCCAAAAGAGAAGATGAACATCTGGCTTGCTACCGGTGGAAACCCAGAATCATCGATTCGTGCGGCTCGCCTAGGGCTTCCAATTACGTACGCCATTATTGGTGGTCACGTATCACGCTTTGCACCTTTAGTTGAGTTGTACCACGAAGCCGCTCGTCAGTATAAAACGCCGAATGCTGATGTGAGAGTTGCAATTGCAACACCCGGTTTCATCGCTGAAGATGCAAAAGACGCCAAAGATACATTCTGGAAAGCGTGGAGCTGGGCAATGACAACCTTAGGGAAAGTGCGTGGCTTTGCGGCACCAACTCGTGATCACTACGATGCTGAATCAAATCGCGACGGTGCATTGTTTGCAGGCAGTCCTGAGGAAATCGCTGGGCGCATTCTGGAACTCCATAAACGGATCGGACATACTCGTCACATTTTCCAGATGGATACAGGCCAGTTACCACATGATAAGTTCTTAAAATCTATCGAACTCTTAGGAACAAAAGTCGCGCCGATTGTTCGCGCAGCCCTGGAAGAAGAAAAGAAGAAAGAGGAGAATGCCAAAAATGCCAAAGCCTAAAATAGGCGTCATTGGATCGGGCAGACTCGGCACCGCAATCGCTCGCCAAGGTTCAAAAGCAGGCTACGAAGTACGGATTGCCAACTCACGCGGTCCAGAAAGTCTTGGTCTTATGTTGAGCGTGCTTCTTCCTGGCGTTGTCGCAGGCACGGTCGATGAGGTGATCGGACAAAGCGATGTCATTGTTCTGGCTATCCCACTTAATCAATATAAGACCTTGAAGCCTGAACTATTCGCGGAAAAAATCGTCATTGATGCGATGAATTATTGGCCACCAACTGAAGGTGCGATCGAAGAATTTATGAATGAAAACGTTACTTCAAGTGAATACATTCAACAGTATTTAAAAAATGCCCGTGTCGTTAAAACACTGAATCATATCGCCTATAACGAACTTGAACAGCATCATCTTTCGGCGGGTGATCCAAAGCGACGCGCGATGGTTCTGGCAGGGGATGATAGGACAGCAAAGACTGTCGTCTCTGAACTTATTGATGCGATTGGGTTTGATCCTGTTGATCTTGGAGAATTAAAAAATGGCAGGAAGTTTCAGCCCGATACAAAGCTATTCAATGCACGCTACCTTGCGAATGATCTGTAAAAATAGTTGAGTAGTGCTTGACATACATTTCATACTTGGTATACTTTGTATATGCACGATAAGAAACTATTCGGAACAGCAACAGTAGGAACGAAGGGTCAGGTGGTTATTCCAGCTGAAGCTCGTGAAGCTTTTGATATTAAGTCCGGAGATCGTTTGTATGTCGTCGGGTCTGGAAAAATGGGGTGGATTGGCTTTTTGAAAGAAGACCAACTTCGCGCAATGGTGGAACATCTGACCGACAATATTGAACAATACCGTTCAGTTATCGATAACATAGACAAATAGTAAGTAATTAAGGAAACGTATGCATCATCACTTAACGCTCCGTAGCAAGATTATTATCATGCTTTCCGTCATGGCCAGCTTGTTCTTAGTAGCACTCGACCAGACAATTATTTCAACCGCTCTCGGTAAGATCGTCGAAGAGTTTAACGCCTACGATTCGCTTAGTTGGATCGTGACGGCGTATCTATTAACGACAACAATCACCGTGCCGATTGCGGGTAAGCTTTCTGATATCTTTGGACGTCGAAATGTTCTCCTTGTCGGTGTCGGTATTTTTGTACTTGGTTCACTCCTTGGTGGTATGAGTCCAAATGTTGTCGATCTTGTCCTTTGGCGCGCCTTCCAGGGCATCGGTGCTGGTATTATTACTGCCAATGCTTTTACTATTGTCGGTGACTTGTTTGCCGCACGTGAGAGAGGACGGTGGCAGGGACTCATTGGTGCCGTATTCGGTCTGAGCTCCGTCATTGGTCCACTGCTTGGTGGTTTCCTGACTGATAACCAACATATCCTTGGTCTTGTGACGAACTGGCGTTGGACATTCTTCATCAACGTGCCTATCGGTATTGCTGCATTTGCACTGATTGCCATCTTTGCGCCACGACATGCGAAGGTAAACAAAGTAAGAATTGACTTCGCTGGTGCTGGGCTACTTGCAGTGTTCCTTGGTGTATTGATTCTCGCGGTTGATAATACACAGCAAATCTTTGCAGGACTTATGGATGCAACAGGTATCTCACTGTTAACACTTCGTCTCATCATGTATGCCGTTGTTGCCGCGGCCGGTGTTGGCTTTGTCCTTCTCGAGCGTAAGGTAAAAGAACCTATCCTTCCTATGTCATTTTTCAAGAAAAAGAACTTCGTTCTCTTGATCGCCGCTGCTGGCTTGTTTGGTGCAGCATTCATGGGATCAATCCTGTACCTGACACAGTTTAACCAACAGGTATTCGGCGCGACACCAACACAGTCTGGGTTGATGCTTCTTCCACTTATTGGTGGACTGATGATTACCAGTATTGCTTCTGGTCAGGTTATCTCACGCATTGGACGCTACAAGATCTTCATGCAAATTGGTTTCGTTATGGCAACAATTGGTATGATTGCACTGACAACCTTGAATCCTGATTCACCGTACATCCAAGAAGGTATCATCATGTTCTTCATGGGGCTTGGTATGGGTGTCGCGATGCCAACGTTGAATCTTGCGATTCAAAACGAGTTTGAACAAAAAGAACTCGGCGTTGCAACAAGTTCGAGCCAGCTGTTTCGAAGTCTTGGTTCAACGCTTGGTACGGCGATCTTTGGGGCAGTACTCACGGCTGGTATTCTTTCGCACCTCGGCAACATCCAGTCGACTCCATATGTCCAAACGATTAGTGCTAGTCCTCAAGTTTCAAAGCTTGGTGACATCAATGATTCAAACACGATTTTGACCCTTAATATGCCAAGCGTGAAGAAAGAGGTCACCACTGGGGCAGAGAAGGCATTTGCCACACTCCCTGCACCCGTTGCGAAAGAAGCTCAATCTCAGTTCTTGAGTAATCAGAAAGAGTTCTCGGGTATCGTAACACACGCATTTTCTGAAAGCCTGCAACGTATCTTCATCGTTGCTGCGGTACTGATGGCGGTCTCGACAACGTTTGTCTTCCTCCTGAAGGAACGACCATTGAAGTCTGCCAGGGCGACCGATACACCCGGCGAATTGTAGTACTATTTACAATTTAGTGACAAAACTTAAAAAAGAGCTTGTGCTCTTTTTTAAGATGTCATAAGATAAAAACAATAGCGTAATGACAGGCGCGTTCTTGACTAGTTCCCTGCGAATTGGTAATATAAATGATGTGTTTCACGCCAAACTTAATTTTAAAGGTCGGAGTGCGTGGAGCTGTACATAGTACAAGGAGTACAACTGTCACATGCCTATAGCAATCGAATTTGTGCCATCACGGCGCAAAAAGATCGCAGTGGATGTGGTGCCCGCCGATTGGCGAATATTTATTGCTCACTAAACAACTCGTTCTGAGTTGACCAAAAAAGAAAACACCCCAAGGCACCGGGGTGTTTTCACTTATTAAGAGCTTATTGCTTAGTTAGCGAGTGCCTTATCAAAGAGCCCTGTGAGGACACTGGTGCTACCCTGGACGATTTGTCCTGAGTCGGTGCTTGAGAGCTGTTTACCGTTAAGGTAGAAGGTAGGGGTTGCATCAACACCGATCTTCTTACCAAGGGCTTGGTCGAATGAGATTTTCTTATTCACGACCGCTGATGCAAGATCAGTTTTAAACTTAGCTTCATCGAGGCTGAGTTGACCTGCATAGCCGACGAATTCAGCAGTTCGTTGGTCACCAGTAAGGGTTTCCCACGCGCTTTGTGATTCGTAGAGCAAGTTGTGCATTTCCCAGTACTTACCTTGTAGTCCGGCTGCTTCAGCAGCTGCTGCTGCGACACGTGCATTCGGGTGAATGGTTGTCAGTGGGAAATTACGGAAGATAAAGGCGACCTTATCTTGATATTGTTCCGTTGCTGCCTTTACTTGTGCGTATGCGCCACCACAACTTGGACACTGGAAGTCACCGTATTCAACGAAGACAACCTTGCTATCTGCTTTTCCAAAGACGTGATCGGCAATCTGGCCGTTCTGCGCACTGGCTGAAATAATACTGTTTGTATCAACGCTACTGACATCAATAGACGGGTTTGAAACGTGGGAGTAGATAACTAATCCTCCAAGAACGAGCACAATGACTGCGCTAAAAATAATCCATCTTACCTTACCCATGTACATGAACCTCCAAAATTTAACTATACTTATTGTAGCAGACAAGTTGTCGCTATCCGAGAGGCCCTGGTAGGGTACAATAGGGACATAATGTTTACGTTCTTGGCTATTGTTACCGCCCTCGTGTTTTTTTCGCTTGTGATTGTCGCAAGCCTCCTTCCAGAGCCATATCTCGTCAGTAAGTTTGAGCTCCGTCGTCGATCAAAGATGAGTCGGGAAGCGCAGTTGCTTCATCGTCGCGAGACGTTGCTCCCCGATGTATACGCTGCGATGGCGATTAAAATGGATATACTCATAGTTGCGTTTATTGCGTTATCAATTGTGACATTTGGCTGGGCTCTCGGGATCATCATTGGCCTCATAGGGCTCCTCTTGTACCCAGCTGTCGCAAAATGGAACTTCCTTAAGCAACTTTCAGCGAAGGTCTATGCTCGTAATGAAGCGCTGTACCTCGATATTATTGAGAAAGTCCAACCTCTCTTTAAGGTTATTCACGCCGTGTCAGTTCCCCGTGTCGAACCATATCATCGGTTTGATTCTCGAGAAGAACTGCAGCGACTTATTTCTCAGTCGGGTGATATCTTATCCGCTGATGAAAAAGCTTTGATTATATCTGGTCTTTCGTTTAAAGATCAAACAGTCGAAAGTATTATGACTCCAAAGAGCGTCATTAAGACGATTAAGAAGTCGGAGTTTCTCGGTCCATTGGTCTTAAGTGAGATTCACGAACTAGGGCACAGTCGTCTTCCTGTCATTGCGAATGATATTGATCACGTTGTCGGTATCTTGCATATCAATGATTTGTTATCGCTAGATATTAAGAATTCAGTCACGGCCGAAAAGGCGATGGAGCCAAAAGTATTTTATATCCGCCACGACGACACCCTCGAACACGCGCTAGCGGCATTCATCGAAACTCGTCACCATCTGTTTATTGTGATTAATGAATACCGCGAGACGGTCGGACTTTTAACACTTGAGGATGTGGTCGAAACGCTGATTGGTCGCGAAATTGTTGACGAAGACGATAATCACGAAAGCCTCCACTCGATTGCTGAGAAGAAAGCACTCGATAACAATTCACCAAAGAACCATATCGACCTCTAGATACAGGCTAGTCTTATAGGGGTCAGAATGGTATAGTACTACGTATGACTCGTACACTTACTAAAGAACTTATCGCCCACGTTGGCGAGACAATTACGATCCAAGGATGGCTTCATAAAAAGCGACTTCTTGGTGGGTTAAACTTTATTACACTTCGCGACCGCTCTGGTATCGCTCAAAATCTTATCGATAATAAAGAAGAGGTCGAAAAACTTCGTGGCCTACAAATTGGAACGGTCCTTGCGCTTACCGGTGTGGTGACTGCTGATGAGCGTGCACCCGGTGGTGCTGAACTTCACGACGTCACCGTTGAAGTGCTCGTTCCCGTCACTGATGAATCTCCGATTGAGATCGACAAGCCCATCAATCACAAGTCGGAAAACCTTGATACGTTATTTGAGTACCGTGTGCTTAACATTCGTAACCTACAAGAACAAAAGATCTTTAAGATTCGTGCTAGCCTGACGCGATATATCCGTAGCTTCCTTTACGAGAATGAGTTTACTGAAATTGATACACCAAAACTACTCGCTGAAGCAACTGAAGGCGGAGCTGAAGTTTTTACACTTGATTACTTCGGTAAACAGGCAACACTTGCGCAGAGTCCACAGTTCTACAAGCAAATTATGGTTGGCGCTTTCGAGCGTGTATATGAAATTGGTCATAGCTATCGCGCAGAGCCAAGTGCAACAACGCGCCACTTAACTGAACTGACGATGCTTGACATTGAAATGGGATTTGTCGAGAGTCACAAAGAAGTGATGGACATGGTTGGAAATACTGTCCGTGACGCGTTAACCAAGGTCTACACTGATCACGCTGATGACTTACGTTCACTAAACGCCCCAGAATTAAAACTTCCTGAAGGCGATATTCCTGAGTTTACGATTGCTGAAATCCACGATATGTACACAAAGGCGAATGGCGTCGACACGACACAAGAAAAAGACCTTATTCCAGACGAAGAGCGTTGGATCGCTGATTATGCCAAAAAGAACCTTGGAAGCGACCTTGTGTACGCAACAAGTTTCCCGGCTGTGGCAGGAAAGTTCTACCACAAGTTTAAGGATGACAACACTGTTGCCTGGGCCGACCTTTTGTTTAGAGGTCTTGAGATTGCAACTGTACCACTCCGTGAAAACAACTATGACAAAATGATCGAGCAAATGACTCGTGCAGGACTCGATGTCACCGACGAAGGCTTCCGTTACTATCTGCAAGCATTTAAGTACGGCCTTCCACAACACGGTGGCTGTGGACTTGGTATTGACCGACTTGTTCAGAAAACAGTTGGACTCAGTAACGTTAAAGAAGCAACCCTCTTCCCTCGCGATATTAACCGACTGACACCGTAATGGCAGATGACTACGTCAAGCACGAAGTCTCTATAAAGATCGCCATCTATTCGCATGATGCCGAAAAAGTATTGGTCATGGTGTACCCTGCTCGCGAAGGATTGCATGGCCTTCCCGGTGGTCACCTCGAAGCTGACGAACTGCCGGATCAGGCGCTCATTCGTGAGTTGAATGAAGAGCTGGGTATTTCCCTAGACGCATTCGAAAAAAAGAGTTTCTTTCTCCGTAATGGCGACGAAGGCTCCGTTATCTTAGCTTACACAGCAACTGCGCTGGCGGATATTGTTTTAAACCCACCAGATCCAGATTTTGAGCATGCAGTGTGGATGACCGCTAACGAAGTCCAGGCCATTCAACACATGTCCATTGAATATAAACAACTCGTTGCCGAAAACTGGCCAAACAAATAAACACTATCAATAAGCTATAATAAAGCTTATGCAACCCGAACAAACAGTGCCTAAGCCCGTCACTTCCGACCAACCAGCTCAGACGGCACTCGACATACATGCGAAGAAGATTCCTCGTCAGCGACATTTCCTGGTACTATTTTTCTTTAGTTTTATGTGGGGCGTGTTCGGTGTCGATCGTATGTATATGGGCTTTTACGGAACGGGAATTCTGAAACTTCTCACATTTGGAGGATTTGGCTTCTGGGCACTTACTGATATGATCGTGATTATGACCGGTACCTTCCGCGATAAGCAGGGAAGACTGACGCTACAGGCCGAAGAGTACAAAAAGTTTGCTGGACGAACAATCTTGTGGTTTTCAATTATTCTTGGTGTCGTTATCCTCGTAAACGGTGTTCTGCTTATTTTAGGAATTTACAGTTTAGTGGGTTCATTCCAAAATGGAAGTATCCCTGGCCTTAGTGATTTACAAAGTCAGATACAAGGTGCTAGTGGTGGCCAACAGAGCCAGATCAATAGTCTTTTGGGCCAATAAATTAGCTTATCGCTGGTTTATTGTCGAGTGAATGCCAGACGTACCAACTAGCGACCGACTCGTACGGATGCCATTTGTGTTTTTTCGCTAACTTCTCCATTTCTTCGGGAGATGGTTTTTCGTGCAGTCGGTAGAGGCTATGTATGCCATTTTTAATCCCGAGATCGCCGGTAGGAAGCACGTCCAAACGCCCCATACAGAATATGAGGAACATGTGAACGGTCCAGATGCCAACGCCTTTAATCTGGGTCAACTCGGCGATAACTTCATCGTTGGAAAGCGCGTCGAGGTGATTAAAACGGACGGTTTCTTCTAAGACTTTTACGGCGAGGTCTTGAATATAGGTACCCTTTTGACGTGATAATCCCACGCCTCGTAGTTCCTCGATATCTTTTTCAAGAATCATGCCAGGAGTTGGAAACGCATCACCAGGGAATAGGTCAAGGAAGCGTCGTTCAATCGTTGCGGCTGCTTTGACACTGAGTTGTTGCGAAATAATACTTTCTACCAATGCTTGGTAATAGTTCTTATTCGGAACGATATTTGCGATACCAGCGCGTGCGATTACGGCCGCAAGACCGGCGTCGACACGCGAAAGATAGTCGGCTGCTTTCTTCAGATTCTCAGGATTAGCAACAAGTGTATCTGTCATTATTCGATCTCGATCGCTTCTCCGTCAATGCGTCGATATTCCGTGCCGGCTGCCTCCGCAAAGCGATCAACCACGTTGTCGGTTATTACTTTTCCTTGAGTACTCAGAATCGCGTCGTGAGTCGGGAATGTAAAGCGAGCACCAACTGCCTTCATGAATTCAATTGCATCTGCGATCTTTAGCCACGGTGCAGCAATTGGAAGCGCCAGAGTATCAACTGATTTTTCTGGCATTGTGAATGAATCGCCAGGATAGTACAGTCGGTCTTCAATCAATACACCAACATTTTGGACGGTAGGTATGTCTTTGTGAATAACTGCGTGATCGTCTCCGTAAAAATCGAGATCGAACCCTTCAAGTGCGAAGCTATCACCGCCGTGAACGGTTCGTGTTTCGAATTTACCTAGTTTGGCGGTGACGTTTTGAGGGCCAAGAATAACCGCCTTGTGATTTTTGCTGATAATTTCTGAGAGTAGATCCATATCCAGGTGATCACCATGCTCGTGAGTAATGATAATCGCAACGACGTTTTCTGGAACCATAAAGTCAGTCGTAAATGATCCAGGGTCAACGACAATGACTTTGCCATCTTTCGTGACGGTAAAACAGGCGTGTTCGTATTTTGTTACTTCCATATAAAACTCCTCTTTGGTTAATTTCTTTCAGTAGTGCTTCGGCTATGCTTCTTTGAACCAAGTAGTATAAGCAGATCGGGCCTTAACGATTTTTGGGGCAATGACGATAGAACAGTAGCCATTGCCTGGGTTTTTGTTGAAGTAATCTTGGTGATAATCCTCGGCTGGATAAAAGACATCGAGCTTTTTCAGTTCCGTCGTTAGGGGTGCGTCCCAGTGTGCTTTGGCGCGTTCTTCGGCTGCTTCAAAAGCTTCTTTTTGCGTGTCATCGGTGTAATACATAGCCGAGCGGTACTGTGTCCCAACGTCTGCACCTTGTCGGTTTAAGGTTGTCGGGTCATGAATAAGGAAGAACAGGTCGAGGATGACGTCATCAGGTATGATCGTTTCGTCGAAAGTTATTTTCACCACTTCTGCGTGATTGGTATCACCGGTCGAAACTTCTTCGTAGCTAGGGTCAACAGTATCACCACCGGCGTAGCCACTGACGACTTCGGTTACTCCTTTGAGTCGGCGATAAACAGCGTCTAAACACCAGAAACATCCACCTGCGATCACGTATGTTGTCATACTCTTATTATACGCTTCGGGTCTTAAAGTATAATAGATCGGATGAATGCTTTGGAATTTAATGAAGAAGTCTGGGAAAAGGGGCGAGAGCTCTACCGAGATATGCCGTGGCGCAGTAACACCGAGCCATACTTTGTATTGGTGAGCGAACTAATGCTACAGCAAACCCAAGTTGACCGTGTTATTCTGAAGTTTGAATTATTTATAGGGACGTTTCCGACGATTGCCGATCTGGCGACTGCACCTCTGTCGGAAGTGCTGAGGATTTGGAGTGGTCTTGGGTATAATCGGCGCGCGAAGTTTCTGCACGAGGCTGCAAGAAAAGTTGCCGCTGAATATAATGGTAAGATCCCCGATACGTATGAAGGACTCGTTAACCTTCCTGGGATCGGGCCAAACACAGCCGGGGCAATTCTTGCGTATAGTTTTAATCAACCAGTCGTTTTTATCGAGACGAATGTGCGAACGGTCTATTTTCATCACTTTCTCGAGGACCAATCGCTTGTCACCGACGCTGAACTAAAAGCATTAGCTACCAAAACGATAGACAAAGAGCATCCCCGCGAGTGGTACTGGGCACTAATGGACTACGGATCGTTTTTGAAGAAACAAGGTGCCGGACGCATTGATAAAAGTAGTCACTACAAGAAGCAGGCACCCCTAAAAGGTAGTTTGCGTGAAATTCGAGGCCTCATCTTGAAGGCACTTGCGACAAAGGACCACACTGAACGTGGCCTACGAAACCAACTTCCCGATGATGAACGGTTCGAACAAGCCCTTATGGCCCTCAAAAATGAAGGCTTCGTAACTCAAACCGACGGTCGGTTACATTTAACGAGATAAACGGTATAATAAAGTAACATGAACATACGAGTCCGCCTTGTTGTATTTGCCCTGATTACCGCTTCACTGCTGTCGGTTTTTGCATTAAAAAATACATACGCCGAAGATTTATCAAGTGACCAGATCAGTCGGATTAGTGCGAACTGTCTTTCGATCAAAGGCTCCCTCAATCAACTTCACGCCAGCGATGCTTTGCTGCGCGTGAACCGTGGCCAAATTTACGAATCAATGGGAAGCAAACTCATGGGTAATTTCAACGCTCGTCTTGGCAACAATGGGCTGGATAACAAGGGGCTCGTTGTCGTGTCGGATGAATACCAAACAGCGCTGGCGACATTCCGTAACGATTATCAAGCGTATGAAAAGCAACTCTCGACAACCATCAAGATTGATTGCGGTAAAGATCAAGCCGGATTCCATACTGCGTTGCTTGATGCTCGTACAAAACGTGGCACTGTCCACGACGATATCCTGCATCTTAATCAGTACATCGATGACTATCGTTCGGCGGTGAATGATTTTATGCTTAACTTCGATAGAGTGACGGGGAGCAACTGATGGACGACGAACCGACGGCAGTAGCACAAGAAGAGCAACTCGGATTCTGGATTGAGCACCGATTCCTGCTACTGATTATTGGAACACTGATCGTTGCAACCGCCCTTGTCTCAATTAGTATCGTGATTTATAACGTGAGTGGCTCGGCACAACTCGACCTTAGTCGTCCTGGCTACCAGTCGGTCAGTGACAAAGTTGATCGAACTGATCCCGTGACCGATTACAGTGCGTTTGGTCCCGTAAACAAGGGGACGGTGAATGACTTCACGACAATCTATGACCAGCAAGCCGACAAAGCCAAGGGTGTCGATGCGTTTAATGGTGATCCATTGAACCCAGAGGTGCTTGAATTCGGTGACCCAACTACACCTGCGCAGTAACGCCAAATTCTACTTCGAATAGTTCACAAAGTAGGGAATAATCTGCGACAAGTTGCGGAAATTCATTGAATCGTTCAGCCATTCTTTTTCGGAGTCCGTCGTGGGCAAGGCCCAGTTCGGCAGAAGTGTGTACATCATAGTCTTCATTCATTATCTTTTGTCCAGCACCAAGAATATCGACAACGACCGGTAAGAGCTTATCAACTGCACGAGTGAATCGTGATTCAAGATCGGCTTGTTGTTCGTAGTCGTAGAGTAACCCTCTTGTTCTTGGCGGTAGTTCGGCTAGTAGGCTCTCAAGGGCAGCATGCTCGGTCTGCTCTTTTTGTAAAAGTGCGTCATCGTCGAGCTGAAATGTTGCGACGTCACCCGTCTTTACTTCGATCAAATCATGTACCATCGCGTAATCATTCACCAGGCTGGCATTCAATGTTGCTGGATACAGCATGTGGGCTAGTTCACTTGCGACCATGCCAAGCATGTAGCTGTGCTCGACATCAGATTCGCGCGTTCTTTCGTCATAACGGGGAACTCGTTCGACTCGTGCGAACCGCATCGCAAGTCCACCAAGCTCAAGAATGACTGATGCACTGGTAGGGTAGGCTCGTGTTTCCGGGAACTCAGCAAGAGTTTCCTTTTGGTCAACTTTTCTGACTAATCTTTCATTCATGACTATGCACCTTTCCATAATCAGTCATTACCAACAGATTACATATTCACTGTAATAAGTTGCAAAGAATAAAAATAGAAAGTATAATTTGAGTCAAATATGATTGACTTAATTACCGTAAATCATCACATTCAAAAACACATTATTGACGTGTTGATGTATGCAGAGGTTGCGCGCTTCCGAGATCTACGCCCCCCAAAGACGGACACGAACTTATTTAGCTATCATTTGAATACCTTGATCAAATTGGACCTCGTGAAAAAACTCGAACTCGGTTATACGCTAACAACGAACGGATTGTCGTATGTTGACCGCGTCAGCACCGAAAAACGGGTAGTCCGCATGCAGCCAAAAATTATCTCGATGTTGTTGATTCAAAATAGTGAAGGCGATGTTTTATTGCAACGACGTCGAAAACAGCCATATATCAATGCCTGGACGCTCCCGTATGGGAAGATTCACATCGATGACGCCACACTTGAAGCAGCCGCGCAACGGGAGGTAGAAGAAAAATTAGGTATAAAAGGGCAGAAGCTCAGTCATGCGGGTGTTTGTTATATTCGAGTCCGGGCTGGTAAAGATATTCTCTCAACAACAACGACGCATGTTTTTAAATTCAATAGCGACAATATTAAAACGACCGACGATATCATCTGGGCTCGTCCACACAAGCTAGATCAGTATCGACTTGCTCCTGCAGTGCAAGCGATTGTATCGCGTGGGTTCTTTAACGATCCATTTTTCTTTGAAGAGTTCGAGGAAGAGTGGCTTGAGCAAGAAACTGTTCGATAGTTTCCTGTAAAGTCTCGGGTGTGACATACGCAACGTGATTGTAGGCATTACCTGCAACCATGGCTGATAGTTTTTTGTCTGAATCTTTCATAAATAGGCAAAGTATAGGTCGCTCAAGCTTTTCGGCGTAGGCAAGCTCATACCCAACGCCGAGTGAAGGGTTTGTTACCTCTGCAATGACGACGTCTGCATCGTTAATCATGCCGATGTCACGTACATAGATCTCATCGGCAGGTAGTGGGCTCCCGCCAAAATTGATAGCATCGTGTACAAATATCTCGCTGAGTACTTCTGCGCCGGTTGATTTTATCGTTTCAAGAATCGTAAGGTACGAAGACGTATCGCCACCACCTCTAATTGAGCAGGCAAAGTAGACCTTTAAGCTCGACATTAAGCGTTTCTTTCGCGAACCCAGTTATCGATAGTTCCTGCACCCATGCACAGAACGAGCTTGCCTTCACTGCGTGCTTTTTGAATGTCATTCCAAAGTGCATCACCGAACTGGGCAATATGGATTGACGCTTTGTTAGTGATATTCTGGGTCAACTCTTCGGGGGTTAAGATTGGCTCGTCGGGATCTTCACGCGATAAATACGTAGGAAGCCAGTAAATCTCATCGGCTAACTCGAACTGATCAAGGTAGTCTTTCTGAATACGAGTTTGGCGACGATTCTGGTGAGGTTGATAGACTAACACGACGTGGTCAGAAAGTTCACGAGCGAGTTGCAATGTCGCAGCGATTTCTTTTGGGTGATGGCCGTAATCCGAATACAGGTTATCGCCAATTCGTTCAAATCGTCGGTCTGTTCCAGGGAAGGTACCAAGCGCCGTCACGACGTCATCGTCTTTTGCGACTCCTAAGTACTCAATCGCTTTCGATACCAACGTTGCGTTGCGTCGGTTATGCGCACCAGCCAAAGGGAGTGTGAGGACTGCATCTAGTATCCAAGCTTTCTCATCTACATTTTCAATGTAGTCGGCGTCCGTCCGCCACATAATCGTGTGTTCTGATTGGCTAATGAACTCTTTAAAGGCGGCAGTGTATTGGTTTTCTGTCGGATATGTATCCGGGTGATCGTAATCAATCGCCGTAATGAGCGAAAGATATGGATGGAAGTTAAGGAAGTTGCGGTCGTACTCATCACATTCGTAAATGAAGTATTCACTTTTTGGATCAAACTGGCCACTTGGTCCAAAAGAAATCGTCGTCCCAACAGAATAACTAATAGGAATTCCAAGTTGTTTCATTGTCCAGATCATCATGCCGGTCGTCGTTGTTTTACCGTGTGTTCCAGCAATTGCGATCAGCTTCAGATCTTTTTCTTGAATAATGTAGGCAAGAAATTCATCGCGTTTACTAACGCGGATACCTAGCTCGTTCGCAAGTACTAATTCAGCATGATCGCTAGGCAGGGCGGACGTATAGACGAACCAATCAATCGGCGTCGCGATGTGACTTTCTCGTAGAAAACTTCCGTCTTGACCGATAGTGACCGTGACCCCTTGCTCACGGAGCTCTTCAGTTATAAGGCTCTCACTTAGGTCAGATCCCATAATCGTGTGACCCGCATCTCTCGCGATCTCAACGAGTGGTCCAATGCCAACGCCCCCAAGACCCGAAAAGTATATATTCATAGCATTAGTATATATCAACTTGCTCCCTCAGGTAGAACTGTGGTGTAATAGGGATAGAAAAAGTGGGCTCGCTTACAGTATAAAAAGTTCATAAACATACCATGCTAAAAAACATCATCCATCAGGTATTAATCCGACGTCATTTCTGGCGCCATGCAACGTTTAGCGAAATCGCCGAGCTCTATGCTTCGAGGGTACTGCGTATGTTGGCACTCAACATTGCGGCGTCATTCATGTCGATCTTCCTGTATCAGCATGGCCTTAGTATTCCGTCCATCGCCCTTTTCTGGGCAATTTTCTTTGGGTTCAAGAGTCTGATTGCGATTCCAGCCGCGGCACTGGCCGCACGAGTAGGAGCGAAACACGGCATCCTTATCTCAAATTTGATGTATATTCCGTCGATGATTGCTTTCGCTTTCGTGCCTGAATATGGTATCTGGTTGCTTGTCCCTGTCGTGCTTTTCCAGGGAACCTCGTCGGCACTTTATTCAATTTCCTACAGCATCGATTTCTCGAAAGTAAAAAGCATTCATCATGCAGGTAAAGAAATTGCGTACATGAACATTGTTGAAAAGATTACGACTGGGCTGAGCCCGCTCATCGGGGGACTGATTGCCTTCTTGCTCGGCCCTCAAGTTGTTCTTGCAATTGCGGCGGTTTTATTTGCGATTGCTGCTGTTCCGCTCTTGCAAACAGCCGAACAAGAATTGCCTCGTCAGAAACTCGACTTCAAGGGCTTTCCGTGGCACCTGGTTCGTCCGAATATCGTTCCTCAGGTTGCACTTGGCTTTGACGTCTTTACATCAGGAACGGTTTGGACGCTTTTCACGGCAGTCTTTATCATCGGTGTGTCTGCAACCAACGAGGTGTATGCCTTGAATGGCGCGCTCCTTTCTGTGGTACTCTTTGCGGCACTTGGGGCTTCGTACGCCTATGGAAGGCTGATTGACAGTAAGAGGGGAGGAGATTTACTCCGTATTGCATCAGTCGGAAATGCATTGACTCACGTGATGCGTGCTTTCACGACCGCTCCTATTCAGATTGCCGGACTTAACGTCGCGAACGAAGCTGCGACAACAGGATATACGATGGCCTACACGAGGGGAGTATTCGACAATGCAGACCTGTCTGGTAAGCGAACGACGTATTTGGGGATCGTCGAAGTACTCTCTAACTTCGGCGCTGCGCTTGGTGGAGTCGTCCTGTTCTTCCTTATCGGTGCGTTAGGCGACGATCATCGAGCGATTCAAGTATTCTTCTTCACCGCTGCAGGTATTGTGCTACTGATTATGACGGCTCGTTTCCCTCTCTACCGAAAGTAGTAGCCGTGAGGTACAATAAGGGCAAGTAGTAAGGTGGGAACCTCGAAAAGTGGCGGATAAAAGGCGAGTTAGAAAAACAGTCAAAGACCTGCAACGTGTAAAAACGTGGCAACTATTGGTATTGCTCCTTTTGGTAGGTTTTATATCAGCAACATTTTTACGCCTTAACAACATTGGTATGGTGCAACGCAGAGCCGCCGTTATTGCCGCTGACAGTGCAAACGATCAGACGGCTACCATTCAAAGATTGTACGATCTACAACAGTTCGTTTCGGCCCATATGAACACCGACCTCGGCAAAGGTGTCTATCTCGAAGATTCTTATAATCGTGACTATCAAGTGTGGCAAACCACGGTCTACGGGGACGCCAACCCGAATGGCAATATTTACAAGAAAGCACAGGATGTTTGTGCACCAAGATTCAGCCATTATTCGACCGCATATTTGCAATGTACCACTAGTGAACTAGCCAAATACCCAGCTGCGGCCGATCCCGGTACTGATACGAGCTCACCAAAGCCTGCCAGTTATGTTCATAGCTACATTTCACCCGTTTGGTCACCCGATTTTGCAGGCTGGTCACTGGTCGTCTGCGTCGTCATTACACTCATGATTATTGCCCGACTGGTCAGCCTTGCGATCCTCAAATTATTGCTATCAAGACACTACCGAAGCGTTTAGTGTTGACAGCCACCCTAGTCAAGCTGTACGCTTACTCTCGTATAGCACTAATAGGAGGTTATAAGATTTACCATGGCTTACAGTCACACAAACTCAAAGGGCGTCACTTATTACTTGCACAGCACTGAAGTTACACTTCGTGGTGGCAAACCACAGACTATCTACTTCTTCGCGAAGGTAGAGAAGAACGCGAAAGGTCAACCAGTAGACCTACCAGAAGACCGTGTTGTTAAAGAAAACCCACGCAACGGTTTCCTTACTGTTTCTAAAAAGAAGTAGTTTCGAAATTAGTCTTGCACCGTAAGCAGTTTGGCAATATACTAAAGCCAAACAAACAGGTGCTCAAAATTGCCCCCTCCCCGGGGGCTTTTTTGTTTGTCATTGTTTTCTAGGGTGACTCCGTTGTAAAATAAGAATCAATGAAGAATATGATCGAGGTCAAAGACCTTAAGAAACGTTACGGTGACAAACAGGCAGTAAACGGCGTCAGCTTCTCGGTAAAGAAGGGTGAGATTTTTGGTATCCTCGGTCCTAACGGTGCCGGCAAAACGACCACGCTTGAGATGATGGAGACACTCCGTACGATCGATTCTGGTAGCGTGGTGATCGACGGTATCGACGTTAAAGAGAATCCACGGGCGATCAAATATTTGATTGGAGTCCAGCCTCAATCTCCGGCCTTCCAGGACAAGACGCGCCTTATAGAAGTTGTCCAAATGTTTGCTGCGGCTTATGGTGAGAAAGTTGACGCAATGGCCTTCCTTCGCGACGTCGACCTTGAAGACAAAGCCAAGTCGTATGTCGAAAACCTTTCGGGTGGCCAGAAGCAACGCCTTAGCATTACGACCGCGCTCGTACATGGTCCAAAAGTATTCTTCCTTGATGAGCCAACCACCGGACTTGATCCGCAAGCTCGTCGTAACCTTTGGGAACTCATCGAGAAAGTTCGTGACAGGGGAATCAGCGTTATCATGACAACGCACTACATGGACGAAGCGGAAATTCTATGCGACCGCATCGCTGTCATGGATAATGGTGAGATTATCGCGCTTGATACGCCCGAAAACCTTATCAAACAACTACTGAAACGAGGCTTTAAAAAGGCGCAAGAAGTCCAGCAAGCAAACCTTGAAGACGTCTTCATCGACCTGACCGGCAAAGGATTGAGGGAAGATGCATAATGAATAAGCCATCTCTCCGCAAGCAACTGTATACCGTCGGTGTCTTTGTTCGTATTAACTCACGGCGCTTCTTCCGTGATCGTCTCGCATTATTCTTCACCGTCATCTTTCCACTGATTTTCCTCTTCGTTTTCGGAAGCTTGAATAGCGGTAGCGGAAATGTTTCATTCAATGTTGCAATTATTAATCACTCCGACTCAACATTTGCGAGCGATTTTGTTAAGCAATCAAAAGATAGCAAGATTCTCAAAGTCGACGACACTATTACCTCGCTTGACGCAGCCAAAGATAAGATGGGCCGTTCTGAACTTGATGCGACAATTGTCCTTCCAAGTAACTTCGGCGACATTCAACCGGGACAGGCATACCCAAGTGGCCAGGCTGAGATTATCTACACGCAGAACAACCAAGCGTCGGCTTCAGCGCTTACATCGGTCCTTAACGCTCAATTTAGCGCGGTGAATAGTAAATTGGTCACAACTGTCACGCCATTTACCGTAAAGGGCACACAGCTCAACGAAAACAGCCTCAGCGCCTTTGATTACACCTTTGCGGGACTGCTCGGCTTCTCTCTCATTGGTATGGGTATCTTTGGTCCGGTGAATGTTTTCCCAGAACTAAAGAAGATGGGAATTCTTCGTCGTCTCAGCACGACGCCACTTCGTGTCTGGCAGTACTTCCTTTCAACCGTGATTGCCCAAGCGGCAATCGGCATCGTCAGCTTTACCGCATTGTTCGTTGTCGCAATCTTTGTCTTCCATCTGGATATAGTAGGGAACTGGCTCGAATTAATCGTATTCCTACTGCTTGGCATGGTGACAATTCTGGGTATTGGTCTTGCACTCGGCGGATGGGCAAAGAACGAGCGTCAGGCTGCGCCACTATCGAACATCATCGTTTTCCCAATGATGTTCCTCTCTGGAACTTTCTTCCCTCGGTATCTCATGCCCGATTGGTTGCAACACGTGTCCGCATTCCTCCCGCTCACTCCGATTATTGATGGTATCCGCTTGATTGCAACAGAGGGCAAGAACTTCATCGATATCCTTCCACAAATCGGGTTGATTGGTGCATGGTTGGTCGTTATTTATATCATCGCTTTCCGAGTCTTCCGCTGGGAGTAGATTGACTTATAGCGTTTTTGTGCTATAATGTAGTAATACTATGTTCAAGAAAACAGCGCCTGAATCCGAAGACCCCCTTCCTTCGAAGCCAAATACACAACCTTTCCTCGACGCACAGAGCGAACGAATTCGCGCTAAATACGACTTCCAACCCCCGAGAGCAGTGCAGGCGATCGCCAGTCACGCCCTTTCAGAAGCCGTTTTCTCAGGGCCCGCTAAGGCACCATCTCATCCAGAGATGCTGTATACTCCAGCCGATAAAGTAATCATCGCTGCAATAATGGAACACGCGGACATTCTCCATAGATCAAGGACCCAATAACTCAGACGCACCATTGACTTACGATACCGTTTATGCTATTATACTACCATGATTGAAAACGGCAAGTTACTCCCTGGCGATAATCGAAGTTTCGAATCCGAAGACGGTGACGTTCTTCCACTTCCCGAACCATTCGTCCCTGAGCCATTTGATATTGACTCTATTGAAGCCCCTGGTCCTAATGAAGAAGACCCAGCAACTTCTGGGGATATTACAAAAGGACTAGGTTCTGTCGCAACCGTTGAACAAAAACCTACCGTAGAAAAGCCTATCGCGCCTAAACCTTCCCGTCGTCCAAACTACGGTGGTGACTGGGCAAGAGCCGCGGCAAACGATCCTATCGAGGACGATGACGACGAGTAATCGATCGCTTCCATTTTAAACTTGGTATAATAAGCGCATGGTAGAAACACCTGCGCTTATTCCTTCTCAGCCTGTCCACAAAAGCACCGCAACTGTTGCGTTGGTTCTTGGTATCGTCGGCATCTTTATTCCTTTTATCGGCGTCATTCTTGGTATCTTGGCAATTATCTTTGGCAGTATTGCTTTACGTAAGAAAACAACCAGCGTCGCGCCAGCTGTCGTCGGTATAGTGACCGGTGCGGTTGCGATCCTCGTGACCGCCATAGTTATTGGTCTCATCACGTTCTTTATGGGGCATCCTTTGTTTGTGCCAAGCGATAGAGATAGAGCCGTCACCGCGATGATTAACGAAAAGAAAGACTTTGGTGTTGGCGAGACTGCAACGATTGGCTCTAACGATGTTACTATCACTAACGTTGAGCGAAATTACACGCCAACTGCGGATGAGCAAAAGCAGTCAAAATATGACAATCCTGTCGAAGCGACCGGTGACCCGAATACATTGAGCAATTATCGCCAAGATACGGGTACGGATATTGATGAAACTGACGCAGAATATGTTGTCGTTAAAGGAACTACTGCTCGAAATCAGAGTTTAGACCTTGAAGATGGTGGATTCAGCATCTCTGACTGGCGTTTGAATAAAGTACGACCTTACTACACCGCTCCCGCGGTGGGGGATAGCTCAGGCTTCTCGATTATCTATCGTATTCGTAAAGATGCCGACAAATTGGTACTGAAGGGTGATATCACGATATTTACCTCGGTAAGCCCAATTGTTGGAACTGAAGGTGCGCCTCGTAAAACACTGACATATTCGATCGCTTTAAACTAAAAATAACGCTTCTTTTCGAAACGTTATGTTGGTTGTCGTAAGAGTGCTGCGACAAGCAGATAGAACAATACGGAATGGGCTACCAAAGTAGGTAGCGGCCCTTTCGGTATCCTTCTACCTGCTTGTCACGTTGCACGAAGTGTTCTAGGGGGTACGCAGTTGATCAATGATCTTCTGCGCCGTTCCTGGTCCACCATTATCGCGATCGAACAGTCCCGGGTCGAATAGATCGTCCGTGATGTTGATTTTGAGAGGACGCCCTTGGAAGTAGTCGATCTCGATGTTCGTCTTTCCTCCCCGGGGGAAGGGGAACACACTTTCGAGGTGATCGATGTACCGTTGAGCGTACTCGACGGGCATCGGTTTGCCACCGAATTCGTCCTGTAGGACGCCCCGTCCTTGAGCTTTTGACTCATTGAAAAGTGCTGCTAGGAGCGTTGCCTTGTCGATGCCGCTAATATCAATCATGAGACGCTTTCCCCTTCAAATTGGCCGTGGATGGCATGTGTATTCCGTAACACACAAGATGAGGTGAGCAGATTTATGGAATTATAAATATACTCATCTCACCTGTGGTCTCTATCTGCTTGTCAAAAAAACATCTCTGCGAGTTCCCTCGGCAAAGATGTCATTATAATAAAATAAAAAATGGAATAAGTCAATTTTGGTGGGGCTGGATAGAGTTGAACTATCTACCAAGTGGTTATGAGCCGCCTGCTCTGACCGATGAGCTACAGCCCCAATAGAGGATATTATAGCTTACTTTAGGGGGCTGAGCTATAATAGTGAAAACGTCATGCGTAATATAAACATACAAAAAATCATCTATCACGTTCGGCACAAATATGTGACGCTGAATAACTTGGTTATTTTGGCGGCTTTTTTGATTGCTGCTGGTTGGATTTGGGGGTCTTTGGGCGTCATGCAACGTAACTACAATCTGCAAAAAGAAATCGATTACAAGAAGCAACAATTGCAACTCACGCAACTACAACGCGACAATCTTTCACTGCAACAGAGCTACTACAAGACGCCCGAATACCAGCAACTTGCAGTTCGTGACGCACTCGGGCTGGTTCTTCCTGGCGAGAGAGCCTTAATCTTGCCACCAAATAGCGCCAGGGCAATTGCACAAGACGCAGTGAAGGCAACAACTCCCGCTATATCAGTGAGCACGTCAAATCTTGAACAGTGGGTGAACTTCCTCTTTGGCGGCTACAGTAAAAGTATTTCGGGGCAATAAAGTATGAACGATCCTGAAGAACACCTCAAGATAGAATTCGTTTCGGAGTCGACCGATTCTGGTGATAACCACCAATTCGCTGATGACGACGCGGTAACAGGGTTACCTCAGAAAGAGCAGACGACGCTATCCGTCATCGGACTTATTTTGGCGTTGCCATTTCCGATTCTTACGACGATATTATGGATCACTTTGAGTGTGATCAAGGAACATAATCTGGGGCTAGGACAGGGGACGATGAACGCCGTGTTCTTGTACTTGCTACAGTTCTTTGTTGTGCCAGTTCTCTCAATTATGTCGATTGTTATCGCCTTTATTGTCACGATTAAATCAAAACAGATCGCAAAGAAAATTGGCTATATTTCAATGGGAGTGACAGGGGCGGGACTCGTTATTCTTGGTTTATTTTTAAATCATACCTAAATTTAAGTACTCGTACAGCGCATCTTCATGACGAGGCTCTATAGTAACGATTGGTAACACTCTTGCTACCTGATCACATAAAAAGTTCTCACACTTGTACCTTAAAAAAGACAGATCACACATACGTTAAAATACCGCTTGGACCCTTCAGGCGGTATTTTAGTTGGGCGCTTTTTTTGCCCAGGTGTACGTTTTGAGCTCTTTTTCCTCTAATAACGAAAACGAGTTGACGACGGATGCGGCGCATATTTGTATAAAGTCGATCGACTGCCTTAAAATATTGTTTCTGTCCGAGTAGGCGAAATCTTTGATTAGTCGAACTCTTGAGCCATTGTCGTCATATTGATAGATTGCGTCGGGAAGAAGGATATTGGCCGAAATCTTATTTTTTCCTACGACCCTGAAATACGTTCTGGCGATAGGGTATTTCCAAAGCTCTTTCATATCGGGCAACTGGGCCTCGTCGATATTGTCGCTGATAGCAATGGTGTTCTTTGAGGTTGCGAATGTGCGAGAGTGGACCATGCAATCTCTGACATCGAAGAGGTATCGGACCAGTGGTTCGGTACTCAGGCTGAGATGAAGCGGCAGGTCGGATGTACCTTTCATGAACGTATTTGTCGATCCGGGCAAGATGCCTGGTTTGAACAATGGCGCAACGGTGTACTGTGTGACATGGTCGAGGGTCAGTCGAGATAAGATAACGATCGAGTAAAATTCAAACAAAAGTGACTGCATCTCGGGAGAGTGGAATACGAGCACGCCAACTTTATCAATCGCCAAAGCCCTTTCTGCAATTTGACCACTGATTGTCTGATAAAAACCCAACATATTTCGAAAATGGTACAGCAAGCCTTCGATATGCCATTCGGCCTCGTGCGCCAGGTTGTAATAATCTTGTTTTTTCTTGATCAAATCCCAGGCAGCCGTGTTGACGACAGATTTAATCTCTTCGAGTTCTTTGTCGAAGTAGCTGAGGTCCCTGACGACGAGTTTGTTTTTTGGTTCTGGCATGGTGTTTAGTATAGCGGAGGATGAAAAAAAGAACCTCAGTTGAGGTTCTTTTAATAATCTTGGTTGCGGGGGTAGGATTTGAACCTACGACCTTGTGGTTATGAGCCACACGAGCTGACCGGGCTGCTCCACCCCGCGATACAAAACTAATATTAACAGATCGGAACACTTATAGCAAGGCTCTAACACGTCGTTGACAATCGAAAACCATAAGCGCATATTAATGGTAATTATGACTTTACAAGACACATTTGAAGCGCGTGAGTTTGGACCGCCAAGGGACGATAAATGGGAAGATGGGGACGATTTCGGCGCTCCGATAGTATCCCAGGCCCAGGATTCATTTGATGTGCGCAGACCAGCGGTTGTCGCTGAAGTACGATCTGAGATAGAGAAATTTTTTGTCGACGTTTCTCGACAAGCCGACGCTGATCTTCTCTAGATCAGTTTACTCGCAGCAACACGAATTGCTTCTGACCAGCTTAGGAAGGCGTGGGGGGTGTCCGCAACCTGGGCTGCGGTAAGATTATGTTTCACGGCTAGACCGATCTCGTGGATCATTTCTGCAGCGTGAGGAGCGACAATGGTACCACCAAGAACAACGCCTTTCTTGTCCGTGATCAGTTTGACGAAGCCGTCACGGAAATCAGCTGTATTTGAGCGAGCAATGATGTTCAGTGGCGCAATTGCTTTTTTAATGGGCAAGTCACGTTTACGACAGTCATCTTCAGATAATCCGACGTGGGCAATCTCAGGAGTTGTAAAGATAAGGCCAGGAGTTGCGGTGTAGTCGGGGACAACTTTATTCTTCTCGAAGATATTATGTGCAGCTACACGGCTTTCAAGGATTGCAGTATGGGTATGGCTGTCGCGACCAAGGACGTCACCAGCGGCATAAATATGCTTGGTGCTGGTTTGGAGGTTGTCGTTTACGTCGATGCCCTTTGGTGTGTATTTCACGGAGGCATTTTCAAGGCCAAGGTCGAGGTTAGGGGCACGGCCAGCGGCGACAAGAATTTCGTCGGCTTTAACGTATTTTTCAACGCCACCGCGCGAGATAAGGATCTTTTTACTGAGGCCATCTTTGACAACGGATAAAACACGAGAGTGGGTGAGGACAGTAACACCTTTTTGCTCGGTCAGAACTCTTTCCAACAACTCCCCTACTTCACTGTCCTGTTTTGGGAGGATGCGAGCAGCCTGTTCGGCAATGTAGACTTTGGTTCCGAAGGTAGCCATGAGTTGGGCGATTTCGATACCGTGACTGCCACCGCCGATGATAAATAAGCTCTTTGGTGGTCGTAACGCTTCAAGAATAGTTCGCGGAGTAAAGAAAGGTAGGTCGGCAAGCCCCTGGACATTAGGTGTCACCCATGATGATCCGGTCGCAATGAGGAAGTGCTTTGCAGAAAGATGGCGACGATTCACACTAATTTCATTCGGACTTAAGAAATGCGCGCTAGCATTAAAGGCATCGATACCGTTTGCTTCGTAGAATTTGCGATTGCCCGCAAGACCGGTACGCTGAACGGCGAGTTCTTTCCATGCCCGAATAGAAGGGTAGTTGTAGCCAAGGGTTGAAACGCGAAGACCGAAACGATCACCGTGACGAGCTTCATCGTACAAACGAGCAACGTGAAGAAGTGCCTTGGTAGGGACGTCGCTCCAGTTAGGTGAATCACCACCGAAGGTATCAGATTCAACTATGGCGACTCGCTTCCCTGCTCTTGCTGCGATCGCAGCTGCAGCGCTACCGCCAGCGCCGCTGCCGATAACGATAAGGTCGTAGTCAAATGTATGTTGGGGATTGGCCATCGTTCTTCTCCTTAGTCTTTCTATAATGTCGTTCGGTGTTGTTCGTATAAATAGGCGGCATCGGGATGATGTGCACGCAGGTGCCGGGTAGCAACAAGACGAATGTCGTGGCTAGTCACTTCTGGTCGCTGTTCAAGCCATTCCAAAACGTAGTTAGTAACGGCGTGGGCAATGTTGTCTGCTTGTCCCTCTGGGGCACGAGCGCTAAGGCTCGCTGCGGTAATGCTTTGGTGAAGTTTGGTCCTATCGAAGACCTCGGTTGGTCGCTGGCCTTTACGCTTGATGATGTAGGTATCGCCATCAGCCACTAGAAGCTCCCCGAAACATCACTAACGATTTTGCAGACGTAGACAAAGAATCCAAGAACGGCAAGTGCGCCACCAGCTGCAAATTGTAAGAAATGCTTGTTGTCTTCGCGCCACTTCTGAATCGTGCTGAGTTTGTGACCACTACCGATGAGCACCCAGATGCTAAAGAGGGTCAATAGGGAAATGACGGCATAAATCGCGATACCAACGAGTTGCCAGTGTGCGGGTAACCCGACAAGGACAAGGGAGGCAATTATCATAGGCGCGACGATGAATAACAGTTCGCTAACAACGGTGGTGAGGCCCAGGCTGAACGCTTCGGCGCTAGACGTAGTAGCTTTACTTCGATCACTCAGATGACGAGCGAATGAGCGGGGAATCCACAGAGATGTTCCTTTTCCTGGACGGTAGTAAAAGAACCAGACAGCAAGGCCAACGCCGATTAATAGTCCGCAGGCGATTGCCCAGACAATTTGGGGTGCATCAGTTCCGAAGATGTGCAAAAAGACCAGCGAAATAAATGAAAGGGCGAGTAGCGTCATCACCCCTACCCCACTGACGTAGCCGAATGTTAAACGCATTATCCTGCCTTGAGAATGTTTTGCGCCAATCGCATGACCAGAGAGTAACGTCAAGACACTCACGCTCAGCTGAAAACTGGCATGGATGAGCGCCGCTAGGGTGACGATTGCGAGAGACGAGGCGATGTCCATATGTTTATTTTTTATTTCCTCTGACTGTATTTATACCATAAGCGTGTCACCTCAGTCAAAGATATTAGCATAAGAGTATTGACTTATCATTACGTTTGTGCTTAAATAGATACATCAAACAATAAAACAAAAAAAAGAGCAACAACCAACATGGACACAACAAGCAGCCAGATCGAACCAATTACAATGAGCGAAGTATTAGAACTTGCCAGCTGGGATCGTCCACGATCTAATGATGAACTCCGTAACTTTATCTCTACTAGGGAAGCCATCGTTTTCGGAAAATAAGCTTTTCAAAAGTTTTGGGGGAATAGGGCATATGATTGCCCTATTTTTATTTGGTGAGGTGTAGATAGTTGTTGACTTTATATAGTACTATGTATAACATAGGACCATGACCAAAGAAATGAATAGTGAAATCTATGCCGAGCAATTGGCTGTTCAGCTTCGAAAAGGATTCCTTGCCTTCTGTGTCCTAAAGGCCTGTTCTAAGGAGCCTAAGTACACCAGCGATATTATTGGACAACTACGGGATGCAGAATTAGTGGTTGTTGAAGGAACGATTTATCCACTTTTATCACGACTACAAAAGGATGGACTGCTGATGCATGAATGGCAAGAAAGTGAACAGGGTCCGCCACGAAAATACTACCGAACGACGGATTACGGACAAGAAGTAGCCGACCAAGTTGAAAAGAAAATTAATGCTTTGCAAGCGACTTTGAAAAAGTTGTAAGGAGAAATGATGAAAGATATAACCAGAATTCATATCGCAAAAGTCCCCTATAATATTGAACTTTCCGCGAAGAAACACTTAGAAAAGTATATCAACGCGCTTGAATTGTATACGGGCGACTGGGAGGTGTTGGAGGATATTGAGATTCGCATCACCGAACTACTTTTGGAGCGAGGCGTTAAGCAAGAGTCTGTCATCTCGGAAGCAGATGTCAAAGCTGTCCGCGAACAGCTAGGCGAACCGAAAGATTTTTTATCAGATGATGCGACGGACACGATAGATCCTGAAGCGCTTTCGGAAATCGGTTCTCGCAAATTGTATAGGAACCTCGAAAATGCGGTACTTGGAGGAGTACTAAGTGGTGTTGCGAGTTACTTCCGAATTAACGCATTTTGGGTACGGCTCGGGTTTATCTTGTTGAGCTTTATCTCGTTCGGATTATTTATCTTACTGTACATTGTCGCATGGCTCATCATTCCCCCAGCCCGAACGGCGGCAGAAAAATTACAGATGGCTGGACGACCAGTGACATTGACTTCGATTCGTGAACTTAACGAAGCTGGATCAGGGATCGACAATGAAAAGCGTGTTCGTATTCTGAAGCGAATCGCGACAACTGTTGTTGGTGTTGGTGGCATTGTGGGGGCGCTTACGTCGATAGCGCTAATGGTCGCTTTTGTGCTTCGATTAGTCGGCGGCGGCGATCATATTAGTGGGATTGATTCGCTTGCGCCGTATCAGATAACTATCATCCTTGGTTTTGCGGCGGGGACACTACTGACGATTCTTTTCCTCTTGGTTGCCATTGCGGCTTTCGCTCAGAAGTTCAATAAACGCATTTGGATAAGCGGGATCATTATTGTTGTTCTTGGTCTTAGTTCGTTCGGTGCTGCGGTGATTTCTGGTGCTTATCAGCAACAGCTTCAATATGAAGAGGTACAACGAAACACTGTCGATACGAGCATAAAATTACCCGATAATTTTAGCTCAGTAACATCACTCTCGGTCGATGTTCCAGATATGGCGAATGTTGTCTATGTTGCCGATGATAGTGTGACCTCAATCAAGGAGCGTGCCTTGAAAGGCGCACCGCAAGCAGACGTCACAGTTGAAAATGGAGTGGTAAAGTTAAAGCTTGCTCAGTCAAACCAAAAAAATACGATTACGGGAACAACTATCACGATATACGGTCCTCGTCTTGACGGTATCATTGTGAGCAATGGCTACGCTTCGTATAGCAGCGCGAGTCAAGCGAACCTGAAAGCCGAAGTCTATAACGCTTCTTCGCTGCGATTGATCGGTTCACGCATCGATACGCTTACTCTCAGAACTGACGGGACGGCACGGCTTTCTGCTGATGAAGCAGCCGTCGCGGCGGTAACAGCGCTCATCTATGGTCAGTCATCAGTGAACCTGGGCAATATAAAGACGCTTGCTGTCACCAATCCTGATGTGTGCGCATCGAATGAAACTGCGCAATTATCGGTAGGTAATATCGTGAGCGCAAGCTATACGCATAACGGCATCGGAGCTTCTGCGCAATCTGTTGAAAGTCCTTGCCTAAGCATACGGTTCAACGGTGGTCAAGGAATAGTCTCTGGGTATCAGGATTAATCTTTAGAGCCTGTCGTTACAATAAAAAGACCCCGTCATGCGAGGTCTTTTTATATAGGCTCGGTATCTATTTACCGAGGCCAGCAATCAAGCTGATCGTCGTCGCGACGATAACCGTTCCGAACACATACGACAACAGTGCGTGACGAAGGACGGTTTTTCTGAAGTCGGTGCCGATCATATCAGTGTCTGATACCTGGAAGGTCATGCCGATTGTGAATGCGACGTAGATAAAATCAGAGTAGGCGGGTTTATGATCTTTTTTGAAATCGATCGTTCCATCAATTTCTTTTGAGAAATAGAAGCGGGCGTAACGGAGTGCGTAAATCGTGTGAATCAGAACCCACGAAACAACAACGCTAAAAAGGCTGATGAGGGTCAGCAATAAGTGTCGTCCGCTGTCACCAGTTGTGTGGGCTTGAAATAGGGCATAGCCAACTGCGCCGAGACTGGCAATACTGGCCAAGATTAAAAGAATGTCTACCCCTACCCTACCTGGATCTTCGCGTTGGGCAAATGCAGATGTTCGTTCGTGACCCATGGGCCAGATGATGAGCCAGATCCAGACGACGAAGATGATAACGGCAACTTCCCAGCCGACCAAAATTGAGATGTTACCTAAATGGTTCAGTAAGCCGATGATGGCTACGATGATTCCGACGACAAGCGCGGTAATTAAACGGATAGTTGAGGAGCTATTGATTTTCTTTATGGTACTCATGTGCTTATCATACACTCAAAATACCGCGAAGAATAAGTCCGTGGGTGTGACTGGAGGTGGCGTTCCGGCTCCGGCAACGAGCTCGGCTGTTTTTGTGAGCCAGTTAGTAGAGACTGTGAGGGTCTTTGAGTTGAAGCCATATGTGGATAAGGGCGCACCACTATCAAAGATGGCCACTTCATAATTACTTGCAGAAGCTTCAACGATAAGTGTCGTGTTTGTGGGTGGATGAGTACCAACTCCGCCTAGGTTATCGCTAGATGCCCCAAATGTAATGACCCAGTCTTGGCCAGGATTTTGATAAGTAACTATACCGGAATATGCGATTGAGTTACTCGTACCAGATTGTCCACCAATTGAGACAAAAGGTGTTGTTGCTGCTCCACGATATATCACCCACGAGGAGGCGACTGCACTCGTAATAGTTGGGTACGTTTCGGAGGCCGATGTCGCGAATTTATAAAACGCGGCCATTGCGAAATTATTCGCTGATTGCGCAGCAGAACTTATCTGGGTGTATCCTGATGGCGTGAGTGGGATAGTTGAGGATCCGGTGTCAACGGCGTGAATGACGATAAGGTCGCCTGCCACGTAACTTCCACTGAAAGTACCTGTTGAACCAGAAGAGATACGCGAGATTGCCATGCCTAGTATCCGGTGGCATCCACTGCCATTAATATCCAGGCGACGCTCGTCGAATCATACACAAAACCGCAGGTGACAGTTTTTGAAGCGACAAGGGTTGTCGGAAGAGTAGCGACTCCACTCGATTTGTAGCCACTCGACCACGTTGGAGTATAGGGAGTGGCACCGGAGAGGATGCGCATAAGCAACTTTTGACCGTCTAGTGGAGATCCAGCATCATTTACAATGGTGAAGTTTGCTGTCGGACTTGAGATGCGCACAAGATCGGCGCTTGAGCTATTTGGCGTATATGTGTTACTCGATACCGTTAAGACGACGGCACGTTGAGTGATGACCTTGTTTGTGAGAGTTTGGACACTCGTAAGATCAACGAAATTTTGCGTTGCAGAACCCGTTCCGCCCTGGCTAACGGGAAGCGGCGCAGAAAGATGAGTTGCAGTTATTTGAGGGGAGGTTGCCGTTCCACCTATATCACCCACCTAGCTGTACAGCACCAGCTTGAGTGAGCGCACTTGAGAGTAAAGTTCCGTCGGTACCTAAAGAAACCCCAAGAAAATCGTTGAGAATAGTGCCCCACGTTCCATTATCTGATCCCGGAATTGGCAGACGTGCTGTCATTCTGTATCTATACCCGCTTTACCAAATTAATGCTTTTGCTTACTCTATATTAACATATGAGCCTTGTTGAACATGCTTCTATATAGACTTCTTTTGGTACAAAAAGAGGCATCGCGTAGATGTCTTTTTTATAATGTCTTGGTAGGAGCGGTAGGTTCGAAATGGAACTCGATTCGGTCTGAGATGATTGCTATGAGCAAGATCGTTGAACATTTTCATAAAGAGTCCCTATTAAGTACTAAGTGACGGGAATTAAACTAGTTAGGACTTATGCTTGCGACCCTCAAGAAAAGCACTTATCATATAAACATATAAGTCTAGGGAGTCTGATATGCCAAAGAATAACTCATCTGTAGAAGTAGCCGCTGAACCATCGCAACAGTTAGCAGAGGCATGGACAGAACACACAAGGCAACGCTATCAATATGATGCACAACTGAGCCGGCAAGCAATTGATATTGCCGAAGCCATAGCGGCAGGCGCTCCCGCGAGTCTAGAACAGTTTGTCTATGCTTCACTTGGTGCTCATCCTGATTGGAAAAAGCTCTACGAGCAAATCGCTACAGTCAATGAGCAACTTCAATCTAACGTACCTCTCGCGTTATTTTCAAAAGGTACAATGCGGTACTTCGGCTACCCTGAACAATTTGGAAGTTGGTCTCGATATGGCGATACAAGTCATGACCACAATGCTTTTACTTATACTTTTGAAACCTCTCAACAACGTGACGCAAAGCTATCTAAATTAATTCCACGACTAGGTCAGACAGCCAATAGTACAGTTAGTAGCTATTTTTCTACGCTTTCGCTTCCAATGCGAACCTTATACGATATGGAGAAGGTTGATACATTTGGTAGCTTTAGAGACGTAAATGAAACTGATACTGAACTTGAGGACATGTTTAGAAGTTCCAGTTCAGCAACTTACAGAGCTCCATATCCTGATGCGCAGTACAACTTCCATATGACAACCTTAGATGACGAAGAACCTGGCGAAAAGCTTGTTGTTGCTTCAGGTATGCACGACATTGTAAAACTCGCGAGTAAGAGTCTAACTGATGTAAATCTACGTCATCTAAAGTTTGCTATGAAACACGAAGAAAATGACTTCGAACAAGGCGCTGATTAACTGTTGAACAAACAAGACCTACTTAAAAGGCTCCCGCAAAAGGAGCTCTTTTAAACATAATTTCATGGTAGACAGTATACGAATGACTTGAAACCAAATCAAGTAAAAACAAAAGTGCCCTACATCTCATCGACGCAGGGCACTTTCGTGTCTGATGCGGATGTGGTGTAGGGCTCAGGCCGCGGCCTTCAGCTCTTCGTAGAGTTGGCGAGCATCTTCGATCGAGATTTCCTCTATCGATCGTATTGGTCTCAGATCGGCGAGCATCGTCACGGTACTGAATTCTTTGACGGGTTCGAGAAGCGAATGCCAGCGACCATGTATCGCCGAATCCACTTTGAATGAATCGACTCCAAGGACGAGGCATTTAAGCGCCTCATCGATGAATGATTCATTCCATCCACGTCGTCGCATCATTTCCGCTCGCAGCTCTTTGGTCTCAATCGGATCAAGTGTGCGCCCAAGATCGAGAAACTCTGGGTCGATGTAGTTGAGTCGACCCGTTGTTTCGTATTCGGTCGTGGGAATGGATGCACTGGCAATGAAGATAACCAGCCCGTTGTTCAAGACGGTCTTGTAGAGCTTGTCGCGTTCGAGGGGAGCACTGAGCCGTGGACCGTCGTCAAGAAGTGTAAAGGGCATCGCCCCTCACCTCACTTTCTTTTGATAGATTGGATTTGAAAAACGATAAAGTTAGTATGTGACTAAAGGTCATGTCTTGCAAGCATAAGAAAAAAGACTTCTATCAAAGAAGTCTTTTAAACATAAGGACTATGGTAGCACCGACAAGAATTGAACTTGTGACCTCGAGCTTATGAGTCTCGCGCTCTAACCAACTGAGCTACGGTGCCGTGAATTCGTACGAAGAGTACAGAGATGATTCTACCAAAAACTGACGCTTATTTCCAGAGGTATGAGGGCTACTTGGTGTTTGTTGTCGAACTGGTCGTATCGAGTACGGCTGAAAGCGTCGCAGTATAGGTCGCTGCAGCCTTTGTAAAGTCAGCGTCGGCTGCTTTAATCGCTGCATCTCGTGTGGCCATTAAGGCTTTGATATCAGTGGTAACTTTTGTGTCAGCTCGAGTTGATTTGAATACATCTCGTGCTGCTTTGACTGATGTTTTCAGGTTAGAAATCGCTGTGCCATCACCACAGTGAGTGGTTGCTGTTGCAAATGCATTAGCGACAGATGTTTGATATATTGTCGTCGCATTCGTCAGGCTGGTTTGATGAGCTGTCACTACTTCGGTAAGGCTAGATCGGTAGGTCGTTCGAGCGGCATCAACGGCTGTTTCACGAGTTTTTTCAGCTGCGTTCATAGTGACGGCATATGTTTCGATTGCTGCTTTTTGTTCGGCGGTGAGACCTGATTTTGCTTGAAGCGCAGTCACCTTTGCATCAAAAGTGGCGGTTGCTTTTGCGCGTGCCTCATCGACTTTTGGATCGATGGTCGTTGTGCGGTTGGCAATATTTGCGAGGCGAGTCGCAAAGTCAGTATTCATACTGGTAATTTTTGTCTTGATCGCAACGGTACTGGTATCGGAGAGCGTTGCAATGTGGGTACAGGTGGCAAGTAAATTCGTATCGGTAACGGCGTAGGCTGGAACACTGGAAACAACAAAAAGGCTGACCGTTAGTCCGGTTGACCCAGCAAACTTAAGAATTCTAGAAACTGTTTTCATCAACACTGTCTCCTACATTTCCGGCGCTGGTGTTGGCATCGGTGCCGGCCGCACTATCGTTGGTACTTGTTAAGGTCGATTCACTGCTTGAGCCATCGGTTAAGCCTTTGGTTGCGGCTTGCACATCAGGATTAGTCGTGACGGCCTGTGTTGTTTGTGTCGATGTTGCTTTTGACGCCGTATCTTTGGTCTTTGTGTAGTACAGAAGTGCGCCAATAATACCACCAATAACGAGTATGCTAATGATCGCAATGAGAATGTTTAACCTTCGGTGAGATTTTTTGACAACGGGAACGACTGGTTCTGGTTGCGGTTCGGGAACCGGCGCCTGTGGAAGCGGTTGAGGAGCAAGGGGCTCGTTTATCTGCTGAGGATTCATGACACTGAATGTTCCTTATGCTAATGAAGCTATTATCTACCTAATTTCGCCACAAGTAAACTACTGTTGGTGCTATAATAAAAACATACCACGTGATACTCACTGACCCTTATTATATCCGGGGTTAAGCGTCCCTCGCGAACGGTCATTCAATTGTCTTCGGACCTTCACTAATGAAACGGGTGAATGGACGGGCAATACAATTTGAAATCGTTTCTCTACATAACTATTTAGAGTATTAGAGGATTTTGAGATGAATGACGAAACTTTTTTGAACGAACAGGTTGAAGTAATTGCTGTGTTTGGCCAGAACGATAACAATCGCCACCAACCGTGTCGACCGTTGAAGTTTAGACGAGCCAGCGGACGGGAAGTTGAGATTCAAGAATTAGGCTTGAGGCATCCAGTGAATGAAGGGCGAAAGACGATCCATATGTTTGACGTGACGGACGGGGGAGCTGACTATCGATTAGAGTTTGATAGCGAACGACTTATTTGGCACCTGACGATGGAGGCGGATCACTATGAATAGGCCTGAGTTTAATGATGAGCGGCCACTTATTATGCATATTGATTTAAATAGTTGTTTCGCGACGGTTGAGCAACAGGCACGGCCGATGCTTCGCGGAAAGCCAGTCGGTATTGCTAATCGGCGAACTGACAAAACGGCGCTCGTCACGGCAAGTTACGAAGCAAAAGCGATGGGTGTCAAAGCGGGAATGAAAGTACGTGATGCCAAGCTTCTTTGCCCTGATCTCGTTGTGGTTGAAACTGACCCGTCGAAATATCGCTACGTCTATCACCGACTACTGGATATCATGAAAGAATACTCAGCTCACGTGACGATGAAGAGTATTGATGAAGGCGTCATTGATTTTCACGATACAACCGCCGCGATGCAAGGCCGTGATTTGGTAGATATTGGCATGGAGATTAAGCAGCGATTGAAAGACGAAATTGGTATTTGGATGCGCTGTAATATTGGGATCGCAACGAATCGATTCTTAGCGAAGCAGGCTGCTGGACTTCATAAACCTGATGGGTTGGATGTCATTACGCCCGCCAACATCCGAGAGACATTAGCGACATTGAAGCTAACCGACCTGACGGGGATCGCGCATCGTAATGAGCATCGTTTAAATAGTGTCGGTATTTTTACGCCACTTGAATTTCTCGACTCTGATCCGGTGGTGTTGCAGCGGATTGTCTTTAAAAGCGTGGTAGGCAGGTGGTGGTACGACCGCCTACGGGGCTATGAAGTCGATGACGTCGAGACAGATGTCAAACGGGTAGGGCGACAGTATGTATTGGAAAGTTTCAACCTTAGTCACGCAGAAGTAACTCAACGGTTGCACCATTTGTGTGAGTCGGTTGGGTCTCGAATGCGGTCTCAAAACAAATCAGCGCGGGGGATTTACGTGTACGCAAAAACAAGGGAGCGGGGCTATTGGCACTCCTCTACCCTATCGCAACTCCCCTTTTCTTCTGATCAAACAATTTTCGTGTTGGCAAAGCGACTATTTGATACAGCACCAGGCGATATCAAAGAGATTGGGGTTCATTGCTACGAATTAGAGCCGATTGAAGACCAACAAATCAGCTTCTTTAATGATCAAATTGTGCAAGAACGACAGGTCACGGACGCGATTGACGGCATCAATAAGAAGTATGGTGATCGGACGGTCCACTCTGCAGATACGCTCGGGACGGGAATCTATGTAAAGCAGAAAATTCCCTTCGGAAGCACACGCTACCTATAAGGCTTGTGCTAGTATAGCGTTTCTGGTTAACTAGAAGCATAAATAGAGGACAAGGTCTTGGCTATCAAGAATCAAATCGACGCATTACTACAAGAAAAAATGGATCGCAAAGACTTTTTGAAGTATGCGGGTACTGTTGTACTTGGTGTTATCGGTATCACCGGCTTGCTTCGCATGGTCCTCGGAAGTCGCGGAACAACAACTGTCTCGAGTAACGGCTCAAAAGAAGGCAACAGCTACAGCAACTCTGCCTACGGCAAATAACCTCGCTCACCTCTTCAAGTAGCCCTCTTCATCTGGTATACTAGTAACATATTTACCGAGAATTAACGGAGATTCTTTATGTCTGGACACAGCAAATGGTCAACAATTAAACGAGAAAAAGGCGCAAAAGACGCCAAGCGGGGTGCTGTCTTCACAAAGATCGGTAATCAAATCGCGATTGCCGCACGAAGTGGTACTGATATCTCAATGAACTCTGCGCTACAGATGGCAATTGAAAAAGCGAAGCAGGCAAATATGCCAGCGGCGAACATCCAACGAGCAATTGATCGTGCTGCTGATAAGAATGCGGCTGTCCTTGAAGAGACTTCGTACGAAGCGATGGGTCCAGGTGGCGTTGGCATCATTATCGAGACTGCGACTGACAATAAAAACCGAACGTTCCCAGAAGTGAAGAATGCGCTGACCAAAAACGGTGGGCGAATTGCTGATGCAGGAAGTGTGACGTTCCAATTTACCCGTAAGGGCGTGATCGATGTTGCCGCAAGCGGTGAGGACGCACTTTTGACAGTGCTTGATGCTGGTGCCGAAGATGCTATCGAAGAAGATGGCGCAATGATTGTCTATACAGAGCTAAAAGAACTTGCAAAAGTTCGAACAGCAATTCTTGAAGCTGGACTTCCCGTTACTGGTGCAGAACTGCAATATGTTCCAAACAATACGGTTGAAGTGAGTGACCCAGAACAAGCTACAAAAGTTCTAAGGCTTATGGACGCGCTTGATGACCTTGATGATGTGACAAGTGTGCACACCAACGCCGATATTACTGCTGACGTGTAATTCGCTCAGTAGCTCATAACTAGTTAATATTTACTTTCTATACTAAGAAACATGCTGAAAGTGTTTCTCGGGTTTCTGGTGAGTGTGGTAGTTCTCCTATCGAGTGCGTATGTTGGTCCCCCAACGTACGCCACTTCAGCTAGCATTGTCATTTCTCATATTCAGGCAGGTGGGATCGGTACAGCAACCCAAGAATTTATAGCAATTTATAATAATTCATCTGAAGAAGTCGATATTACCGGGTGGTGCCTCACTAATAAAAGTAATCTTGTTATTGTGTGTTTCGTGGCGCCTGTAGCGGGGCAGGCGATGTACCTCCCGGCTCATGCTTACGCCAATGCCATGTCGAGTGCGCTTGCGATTTCACAACCCATTGGAACGGTGACGATGACGTATGTTCCTGTCAATCAAAGCAGTGGGAGCATCACGGGCGGAAGCGACACGGTTTCTTTACTTGATCATACAGGCGCAGTTGTCGACCGTCAGTCGTGGACAACGTCACTTGCTGGCGGAATGCAATTTGAACGTCGTGGCGCTGGCATGCCGGTCTTATATCAAGACACTGACCTTGCTACTGATTGGGCGGTAACAACTATTGGCGTGATTCCTCATGATCAAACTACCCTAGACACTACAATCGTGGACGTCTGTCCGAATATAGATGGTATTCAACCAGTTATGCCTTCGGGCAAAGAGCTCAGCCCGACGGGTGAGTGTGTTGCCCGTAGTTTCATGCAACTCACGATTAGCGAGGTGTTACCGAATGCCACTGGGAGCGATGGAGGCAATGAATTTATTGAACTTTTTAACCCGAATGATGTTTCGATTAGTCTCGCAGATTACAAACTGTATGTCGGATTGAACGACGAGGACGAGTATAACTTTCCAGCAGGCAGCGCGATTCCGGCGGGTGGGCATCTGAGTTTTTCAAATAGCGATATTCCCTTCACGCTCCTTAATTCTTCGAGCCGTGTCGTCATCGCGCTACAGGACGGAACAGTCGTGTATGAAGCGCCTGCGTACACAGATCCGAAGGATGGCCAAAGCTGGGCTGATATTAATGACGAATGGTTGTATACCAATAATCCAACTCCTGGTCTTGCGAATATCGTTTCAAGTGACAAGCCTGTGATTGAAGACTTGACTATAACCACATTACAACCGTGTGCTGATAATCAATATCGTAGTCTTGAAACTAATCGCTGTCGTCTTTTGGCGTCGCCCGTTGGAACTGTGACACCGTGTAAGGATGGACAATACCGTAGCGAAGAGACTAATCGTTGTCGAAATATTGCGTCCGAAGTAAAGAAAATTGTTCCATGTAGCGCAGACGAAGAGAGAAGCCCCGACACGAACCGATGTCGCAAGATTGTTGCTGCGACGACACCAGCATCCTGCAAAGAAGGCCAAGAGCGTAATCCTGATACTAATCGTTGTCGAACAATCACAAAAATGCCGAGTGCAGACTATGGCGTACTTGGTGCTGAAACAAAAAACGGGGGAAATTGGTATGCGCTGGCTGCGGTAGGTGGGGTACTGGTTCTTGCACTTGGCTATGGGGTCTGGGAGTGGCACGACGAGATTGGGAGGTTCTTTCGAAAGGCCTACAGAAACGTTACTCGGTTTGTTCGTGTTCGTAAGTAACATATACTAGTGACATGAGAATCATTGGCATCGATCCAGGCACGGGTATTTTAGGATTTGGTGTTATTGACGTGGTGAAGAATAAATTCAAGATGGTGACCGCAGGAGTTATTAGGACTGCGCCACATACGCCGCACGATGAACGACTTGAAGAAATCTTTGATGGGCTGACGGAGATTATTGCTGAAACAAAGCCCGATGAATTTTCGATTGAGAAACTCTTCTTTACGAATAACGTCACGACCGCGATGACGGTGGCCGAAGCTCGCGGTGTTGCAATGCTAGTCGCACGTAAGGCTCACCTTCCTATTTCTGAATACACGCCTCCACAAATCAAACAGTCACTCACTGGCTACGGCAAAGCAGACAAGAAACAGGTCCAGGAAATGGTTCGCATTCAACTGGGCCTTAAAGAAGTGCCGAAACCAGACGACTGTGCGGACGCACTGGCAGCTGCCATTACGCATTCCCTAATGAGTCGACTAAAAGACTAAGTTTCGATATATTCAAACACCCGGTCGCTTTCCGTCGCCTGACTTCGTATGAATCGCAGGTAGTTGCGAGGTTTATTGTTGAATAAAGACGTGAGGCGGTAGGGGCGCATCCAATCGCCACGACGATCATCTAGGTAGAATCCAATACTTGAGTACCGATCGCCACGCCAATCTTCGTGCAGTAAATGAATCTCTCTGGAAACATTCAGGGCTTCGTGGCGACCCAAAAGCTTATCGAACATAAAGATACTATCGAAAGGGAGGCTAGCAACAGCATGCTGTGTATGGAGGTATTCTTCGAAGGATAAAAGTAGGATCTGTCCGAACTCTTCAATCGCTGTCTTTCGTATTGTGTGTACGAGAAGATGAACGCCAGTCTCGGTTAATGAGAACGCAAGCAGGTCAATTTCAGAAGAATAGCCATTGGGTTTTACTTTTATCTCATCTAATTTCTTTCGAGGTGAAAGGTTATCTTGTATGAGGCTAATAAAAAATGCTTTACCGCCATCATCGGTAAAGAAGGGTTCATTCTGAGTGCTACTGATCCAGACATGGAAATAGCCACTGTCATGATGTAATGCGCCGTGGAGAAAGCTCTGCATGTTTCAAACTATAGGCCGCTGATCTTGCGCTATGATTAACTTTTTTCGCATGCGTACAGACTGAGGCTGGATGTGTCATAATAGACCTATGATTGCGCATGTTTCTGGAGTAGTGGCTGAAAAATTTGCGAACTCGGTGATCGTTGACGTCCACGATATTGGGTATGAAGTGCAAGTGCCAACCGGTGATTTTGACCGAGCTTTATTGGGCGCGCCTGTAAAGTTTTATACCTATCATCATATCCGTGAGCAGTCGCAGGAACTCTTTGGCTTTTCGTCTTTAACAGCAAAGAAATTATTTGAAATGCTGATTACCGTTCAGGGTGTTGGTCCAAAAGCAGCGCTTGCGATCCTTAGTCTCGGTGAAAGTGAAATCGTCCGCAATGCAATCGCAAATAGCGACAGTGGATTTATCACAAAGGCGAGTGGTGTGGGCAAGAAAACAGCTGAACGTGTCGTTGTCGACCTATCTGATAAGGTTGGTTTGGCAGTGAATGTCGCACATGCCAGTGGTACATCAGTTGCGCCTATTGGCGACGAAGCACTCGAAGCCCTAATGGCGCTAGGATACAACTTGGGTGATGCGATGGCGGCACTCGAATCAGTTCCGGCCGATCTTCCGACTGCGCAACGGGTGACGCTTGCCTTGAAGGGCCAAAGCTAATGGCAATTGAACGTATTGTCGACACCAGTGATCATGAAGACGACGAGATCGAACAGATTATTGAGATTAGTCTTCGACCTGGGACATTCGACGAATATATCGGACAAGACCGATTGAAAAAAAATCTTAAGCTGGCGATTGAAGCGGCGAAAATGCGCGGTGAGCCACTCGACCACATTCTGTTAAATGGTCCTCCGGGACTTGGTAAGACAACAATGGCGACAGTGATTGCTAACGAAATGGGCAAGAGTATTCGCGTTACTTCTGGTCCTGCTATTGAAAAAGCTGGTGACCTCGCCAGCATCCTGACAAACCTCCAAGACGGTGACATTTTATTCATTGATGAGATTCACCGCTTGGGACGAACGGTTGAAGAGGTCCTGTATTCGGCAATGGAAGACTACAAACTCGACATCATGATCGGTAAGGGTCCGGCTGCACGGAGTGTTCGCCTCGATTTGCCGAAGTTCACCGTAATTGGTGCGACGACTCGTGCAGGTGCACTGGCCGCGCCGCTTCGTGATCGCTTTGGCCACATTTACCGCCTTGAATTCTATGAAACTGACGAAATTAGTCGCATTATCATGCGAGCAGCAAATATTCTTGGGAGCAAGATCGATGAAGCGTCAGCTGCTTCACTCTCGACCAGGGCTCGTTTGACACCACGTATCGCAAACCGTCTGCTGAAACGTGTTCGTGATTATGCCGACGTAAATGGTGACGGGATTATCGATGCGGTCATTACGAAAAAAGCACTGGAATTGCTTGAAATTGATGAACTTGGCCTTGATCCGGGTGATCGAAATCTTTTGACCCATATGATTGATAACTATGGCAGTGAACCTGTTGGATTAAATACACTTGCGGCACTCACGGGTGATGAAGCGACGACGATTGAAGATTTCTACGAACCGTATCTGTTACAAATTGGATTTATTGAGCGAACACCACGTGGCCGACGCGCGACATTGAAGGCGTACAAGCACATCGGTAAAATACCCAAGGAACCTACGGCTTAATTGCTATAATAACAGTATGAAATCTGACGAATCGACTACAGACACAGCTTCAGAAAACTATGATCAACCCGTTGCCTACGATGCACAGGGTCATCCGCTTTATGCACACCCACCTGTCGCGCCTGCACCAACAACACTCAGCCAACCTGCCGTTGAGCAAGTTGTCCATGTCGTGCGATCAATCGATCCTATCAAGCAAGAGGTAAGTGACGATGTCAAGAAACGACATGACCGATCGAGTCGTTTGTACCCGGCGCTTAATTTAAGTGAGAATGAGTATGTGATCAGCGCTGTTCGTCGTCACCCAATCGGATTGATAGTTCCTATTATCGTTGGAGTGCTTTTGATTACTATTGCGTTGACGATCCTCTCTAATTATCCAGCAATTGTTGATGTACTTAAAATTGAAGGAAATCTCGCAGAAACTTCTGTGATCGCTATTCCGTTGCTTGTTTTTAGCGCACTTGTTGCACTTGGCATGTTCGTTGTTTATTACGTGTACGTGAATAATAGATTCTATTTGACGAATGAGAGCGTGATTCAAGAAATCCAACTGAGCTTGTTTTCTCAACACGAACAGACGATTAGCCTTGGTAACATTGAGGATGTGAGCTACTTCCAAGAAGGTGTGCTTCAGCAATTGATTAATTACGGTTCGATTAGGTTAAGTACGCAGGGTGACGAGAATACGTATCGATTCACGTATGTTTCGAATCCAAGACAGCGCATTGCAACATTGAATAACGCCGTTGAGGCATTTAAAAACGGTCGTCCTGTCGAAGACTAGTTACTGCGGTTTGTCTTCACGTAGTCGGCTTCGTTCTCGAGGGTTGTCCGAAGCGTATAGTTCTTGCACTGGTTACTGTTACAGTTGTATGGCTCGTAACGGTAGTTGCTGTTTGCCTCACCGATCTTCACACCGCTTGGGTCTTTAAAGAGCGAAGGATCAACTGATGGCAGTACGGTTGAGTCGATTGTCTGTGGGTAGTAGCCGTTCGTCTTGAAGTAGACTTCTTCGATGCTGTAATACATTGCATTAATCGCTGTTTTTCGTGTTTCGTCTCGCCCTGCGACTTCTAGGTTATTTTTCTGGATGAAGAATAAGATGCTTGCTGCAGCGAGCAGAGCGATAATAAAAATAAGTTCGATGATGGTAAAGCCGTGAGATGTGCGTGTCGTTTTCATTACTCATGATTATAACGTAGTTTATAGCAAATTAAGAACTCGCCGAGTATAATAAAGGGTGAATAAAGAGAGGGAATCTATATGCCGAAAAAATCAGAAAAGAATACTGTGTTGCCCGAAAAACCTGTTGCGAACGAAGGAAAATTAAAAGCCCTTGGACTTGCTCAGGAACAAATTAATAAGCAATTTGGTGATGGTGCGATTCGTCGACTTGGTGATACAAAGACCGTTGATGTTGAGCTTGTCAGCAGTGGCGCCCTATCTCTTGACCTTGCGCTCGGTGGTGGATATCCAAAAGGCCGTATCCTTGAGATCTATGGTCCAGAGAGTTCCGGTAAGACAACGCTGACGCTTCACGCAATTGCAGAAGTTCAGAAACTAGGTGGCACGGCTGCGTTTATTGACGCAGAGCATGCACTTGACCCAGCTTACGCTCGTAAGCTTGGTGTTGATACCGATAACCTTCTTGTGTCTCAGCCAGACAACGGTGAGCAAGCGCTAGAAATTGCCGAAACACTCGTTCGATCGAACGCAGTCGATCTTGTTGTTGTCGACTCAGTTGCCGCACTTGTTCCTCAGGCTGAAATCGAAGGCGAAATGGGCGATAGCCACATGGGTCTTCAAGCCCGTTTGATGAGCCAAGCGCTTCGTAAACTGACTGGTATTATCAGCAAAAGCCACACGACCGTTATCTTCATCAACCAGATTCGTATGAAGATTGGTGTTATGTTTGGTAACCCAGAGACTACTACCGGTGGTAACGCGCTGAAGTTTTACGCTTCAGTTCGTCTTGATATTCGTCGTACGGGTCAAATCAAGAATGGCGAAGAGATTATCGGAAACCGCACAAAGGTGAAGGTGGTAAAGAACAAAATTGCCCCTCCTTTCCGTGTTGCTGAATTCGACATCATGTACAACGAAGGCATTTCGAAAACAGGTGACGTGCTTGATCTTGCTGTTCTTCATAACATCGTTGGCAAAAGCGGCGCATGGTTTGACTACGCCGATGCAAAGATCGGCCAAGGCCGTGAAGCGAGCAAGGCTTATCTTGCTGCGAATCCCGAAGTGCTTGCTGAAATCGAAGCAAAGGTTCGCGCTAAGGTTGCTGAAGAAGCTGCCTAGCAATACGTTCTCGTGAAAATACTTAGCGGGATCGACCAACCAGAGATTACGTCTTTGAAGGTGACTGCCATCTCTGTGCAGAAGCGAGACAAAGATCGTGTGAACGTTTCTGTGAACGGCAAGTACCGTTTAAGCCTTGATGTATTTCAACTTGTCGATCTTGAAATTAAGATCGGCAAGGAATACACCGAGGAAGAGCTGGTCGCGCTTGAAGAAGAGAGTCAGTTCGGCAAGCTGTATATGCGAGCACTAGAGTACTGTCTGATGCGTCCACACAGTCAGCGTGAACTGAAAGACTACTTGTATCGCAAGACGCGTGATACACGCACGAAAGAAGGATCAGTACGAAAAGGCGTTTCGGTCGCTTTGACTGAGCGCGTTTTTAATAGGCTTCAAATAAAAGGCTATATCGATGACGAAAAGTTTGCTGTCTATTGGATTGAGAATCGGAATCTGCGAAAAGGTTCGAGTAAACGAAAGTTATCTGCAGAACTCGGTGCTAAGGGTGTTGATAGAACGATCATCGAACGATTTTTGAACGAGACCGAAAGAGACGATGCAACGGAGCTTCAGAAGATTATTGAAAAAAAACGATCGCGTTATGAAGATGAGCAGAAGTTCATGTCATATCTTGCTCGTCAGGGATTTTCTTATGACGATATCAAAACTGCATTGCAGCGTCGTGATGACGAAGCAAGTGTCTAGTTCTTAACGTCTGTTTGTTCAGGTTGTGGCGACTGATTTCGAAAAGGGTTCACGTACTCACGTCGAGCTGTCTCCATGACTGGTTCAGGGACATTCAGTTTCTTTGCTGTGCTTTTCACAATAATGACATTGTCGTTAATTTCGCTAATTTGTGTGCGGTGAATAAGAATTCCCGTATCCGTGAGGCCACGTAAAATGCCACGTTTTACATTTAGCTGTTGAATGACGAAACTTCCTGTTTCGACGGTATAATTATCGACTTTACCTAGCTTCCGTTTGTGTTCGTCGATGACATTCATGCCAATGAGATTAAAGCCAAGATCGTAGAGGCTTTTTATTTTTATGACGTCATCAAGACCAATTAGTTCGTCGCTACTATCGATGATCATTCCAACTCCACTCATTTCGCGAATATCTGCAACGCGTAGGAATGAAGGTTTTTCGTGAAGTAACGGGCCTTCAAGTTCGAAAGCGACGATTTTTAAATTAGCAGGATCAATAAGCGGTGTGCCTGTGTGTGCTAAACGAGCACCTGTCTGGAGGCTCATAACAGGGGTTTCATTCAATCGTGAACCAAGCACTAACATACTACTAGTATACCTTATCTGGGTGGTTACTCAGAGAGGGGATTTATGCGTCCTGCGGGTGTCGAAGCGGCTGGTATTGGGTCGTCGCTGGTGTGGAGGGCATTAATCCTCTCGAGCGTTGCTTGATCGATAGAACCAGCGTCAATCGGTGAGGTATATGACGTGTCGGTCGACGATTCACCGAGCAGAGTGCTGAACGATATAACGGCGTAGCCAAGACAGGCAACAATAAAGACAATAAATATTGTGAGGTGGAACCGTCGAAAGACGATGCCGACAGGTTTAAGGAGTGATGATAAGTCTGCGTTTTTCATAATTATCTCGTTGCCACCGCTATGGTTATTTTATCGGTTATGATTTGATCACCGGATGCACTGTTAGGACGGCTGACGCTAACGCCGGTAATCTGCATTTTCGGTAGGTTGCCTTCAATTGCATCGAGGAACTGAATGAACTTTGCGTATGATACGGGACTTTGAAGCGTCACGACGATGGAGTGGCCTGCAGTTGCTGTCGGGGTGGCACCGGCTGTGGGTGGCGGCGTTGTTCCTGTATCAAATTCTGTATTCGTGATCGAGATACCGACTTCGCTGGCGTATTTCTGGATGTCCTTCAAAGATTGTAGTTGGTAGGTATCTTGCGTCGCAAACAGTTGGTTTGCCTTTGTGACTAGGGTTTCTCGTTCGGCAAGTTGTGTCTTGAGGACACTTAGCTGTTTGATGTTCCTACCGCTTGCGCTTGCATCTGAAACAGTGTGGCTGACGTCGAGCGCATAGGTCTTGATGAGTTGGAGGCCAAAGTAAAATCCAACGGTTGCACCAAGAACGATAATAACCATCATGAAGGCAAGGAAGTTACGTACAGTGACTGCATTCATTTTTGAGTTTCCCTTTTTCATTTTGTAGCCACCTTCGAAATCGTCAACGTCATCGATACGCTGACAGGATAGCCTGATATACCACCAGAGGTATCAGAAATAGACTGGAAGTTAACGTTCGTGAAGATTGGCGATGATTGGAATTTCTCACGAAGTGCCACGGCCGCATTGGTTGTCTTTGCGTAGGCCTTTAGTGTCAGAGGTGTCCCTGTGAAAGACGAAGCATCAAGGTCGATCTTGTCGATAACTGTTCCTGGCGGCATTTGTTGGCCAATATTCATGAGGACATTTGAATATAACACTTCTTGATCAAGGATTGATTTTGTCTCGGCGAGACTGCTGCTAAGGGCATCAACTTGTGCTTTTGTTGAACTATAGACTTCCGCTTTTGTGCTATTGGCCTCAATCAGTTGCGTAGCACTGTTTTTCGTCTGAGTTAACACAAAGTACGAACCAGCCAGAAGGAGCACCAAGAAAACGAATGCCAGGACTATAACAGCGATGTATCGAACAAGAATGACGCTGACACGAGCGGCGCGGATCTCTTTCTTTGTTTCGTCAGGCATTAAATTGATCATTTCCACATGTCTCCCGGGTCAATGCTGGCAAGTCCAGCAACTGTAATGAATCGTGGGCGGAATTGCTTTGGCGGTTCCTGCATCTTTGCGAAATCTAATTTTTGCCATGGACTGGCGACGCGGGCCGGCATAACAAGCATGTTCGTGAAGTACTCACCGATACCGGGGAGATTACTTCCGCTACCGACAACCAGGAGTTGTTCGAGCTTACGGTCATTGTTGATACGCTCATCGTAGTAGCGCATGACTTTTTTTACTTCACCAAGGATGCGTTCAAGGCTTGGTTCGAGGGCTGCAACGAGTTTTTGCTGACGTGGCCCTGCGTTCAATCCGTTAAGTACCTTTAGCTGGTGAGCATTTTCAAGTTCGACATTTAATTTCTTTGCGATATCGAGCGTAAAAGTGTTGCCGCCGATAGCAAGTCCACCAGTGACACGAATTGTCCCGCGATCAAGAATCGCAATATCGGTGCTGGCTGGGCCGATATCAACGATGACCGTCGGCAGATCACCGCGCTCGGCAGCAGTCAGGACGCGACCAACAGAACAGATACTCGGCTCGATCAAGACAGGTTCGAGGCCTGCCGCGGTCACGCTTTTGACGATGTTATCAATGATAACCTTAGCAACCGCACTCATGAGGACGGTAATTTCTTTTTTGTTTCGCTCGATGATTTGATAGTCGATGTAAAGATTGGCAGAAGGAATAGGGATATATTGATCGGCTTCAAGGATGACGGCGTCGTGGAGTGCTTTCTCGGTTGAAGCAGGCAGGGTGAAGGTCCGAGAATAACTTCTGGCGGTTGGGACAGAGATTGCAACTCGTTTGCTCGAGGCGTCACCGATCACTTTTTCGGCGAGGAGCGTCTTGATACTATCGGTCAGATAGGTACTATTCGTATTCTCCATCGCATCTTTGACCTTAAGGGGTTCAAGATCGATTGAACCATACCCATGAACAAGCCATTTTTTAGGATCGACGGACATTATTTTCAAACCAGTGTTACTGATGTCGAGTCCTATAATCGGTTTGTCTTGATAGAATAATTTTGACATGATGCCCACGTAGATAACTACGGTGTATTATACCATGAGCGCAATGCCTGACGGAACGCCTATTTCACGTTTTGTGAAAGCTGGGCGATAGGTGTCATGACGCTAGCTGCGATCAAACCAACCATGCTACCCATGATAACGATCATTGTTGGCTCAATGATTGAGCTAATACTTTCAATCGCAAGGTCAACTTCTTCTTCGTAAAAGTCAGCTACCTTCACGAGGACGAGGTCTGTTTGACCGGTTTCTTCACCAACTGCGAGCATTTGACTGACGATTCCGGGAAACAGGGGATTTTCTTCAATAACGGCTGAAAGCGGACGTCCATTTTTAACTTCCACGGCTGCGTGCTGTAGGGCTTCTTGGAAGAGGGTATTACCAACGGCACGCGAGGTAACCTCGAGGCATTCAAGGACGGCCACACCAGCACCCATTAGCGCCGAGAAGGTACGTGCAAAACGCGCGATGGCCATCTTTCTGATGATGTTTTTGACTCCAGGGATTTTCAAAACCAAAATATCGAAGTTTCGTTTCCCTTTCGGAGTGCCGATGTATCTGATGACCCCATAAATAGTCCCACCAAGGACGGGGAAAATGATGTACCAGTACGAAGTAATAATGTGGCTAATTCCGAGCATGAATAAGGTGATACCTGGAAGCTTTGCATCTGGACCACCAAGGTTTGTTAGGATCTTACCGATTTGTGGAATCACGAAAAGCATCAGCCCAAAGAAGGCCAAGACCGTAATAACGATCAATACAGTCGGGTAGGCCATGGCGCTTTTCACTTTTTTACGAATCGCTGAGCTTTTCTCTTGTTGGTACGCAAGACGTTTCAAGATATCGTCGAGGATACCTGCGGTTTCACCGGCGCGTACCATGTTGACGTAGATGTCATTAAAGCTTGTTGGAAACTTCGCGAGTGCACTGGCAAGTGAATTACCGCCTTCGACATCTTTAATGACAAGTGCGAGGGTTTTCTTCAGAACGGGATCCTCAGCGTGCTTCTCTAGAGAGGTCAGTGAACGAAGAAGAGGGACACCTGCACCGATCATGGCGCTCAGCTGCCTCGTGAAGATCACTAACTGGTCTGGCTTGACCTTAGTTGACTGAAAAAGGTTATTAAAGTCGATGCCACCGAGGCCTTTCTTTTTAGCGGCAAGTTCTTTAATACTCACTGGTCGAAGATTTTGCTTGGTGAGTGCCGCGATGACACTGGCGCGGTCAGGAAGTTCAGTCTCACCATTGACGGGTTTTTGTTGCAGGTCGACGGCGACGTAAGCGAACCTAGCCATATTAGTCTCTACTGACCCTTAGAACTTCTTCGATAGTTGTTTCGCCACGAAGTGCTTTGATAAGGCCGTCAATTTGCATCGTCATCATGCCTTCAGAGATAGCTTGTTGTTGGATCTGATCACTCGATGCACGAGCCATAATCAGGTTTTTGATAGCATCGCTATTCGAAAGTACTTCGTAAATACCAATACGGCCTTTATAGCCTTCCTGTGCTTCGTCATCATTGAACGCTTTATTGGCGCGCCACAAAGATTTGATTCCTGTTTCGTCAGTACTAAGTGGGGTATCGCCACCGAGGCCCTCAGCGGCAGCTTTTTTCTCAAGCTCGTGAATGGTTTTAAAGTCTTGCCCGGGTTGAAGCCCAAATAATTTGATGATTTCTTTTTGTTCTTCAGGGGTTGGGACGAAACTTTCACGAGATCCTTCGTGAAGTCGACGAACAAGACGTTGTCCGACGACGGCACGAATCGTGCTAGCAATAAGGAATGGTTCGATCTGCATGTCTAATAGACGCGGCAGTGTGGTTGCGGCGTTATTTGTGTGCAGTGTACTAAAGACCATGTGTCCTGTGAGGGCGGCTTGAACGGCAAGATTCGCCGTTTCGCCGTCACGGACCTCACCAACCATGATGATGTTTGGGTCTTGACGAAGGAGTGCGCGCAGCCCAGCGGTGAAGGTCATTCCAGCTTTGGCATTTGTTTGCGTTTGGTTGACGCCCAGAATCTTGTATTCAACCGGGTCTTCGATCGTTGAAATGTTGACGTCGGGGTGATTCAAGATTGTCAGGATACTAAAGAGGCTGGTCGACTTACCTGAACCGGTCGGACCCGTCATTAGGACGATACCGTTCGGTTCAATCATTGCACGTTGCAGGTTCTTGAGAGCCAGACCCCAATAGCCAAGTGATTCAAGGCTGACGGCTTCGTTTGATTCGTCGAGAATACGCATGACGATCTTCTCGCCATCGGCAATCGGAAGTGAGCTGACACGCAGGGCGTATTGCTTTCCACCAACTTTAATTTTGAAACGACCATCTTGTGGAACGCGCCGTTCGTCGATTTTGAGGTTAGCAAGGATCTTAATACGGCTAATCAAGGCACCGAGGACGTTACGGGGCAGACGGTTTACTTCTTTCAAGATGCCGTCGACACGGTAACGAATTTGAACGAACTCTTCGCGTGGCTCGATGTGTACGTCCGAGGCGTGTGAACGAATAGCGTATTCCAAAAGAAGGTTAACGGTTTGGGCGATCGGTGAATCTTCGGCGATGTCTTGCTCGGAAACTGTCGAATCAGATTTATCTTCACGTTGAATGTCGATGACTTCGTTCAACTCTTGGTTGACGTCGCCGCGGTAGGCTTCGAGGGCACCAAGGATATTCTCACGAGTTGCGATGTAAATACGGGAGTTAAGCCCGATTTCTTTTTGGAGGAAGTTGACTGCTTGGACGTCATCCGGGTCTTCCATAGCGAGGTGACGAACGCCGTCTTCGTCAACTTTAAAGATAATCGCGTTGTACTGGCGAGCGATTCGCTCAGGGATAAGTGCAAGGACATCTTTGGGGATGTTGAGTGCGTCAAGTTCGACATAAGGAATGCTCGCATAATCTGCGAACAGTTGGATGAGTGTTTTCTCATCAGTGACGCGCTGGTCGATAACCGTATCTTGTAGGGTACGCTTCGAACGAGCCGCCTCTTCTTTCAGGGACGTGACTTGCTCAGGTGTTGCAAGACTTGCCCGCCCAAGCAACGTTTCCAGGATGGTGTCGGAAATGCGCATAATGCTTACGCTCAATTGTAATGGAGACGGCCCAAAAGCACCAGAGCTGACTGGTGGTATAATACATCTGATGACTACTGTGAAAGTAATTGAAATCGAAAACGAACAGGCGACGCGTGGTCTTGGTGAAACACTAGGGCTTCTTTTAAGGGGTGGTGAAGTGATTGAGCTAGTGGGCGACGTTGGTGCAGGGAAAACCACGTTCGTCAAAGGGCTGGCTCTTGGGCTCTCGATCGATGAAGACGTTCAAAGTCCGAGTTTTACGATTAGCCGTGTCTATGAAGCGCGTGACGACTTAGAACTGGCTCATTATGACTTTTATAGATTGAATGACGCCGGCATTATGGCAAATGAACTGACCGAGACGACGCAGGATCCGCAAATGATCACTGTTATTGAGTGGGCCGATATCGTTGAGGGAGTGCTACCCGAAAACCGTATTCGTATTACTTTCACCGCACCGACTGAAACAACGCGAACATTGACGATCGATGGCGATGAAGCGCTACTGGAGAAATTATGATTTTACTACTTGATACCTCAACCCCCGTCTGCAAATTAAGTTTTGTTGATGGCGATTGGCGCTTTGATGACGAATGGGAGTCGGGGCGAACACTCGCGAAGGGGCTTCTCGGCTATCTTCAGGACAACCTCGCAAAGAATGATAAGACGTGGAAAGATATTTCCGGCATCGTTGCCTACAAGGGTCCAGGGAGTTTTACGGGACTTCGGATCGGGTTGACTGTGCTGAATACTTTTGCGGATAGTGAAGCAGTCTCTATTGTCGGAACGACAGGAGATGATTGGCAATCTGCTGGTCTTGCACGGCTTGAAGCGGGCGAAAATGACCAGCTTGTGATGCCCGAGTATGGTGCTGAGGCACACATTACGACACCACGTAAATAAGCTTGCTTTCAGTACTTTGGCGGGTCTACAATAGAAAGTAGTCCGAACACATTCTGTAAGTGGACATCGAATAACTTTTTGAAAATTTTCAGTGCGACCTTTGATAGAGAGTATAGTGATTTTTTGCCAAGACGAACACTTGGCAGGGTTGTACTGAGGAAGGAAACAATATGGTAGAAGGAATAATCGCCGCAATAATCGGGATTCTTGCTGGTGTGGGCGGAACAACTGCCTATAGTCGCACACGTACCGCTGGTGGAAAGCACAAAGCTGATCAATTAATTGCTGATGCGAAAACAAAAGCTAGTAATGTCGTCTTGAAAGCAAAAGATGAAGCAATTAAATTTGTCGAAGATGCAAAAAAAGAAGAAGGTGAACGCCGTCGTGGTTGGGAAAAAACCGAGAGTCGCCTGGCTGAACGTGAAACCTCGCTTGATCGTAAAATTGATGATCTTGATAAGCGTACCGAAGGACTTCGCGCGCAAGAAGACGACGTTGAGGCGCTAAAAAATGAGATTCGTGATATTCGCAAACGACAGCAAGAAAAGCTTGAAAAAATTGCAGGCCTCAAGAAAAAAGAAGCCGCCGATAAGCTGATGGAAATGACCGAACGAGATATTAAACAGGATCTTGTTGGGCTTGTTGCTAAACTTCAAAATGATGCACGTGATACCGCTGAGGAGCAGGCGCAACTTATTCTCGTCACGGCAATGGAACGTATGAGCAGTGAAGTAACCGCTGAACGAACCGTCACAGCAATTAAGCTGACGGATGACGAGATGAAGGGCCGCATTATCGGTAAAGAAGGTCGTAACATCCAAGCCTTGCAACGTGCAACTGGTGTCGATATTCTTGTCGACGATACGCCTGGTATGATTATTCTTTCAAGTTTTGATCCAGTTCGTCGACAAGTGGCACGTATGTCACTTGAACTGCTGATGAAAGACGGACGTATTCACCCGGGACGCATTGAAGAAGTCGTTGCGAAGGCTGAAAAAGAAATCGAAAAAGAAGCGATTCGTGCCGGTGAAGATGCAGCCCGTGAAGTTGGAGTTGTCGGTATTCCAAAAGAAATGATTCAACTGCTTGGTGAACTAAAGTTCCGTACTAGCTATGGCCAGAACGTGTTGATGCATAGTACCGAGATGGCGCACATGGCAGGACTTATCGCTGAAGAAATTGGTGCAGACGTGCGGATAACGAAGACTGCAACATTGTTGCACGATGTCGGTAAGGCAGTCAGCCACAAGATTGAAGGAAAACACCACCACGTTGGTGCAGACCTTGCGCGTAAGTACGGTATGAGCGACGAAATCGTTCACGCCATCGAGGCTCACCATGATGACATCGAAGCAACAACTCCCGAAGCATTGGTCGTTCGCGTCTGTGATGCATTATCTGCAGCTCGACCTGGCGCACGAAACATTAGTGCCGAAAACTTTGCGGAACGTATGCGTGACCTTGAGAATATTGCGAACAGCTTTAAGGGAATCCAGAAGTCATACGCAATTAGTGCCGGACGTGAAGTTCGTGTGATTGTCACGCCTGAAGCAATTGATGACCTTAGTGCAATCAAACTTGCACGTGATATTGCGAACAAGATCGAAAGCACGATGCAGTACCCAGGAACGATCAAAATTAACGTGATTCGCGAAACACGTGCAATTGAGTACGCTAAGTAGAATAACCTGCTATGCTTAGTCGGATGAAACTTACTTCTCTTAATCTAATGGGACGTCAGAACTGGCGAGAACGTGCACCATTAATCGTTGATTACATTCAGTCTACCGATCCGGACATCGTTTTTTTCCAGGAAGTCGTCTATCTTCCCGAAGAGTCGTCATTGACGCAACCCGCTGAGCTGAATAAAAAGCTAGGATATGAATACGAGCAGTCAGTTGTTAGCCGTTTGCAAACGAGTGATCAATACGAGAGCTATCGCGAAGGCCTTTCTGTCCTCAGCAAGTATCCTATTATTTATTCTGAAACATTGGTATTAAAACAAAATAAACACGATCACTTACAGCGTATCGTGCAGCTGTTTAATGTGAATCAAAATGGTCAGATCGCAAAGTATGCCAATGTTCATTTTGCCGAAAACCCCGAAATGGCGTATGAGAATCTCGAAGAACTTCTTGAGATCTTAGAGAGTCGTCAAGAACGACGGGTGATTGTCGGTGACTTTAATATGCCCGACTTGAAGCACACGCCGTTATGGCAAAAGGAATACGTTGCATCAACAGACGAGTTCTACATTAGTTATCCTGCCAATAACGATCGGATCGATTTCGTGTTGATTCCGAAGGCCGACACTATTGTTGACGTGAGTGTTTCGCCAGATGGGCTGTCTGACCACAGGGCTTTAACGGCAGAAATCCATCTAAATTAGTTTAGATGTTGCCTTTTGTTTTCGATCCATCTTTGTAATGTAAAAGACAAAACAGGCAATAAGGATAACGAGCACAAGGCTTACCCAGCCTCGACCTAAATCAAGTCCACCTAAGTTATGTGGAACACCAAGCCAGTCAGCGAATGATGCACCGAGCGGGCGAGTGAGGATGTAGGCAATCCAAAACGTCAAAACCTCATTTGCTTTGAATCTGAAGTACGCAATTGCGGGGATTAAGATAAGAATCGCAAATAGAAGACCTGACGCCAAGTACCCGAGCCCTAGCGTATTGGCTGTCATATCACCCGCCGCCGTACCCAAAGCGAAGGTTGCCATGACGGTAAGCCAGTAAAAGATTTCTCGGCGAACCGTATAGATACTGTGGATTGACAGGGTCTTTTCTTTTTTGTACCAGGTAATGAAGATCACCGTCAGTGCTACTGCGAAGAAGAGCGTGGAGACGACATAAGGAATACCGAGTCCGACATGCAGTACATCGGCGGCCATCGTACCGAAGATAGCGACCATAGAAACGGTGAGCCAGTATTTCCACGGTTTGTATGCTTTCGCTGTGAACTGAATGACGAGTGCGACGATGAGGCCAGTAGCCCCTATCGAAACAGCGATAATTGGGTCAATAGTGTGAACGAGAAAATCAGATAATGCTTCGCCCATTGCGGTCGATAAGATTTTTATGATCCAGAAATAGGGTGAGAGATCGGGTACTTTTTTTAAGGGAATTGTTTTTGGCATGTATAAAGTATAGCCTGTCTTTCAATAAAAAAGATCGTCGGTAAGGACGATCATTTTATTTGGTCGGGGTGAAAGGGCTCAAACCTTCGACCTCTCGGTCCCAAACCGAGCGCGCTATCAACTGCGCCACACCCCGATGGTGTTTACTCGGGTGATTATACCTTATTTCGGCTCCCATTTCTAGTCTTAGGCAAAGGGAGCGTTGTTGCTTCGACCTCAGGTGTCGGGTATGATAGTACTGTTACTTTGGAAAAAGAAATGTATGAAAAAAACATTCACTACAATTTATGATTTTCTGAAAGCCCGTCCTCGCACGGACTATATCTTTGTCGTTATCGCTTTAGCGCTCTTTGTGGGACTGGCATTATGGAACATTGCTGGCCCATCAATTTGGTTTGATGAGGCTTTTGGTGCTTACATGATTCACTATAATTTCCTCGACATTGCTCGCTACACGGCAACCGATGTGCACCCGCCACTTTTCTACTGGCTTCTCAAGATTTGGACAGCTATATTCGGTCACACGGAACTAGGGCTTCGTTCAATGAGCGTCTTCTTTGGAGCGATTGCCGCAATCTTTGGCTACTTGTTTACGAAGCGTCAGTTTGGGCGCAAGGCCGCAATCTTTGGATTGTTTATCCTCGCTTTATCACCGCTCTTCATTCGCTACAGCCAAGAGGCTCGTATGTACACGCTGGCTGCGGCAATTGTTCTGTCGGCAACCTACGTTTTAACTCGAGCACTTGAGTCAAAGGGACGCAAGCTATGGGTTCTGTATGGCATTCTTGTATCACTGGGAATGTGGACCCATTACTTCACGGCGCTTGCATGGATTGCACACTGGGTATGGCGCTTTATTGTCATCCGACGTACTGGTGCTCGAGGCAAAGTACTTGGTAAGAAGTTTTTCGATAAGAACTGGCTGACAGCATACATTATTGCCGTTGCGCTATTCCTCCCATGGCTACCTGCGATGGCGATTCAATTGGTCGTCGTTCAGTCCGGTGGCTTTTGGATTGGTCCTGTTGGAGTTGATACGGCTGGAACGTACTTTGGAACACTCGTCTACTTCCTTGAACACGATCACGTTACCGGCTGGTGGGCACTCGCTTTGATTGCGATGGGTGTTTTGACGACCGCCTTAACGGTTAAAACCTACCGAAAAGCAAATCGTGCATGGCGCCAGAAGTATCTCTTACTTGTCTGCCTTGCGGCTGTTCCGCCGATTCTACTATTCATTGCCTCCTTACCTCCGCTGACCTCATCATTTGTTGAGCGTTATGTTCTGCCCGCGACGGTCGCTTCAGCATTCTTTATGGGCGTGACGTTGGTATATGGACTCTCGGGTACGCGTGTTTGGAAACAAATCATTGTCTACGGTACCATTATTGTCATGCTTGGCTATGGACTCACCAACATGTATTACTACGGTAACTACAACAAGAACTCACGCACCGATATTCAGACAAAGCAGTTAGTTAAACAGGTGATTGAGAAAGCAGATCCGGGTGAACCAATTATCGTCAGTAGCCCATGGGTATTCTACGAAGCGATCTTCTATAACAGCGACCGAAACCCAATTTATTTCGTGGATGCTAATACGAGTTACGTCTTTGGTTCGCTCGACATGTTGAAATACAGTGATGCCCACAAGATTAAAGACCTGTCAGCCTTCACTAAAGAACACCCCGTCGTCTGGTATATCGGCTACTCGGATGGTCCTATCTTGGCACCAAATGGTAACTGGAAACAAATCGACACGACGTCTGTCACAAGTCGCATCGACGGCAAGACGGTCTATAAGGGTGCTGAATTTGCAGTTCCCGCGAACTAATTCTTAGGCAGGAACAACTCGACGGACAAAAGGAATCTTGAGTAGCCCCCAGGTGAGCATCACGGCAACGATACCTAGTAGGCTGTTGATCCAGAGATTATCGCCACCAATTGTGAAGAAACTGATGAGACACAGCGCAGCCCCGTGGAGGATATACGCCGTTAGTGAATGAGTTCCAACGGGAATAAGAAGCCAGTTTAAGAATCTTTTAATGGGGCGACGAAGCTTGTAGAAGACGAATAAGTAGCCAGTGAACCATAAGAACGCTACGAGTGCTCTGAATAGGCTAATCGAATCCTTAGAAAAGAAGACCTTATCAAAGTGATCGCTAAATGCAATTTCGATTGGTTCGTAGAATGTGAACAACACGGAAATAGCGATTGTGACGATTGTCAGCGCAACCGTTGTTACCGCAATCGTCACTTGGACTTTTCGTTTTAAGCCATGCCACCAATTCAGAATTGAGTGCAAGTAAAACCCAACGATGCTCGGAATGAAGAAAAGGAATTGCCACTGTAGTGGTTCTGATTTTGTGAGCCAACCTAATGCGAGTAGTGCCAGGCTGAGTACACCAACAACCCATGCCAACCCGCGACGAAACAGCCAAACGGCAATCGGTGAAGCAGCTAAAAAGAGCGCATAGAGGGTGAGGAAATGAACCCATACGTAGGTGTAGCGCAAGGTGATCAGCTCTGCTAAGAATTCTTTCCAGTCACCGATTGGCATTGGGGTACTTTGGGCACCACCTTTTAGGGGTATATACCAAATAACGGCAACGTATACGATTGAACCGATGAGTGACCATATGTACAGAAGAAGAGCGCGACGAAGTAGCTTAATGCTGACATCCTTAAACGGAAGATGGCGGTTTTTATAGCCTCTGACATACCCGACCAAAAGACCGGAAATACTGACGAATCCTTCAGCGGCCGTGACCCATAGGAGTGCATTGCCTGAAAGGAAAGCGAAAAGGGTTGGAAGACGTGAAAGGTGATCAATAACGATAGTCACAATGAAAAATCCTCGAAGGTGGTCGAGGGTTTCAAGTCGGTTCTGAGTTGAAGCTTCCGATTTTGACACTGTCACTCATTATACAAGTTTTCCTGGCAGGGACCTGAGGGTTTATAATGAAATATATGAAACTACCCTACGTTGCACCCGATTTTACACTTCCCGACATTGGCGGAGTGACACATACACTCAAAGAATATGCAGGAAAATGGATCGTGTTGTACTTCTATCCTAAAGATGACACGCCAGGATGCACGGCTGAAGCGTGTAGCTTGCGGGATGCGCGTGATACCTTGGCTGAAATGGGTGCCGAGATTATTGGTATTAGCAAAGACGACGCCAATAGTCACGAGAAGTTTAAGGCGAAATACTCGTTGAACTTTACATTACTGACAGATACAGAAGGTGCAGTTATTGAGAAATACGGTGCGTGGGGCAAAAAGATGTACGGTCGTGAAGGTATCCTTCGAAAGACCTTTATCATTGATCCGTCAGGCCAAGTCGTGAAGGTATATGGGCGCGTGACACCTATGGGTCATGGCGAACAAGTGATTGATGAACTTAAAAGGCTTCAAGAAAAGTAGTGGCAACCTTCGTTGTTGCGGTCAGTGGGGGTGTTGACTCAGTCGCATTGCTCCACATGCTCACAGAAGTGAAAGATCACGACATTGTCGTTGCGCATTTTGATCACGGGATTCGCGAAGATTCTTCTGAGGACGCCGCATTTGTCGAATCGCTATCGGGTCAGTATGGATTACGGTTTGAAACCAAGCGAGTTGTGCTTGGACCTGATGCCAGCGAAGAAAAGGCACGGCAGGCACGGTACGACTTTCTTCGCTCTGTCGCAAAAAAACACGATGCTCGTATTGTGACGGCGCATCATGCCGACGATGCGATCGAGACGATTGCGATTAACTTTAAGCGGGGAACCGGGTGGCGAGGTCTTGCGGTGCTCGATTCTGACATCCTTCGTCCGTTACTGCAGTTGTCAAAGAAGGATTTGATTGAGTATGCCCAGCGGCGTGGACTTAGTTGGCGAGAAGATAGTACTAATGCAAGTGATGCGTATCTGCGCAATAGAGTGCGTAAACAAACAAGTGAACTCGATGATGGAACCAAAAGAGAGTTATTGGCACTTCGAAGCCAACAGCTTGAGGGAAAACGATTGATCGAAGAAGAAGTGGCGAAGCTTGTCGGCGACGGTCCGGCTTACAGCCGTTATTTCTTTTCTCATATCCCCGTCAGCGTGGCGACTGAATGCCTGCGCTACGTTACAAAAGCGCAGTTAACCAGGCCGCAACTCGAAAGAGCGCTCCTTGCGATTAAGACAGCTCAACCGAAGACGTCCTACCAAGCAGGATCGGGTCTTACATTTGATTTCACTACTCGTAATTTTTCTCTGTCACTGTTAAAATAAGGGGAAGTGAACACTGCTACTTATATGCCGAAAGGATGATTTAACATGGCCATAAAGTCCCCTATTCCAAAGAAACCAAATAATATACTCCGACTCACGCTCTTCTGGGCGATTTTAGTGATTGTCGTTTTAGCGGGAATTGCTATCGCAACACCACACGATACGCTTCAAGATGTGCCGATCTCGACAGTTATTGAGAATGCAAACAAAGGTGACATTAAAAGCATCGTTGTCGAAGGAAACAATCTAACGATTACCCCTAAGGGAAGTGACGTTGCAACTCAAAAATCAGTGAAAGATGCCGCGAGTAGCCTCGTTGAACAAGGCCTCAAGCCTGATAGCGGAACGCTTGTCACAAACAAGACACCAAGCGATACCGGAAGTGTTCTATGGAACCTTGCGATTATTATCGTGCCTGTCATTCTGATTGCCGCCTTCTTTATGTTTATGATGCGTCAAGCACAAGGACAGAACAATCAAGCACTTGGCTTCGGCAAATCAAAGGCGAAACTATACGGCGAAGATAAGACGAAAGTAGTATTCGACGATATTGCTGGTAATGATTCAGCAAAACAAGACCTTGAAGAAGTCGTTGATTTCTTGAAGCACCCAAAGAAGTACGAAGCACTTGGTGCAAAGATTCCAAAGGGAGTTTTGCTTGTCGGTAGTCCAGGTACAGGTAAGACAATGCTTGCTCGTGCTGTTGCTGGTGAAGCAAACGTTCCATTCTTTAGCATCAGTGGTTCAGAGTTCGTTGAAATGTTTGTTGGTGTTGGTGCCTCACGTGTTCGTGATCTATTTGCGAAAGCAAAAAAGAATGCACCTGCGATTATCTTTATCGACGAAATTGACGCTGTTGGACGCAAGCGTGGTTCAGGTATGGGTGGTGGACACGACGAACGTGAACAAACTCTTAACCAGATTCTTGTTGAGATGGATGGATTTGAGACTGGTACGAATGTGATCGTTCTTGCAGCAACTAACCGTGCTGACGTCCTTGATGCAGCCCTTCTTCGACCGGGGCGCTTTGACCGTCGAACAAACATTATGCTTCCGGAACGAAAAGACCGTGAAGCGATTTTGAAAGTTCATTTCAAGAACAAGCCTGCTGATACAACAGTCAACCTCGATAAACTCGCTGCGAAAACTGCTGGTTCATCCGGTGCCGATCTTGCGAATATTGCGAACGAATCCGCGATTATCGCAGCGCGTCGTAATGCAAAGAAGATTAGTAACGCCGACTTAACTGAAGCCTTTGAAAAAGTTGCGATTGGCCCAGAACGCAAGAGCAAGGTGATGAGCGAGAAAGACAAGAGTATTACTGCGTATCACGAAGCCGGTCACGCACTTGTTGGACACGTTCTTCCTGACAGTGACCCTGTCCACAAGGTGACGATCATCCCTCGTGGCGGTACTGGCGGTGTCACATGGTTCCTTCCTCCTGAAGATACTGCATACACGAACATCTACGAATTCAAGGATGTCCTAGCCCGTGCACTCGGTGGTCGTATTGCCGAAAAGCTGATTAATGGCGTTGATGGAATCACGACAGGCGCTGGTTCAGACCTTCGTAAGGCAACTGAAATTGCTCGCGACATGATCATCGAACAGGGAATGGGTACAAAGCTCCGCGATCAAGTCTTCCACGAAGACAACGGAAGCATGATGTTTGAACGCATGACTCACGAACGCCCTTACAGTGATGACACAGCGAAAGAAATTGACCTTGAAGTCGCGCAGCTTATTAAAGAAGCAGCAGTCCGTGCCGAAGTCGTCCTTAAGGCAAATATGAAGAGTTTGAAGAAACTTGCTGATGCACTCCTCGTCGAAGAAACACTCGAAGAAGATGGCGTGATCAAACTCCTGAAAGATGCAACATTGCCAAAGGAGGCTATGCTTTACTAGTAAAATAGTAGGCTTGGGCCTGACCTACTGATGGTTAATATTCGCACAACACTCTCCAAGCTCAATCGAAGGCTGCCATTGCAACTAGCGGCAGCCTTATTGGCTGGGTCATCATTGATAGCGAGTTTATTGGGGATCTTCCGTGACCGTCTTTTCAACAGCGCGTATTACATTACGTATCCAACCGGAGCTGACGCCTACACGGTTGCCTTTTCCGTGCCAGACTTCATGTTTATTATCCTTGTTTCAGGCGCACTCAGCGTGAGTTTCATCCCTGTCTTTAACCAACGATTAGGATCGGGTAATAAGAAATCTGCGTGGGAACTTTCAACCAGTATTATTAACTTGATGGCACTGGTGACGTTGCTTGCAAGTATCTTGATCATTATCTTCGCAGAACCATTGGTTCGCTACGTAGTTGGTCCAGGACTTGACGAATCAAGTCGTTCACTTGCCGTCAGCATGATGCGTGTGATTGCGGTCAGTCCATTCCTGTTTGCGGTTGCGACGGTAATTACGAGTATGCAACAGGCGGTTGGGCGATTTGCTTTCTTCGCACTGGCGCCGGCACTGTATAACATTGGTATTATTATCGGACTGCTGTTCTTTACGCATGGTATCAACCTGTTTGGGTGGCAGGTATTTGACGGCGGTATCATGGGTGTTGCACTGGGCGTAGTCCTAGGTGCGATGTTGCAATTGATCGTCAGTACGTTCGGGCTATTTGGTATGGGCTTTGATTATCGATTTAAGATTTATTGGAAGAATAAAGGTTTTCGACAAGTTCTTGGACTCCTTCCACCGCGTTCACTCGACCAGGGTATTGATTACGTAAATAGCATTGTTGAAACAAACTTGGCATCACGAATGGTTGCAGGAAGTGTCCGTGCCTATCAGCAGGTGACGTCATTAACCTACGTTCCGATTAACTTGATCGGTGTCGCTATTAGTACAGCGGCTTTCCCAAAGATGACGGAGCGATTAGCACAAGGTCGACCCGACTTATTCAAATCAGAACTACAAACCGTTCTTCGTGTGATTATTTGGCTGGCATTGCCTGTCACAGTGATTGCCGTTTTTGGACGAGGCTACCTTGTGAACTTTATCGTGAACGGTGGAGATCCGTACATGGCGAGTATCTTTGCGATCTTGGCGCTTTCGATTCTATTTCGATCGGTCTACTTTATCTCGGCGCGTAGCTTTTATGCGCATCAAGACACGAAGACTCCGCTTTATATCTCATTGTTCACAATTGCGCTTAACATTACCTTAGCGGTGTGGTTTACACAGGGACTTGGTATGGGCGTACAGGGACTCGCCTGGGCGGCAGTGATTGTTTCTGCTGTTGAGATGTCGATTCTATTCACCGTGATGTCACGACGTATCCCAGGACTGTTTGATATGATCTTTGTTCATGCCGTTGCGCGTATGGCAAGTGCAGCTGGGTTTACGGCAATTATTACTTATATCGCATTGGCTTTCTTGCCACTGAGCGCGAATGACCAGAGCTTCTGGGCAACCTTCCCGAAGTTTGCCTTCGTTGCGGCGGTTGCTGGAGTCTGTTACATTGCCTTTAGCCGATTATTCAAACTGCCTGAAGTAAATCCAATCATCACTCGCGTCGTGAAAATATTCTTTAAACCACCGAAAGCTATAGATAAGTAAAAAATATGAATCAATCAAACATCCGTAATTTTTGTATCATTGCTCACATTGATCATGGAAAATCCACACTCGCCGACCGCATGCTCGAATTGACGGGTACTGTTCAGAAGCGTGATATGAAGTCACAACTTCTCGATAGTATGGATTTGGAACGTGAAAAGGGAATTACGATTAAACTCGCACCTGTCCGCATGAGTTATAAAGATCACGAACTGAATTTGATCGATACACCTGGACATGTCGACTTTAGCTATGAAGTATCGCGAAGTCTTCAGGCTTGTGAAGGCGCAATTCTTGTCGTCGATGCTAGCCAGGGAATTCAAGCGCAAACATTGGCCAACGTGTATCTCGCACTTGCTGCTGACCTAAAGATTATCCCCGTGCTGAACAAAATTGATTTACCTGCAGCTGATGTTCCACGGGTGAGTGCAGAAATTATTAACCTGCTCGGTTGTACCGAAGATGACATTCTCAAGATTAGCGCCAAGACGGGCGAAGGCGTGACTGATGTACTTGATGAAATTGTTGAAAAGATTTCACCACCACGCGGCAGTAGCGAAGAGCCAACTCGTGCACTTATTTTCGATAGTTATTTTGATGATTACCGCGGAGTGATTCTGTATGTTCGTGTTGTTGACGGTGAAATTAAAAAGTCTGACATCATCGACATGATGGCAACGGGTGCCAATGGTATTGCGCTAGAAGTCGGGTCGCTGAATCCAGCCATGAGCCCAAGTCCAGTGCTTGGCAGTGGCGAGATTGGCTATATTGTGACCAACCTTCGCACAACTCGTGATGCGCGTGTGGGTGATACAGTGACGATTCGTCGTCGTCCTGCAACTGACATGCTTCCTGGTTATAAGTTAGTGAAACCGTTTGTGTACGCCGGATTTTTCCCGGTCAGCAACGACGAATACCAAGCTCTCAAGGACGCGGTTGAGAAATTAAGTCTGAGTGATTCGGCTTTGCAGTTTGAGCCAGAGAATTCTCCTGTGCTTGGATTTGGCGTTCGTATCGGATTCCTAGGGCTTCTTCACCTCGATATTATTCGTGAACGACTAGAACGTGAATATAACCTCGACCTTGTGATTACTAACCCGTCAACTGACTATCACGTTAAATTAAATTCTGGCGAAGACCTTGATATTAAGAGTGCCAGTAATTTACCTGATGTCACACGAATTAAGGAAATTCGCGAACCGTGGATCAAAGGCGAGATTATTGTTCCCGCGCAATTTATTGGTGCAGTCATTCAACTGATTATTCAAAAGCGAGGAATCCAGTCAAACCTGAGCTACATTGATGAGCGGGCTTTGATTGCTTTCGAGGCGCCACTCGCAAATCTTTTGACTGACTTTTACGATCAACTGAAGTCAGTGACGAGCGGCTACGGTTCGTTCAATTATGAACTCGATAACTATCGCGTGGAAGATCTTGTTCGTATCGACTTCTACGTTGCAGGTGCGATGGTTGATGCGCTTAGTATTATGGCGCACCGAACAGAAGCACAAAGTCTGGCCCGTGAAGTTACAAAGAAACTAAAAGAAGTCATTCCCAGGCAGAACTTCCAAGTTGCATTGCAAGCTGGTATCGGTGGAAAGTTCATCGCTCGCGAAGATTTAAGTGCATACCGAAAAGACGTTACGACTGGCCTATATGGTGGAGACGTTTCTCGTAAAAAGAAAGTGCTCGCAAAACAGGCAAAAGGTAAGAAGCGTATGAAACGTTTCGGAAAAGTTGACATTCCTTCTGAAGCCTTCATGGTCATGCTTAAGCGAGATTAGTATCTCTGGTATAATGAGCAAACCATGGATGAATCACTACTACAGCGCATAAAACACTACGATGCACCAAGCGATGTCGTTGCTGAATTATCTCCTATTAAGACTGTGATGTTAACGGGCATTACGGCCGCAGGAAAAGACACAGTTATAGGTGATATCCTCAAAGAGTCTGATGAGTTTATGCGAGTTGTTACGAGTACGACACGTGAACCGCGAGAAAATAACGGCATTATGGAGCAGGATGGTCGGGAGTACTATTTCTTGACCGAAGCACAAGCAATCCAAAACATGGATCAGGGTGAATATATAGAAGTCGCTCCTGTGCACGGAAGAGTGAATGGCTCGTTGATCTCTGAGTATCGACGAATTTCTGGACTCGCGAAAACAGCACTCACCGACATTAATTACGAAGGTGCTGAAAAGTTTTTGACATTCGGTATGGATGATTTATCGGTCTACTTTGTGATGCCTCCGAATTTTGAAGTATGGCTTGCTCGACTCATGAAACGACAGGGTGGAACTATCGGTGACCACGATGAAATTCTTCGTCGGTTCCGCTCGGCTCAGGACGAGTTAGACAACGCACTCAGGAGCCCTGATTTTATTCCGATCACAAACGACGTTAGCCGTGATACTGCGAGTAGAATTATTGAATACGCTCGGACAAACACTGGTCCATCCGCTACCGAACGCGAACAAGCGAACGATGCAATCCACGATCTTAATACAGCAATCAGCAATTACATCAGCCAACTCGAAGATATTCGTTAGTATCTAGCACTCATTGACATCGAGTGCCAAAACAAGCTAGAATAGAGCTATGACAGATCGCCAGAGGCAGATTCTAGCCGCAATTATCGAGCAACATGCCGAGATTGCAGCACCAGTGGGAAGCGTGATGCTTGCCAAACTTTTTGGTGTCTCAAGCGCGACAATTCGTAGTGAAATGGCTCGTCTTGAGGAGATGGGTATGATTGAGCAGCCACATACGAGTGCTGGCCGTATTCCAACTGATGCAGGCTACCGTTTTTATGTGAATGCACTTACTGAAGCTCACGCAAACGAGCTTCAGCCGACGTTGCCTGATCGCAGTGCGAGAGCGATTGAAGCCCGTGTGCACACCCATTCGGATCGTGCTGACCGTGCAATCCGCAGTGCCGTTGATAGCCTTGTTGAGCTGACTCAGAACATGGGTATCGCAACGATTGGCGATGAATTGTATATGACTGGTATCGGAAACTTGTTTTCACAACCAGAATTTTTACAAGGTAATCACGCACAAGGCGTTGCTCGACTGCTTGATAACCTAGAGCCTTGGCTTCGTGAAGCAAAGCCGAACGAACCGTTGAATGTGTACATCGGATCAGAGAATCCGATCGGTAAAGCCAGCGGTGCAACACTGATTATTAGCCGTTTCCGTTCACCGTATAGTGATAATAGCTATATTGGTGTCATCGGCCCAACTCGCCAAAGTTATGAAAAAGTAATGCGCCTTGTCCGACACACCGGCGCAATGTTAGAGGAGATTTTATAGACCATGCCTGATGCAAAGAAACCACGAAAAGAAACACCAGCAGAAGCTGTTGAAGATACTCGTGATCAAGAAATTGTTGAATTAACATTAGACCTCCAGCGAACTCGTGCTGATTTTGAAAATTACCGCAAACGAGTTGATGGCGAGAAGGTCGCTGCTCGTGAATCAGGGCAGGCGAGTGCGATTTTAAAACTTCTTCCAGTGATTGATAATATTGAACGCGCGATTGCCTATGCACCTGACGAATTAAAGGAAAATTCGTGGGTACAAAGTGTTGCCGGATTGGTAAAACATCTCGAAAAGTCACTTGATAGTTTAAATCTTGTGCGAATCGATGCAAAAAAAGGTACTCCATTTGACCCAGAATTGCACGAAGCGATTCAATTTGACGAAGATGCAGTCGGTGAACACGAAGTTATCGCTGATGAACTTCAGGCTGGCTATACATTGAACGGTCACGTGATTCGTCACGCGATGGTCAAAGTCACAAAGCAGTAGTAGAGTTTGCTACAATAAGTGTATGGAACCAACCTCTCAACTCACACAACAAACACCACCTGCGATACAACCCCCAACAGCGCAATTACAAGCGATCGTCGATTACATGCCAAATGTAACTATCTTCGGCTCTAAAACCGTTCTGCTTGAGTGGACGGCAGATAATCGTATTCGAATATACGAAATGAACTTTGATACAAACCAGGCAACAGGTATGATGCTTGACGCTCCTTTAACGGATATTAAAAAGGTGACTGGCTCGCTTAATATGCTGACCTTTCATGTCGGCGATAAAACATACAGGACGTTGTTCGCAAGAATGCAAACTGCTGGTGTCGGTGTAGTCGGTGCCGCCTACGCATATAGTGAGCTAAAAGCTTCAGGCGCGAGTCTTTGGATTAATAAATTAAAACAAAATGGCATCAAAGTGACTCTTCTTGGGTGGAAGTTGTCTTTCTTGATTGCGATTGGCATTGTCGTAATTGTCGCTGCGATCGTTATTGTCGTACAGATACAGAGCGGTACTTTTTAGTACTTACTTCGTCACGATAGAGAGAATGTACAGACCTAGGTTGAGAACAAGTCCAACGCTACCAAGAGCAATGGTCAGCTTTGGCTTTGGATTTGCGCGAATACCAATGGCAATTGCGTAAGCTCCGAGGAATGCCGCTGCAGCAAACACATATCCAGCAATGAGGCCAACAATAAAGATGACGATACTGAGGATTGCGGCGCCGAGTGCGATCTTTTTTTGTTTCTCAATATTTGCGGTAGTCGGTGGTTTCAAGCCCGTCAGTGCTTGAGTTGTTGCCGCTGGTTGTGGGAACGCACTTGGCTGTGGAGTTGGTTGAGCGGGCGTCACTGGTTGTGCTGGCTGAAACGGAGGAACTGGTGCCGGCTGAGGTTGGATTGGCTGAGGAGTGGGGACTTGTTGATTTTCGGGGTTCATGTGGTTTCCTTTTTTAACTATTCTCATTATATAGCACAAGCAGTTTTGTTCCTAAAAACGGAGGTTGTTGGCACTCTTGACATGAGAGTGCCAACTTATGTATACTAAGAGTACTTGGCAATCTAGGCTCTAGAGTGCTAGAATAAGAACAGATATATATGATAATCATTGAAGTAATAGGAGAATAATATATGGGTAAAATCATTGGAATCGACCTCGGTACAACTAACAGTGCTGTTGCGTACATGGTTGCGGGTAAACCGGAAGTCATCGCGAACGCTGAAGGTAATCGAACCACTCCAAGCGTCGTTGCAATCAATAAGGGCGGCGAACGTCTTGTCGGACAAGTTGCACAACGTCAGCGTGTGACTAACGCAAAGAACACTATTTACGGCGTAAAGCGTTTAATCGGACGTCAGTTTAACGATGTAGAGGTTCAAAAAGATCTTGATATCATGCCATACGAAATTGTCAAAAAGGGCGATGGTGTCGCAGTTAAGATGGGCGACAAAGATTACAGTCCAGAAGAAGTATCTGCCATGATTCTTTCAAAGATCAAAGCTGATGCTGAAGCCTTCCTTGGTGAAAAAGTCACTGAAGCGGTCATTACCGTTCCTGCGTATTTCAATGACTCACAACGACAGGCGACAAAAGATGCTGGTAAGATTGCCGGCCTTGAAGTAAAACGTATCATTAACGAACCAACCGCTGCTGCACTTGCTTACGGTCTTGAGTCTAAGAAAGACGAAAAGATTGTCGTGTTCGACCTTGGTGGTGGTACATTTGACGTTTCCGTTCTTGAACTTGGTGACGGCGTCTTCGAAGTGAAGTCTACTAACGGTGATACGCACCTTGGTGGTGAAGACTTCGATAACCGTATCGTGAACCACTTCCTTGATGTCTTTAAGAACGAACAGGGTATTGATCTTAAGGCTGATAAGGCCGCAATGCAACGTCTTAAGGATGAAGCTGAAAAGGCAAAGAAGGAACTTTCGACAACTAACGAAACCGAAATCAACCTGCCGTTCCTTACAGCGGATGCTGACGGTCCAAAGCACTTTGAGTACAAGTTGACTCGAAGCAAGCTTGAAGAGCTCGTTAAGGACCTGATCGATGGTGTTGCAAAACCTGTTGAAAACGCTTTGAAGGACGCCGGTCTAAAGACAACTGACATTGATGAGATCGTTCTTGTCGGTGGTATGACTCGTATGCCTGCAGTCGTTGAAAAGGTAAAAGCAATCTTCGGTAAAGAACCACTTAAGGGTGTGAACCCCGACGAAGTTGTGGCCATCGGTGCTGCAATTCAAGGTGGTGTATTGGCTGGTGACGTGAAGGATGTTCTCCTCCTCGATGTGACTCCACTTTCTCTCGGTATCGAGACAATGGGTGGTGTTGCAACAAAGGTTATCGAACGAAACACGACAGTTCCAACCAGCAAGTCCGAGACATTCTCAACTGCTGCCGATAACCAACCACAAGTTGAAATCCACGTCACTCAAGGTGAACGCGAATTGGCTGTTGATAATAAATCACTGGGACGATTTGTCCTTGATGGAATTGCTTCAGCGCCACGTGGTGTTCCGCAGATTGAAGTAACCTTTAACATCGACGCAAACGGTCTCTTGAACGTTACTGCCAAAGATAAGGGTACTGGCAAAGAGCAGAACATTACGATTTCTGACAGCGGAAACCTTTCTAAAGAAGATATCGAAAAGGCAGCAAAAGACGCCGAAGAGCACGCTGATGAAGACAAGAAGAAACGCGAATCAATTGATGCGCGAAATAGTCTCGAGAGCGCAATCTACCAAGCTGAAAAAATGCCTGACGAATTTAAGGACAAAATTAGCGATGACGACAAGAAAGTCATCACTGATGCTGTCGAAGAAGCGAAGAAGCACAAAGATGCTGAAGATAAGGACGAGCTAGAGGCTGCCACAAAGGCCCTCAATGATGTAACGATGCCTATCGGAGCAAAGATGTACGAACAAGCAGCCAAAGAGGAAGCACCTGCCTCTGAAGATGCTGAGAAAAAGACAGATGAGCCGGTTGAAGGCGAAGTCATCGACGACGAGAAGAAAGAGAAGTAATTCTTCTATCCAACTAAAAAAGACCGTAGCGATGCGGTCTTTTTATAGCTCCTCGAAAAGTGCCGCCCACACCATACCCGGATCAGCCCGATAAATCGGCACGTTGTACCAAGATCCATCGGGATTAACCAGTTCGGGATACGTTCCGTGCCGTTCAATCAACGATGCGAGTTTTGTATATTGCTCTTTATACTCCGGTCGCTTGTATCGTTTGAGGATGTGCAAATAGAATGTTCCGTGCCAGGTCCAAACGGTCGTCCCGGTGTAGTTTGGCATCAAGATACGCCCCATGCCAAGGCGGTGCTTGAAGGTTTGATCTTGCACGCCATATTGTAGTGGGTACGTTGCATTGAACTTCGCTTTGTTGATGTAATCACAGGTTTTTTGTACCATGGCTGAATCGTTGATAACATCGAGGAAGAACGGCATCAACGCAGAGTCGGAACTGTAGGCGCCATTCGAACGATCAGCTCTAAAGTAATGGCCATTCCAATAATTGTGAATTAACTCTGCTTGGTATTGCTGAGGGTGAAAAGGGAATGCAGTCAATTTTAGTTTCTCCGTGCAATGTGCCATGCGCGCGATGAGCGCGATACTATAGGCGCTTCGGTCATAGTGAACGGCATCACGCATTTCGGCATAGGCAACGTTCTGCAGTTCGCCTGTCAGCGGGTCGAGGTACATTTTAATATACTTGATAAGTTGTTCTTGAAGGAATAGATGCTCACCTTTATTAAGCCGATACCCACTGACAACCAACGAGTGGAGTAGCCAAGGCAATGCATCAATACTTCGTTTTGCGGGGGCGTTAAACGTGTTTCCTGCGTGGTCAATACAAAGGGTAATCGTATTCGCACGACGATAGTGTGAGAGCACCCAGCGGAGCGTATGATGTACTTTCTCTTGATGTCCCAAGTGGACGAGTGATTGCGCAACGGTTCCGAAATCTCGCATCCAAAAGAAGTTAAAGTGCCCAAGGCTGGTGCGATAAAAGTTACCTTCCCAGAGTCGATCGACAATTTGTTCGCAGATCTCCTTGGCATTACCTTCGAATCGTTCGATTTTACCGAAATAGCGGTTATGCAGCTGACGAGCTTCAGCGTGGAGTAGTCCAAAGACGGTGCCCGCACTTCGAATAAGAGGTTTCATTAAGGTCAGTATATATCCTGATAGTGCTTGTGTATATATTAACGAAGATAAACTCTCAGCGCTTAAACAGACTTTAGACAGGAATGAGCGTATAATAAGAAGTGTAGGAACCATAAAAGAGGAGGAGTTTTGCCATGAGCGGACTAGGAATTATTGGATGGATAGTACTTGGAGGATTGGCCGGTTGGGTCGCCTCAATGATCGCTGGGACAGATGCCCGGCAAGGGTTACTCGGTAATATTATTGCCGGTATTATTGGTGGGGTAGTCGGAGGCTTTGTCTTTGGACTATTCGGAGGAGCAGGAGTAACAGGGTTTAACCTTTGGAGCTTCGTTGTTGCTCTCGTCGGCGCGATAATCGTCCTCATGATCTGGAAGGCGATGTCAGGCGGTCGAAAAGCGGTATAGTTCCGCTTACTTTATAGATAAAGCGTCCACCCCGAGTGTGGACGCTTTATTTTGGACGTGATATATACAGCACCGCTGCGCATGTGGTGAGGACAACCCCATAGATCAATGCGAAGGGTGATAGTAACATCAGACTGATTCTGTCTGTAATGGAACGCGCTTTTTGCCTAAGCATATTGATGCTGTAGGTAACGGCATACGCTACGACGATAATGGCAATGAGTGTAATGATGTCATTTTGCTCTAGAGCATGCGAAAGAATAACACCGATTGCGGATAGTATAACGACGCCACTTGCGATCTTAGCTAGTGACAAGTGCTTGGCTATTGCTTGGATGGATGATACAGCAAACGATCGACCCGTGAGTGATCGAGCTGGGGTAATAATTGTCGCGAAGAGTGGTGTGCTCGACCGATTACGCTTCACGTGCTTGAGTACGAATGGATAGAGAGAAGTCCATAGCTCAAAGTGTGCATCGAACGCACTCGTAAGCGACACGTCTAATTGGTGCTGTTGTTTCAGTACGATTGTGCCCTGTGGATTGAGAAGCCGTTCATATGACATATCATCAAAGAAACCAGGAGTCAGACGAGAGTCTGGAAGTAGTTCAATCACTAGGCCTTCTTTAGCGTAGCGGTGCATCACTTCTTGGTGCGACTGGCCCTTTTTGTATGAACTGATACGCATACCTTGCCACTTATTTTTTCGTCGCATGGACATAAGCTTCGATTGGGCATTCTTGCCCGCACTGTGTTTGAGGATGACGAGTACTTGTAACTCTTTGTAGCCGAGACTATAGATATGTTCAAGCAGTGGCTGGATTGATTCTGCTCTCTTTCGGAGCGTGATAACAACAGTAAATGACTTTCTGCTGTGGTCTTTGCCTATCTGGACAAGCTGTTTGTAAAGACGCTTTGTTGTATTGATATCAAAGCTGTCAATCATCACTTGGATGGCAACAAAGAGTACTAACAGACAGGCTGCGATAATCCCAGCGAGGGATGATGGAATGATGAACTCCATTACGATACCTCCTTAAAGTCAAAATACATGATTCGACGAACTTTACTCCAAATACCCTCGCAGGTCATGATGGTCAGCTGGGGTGATGCGGGGTCTTCATATAATACGTTCGTGATGTCAGGCGTGACGACTGCATCAGCTCGATAGGTATAGCGAAATATATGTCCGTTTGATGTGTAGACATTTACAATATCGCCGACACTGATATCTTTCAGGGGAGCGAATATAGTTGAAGTGTTATGTCCGTAAATGAATGTATTGCCGTGGCTGTCATTTGGTGGAGTTGTCATCGCTGCGAAGTAGGTCGCATTGTCAGATAAAGTCCATTCTTTGGTTGAGTTCTCGTAATACCCGTCTTTTACGACGAGGTCGATTCCAAGACGGTCAACGGTAATGCGGGTTGGTTCGCCACTTATGATGTGTTCGGTTGAACCTACCGTCGTCGATCGGTTTACGATCGGCTGAGTACTACTAACGGGCTGTTGAGTATGCACAAAAAGAAAGTGTCCCGCCCACAACACTCCTGCAGTCACGACATACAAAGGTACCACTCGAAAGATGAGCGGTACCTTTGTGATGTTTTTCGTAATTGCACTCATGTGCGATATGTCCGACTAAGAGTCAGTTGTTATACTTGTCGGCCGAGAACGCGGCGAGCAAGGACGCTCATTACAGTTGCGGCACCGGCAATGGCTGAAAGTGTCAGGACGGTAGCGAGTGTGCCGTCGCCGCTTGTGTAAGGAAGTTGCGTAACGGTTGGTCCACCAGCTGAACCTTGTCCTAATTCTGTTGTATCGTTAGGGCAAGTCGTCAGTTCGTCAGTTGTTGCAGCACGGCTAGTTGAGTCGCTTGTAATAACTGGTTCGTTTGCAACCCATTCATTGTCTTGAAGGCTGAAGGTTGTCCTTGAAGTTGTTGTGATAGTGGTAACAAGTTTTGTAGAACAGTTTACTGATGAAGACGTGTTAGTAGTAACGATGTCATCTGGCTTGTTAGGCACTTGTGGGCAGTTTTCTGGTGTTGAGAACGTCCATGACCAGACTGTCTTACCCTCATCGATTTTGTAGCCCGATTGTGCAACCGCCGTTACAGTAACCGTTGTTCCAGCGGCAGCGTTATATGTACCAGCAGCAACAGTCGTGCCATCAATTTGGTAATCTATGCCAGTACTTGTTGGAATAGTGTATTGACCAGGAATAACATATTGATTATTTTCACTACAGGTTGGATCAACGAACGTCACTGGCGCAGCTTCAACAGGAGTGTCACACTGTTCACCAGTGAGCGGACCACTTAGTGTTCCTGTGAAAGTCAGTGTTGTTGTTGGCGTTTGGCTTCCAAAGAATAATGCACTGCTTGACGCTGTCGCAGTCACTGAATAGTCTTGTGGGCCGTATGTACCATTTGCCGTTCCAGAGAAACTAGCATTTGAGATAGAACCATACACGAGTTTTTGACCATCGGAGCAAGTAGCGCCGAGGACACTAATGCTGGCAGTTGCTGTCTTTGGGTAGTTACAGTCATTGTAGTAGACTGCCTTGCCGATATCATTCCAGTTAAGCCCGGTCTGATTAACGACTGTTGGGGGAATGATATCACCCCAATGAATATGGTCGGATTTTAGTTGATTGGCTTGTGTTTCGCTGTAAGCAACAGGTCCTGTGTGATGGCTGTGGTCATTGTTACCAACACCGTCAACCGCGCTGAGGTCGACAGACTTTTTTTCATATGGATTCGTTGCTGAGTCCGTCGCGTGACAAATAGTCACCTTAGATTGATGGTAGTCTGCGCTTGCCGGGTGCGACGAAACAACTCCGAAAATACTCGCGACAACAAGAAACGCTGCTACGGTTAATACCTTCTTGAACATATGCATATCTCCCTTGTAGAGGTTCTGCCCACAAGAATCGACCACACTTATATTGTTTGTCGTGATAATACTACTTAGTAGACTAACAGTCAACATTGTTTTATAACGCTTATGATTAACAGCGCTAGCACTCTTGCATGATGACTGCTAATTTACTATACTAATAACAGATGAGTAAACGTGACTATTACGAAGTACTGGGCGTCGCAAAGGGTGCGAGTGCTGATGAATTAAAGAAGGCCTACCGCAAGGCTGCCGTTAAGTATCACCCAGATAAAGAGGGTGGTGATGAAGAAAAGTTCAAAGAAGTAAACGAAGCCTACGATGTCTTAAAGGACGCCCAGAAGCGACAACGCTACGACCAATTTGGTCACGCGGGCGTCGGTGGATCAAGTGGCGGTGGCGGAGGCTACAGTGGTGGAAGTAATCCGTTCGAAGGCTTTAATAGCCAGAGCTTTGACTTCGGTGATGGGCTTGGTGATATTTTTAGTCAATTCTTTGGTGGTGGCGGTCAACGCCAGCAAGCAGCACAGCGTGGACGTGACGTTGAAGTAACGTTGCAATTAAACTTTGAAGAGGCCGTTTTTGGTCTTGAAACAGAAATTGATCTTGATATCGATGATGAATGTCCACACTGTCACGGAACGACCGTTGAGCCTGGTCATGACATGAAAACCTGCCCAACCTGTAAGGGCGCGGGTCAGCAAACTCGCATTATGAACACTATGTTCGGTGCAATCCAGCAGAGTGTCGTCTGTCCAACCTGTAATGGACGTGGCAAAATTCCTGAAAAAGAGTGTACTGTCTGTCACGGCAAGGGAACGCAACGCAAAAAGCAGTCTATCAAGCTGAAAGTTCCTGCAGGAATTGACGACGGTTCAACCATCCGACTTTCTGGTCGTGGTGAAGCGATTACTGACGGTGAAAAGGGTGACTTATACGTTAATATCCGTGTGAAAGCAGACAAGAAGTTTACCAGGGAGGGCGACATCATCCTCTCTGAAACACATGTTGGCATGATTGATGCGACGCTCGGCGCTGAAATCGACGTCGAAACAGTTGATGGAGTCGTCCGTATGAAAGTTCCCGCTGGAACGCAGTCAGGAACTGACTTTAAACTATCTGGTCACGGCATTCCTCACATGAACAGCGATAAACGCGGTCCACATATTGTGAACATTGTCGTTGATATTCCGACCAAACTTTCACGAAAACAACGCGAGATTCTTGAAGAATTCGACGCTGGCAAAAAACGCTAGACGCTCATCCGAAAGGGTAAGCGTATTGACTTTTTAGCTTAAAAGTGCTATAATGATCCGATGAATTCACTCGAGAATAAAGCCGTCATTAACAGAGATAGATTGCCCGTTTTCGAGGCACTTATTGCTGAGCGTCTTCGCCCAACTGTCACAAAAGAGATGGGATTTCAGTCATATGAAATGCTCGAAGGCAGTGGTGAATACCGCAAGAAACAGGAAACAGCTTTTTTTGCAGGTGAAATGCGTAACCCAACATTGGATTACCCGAAACTTGATACTCAGGAATTATACCTAAAAACAATTCCTCTCCAGGTTGTTATAGATCAAGCCGAACACATGGCAGATCCAGAAGCGGCAAAAGCAGTACAAAGCTCCGCTGCCTATCACCAAATTGAAATGTATTGGTTGATCCAGGCGAAAAAGATGGATGATTTAAAGGACGATCCAACGTCACCTGAATTTCTTGAAGCTGCTCGTCAGTACCAGGAACTAAACGAAGTGCTATATGGTGCGCCACGAGTAGAAATCGTCAAACAGGTCTACGGTGAAGTTATCGCTCAGGCTGGCGAAAAGACACTTGCTCCAAACGTACAGGCAATTTACGACGAACTGGTAAATGGAGCGGTTGTGACGATTGATGGTGAAGACATTACTATTCCAGCAATCGATGGTAAGGCGGAAGGTCGCCTGCCGATTATCAACAGGGAATCATTGGCTGACCTGAGAGAGGTTCTTCATGAGAAGTTCCCATTCGTGTACGAAATCACTCAAAACTACTGGGATGAGGTAATTCTTCCTCGTGTTGAAGGCACTGATGATGAGCCTAAGTTTACTGTTCAGGATATGGAACGGGTTTTCGCGAAAGTACGCGAAGTCATGGATCCAGAAAATACTTCACGAATTAACATCGAAGTTTCTCCAAACAAAACTGCACTTTCTTGGGACACGCCAACAATGGCTGTTCAAATTGGCGAAAAGCGTCTTGCGATCAAAGAAGATGATGAAGTTGACGCAACTGCTGCAGAAGTGATGGCATCAAAAATTATTCACGAGCTAGCAACTCATGGTGGACGTGCAATTAATGGTTTAAAATCTGAACTTCCTGTACTTGGAACGGGGCTTTATACAGATGCTGAACCCGGAAAAAATGCAGACTACCTAACGTTCGAAGAGGGCTTTGCCGCACTCGCTGAAATTGCATCAAGAAATGCCGAAGCATCTAAATGGACGCCGATGTATATAAGTCGTTACCTTGCCGCCACTTCACTGTATGAAGGTGCCGATTTCCGACAAGCATTTGAGGTGAACTGGCGTGCTCGTGTTATCCTTGCTGCAAAAGACGGTGTTGAAATGTCCGACGTTGCGATAGCTAAAGAGAAAAAGCAAGCTTACCTATCAACAGTCCGTATTACTCGCGGTACACCAACCAATCTCGTTGGCGGACCGGTCCTGACATTTAACAAGGACCTCGCATATCTTGAAGGTAAAATTATAGCACTTGAATATCTCGACTCTGTAAAGGGTAACAAGAAGGCCATTGAACGCCTGTTTACTGCTAAGTTTGACCCAACTAACCCCCTACAGGACGCACTTGTAGACGCATACGGTATAAAGGATAATAGGTAAGGCATCATGGATCAAGAACTGCAAATCATCGGAAGGAATGTACTGGTCGATTTTATCGGTCGTAATAGCCATATCACGGCTATTCCTGCCAAAATAGATACCGGTGCAGATAGTTCATCTCTGTGGGCATCGAACATTTCGGTGACAAAGAAAGGACTGCTCAAATTTACCCTTTTTGCAGAAGGGTCAAAGTACTATACTGGCGAAGTAATAAAGCGTAAAGCGTTCCGAGCAGCGGTGGTGCGAAGCTCGAACGGCCATGAACAGATCCGTTATCGTACCGAGATTCCCGTTAAAATTGCAGGTAAGCGAGTCAGGGTAGGATTTTACCTATCTGACCGATCACTCAATGACTTCCCTATATTACTCGGACGAAGAACACTCAATAAGAAATTTTTAGTCGATGTGTCGGTAAAGGAATATAAAACGGCACCCAAGATAAAACGCGGCATTTATGAAGAAATGATTAAAGATCCGTACGCGTTCCATAAGAAATATCATCAGAATGAAAAGTAAGGAGACATTATGAAAATAGCCATTCTCTCAAACGGAAACGGAAACTATTCGACAAAGCGTCTCGTAGAAGAGGCGAAAGCTCGTGGTCACGAAGTTAAAGTGATCAAGTACCGTGATTGTTACGCCTCAATTGAACAAGATAACCCAACGGTAAGTTACCGTGGTGAAGATCTTGCAAAGTTTGATGCGATTATTCCTCGTATTGCGGCCAATATGACTCGTTACGGCACGGCTATCGTTCGTCAGCTTGAAATGCAGGGTGTTTACACCGTGTCTAGCTCGATTGCGATTAACCGTTCTCGTGATAAACTCCGCAGTCTCCAACTCCTTGCTCGTTCTGGTGTCGGTATTCCAAAGACGATTGTGTCTCGTAACTCTACGGACATCGACGACCTTATTGATAAGGTTGGTGGAACACCGGTCATCATCAAGCTTGCCCGTGGAACACACGGTAATGGTGTTGTTCTGGCTGAATCAAAGAAAGCAGCCAAGTCTGTGCTTCAAGCCCTCTATCTTTCTAACGAAGACGGAACAAACGTCTTGCTACAGGAATTCGTTGAAGAGTCTGCCGGTACTGACATTCGTGCCTTTGTTGTTGGTGGTCGCGTCGTTGCGAGTATGAAACGACAAAGCCTTGATGACGACTTCCGTTCAAACCTCCACAAGGGTGGTGAAGGAACAGTTGTGAAACTCACTGAACAAGAAACTAAAATGGCAATTAAGGCCGCAAAAGCAATGGGACTTAACGTTGCCGGTGTTGATCTTATGCGAAGTGCACGCGGTCCACTAGTTCTTGAGGTTAACTCAAGCCCTGGATTTGGTATCGAGAAACTGACTGGCCGAAACGTTGCTGGTCCAATCATCGAATATATCGAGCAGAACGCAAAGCGCGGCAGCAAAAAAGACAAAGTCGGCGCTTAATCTTCTTATAGACGCCGAGTGTTATAATATGCTCATGATAAGCGTTAGCCCTATAAAGCGCAGACAGCATCGTAAGCTCATTGGAATCCTTGCCGCCAGTACTGGCGTACTGCTTATTGTGATAGGGGTTGCGCTAGCCGCTAACCATTTCCAAACGAGACAAGAAGTTCATTTAGGCGCTACAACATTTACTGTTCGGCTAGCCGAAACTGACTTCGCAAGAAAAAAGGGGCTATCTGGTGTTGAAAAACTAGATCCTAACGAAGGCCTATTGATGGTGTTTGGTGGTGATGGCCGTTGGGGCATCTGGATGAAGGATATGAAGATTCCACTTGATATCGTCTGGCTTGATGGTAATAAAAAAGTCATTTACATTGTGACCGACGCCTCCCCATCACTAGGGACTAGTAAGACTTTTGAGCCAAATGACCCCGCTCGCTACGTCTTGGAGGTCCCTGCCGGTGCGACTAAAAGTGGTGCAATAAAGATTGGTGATACAGCCAGCTTTACACTAGAAGGGGAAGAATAACATGTCTATCATTGTGATACTTTTGATTCTCGTCGTTGCATTATTTGCGGGTGCTTTCTTGTCGAAACGTCGATTTGGATTACTCGGATTGGGTCTTGCCGCTGGTGCGATCATTAGCCCAATTTGGGGCGATACGGCTGGCTTTGTGTTATCAAGCACTGGCCTGGTTAAAGAAGGTCCACTCGTGAACGTTATTGCGCTCTCGGCCCTTATCCTGATCCCACCCGTGTTGATTATGTTCCACCGTGGCTACAGTTATAAGCATATCTTTGGGCGAATTATCGGCGCATTGTTATTTACGTTGCTCGCTGTCGCCTTCTTAATCGGTCCAATTGGTGCTGCTTTGACGTTTAGTGGTCCTGTTGCTGGCGTTTACAACTGGCTGATCGCGAATCATGAGTTGATCGTCAGTGTTGGGGTAGCGGTCGCACTCGCTGATCTCTTAATTGCAAAGCCCGCACACAAGACCGAGAGAAAACATCGTTAAGAATTGACACACTACCCCTGTTGCGGTATAGTGTTATAAGCTTTTATGTTTCTCATAAAAAGTTACGGGCCAGTAGCTCAGCTGGTTAGAGCACCTGCCTTTTAAGCAGGGTGTCATGGGTTCAAGTCCCATCTGGCCCTCCAAATAAAAAACATCCCTCGATCGCTACCAGGGGTGTTTTTTATTTGGTGATATAATCATGTTATGCAGAAAATTCTTGTTACAGATACGCTATTTATTCACGACAAGCATACTAAAGAACTCAAAACTCAGGGCTATGAAGTCGAACGGCTTGAAAAAACGACTGCGTCTGAAGATGAATTAAAAACAGCACTTCAGGGTAAAGTCGGTTACATTCTTGGTGGACTTGAAAAGGTAACGGAGGAAGTATTGAAGTCAACCGATGAACTGAAAGTTATTTCGTTCACCGGTACTGGCTGGAAAGGTTACATACCTGGCTGGGAATACGCGACCGAAAAAGGTATCGCAATCTCAAATGCGCCATCAGCAAACGCGGCTGAAGTTGCCGAATGGGCGACAGCTGTGATGATGGCAATGCAACGTGACTTGTTTGAGCTTGGACCAAAAGGCGATAAATCCTTCGTGACGGTAAAAAGCCTTATGCAACTCGAAGTGGGTATTGTTGGTTTGGGTAACATTGGTCGTGAGTTTGCTGAACGAGCAAAAGGATTGAAGGCTAAAAAAGTTAGTTATTGGAGTCGTCAAAAAAAGACGGACGATTTTGACTATTACGAAAACGTTGACGATCTATTAAGATCTGCTGACGTTATTTTCTTGGCACTTGGCGACGATGCAGGACAAGATTTCATTAGTGCGGAGCGAATCGGACTTATTAAGAAAGATGCACTCATTGTAAGCATCCTTCATAAGGGAATTTTTAACGAAGATGCTCTGTATCAACGTGTTTCAAGTACTGAGATTCGTGCCGCTTTTGACATTGTTGCCGACATTGAACGTTTTCGTCCATTGCCATCCAGGAATTGGTATGCTTCAAATGGCGTTAGTGGCTATAATGCCGAGAGCACGTTCCAAAAAGCAAGTGACATGGCGACGCAATCAATTATCAACCTGCTTGAAACAGGTGAAGACCAGTATAGGGTGAACTAAAGATATCGTAATTACGGACGGTGTGTAAGTTATTCCGAAAAACCATGAACCAGTTTAAATTGAATTAACAATTTCTCTTTATAGTTATCTCTATGCAGCTATGGCGATTACGACAGCGAGTGCACGTGTCGTGGGTAATCGCCCTTGGATGCTTGTTCTTTGTTGTGGGGGTATGGACGGCGCAGTATGCAGCACTAAGTAGTTGGTGGTATGTTGGTGCGGGTTTGTTGGCTTGCTTCGGGGTGTGGCGACGCCAGTTATTCGTGTTGCCGTGCATCGTTCTAGCTGGAATGATTGCGGGGATGTGCTACGGGTCGTTTGTTAGTCGAGGTCTGGAGGTATACAAGCCTTTGGTCGGGGTGACGCTGAAGCTAGAAGGCCGAGTAAAAGAGGATCTTTCAACGACGGCAAAAGGCTTGGTCGTCATGCAATTGGATCATATCAAGTATTCGGGCGATACATTGCCTGGTTCTGTCTGGGTAAGCGTGATTGGGCATCCGAAAGCAAAGCGCGGGGATATCGTCACCGTATCCGGAAAGACAACTGTCGGATTTGGGACGTTTGCGCTGACGATGTTTACGGCAAAGATTGTTTCGGTTGTTGAGCCGCATCCAGGTGATATTGGTCGAGTAGTAAGAGATTGGTTCGCAGACGCAATACGAAAGGGAATCCCCGAACCTGAGGCGAGTTTAGGGATCGGGTATTTAACGGGGCAGAAAAGCGCGTTGCCCGCTGACCTTGCGACGGCGCTTCAGATTGCCGGACTGAGTCATATTGTTGTGGCGAGTGGGTATAATTTGACGATTTTGGTGCGGCTATCGAGACGATTTTTCATTAAAGTCTCAAAGTTTATGTCTGTATTCTCGTCGGGGATAATGATCGCTGGCTTTATTGCGATGACGGGACTTAGCCCAAGTATGACGAGGGCGGGGTTGGTATCGAGCCTGAGTCTTTTAACGTGGTACTATGGCCGACAGTTTCACCCGTTTGTGTTATTGCCATTCGCTGCAGCGATAACGGTGTTATGGCAACCGAGCTATGCCTGGGGAGATTTAGGATGGCAGTTAAGTTTTGCGGCATTTGCTGCAGTGATGATTGTTGGGCCGTTACTGCAAAACTATTTCTTTGGCGAAAAAGAACCCGGTATCGTCAGACAGGTGTTAGGTGAAACGGTTGCCGCACATATCGTGACGATCCCGATTGTGGTGCCAGCTTTTGGGTATATTTCGAACGTCGCTATTCCGGCAAATATTCTGATCGTGCCACTTGTTCCGCTGGCGATGCTACTGACATTTATTGTTGGGGTGACGGCGCTTGTTATGCCGTCGATTGCCGAGATTGTAGGAATGCCCGCCAGTTGGCTTTTGCACTACATGACGTTCACGTCACAGTATTTGGCTGGATTGCCTTGGGCAAAAACAACGTTAGTAACGCCGTGGTGGGCGATTGTTGCGTATATTATGTTGTTAGTCGCAGGCTGCATCTACATGCAACGAAAGACGGGCTTCAAGTTACGAGAAGTGAATATTATCGAATAACTGATTGAGATTAACGAGGGCGATCTTCAGCAACTTTTCGCGCAAGGTCGGCCAATAGGTCGTCAACAATGTCGGTGCTAAAATCGCCGTACTTTTTTGTCACTGCAGTATGGATCAAGAAGTCGGCCAGCAAAGGGTTCTTCGGCAAAATAGATCCGTGAAGGTAGGTACCGATAACGTTCTTGTAACGGGCGCCTTCGTGACCATCTTTTGCATTGTTACCAGCACCTTTTACTACTGTCGCGAATGGTTCGGCATTCTTGCCGAGGTAGGTTTGTCCGCTGTGATTTTCGTAGCCGATGATGTCGCCGAACGTTTCATTATTTGTAACGATGTTTCCGATGAGACGTTCGTGCGTTCCGTGTGTTTCGACATCGAGGACGCCGATGCCGGTCAGGGTTTTGCCATCTAGGGTTTTGAAGAAGTTACCAAATAGTTGATACAACCCACAGACGAGCAACATCGGAACTTCTTTTTCAGCGAGCGCTTTAAGCTTCGGTCCGATGTTGATAAGGTCCTGGTGAATGACTTCTTGACCACTATCTTGACCACCACCACCGATGATAATATCGACATCGCTGGGGAATGTATCACCAACATTATAGTGAATCACTTTTGGCTCGTAGCCGTACCATTCCAGACGACGTTGAATCACAAGGAGATTGCCGTAATCTCCGTAGATGTTCATATCTTTTGGATACAGTTGAAGGACGGTGATGACTTGCTTACTCATGATATGACCTCGACTTTGGTGATTTTACTCAGTTCTTTGCGGAGTGCCAGCATTGCAGTGTAGGTACAATAGATGCGTTTTGGCTTGTCTTTATTGACGTCGATAAATTGGCGAAGGGCACCTGCAAGGTCAGGCTCGATGTGGTTGATCGTTACTTCGTCGTATTGTAAACGAAGCGCCATGTCGTAGGCACGAACACCCGAGACTTGTGCAACACCAACGCCAGCGAGGCTTTCGAAGTCAACATCCCACAGCCATGACATATCGCGACCATCAGCGTAGTTATCGTTCACGGCGATCATGGTTGCGTAGCCTTCAGGCGAGAATGACTTTAGGCCCAATCGAAAGCCCGATGGATTTTTCACAAGGACAAGTTCAAGTGGTTGTCCGCCAACTTGCAGTTCTTCGCCACGACCAAATGCAGGGGTGACGCTGGCGATTGTTGAGATAACGACGTCAGTTTTAACGGCTTTACCGAGAATTGCATAAGCAAGAGCGATTGCAGCCGCGCTGTTAAATACATTGTAGACGCCATTTAGTTTTAGGGTTGTTGAGAATTCATGGCCCCCTAGATCATAGGTCGCTTTATTTCCGGAATAGGCTTTCAGGATGACGCCTGCATCGGGGCGTTTGACCGCTTTGACCGATCCAGCGCGCATGTCATCGTCACTTGGAAAATGGGTTAAGAGAGTATCGCTCAGTCCGAACAGTTCTACCTTTTGATCAGTCAGTACACCTTTAATCTTCAGTACTCGTGAATCTTCACGGTTTAAGACGACAGTGTCGGTTGTTGCAACTGCGATTTTCTCGAGCATTTTCGCCGTTGCATCAATCTCACCGAAGCGATCAAGTTGATCACGCATGACATTGAGCAGCAGGCTATAGCGAGGGGGAACGGTTTTCACAAAGGGAACAGCGTGGGCTTCGTCTAATTCCAGGACGGCGATATCAGCGTCAAGATTTCCTTTAATATCAATATCCCCAAGAAGGGCGGCGGCAACGCCACGGGTAAAGTTGCTACCTGTTCGGTTTGTAAATACTTTCAGGCCATGGGCTTCGAGAAGAGCAACGACCATTTTGGTCGTTGTCGTCTTTCCATTGGTACCGCTAATGACCACAACGCCGTGAGGAAGTTGGGCTAGGGTGTCTTTAATAAAGTCAGGACTGATTTTTTCAACAAATAATCCAGGAAGTGCCGAGCCGCCACCTCGAAGGCGCGCAGCGTAACGAACGGATTTTCCCAAGATGATGACAAAGGGTGAAGGCATATAGACCATTATATCGTATAATGAAGCTATGTTTTTGGTGGGAATAATCTCGTGGTGGTACGGCACTGGCTGGAAGGGGCAACTGCGACGTATTCGTGATCGGTTAGCGGCAACCGCGAGCTACTTTTCGATTGGCCAACTCTTCTCGACATTGTTCTCGCCATTCCGCCAAATATCGGCCGGAAGTGTGAACGGATCAATCGCAACACAGATGCGTGCCTTCTTTGACAAGACCCTTTCGCGGGTGATTGGGGCGATTGTCCGATTATTCACGATTCTTGCTGGCGTCATTACATTGATTGTCCAATTCATTTTTGAGGTAATTATTTCGATTATTTGGCTAACACTCCCCGCATTTCCTGTCGTTGGGCTTATTCTGTTTGTGATTGGATGGGCGCCACAATGGATGTAAGTTTGTTTAATCACAAAGCCCCCAGGGCAATGAAGGCACGACTTGGCCACTCACTTTCACCGTGGGCGGCGACACTTGAGGTTGGCGTCGTCTTGCTTATCGTCGGTGGCATTGCACTGCTTGTCTTTGGCTTTGCTGCTGGATGGGCGGCGATTGGTCTGGCTGCAATTCCAGCCATGATTGTCGAGTGGTATAAATATGAACTTCGAAACGTTCCAGTTATTAAAGATGGCAAAAAGGTTGACGACATCCTTGATGGTGAGATTCTGGCCCTATTGCCGGATCAGCCGACTCCACAGGCTATTGCGACTATTCTTTCGAAAACAACTGGCGGTATGTTCTTTGCTGTTCGTTTCGGACTTAGTGGAGGCTTTTTGGAGCAGGTTGTCTCGTCGAATAGAGATGACACGAAGGCGGTTTTTGAAGATGCGCTCAGGATTAGTTCGCAGGTTGGTGGTCGGATAACCGCTGGTGTTTTGATGCTGGCACTGTTGCGACAGCTTCCAAGCAAAGAAACCTTCCTTGGGCATATGCAATTGAATGAAGACGACATGATTCGTGGTATTAGTTGGTATCACCATTTAACCGACTTAGTTGAGTCAACGAGTAAGAAATCGAGCAAACCGGGTGGTGTGGGGCGAGATTGGTCATTCGGATGGATTCCGAACTTATCTCGATTTGGACAGAACATATCCGAGCTAAGCGTTCGAAAGACCGATTTAAGAACCGAAACTATTCAACAAATCACAAAGGCTATGGGCAGTGGGCGAGGCGCAATTGCCCTCGTTGGGCAGACAGGAGTTGGTAAAACCGAACTTGTCTATGAACTAGCGAGCGAACTTATGAGCATCTCCGAATCAGTTCCCGAAGCAATTCGCTATCACCAAATCTTTATGTTGGATGCAACCAGGCTTCTTTCTATGGCGAGTGGCAGGGGTGAACTTGAGGGCTTGATCCAAACACTCCTTTCTGAAGCTTATACTGCCAAGAATATTATTATTTGTCTTGATAACGCGCACGTCTTCTTCGAGGAAGGTGTCGGGTCAATTGATATTACAAACGTACTACTTCCGATTCTTGAAGCGGGACGATTACCGATTATCTTGGCGATAGATGAGCAGAAGTTCTTGCAGATTAGTAAGCGAACACCGGCATTGGCTGCGGCAGTCAATCGTATCAACGTTCATCCAACCGACGAATCTGATACTTTGAAGGTGCTGGAAGAAAAGATACCAGGCATTGAATTCAAGCGAAAAGTGACCTACATGTATCAGGCGCTTCGCGAGTCTTACAAACTCAGCGCTCGATATGTCTACGACATTGCGATGCCGGGTCAGGCGCTAAGTCTTCTTGACGCAGCGGCAGATTATGCCGAATCAGGATTAGTCACGGCAAAATCAGTTAACCTGGCAATTGAGAAAACGATTGGGGTGAAAACGAATGTCGTTGATGACGAAGGTGAACGAGACACACTCCTCAAACTCGAATCCTTGATACATGAACGAATGATTGGGCAGGAGCGAGCGGTGAATGTGGTCTCGGACGCGTTACGACGTGCTCGAGCAGGTATTCGCAACCAAAAGCGTCCAGTTGGCACCTTTATGTTCCTTGGCCCTACAGGAGTCGGTAAGACGGAACTAGCGAAATCTCTGGCTGCTGTCTATTTTGGTGGTGAAAAGAATATTATTCGTCTTGATATGAACGAGTTTGTCTCAGCGGATGATGTTGCACGATTAATTGCAGACGGAACAGAAGACGCTGGTAGCTTAACGGCGCAGGTAATGAAACAGCCATTTAGTGTTGTCTTGCTTGATGAGATTGAGAAGGCGCACTCATCGGTGCTCTCGACCTTACTGCAACTGCTTGATGAGGGAATTCTTCGTGATGCACGTGGTCGCGAAGTGAGTTTCCGCGACACTATCGTGATCGCAACCAGTAACGCAGGCGCAGATCGTATTCAAGAATACTTGCACCGCGGCTATGATCTAGAGCAGTTTGAAGATAAGTTTGTCGATGAATTAATTAGTAGCAACTTGTTCCACCCAGAATTCTTAAACCGTTTTGATGAGATAATCGTCTTTGCGCCACTTAATAAAGAAGAGCTTTTGAAGGTTGTTGATTTGATCTTGGTTGATGTGAATAAGAACCTGTCGGAACAGAAGATTACCGTCACCGTTTCGCAGGATGCTAAGGCGTATCTTGTTGAGGCAGGCTATGACCCTCGTCTTGGTGCGCGCCCAATGCGGCGTGTTGTCCAGAGGTCAGTCGAGAATACGGTCGCTAAGTTGATGCTTAACAGGGAAGTCAAACCTGGTGGCACGATTGAGATTTCACTCGATCAAGTTAAAGAGATTTTAGACAAAAAGAAGCAGGCAGACATAATTATTAATAATTCCGAGACAAAATAAATAGCTCGGCCTCTTTACAGATAGCCGAGCAATTTATTTGGGGCGAATGAAGGGGATCGAACCCTCTACCTTCGGAACCACAACCCGACGCTCTAACCAAATGAGCTACATCCGCCATACGTGTATTTGAATGTTGTGCTTCGTTATTTTAACAGATGTGGCTGAATAAGAAAATATGATATAATTGCTAAGTCCAAGAACGCGGGCGTCGTATAATGGCTAATATGTCTGCCTTCCAAGCAAACGATGAGAGTTCGATTCTCTCCGCCCGCACCAGTTTAGACGTAAGGCCTCTTCGGAGGCTTTTTGTGTCTGTTGAGGTTCGGTTCTAACCTTTTCAAGTTCAGTACGTATCATTTTTGCCGACTCAGCAACCGGAACAAGCCACTTATAAGAGGCGAGATCAAGTTTTCGATCAACCAGTATTGGGTTCTGACCAATTGCAAGTAAAATATCTTTCTTGTCAGCAAGATCACCACTCAAGAACTTGTTGGAGGCGTCTGCTAGCTTCTCGAATGTGTTTGTAGCAGTTTCGTACCAGCTCTTAACACGGTGAGCAATATCAGCTTGCTCCTCGTGTAGCTGTTTTAGATCGGCTTTTAGTAAATCACTTTTCGCCTTGAAGTCATCATCATTTATAAGTCCACGTGTGGCCATATCTAATAGGCGATCCAATTGGCTCTGCGTATTAGTAATGGCATTATTTTGTGATACCTGCACGACGTCACGTTGCTCGGTCTCTTTCTCGGCGAACTCTCTCAATGCTTTCATTGTCCACTCGCACATTTGAGGATCGATTTCATACGTGTCAAGTAAGCTCAGAAGTTGATTGTATAAATCATCTTCACGAACATTCATACCATGCTGATCACAGCCACCGACCTTTCGACCAGTGCAGTGATAGTAGGTATAGATCTTTGTCAGACCAGTGGTTTTATTCTGTTTGGTCTTTGTCTCAGCAGTTATCATACCACCGCAAACTCCACACCTAATAAAGCCACGTAGGGCAAACTGTTTGCGACTGGCAAGACGAGGTAAGCCTTTACGGCCGAGCAGCACTTGAACTTTGTCATATTCCTCTTGAGTGATCATTGCTGGAAACTCAGCCTTATAGAATCGTTCTTGATCATAGGGATCTGGTATTAGACCAGCATAGCGAACGTTATTAAACATTTTGTAGAGATTTGATTTTGAAATAGGAGTACCGCCAGTCTTATGACGTTTGAGTGTTCTATAGCCCCAATCTTCAGTCATAATTTTGTGGATACTTTGGACGCTATATTCACCCGTAAGAAAATAGTCAAAAGCCATGCGAACTAGATCAAATCGCTCAGGATCCTTTACGACGATTGCTTCACCACGACCAACCATTGATGTTCGCTGGTTTAAATAGCCTGCTGGTGCGACACCAGTAAGGCCGCCCATACTACGCTTAGTCGCATTGCCACGCTTTACGTCTTTACTGAGCTTAGATGAATAATACTGACTCTGGCTCATCGTCATTTGCAACATCATCATACTTTCTGGACTATTATCAAAGCCGTACCCAGAGGCAAACTTTAGGTCTTTAATAACACCCTTCGTAATCCTATGCGTAACATTTGCGGCGTCTACTGCATTTCGAGATAGACGGTCGGGATGCCAAGAGATAATACCATCAACCTTACCGGCATCAATCATTTCTAATAGTTCTTTGAATTGCGGCCGTTTGTCCGGCTCAAAGGCACTCTTGCTCTCGCGAAATTCTTTGACAATTTTGACATTGCCAAACATCTGTTTAATTTTATCTCGTTGAGAATCAAGAGAAAGTACCTGACGTTCTTCGTCTTCTGTAGACTTGCGGGTATAAATTGCGTAACGTAATTGTTCCATATTTTTCCTAACTAAAAGGGCGACTCGGTTGTTAACACATTCCATAGCGAATAGCTATTTCCTGATACCAAGCCGCCCTTAAAGGTCGGGAAAATAAATATACTATTCGCGTATTTATGGGATGTGTTAACTTACCTATTATACCATATTAAAGATTGTCGATCAGCTTCGACATTTCTTCCAATAGATCGATCTGATCATCATCTATACCCCCATTTCCTATATACTTTCTTTCTTCATCTGTTAATTGCTGTGGAATGATGTGACGCGTACGCCTATCATTGAGGTCATCTTCACTTTCTTTCTGTGGTTTTTTCCTAGTGATAACCCCAGCCCTCTCTAGCTGCGGCAAAATCTGTTTATTTAGGTGGTCACCGTTTAAAACAGAACCTTCTTGACTCACATAATAGGCACTGACCTCGTTTGGAGTAACACCGACGTACCCCAATCGCATAGCATCTTTCGTATTTTGGCTTCCTTGTTTGTACTTATCAAGGTATGCCGGCACCACATACTTTTTATAGATAGCCATGACAGCTGGTGGCAAGTTTAGATTTTGACTTTCGAAGAATTCACTCCACAATTTGAAGGCTTCATCAATGTCGGATTCACTAGCAACAACAGTCCCATCTGTTCGACGACGGTGCCACACGTTCAGTAACGCAATTGCCTTTATAAGCTGTTGGAGATGACTCATATCACGCTGATGGCGTGGCTGCAGTGCGTGTAGCTGCTTAACGAACCGTCGCTCAATCTCATCTGAATCTTCAATGATGATCTCGTCTACGTGTTCATCACGAATTGCTACGACCCGTTCCATTAATGCTGTCCGCTCAGGTCGTGATTCAAGCCAGTCATCGAACTCATCCTCATTAGACCCGCGCCTTGCCTGTAAATGAATTGCTTGCTTCAACTTGGCTTCAGTAGCCTCAGGACTAACCAGAATTGCCCTGGTAGTTTCTTGTTCGTCCAAAACCATATTGGCGGAACAAAACACGGTGGCTGCAAAACCCTCGATAATAATCGTGTCAACCTGATTACGGCCGCCCTTTTTATTAGTCAGGCTGTGGACTACTTCACGGCTATCATGTGAGAGTAGCGCTCGCAGTTTCTCTTGTAGAGCAGGGTTGGGCTGTTCGTAAAAGATGAGGATTTTACGCTTAAGCGATACAATTTTCGCTTTTCGTACTTTGTCTTCGACACCTTCTCCATAAAAAAATGAGGTCGGACTTGCGCCGCTTCGCTCGATTTTATCATCGGCAGGAAAAAGTTTAGCAATTTGCGTAGCAAGATACGTTTTTCCGGTTGCGCTCGGTGCGTTGAGGCTAACATTGATTTGGCTTTTGTCAGTGTACGCCGAAAGCATTGCTAAGAATACAATTTTCTTGTTACCGTCATCATCCTTAATGGTTAGGGATAAGACCTTTGCGACGTCGTCGAGTGTAATTTCATTGAACCCTGCTGTCCGAGTTGGCGGCGTTGGGCTCGCTGTTAATTCGGACTCTGGGCCATCTTCATCGTTGTCAAGTGGTGCCGGTGCGGTTAATACGTTAGACATTGTTAGTCTCCATTTTCTTATTAGTTAATTCACGTTGTCGCTGGGTTTTGACAATCACGAAGCGCATAATGGCGAGGCCTGCTTCTTGAGCTTCTTCGGCGTCGTACTCCAAGCCGTAAAGCTCTTTTAGCAATACTTGTAATTCTTTAATGCGTTCGTTACTCAGCCTCATATCGGTTATTCATCGGCGTAAATACGCGCCTTGAGCATTTTGGTATTATCAAAAAACTTACGCGCCTTGACCTGTAAGGCATCGGCATAATAGCCATTTACTATTTCATCTAGCGCTACTGTTTGCTGAAAGATAAAATACGTTCGACCTTTCGTATCTCGACGTGTATACGCGATTTCAAAACCATGTGTTACTAACGCTGCAACAACTCCAAGATCCCTGATGCTGACGGTATTTGGCTCTTCGCTCATTTCCATGCTTCCTTTTCATTAAGTTTGTATGACATAATAAAACACCCCTTTTCGGGGTGTTATGTCGAGCTAGGTGATATTGCGATTTAGTATAAATCGTACAGAGGTAGAGTTAGTGCAAGTTAGTTGTTTTTTGCACCCAAGCCATTTACATATTTTAGCAAGCGTCCATGTTGCTCTTCAGTCGGCTCAGATTTGTGCTTAAGGCGTACGGCATTGTCTTCGTACTCAATAAATAGTTCGCCTATAATGCCCGCTAAGTTTGCGTTTGCAATTAAGGGTTTAAGCATGGTTTTGCTATTGGGTTTAAGATTTAATTGCCCTCTAGTCAATGACTCACTATTGGCATCATACAGCGCTTGGACTACGCGATATGTATTGTTCTTTTCGCTCTTATAATTCTGAAGTAGGTACTGCTCTCCGTCTAACGTCAGTCGCAGCTTTCCGCTTTTAGTAAACACAAGACTAGCTTTATGCTTTATGGCTGGCTTTGGTAAGACTGGTCCTCGTTTCAATAATTTCGCTAGTTTATCACTGACAGCACTTACGTCCGCATAGGGCTGCGAGGTTTTATAAAACAAACCGTTCTTTCGCTCGTAGCCAATATTTGCAAGTTCTAAATTACTATCAAGTAACTGTGTTGATAGAATCAGTTCCCAGAACGGTGGTTCGTAGTCTAGTTTACTGATATCATCGAATATATCCGATGGTTGAATCCGTGGTTCTGACTGGTGTTTAGCACTTGAACGTTGCAATGCGATAGTAAGTAGCTCTTGTTGATACGAAACATCCGGTGGCTTAGTAGCGTCATTGGTAACGAGGTGGCCATTTTGCCATTTTTTTAGATAGTTGGTGAGGTCGTGCTTTGCCTTTTCAGTGTTCACACCCTTTATTTCAAAGAGTCCGTGGGAAGTCTGCTCATATGTAAGATAGCCATCTCTCTGGTAATAGAAAAGTATAGTGTTGAGGTGTTCATAATCAGATTCACTATAGTCATGCCCAACGGCGTTCGATATAGGTCCAAAATACGCCCAATAAAATAGTGGCTCTGCTTCCATACCGTTAAGCTTTTCTGGAAACAATGCCAGAGTCGCCAATAAAAACACTTTATGCTGTGGCCAATAAGTTTCCATTTCCATCTTCATCTGACTTATATCTTCCAACATAATCAGAAAGATGGCAACAGTTGGCGTATTGACGTGCCGTAGATGATACAATTAAAAAGTCTAAACCAGTATTAAAGTACCGCATCTATATGCGTGGATTAAGCCTAGAAATCGGCACCACGCAAAGTGATAGGGCTTAAACACTTTATTACTGGTTTAGACACCACGCGTGGTGTCGTTTTTTGTATAAGGAGTTATATGCCAAAAGAAAATAAGAATTCATCATTGTACTGGCTTTTATTAATACCCGTAGCAATGTTCGGCTTACTGGGTACTTTATTTGGTTCTCTAGACGGTCACCCGCTTTCAGGACTCCTATGGGGGCTGGGTATAAGTTTGGGAGTGATTGCAGTAGCCCTTCCTGGTAATTACGCATGGGAATGGTTTAAGAAACAGATGGATAAGGGTAAGTTGATGCCATACATATTCATTGCCGTCGTCATCTCTGTGGCTATTTGTGCTTATCTTGCGCTAACGCTCGGAAAGCCGTCTTGTGACGAGTACGATGACAGTAGCCCGCAATCAAGTTGCGTACAGTACGCCGACAATAGATATGATGCCACAACTGATCAGCGCTGGGCTAAGTTCTGGAATACCTTACCCGTAACCGTCATAATCGCATCACTTATTGCAACAATTGTTCACCACAATATACATAAGAGGAAATAGCGACATGGCGTCGGGGAGAAATGTAATGACAAAAAACTCAAAAGAAGATAAGAATTTCCTAAAAGGCTGGCAGCTCCTGCTAACAGCCGATGCTCTCTATTATGCTGCCTGGGTGATTAATCGCCAAGGAGTCTGGGTAGTTGCATCGGTATTTGGTATTCTAGCGCTCATTTTACTGGCAGCATCTATCGTGGTGGGAATTATCAATCTAGCAAAGAAGCGACACCAGAAACGCGGCCGTTTAGTCGGTATGATGGTACTAGGCATCCTACTATTACTTGCTTTCGGGTTGTAGGGTTCTCGACTACTTAGGGAGACGGTGGCATACTGGAGCAATAAGTCTGTAGGAGAATTACAATGGCAACACGAAAAACTACCCCGGCGGTTCAATTACCGCAGCCAGAACTATCACAGCCCAGAGAAGATGTACGTCTACAAATTGCTGACAGAATCACAAAAGGTCAAGATATCCTCAATGCTGCGATTACCAATGACCCTGAGTTGGAAGAAGCACGCAACAAAAGGAAAATCTGGCACGAGTATAACGAAGAGCTGCTCGGCAGAGTATTTACAAACGAAAAAGAAGCAAAGGAATACAGATCTAACGCAAATCCAAGTATCGCATTCGTTTCAATGGGCCCTACGCCTTTCTATGAAAAAGTGGATGACTTTCGAGCTAGCATGAAGCGTAGGATTTCAAACCTCGAGTCTCTACAAGAACGCCTTGTACTAATTCCCGAGGCAAAAGGAGTAGCGAAAAGTGAAGCCGATGAGGCACAGGGTATATCTTCATTACTACATCCTATTATTAGAAAGGAATGTGTTGGGCTTGTTGAGTCAGGTTACTTTGGTGAAGCTGTTGAAAAAAGTTTCAAGATTGTTAGAGATAAGCTCAGAACATTAACTGGACATGAGACCTCATCGGAGGCATTCGGTAAAGGCAACCTGTTTATAAAAGGTGCTGCTGCAAGTAATGTTGAGGACGACTTCCAAAGTGCAGTAAAATTTTTAGGTATGTCGATAGACTTTTTTAGGAATGAGAAAGCACACACTATTACTGCAAACGTATCAAGTGAAGATAAAGCGTATCAGTATTTGGTTCTGTCTAGCATCGCCCTACAGCATCTTGATCGAGGTGAAATTCGTAAAACTGTATGAAATAGTTAGAAGATTATATCTTCGCCCTTTTCACCTTTCATTCATCAATCGCTAGTTGGTATTTTCCATGGTCCGGTGATCGTAAAGGTCTTCGTAATAATGTCGATCTTTTAGATGGACATACATTAATCTTTCGCCCAGGCCGGTTTCTCGTTTGTATAACCAAAGAAATAAAGCTTTGCATCTGTATCGTTGTCCAATATTAGACAGAAGCTGTCATTTAGAAAAATCCTGTACGCAGTTTCTTCTTTGATACGACTAAAAAACTTAGAGAAGTCTATCCTATGACTAGATACCTGTTGGTGATGCTTACCAAAACACTCATAAGTATTGGAGAAATAGTTGCTTATTTCTTGTCCTGTCCACATTTTTTCTTCGTAACCATTATACAATGCACGCTTAGTCATAAAACTTAATTCGTAGTAACCCGTTGAGGAGTTTTGATTTGATTGATTCGAACATATTGTTTATGTTTGTTTTGGACTAATTCTTGAAGGTTAATTCTGCCTTCATCGTCTCCAATATCTTCAATAGAAATCACTAAAGCAAACGGCTGTTCGTACGTATCGACTTTAGAATCACCACGCGTTTGAAGAGTTAACCAAACTTCCCATTCTCCGCCATCGTATGAACGATATGTATAGGTTCGCTCAAGACACTTAACGGTATACCACTTCGGCTTATAGCTGTAATCGGAGTCATCACTACTTGAAGAGTTAACTAATCGCTTTGCTGAATTAACTTTATGGAGCGTCATCGTCACATCGGATTCGGCACTATTGATTTCGTCATTTGAGTCTATTGGCGTTGTGTATGCTAAAGTAGCTCGAACATTTAACTGCCTCTTAAGATTTTTAAGTTCATCAGGTATCGTGAACTGAATCTTTCGCACGGCCTCTCTTTTGCTCTTTGGCGTAACACCGCCAACCTTATCGGTGATGACATAAACTACCTTCGTAGGGTCAGAAAATAGTACATCATCAACATTTGGAATTCCGTGTCCAACTATTCTATCCAAGTCTTTTAAGTCTATGTTCGAAGCGTCGTTAGGAATATAACTTGCTGAATGTATAACGAGAGCTTTTGATAAATCGTTTGCATTATCATATCTTGAAGCAGTAACTATTTTTCGTGCCTTAGCCATTTCGCCACTCACGACTGGTGCAGAGAAACTTGTCCCTACGTTCTCGTAAAGCTCATCGTCCTTTACATCCAAGCCCTTAACTCCTTGATCTCTCCAGATGCCAGAGGCTCTCGCATTGCCTCCGAAATGAACTAAGTCCGGTTTGCGAAAACCGGCGTAACCTGTTCGTGTAAATGGCGAAGGCTCATCACTTAATGCAAGCGACTCCCTATCTGCTTTGTCGGCCAGGGAGCCGACGGAGAAGCCGTTCGTAGTATCTGCGGGTACAGTAATGCGGTTTAAGTCCTCTGTTAGTAAATCTGGATAAGTATGTTTCATGAAATCATTTCTGTTGCCGGCCGATACAACGAATGTTACGCCATACTTATGTTGCAGTGCGTCAAGTTCGCGCGTCATATAAGACTTTTTGTTTTGCAAACAATGTTTATCGAAACCCATCGACATGCTATAGATCTTGATGTAAGGAAATGTAGTAATTGCATCTTCCAAATAGGCAATAAGCTCGTAATCAACTGGACCGCTGTTATTAACCGCAACTTTGATGTCAACAACCTTAGCGTGAGCAACTAATCTGTTTGTATCGTATAGTTGCTTCTCTATATCATGACCAAAGATCACGCGACTAGCAGCAAGTGTCCCGTGATGTTTGTCACTATTCGGCTCGGATGTATAATCTTTACGATCAACTATTAAATCACTTAATACATCAAGATCTGCGATACCGCCATCGACAACGCCAACGACTATATCTCCCGATTCATCTATCAATTTAACGTCCGCCATAGGGTAAGTAACGTTAACAGAGTTGGTCACAATCCCAATGTGGTGCATTACCTCAAACTTAGCAAAAGGATTTTCATAGTCGTCGTTGATGATTAACTCTATATCCTTATCGCTAAACTGACCAGCTAAGATCTTTGCACCGGACGGAGAAACCATATACTCTGCCTCAATTCCTTGCATCTGCGTAAGACTACTGGCAATCTTTTTTGCATTTAATTCGGATATCGATTTATAAAAATATGCGACTCCAAAGTTTATCTTCTCAATTTCACCATCTAGTTTTTGGTCACTGCTAACTTTTGAAATCTTCTCGATTGAGGATAAAAGAGCAGCTTCTTTATTCTTGAAGTTGCCGTCATCATTTTCTTGGGGTATATACTCAAAATCCTTCAAAGCGGTAGCAAATTTTTCTATTGCTTCTGCCGTTCCGGCAACTACGATTTCATTCGTTTCTAATCGCTTATTTACGTCTAGCCCAAATTCATCGAAAAGCTCAACTGGGATACTGCTGTTAGCTGTCGCTTTCTCACTCAACTCAATATCTAAAAAAGATAATTGCTGTGGATTTGGAATTTTTGGTTTTTCTGCCTTGATGCTTTGTGTAACATTCTGTACTTCTTGCATACGTTTTTGTTTATGTAGTTCAAAGTCGGCAGGGTCTCCAAAATACTTGTAGCTCTTGCCGCTTCCTTTTGTGCCTTTAATACTTTGATTGACCGGGATAACAAACGGTAGGTTATCGTTCATGCCTTAGACTCCTTCCCTAATAAATAGTGGATTGTTGCATGCGGAATACCAGTAATACTCTCTAATAAGTCGTAAGTGAATATTTTCTTATTCTTTTTCCAGAGAAAATCGATTGTTTGCGTGAGGTCTTTTACGTCTTTAGGCTCTTTTGTATTGAAGGCGTGCTTCCTATATTTAGTCTCCACAATTTGCCTCAATAGCTGTTGCTCAAGAGTAAGTTTATCCAGTCGTAATACTGATCGTTTTATAGCTTTAGTGTATACACGCTGAATATCGTGTCCTGTAAACCCATCAGTCAGCTTTGCTAGATCGTCAGCAAGATCATGATTTAGTTTCGGGTGGTCTTCTAAATAGAGACTCAATAAGCGTTTGCGAGAATCCTGATCAATATCATTCATGTCTAACTCATATGAAAACCTGCGTCGAATAGCAGTATCGATCAATTCGATATGGTTGGTCGCGGCAATGATTAAAACGTCGTCACTAACACGATCTAAGTTTTGGAGTATTGCGGTTACAACTCGCTTAGCCTCACCAATATCCATTTCATCAGCACGGTTTTTAGCAAGCGCATCAAATTCATCTAAGAAGAGTACTTCATTTTTTCTACCGGAAAATAGCTCATCTACATTTCGGCCCGTTTCACCCATGAACGAGGATATTACTCTGCTGATATCCACGTATGATATGGGTAAGTCTAAAGTATTTGCGATTGCATTTGCCAAGAATGTTTTGCCTGTGCCAGGTAAGCCATAGAGCATGACTTTGTTGTTAATAGGTATATTTGCATCTTTCAGCTTCTCTCGATTAGACCAAGTTTGGGTAACTTCTTCGACAACAATCGAGTTCCGCTTTGATAAGACGACTTCTTCGATAGTGCTATTGGTGCTGTTTTTATTTCCGGTCGGAATGTTTGGTACAGTAATTTCCTGAAGTGAATTCAGACTAGATCGTTTTGACGATTCGTTAGGTTTTGAATAGATTTCCCTTAGCGCCTTTGCTACTCCCATCTTACCTTTAGTTTCGCTAAATTTTGCGAGGCTTTGAATCGTGCGATCGAATATTTCTTCGTCGCCGGTTTTATGTGCCTTAATCAGATCTACCACGTCTTTTGTTGAAAACATAACCTTATTTTATCCAAAAACGGTCTAAATAGCAATTCTTGGATAAAATAATGTCTCCCGAATTTTAGAAGAAATGCCGTATGGGAAGTATCGTGATGATTACGAGTCGAAGAACTGACCCTCCCCCCCCCATAAAACAATGTAGGAACGGCCCTTGTATACTAACGACCACTGCTCGTTGGGCTTGATATTACCCTGTTAGATAGTAGGATAACTAAGCATTGCGGTTCTAACTTCCGAGAGAATGCCGCACCAGAGATAGACCATTCGAAACGTCAGAACTTTCTGGCGTTTTTGTCTTATAATAAACATATGGGAACAATACGGAAATGGGATCTAGCAAATAAAGAGACACGAGACAAATGTATTAGTGAGGTTATTACGCGCATTGAGGAAATAGGAGATGATAAGATTGGCCTTATTGCGGCTCAGGACATTATTGATATTGTATCGGAAAACTTTGGACCCGAGATTTACAACAAGGCAATTCTTGACGCGAAGAAGCTGCTTGAGGATCGAATGAATGACGTGGAGACAGAAATTGATTTACTCCAAGTTCAGGCATAATTTGTCAAAATCGTTCTAACTTCGGAGAGAATGGTGCACCGCAGATGAACCATTCGAGACGTCAGAACTTTTCTGGCGTTTTTCTGTCATATCATTACTCCATGATTAACTCTAAAGATGTTTATGGATTTATTGTTCATTCGAGTGAGCCACCGTGGAAAAATTATCTTTTTAGCGCTTCGTTAAAAGTGGTGACATTATGGTTATGAAATATATCTCAGTTGACCTTAAGTAAACTAGTGTGTATTCTTGCTTCGTTAGAGAAATTCTCTGACAGCTCACGTTAGGATCAAAGTGAAGAGCATTAAGCGAAAAGTGATGGTCGCCCTGATCGCAGTTGTGGTCGGTGTGGGTGCTTCCGTCAGCATGGCAGCTCCGGCTATGGCATTCAGCCAGCTGGAGATGAGCCAGGCTTGTCGGCTTGCTAACGGTAACCAGGCTGGTTGGGAAGCTCAACTGACCTATCCCGACCAGGGAGTCTACGGATGGCGGTGTTTCTACAACAACGCGCCGTGGGCCTACTGGTACAACACGAAGTACGGCCTCAACGTCCAGATCCTCTGCGATCAGATCTACGGCGGCACTGCACGATTCACGAATCAGAGCGACGCGTACTCCTGGTACTGCGGCTGATTCTCCAACCGAGCGACCCTCGGTACCTTCGGGTGCCGAGGGCACTCCCTGACTACTAATTGCTTATGATATAATTTATATATGATTAAAGAAAACAAAAATAAGCCTTCGAACAAAAACAACATCAAGCTTATTGCAAGCCTAGGCCTACATATCGTATCCATTGCTGCGATTGTCATCTTGGCCCTTCATGTCAATTTTCTCTATAGGGAAACACAATTCTTAAATAAGCAGTCACTGCAATTCAATGCTCGTACAAATAATGTTGAAGGATGTTTTAAGAACCACGACTATACTTGTCCTGAAGACAAGTATTTTGACTCACAGCAATTCATGAAATAAGACGCTAGAAATACATTAGCTTAGTTCTAACTTTCGCCAAAGTGCTGCACCAGAGATAGACCATTCGAAACGTCAGAACTTTTCTGGCGTTTTTGTTATCATTAGAGTATGTGTATGTATTTTGAGCCCACCACCGTTCCTACCGTCATGTCCAGTTGGGAGTTGGCTACGCAGCCAATAAGAACTGATCATATATATTGCGGTGCAACCGTTACGATTGGCTATCCAGATCCGGTCGTTCCTTTTGGAAACAACGCCGTTGTTAATCCTGGCCTTGGTGTTTTTTATCTCATACTCGTTGTTGCATTGCTTGTCATTATTCCAACGATATCTTTCATGAAAAAGATAAAGTTTAGAATAGTTATATCGTATGCGTCACTATTCATTGGATTGTTCATTTCAACGAACATTATAGTCAACTCTCCGTATGGACATTTAAACGATATGTGGCCAGCATGGACTCTGCTTGTTCTTGACAGTTTGCTTCTTCTAGCAGGTGTGACGGGTGTTTTTGCTCTATTCAATAAAAATATGCGTAAGGCGTTGCTTGCATAGTATGGTTCGGACTTCGTCTAGAACGGTGCGCCAAAATAAGAACCGATCCGTGCGATCGGTTTTTGTTTTACTGAAAGTGCACGCCGTTCTGTTGCATGGTGCTCACCCAAGTTTGAACCGTTTTGCGTGTAGGGTCGGCTAGCGCGCCTAAGAGCACTCCAATAGCTCCCATAAATTTGAATGCCACTGTACGAGCAGAACTGAAAACAAGAAGAAAATACTGGTCCCGGACCGTAAATTGAATCAATAGTCTCTCTGTTTTTACGTTTTGGAGTTGATTTAAGTCAGCTTTGAGAATAAGGTCACCATGTTTACTTGTTATCTCAATGTGATCCGAGTACAAGATAGCCCTTGCGCGTGTTGTCATGCCTGGCCCTTGTTTGGTGCGTAAAAATAGTTTGGTGTCTAATAGTGGTTGCATATATGTTTCTTCTTTAATTTATTAGCAGTGGTAAGTCAGGGAAGCCTACAGTTCGCTTCCTCCCTCAGTATAGCTTACGACGCGGTAGGGTAATCAAGAAGTATCGTTTGGGCTTCGTCTAAAATGCCGCACCAAAGAAAATGATCGTGTCGACCGATACGATCATTTTCTTTTGATATACTGAACGAATATGTCGAGAGAAAAAACACTTAAATATTACGAACGACTTAGTTCGCGTCTTGGGTATCAATTTGTATTAGGGGGCCATCGACACTTTGGGTGGTACAAAGGTGGTCAACATAAAACAATGATTAAAGCGGCCGAAGCGATGATCGACCACTTGGCTGATTTTTCGGGGATCGTACCCGGAAGCAATGTTTTGGATGCCGGTTGTGGACAAGGAAGGTCTGCGCTTCAGTTAGCAAAGAAGTATGGCGCGACCGTGAGTGGCGTTGATTTGGTACCAAGGAGTATCGCATTTGCCAAGCACGCGACTATTGGCAATAAGAGTGTGAACTTTCAAATCGCTGATTACAACAAATTGCCATTCGAAGATAATTCATTCGACGTTGTCTTCGCACTCGAAACATTCACTCACAGCTCGGATCCAGAGCGAACGATTCGAGAATTCTTACGTGTTTTAAAACCGGGCGGTCGCATTGCTATATTTGACTATTCCATAGCTCCACTCGCGAGTATGCCCCATGGGCTTTCGGATGCAATTCATCTCATCGCTAAAGAAACGGACTGTCCGGGGTTTGATACTATCACGCATGGTTATTACGAGGATCTTCTTCCTAAATTGAAAGTATCAAGTTTCGAAGTCGTTAATGCAACCGAAGGCGTCATACCAGGCATCAAAAACATGTATCGATTGTCGTGGCTCCCGTATCATTTATTAAAGATTTTCAAGCATCAGAATGATCATCCAAATTTACTCATGGCACACATTGGCTGGCAAGCAGGCGTAAGGGATTATATTCGTTACATCAACGTCAAAATCGTTAAATAATGAAAACGCCCCAATGCAGAGGTGTTTTGTTATAATAACGACACGCCCCGGTAGCTCAGCTGGATAGAGCAGAGGACTTCTAAGCCTAAGGTCGTAGGTTCAAATCCTGCCCGGGGTACCAAATATTTTGATCTGTTAATTTCTTTAGACCAAGTTGGAAATACGAACTTTGGTCTATTTTGCTATGATAGAGACATGAATACTTTGATTATTGGTGGCACAACCGGACTTGGTCTAAAACTCGCGAAGAGGTTTAAAGAAGGTGGTGATAATGTTATCGTTACTGGCCGAAAAGAAATAAAAGAAGATATCGAATTTAAAGCTTTTGATTTATCGTCGCCAGAACTAGCAAGACGAATCAATGATTTCGTAGTAGAGCTTCCGGATGTTGATCGTTTGGTCTACGCTGCGGGCTATTTTCAAGAGGGACGCATTACTGACTTAAGCGACGCCGAGATTGAAGAGATGATTGATGTTGGAGGACGAGGACTTATTTATTTTGTAAAGTCCCTACTGTCAAAACAAGATAAACTCGACGAGCTCATTACGATCACCTCTACTTCTCAATGGACCCCTCGTCAAAAAGAGCCGGTATATAACTTTGCAAAAGCTGGAGTTGCACATTTCAGTAATGCAATCGCCGAAGACGGACGAGTTGCAAAAGTCTTAGTTGCTGGTCCTGCAGGAATGCGAACGGAGTTCTGGGAAGGTATCGATCGAGATGATCTTAATGAGATGCTTGACCCTTCGTGGGTTGCCGATCAAATTATCGATCTTGCTAGTGAAGATTATAAATACCGCTTTGCAAGAATTTTACGGCAACCTGCTCGCGTTGAGATTATCGAGACACGGTAACTAGTCTCGTTCGTATTTCGGTTAGGACGCTGTACCAAACATTTAGATCTGTTAATTTTTTATAGACCAAGTTGGAAATACGAACTTTGGTCTATTTTGTTATGATAAATGTATGAGAAGAGTGATTTTATTACATGGGAATGGAAATAGCACAGGAAACGACAATTGGTTTCCATATATTAAAACCGGACTCTCTGACCTCGATATTATTTGTGAAACACCAGACTTACCGGACGCAGAGCTCGCACGCTCCAAGTTTTGGTTTCCTTACTTCAAGGATGTTCTAAAGATTGGGGCAGACGATCTTGTCATTGGTCACTCATCCGGGGCACTCGCCATTCTTAAATATGCTGAAGAAAACAAAATCGGTGCAAGTGTACTTGTCGGTACGTATTATACTGATTTAGGTTACGAAGATGAACGAACAAGTGGTTATTTTGATACACCTTGGGACTGGGAAAAGATTAAAATAAATCAAAACTGGACGGCAATCTTTGCTTCAACCGATGATCCCTATATTCCGATTGCAGAACCACGATATATTCGAGACAAATTGGGTAGTACGTACTTTGAATTTGATGATAGGGGACACTTTGGCGGTGAGACACATCCGATGCTTGAGCTTCCTGAGCTTCTTGAATTTCTAAGATCGAAGTTGGCATAAAGTAATGAAGGTACTGTTTATTTGTAGAGCGAATGTCGGACGAAGCCAAGCGGCTTTGGAATTGTACCGTTTAACCGGTGGCGAGGGCAACTCTGCGGGTACTAAAGTCGATAATCCTAATACAAAGATTTCTGATATCCCACTTGCTGCAAATATAATTCAAGTTATGCGCAGTGATTACGGTATCGATATGTCTTCGAACATTCGAACTCAACTTGATGAAGAGGTTGCGAAGCCTTTTGATCGACTTATTGTGATGGCTGAGGCAGACAATATACCCGAATGGTTGTTGCGTGACACTAGGACGATATTTTGGGATATTAAGGATCCTAAATTGATGGACATCGAAGGCACTAGAAAGATTGTAAAAGAAATCGAATCTAAGATTGCGGATTTAAAGCAGTTCTAATTTTGGTCATTACACCGTACCGATTCTGTTATTATTAAAGTATGAATCTGATATTTGCAGACAAGTTAAAAGCGGGCGACGAGATTAGAGTTATTGCTCCATCTCGATCTATGACGATTATCAGCCAAGAACTTCGCGATACTGCAAAAAAGCGTTTTGACGAGCTCGGCCTTGTGCTGACATTCGGTAAACACGTTGAAGAAAGTGATGATTTTGCATCGAGCAGTATCGAGTCTCGAATCGAAGACCTGCACGATGCTTTTCTAGACACTAATGTTAAAGGCATATTGACTGTTATCGGTGGGTTTAACTCGAATCAACTTCTGCGCGAAATCGACTGGTCTATTATTCAATCAAATCCCAAAGTTTTGTGTGGTTTTTCTGACATTACGGCTTTAAATAACTCAATACTGGCGAAAACGGGACTGGTGACCTATTCGGGTGTTCATTATTCAACGTTCGGAATGGAAGAATACTTTGAGTATTCATATGAGTATTTTAAGAAGTGCCTTTTTGAGGACGATGTCATTAACGTTGAACCAAGTAAGGAGTGGACGGATGACGCTTGGTTTATGAATCAACACAATAGAAGCCCGATGACTAATGAAGGCTGGCTCACGATTCACGAAGGCAGTGCAGAAGGAAGAATTGTTGGTGGTAACTTATGTACACTAAACCTCCTTCAGGGCACAGAGTTCATGCCCGACCTTACCGATTCGATCCTTTTTATTGAAGATGACGAAGAAACAAATCCTGTTAATTTCGATCGAGATCTTGTGTCGTTGATTCAGCAACCTGGTTTTTCAGGAGTAAAAGGAATTGTCATTGGTCGTTTTCAGCGGGTAAGCAAAGTCAGTAATAATCTACTGATGCAAATCATACACTCAAAGAAAGAGCTCAAAAACATCCCTGTTATTGCGAATGTTGATTTTGGTCACACGAATCCTATTATCACGTATCCAATCGGTGGCACCGTTGAAATCACTGTGAGCAGCGAGCCGAGCATAAAGATTACGCGACATTAATGCTTGGAAAATATGAAGTATAAACAGGCATCTAAAACTGTGTGTTTGGTATGATGGCTATATGGAATTTACAAAAGTAAAGATTGTTACGTTCGCTCCACCAGAAAATGCTGACGCAATTCGCCTAGCACTAGGTAATGCCGGCGCTGGTACCATAGGGGAGTATAGTTTTTGTAGCTATTCAGTTATCGGTAAAGGAAGATTTACGCCATCCGATAATGCCAACCCACATATTGGACAACAAAATGTTCCCGAGGTTGTTGAAGAAGAGCGCATTGAAGTGGTATGTGATCGATCAAAAGCGAAACGCGCGATTCAACTCATGAAGCAGGCGCATCCTTATGAAGAGGTTGCTTTTGACGTGTATCCACTTGTTGACGAGTCGCAGTTATGAAAACGGTTCTTTTCGTTCCAGGATTTCAGGAAGATATCTCGTCGCGTGATTACGTCAAGACTATCAAAGCAATTGAGCAGTCAGGCTACAAAGTGAAATTCGTAGACATACATTGGCTTCGTACAACAATCGATAATTGGGTAGAAGAGTTCAATGCGGTGTACGATGCGTATGATCCTAAAGATACGATCTTGGCTGGGTTTTCGTATGGAGCGATGACTGTATTCATGTCAGCTGCTAACAGAAATCCTGCTGAGCTTTGGCTTTTCTCGCTTTCTCCGTACTTTATTGAAGATATAGAAAATGACTCGTTTAATCAGTCATGGTTGAAGAGTATTGGACACCGCCGTGTGGACGCATTTAAGAAACTGAGTTTCTCAAAACTTATAAAACGTATTACTTCAAAAATACTATTTTTCTATGGAGACTTAGAATTGAAAAAATGGCCAGATATTAGCTATAGGGAAGATGTAATAAGAAAGCTACCAATGATGAAGATAAGGATAGCTATTGGGGCACAGCACGATGTTACGAGTGACGCGTATATAGATGCGATTAAAGAAGAGATACGCATATGAAAATTGTTACTTCGGGGTTAACATTTCTCGATATCGATGCGTATGCTGGGTGCGTTGCGTACGCTGAATTGCTGAATCTGCAGAGTGAAGATGCGATCGCTTTTAGTTCAGCAACAATTAATGAAAGCGTGACTCAAACGATCCGTTCATGGGATGTTCCGTTTTCGACGAATTATGTTCCTAAAGATGACGACACGTTTATCTTAATTGATGTTTCTGAACCTGATTTCCTTGAAAAGCACGTCGTTATTGACCGAGTCGAAGAAGTGATTGATCACCACGTTGGCTACGAACAATTCTGGGACGAGAAGATCGGTGCAAAAGCGAACCTTGAATTTATTGGGGCTGCTTGTACGCAAGTATATGAAAGCTGGGTTAAGGCTGGACGTTTTAATGAAATGAGCGAAACGAGTGCAAGGCTTCTTGTTTCGGGCATTCTCGATAATACGTTGAACTTTAAAGCTGGCGTAACGACTGACCGTGACCGTGAAGCATATGAAGAGCTATTGAAGCTTGCTCATCTTCCTGCTGATTGGCCGGCACTATATTTTGAGGAGTGCGAAGCATCAATTTTATCTGATCTTGAGCACGCGTTAATCAACGATACAAAAGTGATGAATTTCAAAAACCTTCATGTTGAGAAGATTGCATTTGGGCAAATGGTGATATGGGACGGAAAGCGAGTGATCAATGAATATCGCGATATGCTTACGATGACTATGAATACACAGGCTACAGATTGGTTTGTGAACGTCGTCAGTATTAGTGACGGTCAAAGTTTCTTGATCGCATCGGGAGATGATGTTGAAGTCTGGGCAAAGAAGATTCTTGATGTAAGTTTCGAAAACAGACTTGCTCACACCGATAGGTTATGGCTACGAAAAGAAATCGTAAAACAGGATTTGCTCACTTAAAACGAGGATTGGTGACGAACTATGACGCTAGCGCAGTGCTATACTTAATGAAATGGTGTGGCGTTTTATTTTACCTCTAATTCTTTTTGTCGTTTCTGTTTCGGTTGTTGGCCTTGGCCATTCCGTACAAGCTCAAGATGCGAATAAGCGCCTTATTACAGTGTATGACCGCGGTGTGACACAGGTGTTCTTAACAAAAGAGAAGACTGTCGGTGATGCGCTGAAGTCTGAGCATATTGAGCTAGATGCCCGTGATGCCGTCGAACCTGCGACGACTCAAAAGCTGATCGCTACGAGCTATAAAGTGAACATTTACCGAGCTCGGCCCGTCGTGGTCGTTGATGGTGCAATTCGAATTAAAACAGTGTCAGCCTATCAAACGGCTCAACAGATTGCTAAAGACGTAGGGATTACGATTAATGATGAAGATACGACGACACTTCAGCCGTTAACCGACTTTGTGACGGATGGTGCAGGTCTTCAACTGACGATTATTCGGGCGATCCCTTTCACGCTTGATCTGTATGGTAAACAAACTGAAGTGAGAACACGAGGAAAAACAGTAGGCGACATGCTGAAGGAAAAAGGTATTACGCTAGGACCGAGTGATCGCGTGTCGCTTACACTTGCAACCCCAATGATAGCTGGCTTGGAAGTTCGTGTTTGGAGAGAAGGTAAACAGACGGTCTCGATTGATCAGGCAATTCCAGTTGCTTCTCGAATTGTCTACGATGCCGACCAGCCAATTGGCTATCGCATCGTTCAGACTAAAGGTATCCCCGGTGTTCGAACTGTTTCGTATCAAGTTGAGGTAAAAGAGGGTGTTGAGATCTCCCGTGTTGAAATCGCGAATATTGTGACGCGTAACGCAACCGAACAGATTGAAGTGATTGGGCTACGAAACGATGGTGCTGGTCTGACAAAAAACAAAGGTGCACAGTTTTGGACGGATAGTAAGGGTGTCTCGCACCGAGAAACATACTATGACCTGAACATGAGTGTCGTTATGCAAAGTTGCGGGCAAGGTGGCTATTATTCCGTTCGACCTGACGGCGCAAAAGTCGACACGCAGGGCTATATTATTGTTGCAGCAAACTACTCTAGCTATCCGAAGTGTTCGATTGTTGAGACAAGCTTAGGTCCGGCAAAAGTCTATGACACTGGTGGTTTTGCAGCCAGGTATCCAACTGGGTTTGATCTTGCAACCGACTGGTCGAGTGCTGACGGTATATAAACAACGTGCTATAGTAAGGGTACAAGCTATTAAGCGGAGGCTCTCATATGGAAGAAGATCGTCAAACCACAGAAGTTCGTAAAACGGATGAACAGGTAGGCAATACATCTATTCACCGCCGGACTGTTCAGCAGCAAACTGCCGTATCAAGTATCGTGATTGCACAAAGGGTTATCTATTACGTCGGCGGGGTTATCATCGCTCTATTACTCGTTCGATTATTATTACAACTATTAGGTGCAAACCAAGGAAGTGATTTTGTTGGCTTTGTTTATGGTCTCAGTGGCGTGTTTGTCGCGCCATTTAATGGTATCTTTGGAGAACCGACCTTTGGGCAATCTCATTTCGAGACGTCTGCTTTAGTGGCGGTTATCGTCTACGGATTAATAACAGTGGGACTTGCTAAATTATTAACAGTAACCCGCCCGCACGAAGAGATTTAGGGAGACGATACTTGTCATCGTAACTGGTGCGCTTATTATTCGCTGAAGGCAGCTATACTTTTCGAGTTGATTTCACTTTTGCGACAACAGGCGCGACCATTTCGTCTTCACTAATGTCTTTGAGGCCTTTTTTAAATTCTCGGCCTGATTGACCAATACCGCGTGCAAGTTCTGGAAGCCTTTTAGCTCCTACGAACAAAACAACGATTGCGAGTACGACGAGTGCGATTAATTCCATTTTTCCCATGATATTTCTCCCTTATTCTCTTTAGTATATACTACAAGCATAACCAAAGGAATTGCATGCATTTTATCGGAATCATTTTTGTCTTTCTCGCAGCTATCATTCATATTTACATTTGGATTCTTGAGTCTTTCTTGTGGACGAAACACAAAACAGCAAAAACATTTGGCCTATCGATGCATGAGGCAAAGGCAACGAAGGCGCTCGCATTTAACCAAGGGTTCTATAATCTCTTTCTCGCAATCGTGACACTTGTTGGTATTGCACTTTTCTTAACGGGAAGTTGGGTTCCCGGCTATGTGCTGATTATTGCCGGTACTGGATCGATGATACTTGCAGGGAGTGTTCTTTATTTATCTGACTCGAAGAAAACTCGTGCGGCACTTGTGCAAGCGACAGCACCAATTATTGGTATTATCCTGCTCTCGTTAATGTAGGGTGTGATGGAGTCTTCCCTGGAACACACTCTGTTATTTGAAGCGATTGGAACGCACTGGTCTATCAAGACGGAGCGTGAGCTTTCCGAAGAGGTGAAGCTAGCTATTCATTCTCGTATTGAAACGTTTGATATGACGTACTCACGGTTTCGAAAAGACTCTTTAGTGACAAAAATTGCACAGCAAAAAGGGACGTTTGTTTTTCCTGAAGACGCTATGCCATTATTCGCTTTTTATAGAAAGTTATATGAGCTGACAAATGGAAAGATGACGCCACTTATTGGAGGCATGTTAGAAAAAGCGGGCTATGACGCCAATTATTCACTGCAACCAAAAACGCAAGAATCACTGCCTGCTTGGGATGATGTTCTCAAGATCGATGGAACGAAAGTCACTACGACACAGCCCGTCACGCTTGATGTCGGAGCAGCAGGAAAAGGCTATTTAGTAGACGTTATTTGTGAACTATTAGATAGGGCTGGGATTAATGAATATGTCGTTGATGCTAGCGGTGATTTGCGGCATAAGGGCCATAACGAAAACAGGGTAGGATTAGAAGATCCGCGCGAACCAGGGGCGGTTATTGGTGTGATTGATGTACGAAATCAAAGCCTGTGCGCATCGGCAATAACTAGAAGAAAGTGGGGGAAGTATCACCATGTTTTTGACCCAGATACGAAAGACTCAACGAAGGGTATTGTGGCGACATGGGTGACCGCAGACTCGACAATGCTTGCCGATGGGATTGCGACTTCCCTCTTTTTTGTTGACCCAAATGCTATACGAAAAGAATTTACTTTTGAGTTTGTGCGCATGCATGACGATGGAGGGGTCGAGTATTCCCCTGCTTTCGAAAAAGCACTTTTTGAGGGTTGAGAGACTATGCGTGTCGGTGTCGATTGAAGGTTGTTGGTGGTTTTTTGCCACCTTTAATGCCGTATTTTCCCTTGAGGAGAACTCGTTGAACGATATCGCCCACCCAGAAGCCAAGGACGAGTGTCACCGCTGACCAGTACAATGGGACCGGCGCTTCGGTCCAGATTGATCCAAGGCCTGCAGAGATCGTTGCAAAGGTTGATCCTGTACCCGTAGCAGATCCCGCCACATTGTCACCGTTTACTTGGACAACGGTCTGGAGGAACGAGGTTGCTCCCTTGCTGTCAGTTGTCTTCAGGGTGACATCGATAATGCCAGCAGTTTGGTAGATGTGTTCGTAGTTGTGGTATTCCATGTCAGCGACACTTTTTAGTTCGGTAAGGCTGTCGCCCCAGTTGATCGAAAGTGCGAATGGTGCAGAACCACCAGTGATGCGAATTGGGAGCGTAATCTTTTCACCCGTCGCGATACTGCGGTTGATACAGTTAGCGATGATCGTTGGGTGATTTGGATCAAGTAAGCTTGTTTTTGACGAATCGAAACAAGGATTTTCTGCAGGTTGTGGAGCTGTCGCGACGCTAGGCGTTGGGTTGGGTTCGACGTCTGCTGGAGTTGTTGCAACGACAGGAACATTCGGGTCTGATGGTGTTGTTGGTGATGTTGGGGTAACTGGGACAGGGTCTTCTTCACGAGTAATATGCACCTGAGAAGTGACGGGGCCTGGTTGATTGAGCCCATCGTAGTCTTGTGACTGAAGAATATTAAGCCCAACTTGTAACTGAATGGTGACTGCGTAGTCGCCTGTACCTGTACACATCGTTGATCCGGCAAATGTCCCATTGTTGTAGGTTGCAACAAGCAGTGATGGTTCACAGGTTCCAACGACTTGAACCTGAGGTGATTTAGTCGTCGTATTGTCTGCGGGATAGGTGATATCTGAGCCAACTGTCGGAGCGGCCCCGGCAATATTGACGGTAATCGTGTTTGAACCTGAACTGGTGAGCCCGTAGGCGCGAATCGTACCAAGGTTAGAGAATAAAAGGACGCCTGTCAAAATCAAAGCGAGTATCAGGATACCGTGCGAGGTATGTCGATGGTGAATAGAACGCCCGGTATGTGGGTGGTGTGCAATCGAAACGAGACTCGCAGCGATATGGTATGCGAGAAGGCCTTTTGTGATTTTTGTACTATTCTTTTTTTGTTTTTTCACAGGTGTGATTATCCACTTTTTACTTATATTTACGTGAATGTATAAGGATAAGCTCATTATAGCACAATGACCTCGGGGAAAGGTAGCCTTTTCAAGAGAGCATAAGCCTATTCTTTTTTCTACATAGCACACTATATTGAGAATAATTCTAACTGCGGGGAATAGGGTGCACCACATATGCCACAATGGCAGCCGATCGTAAACAGCGATGACGGTCCTGGCCGTGAACGACGCAATAGGGTCAAGTGGGTCCCGACATGGGCAACTGTTGCTGGGGCGGGTAGTGGATTGACGCAACAACAAGTAATGGCAATAACAACGATGAGGATATAAGGGGTCAGGCTTATTGCATATTCGCTATATATCGCTTATAGTTTAGGTAGTATTAACGAGAGGTAAACAACATGGGTATTGGAAAAATAGAGATCATTTTGTTGATCGTATTGGTCATCATTCTTCTATTCGTTGGAGCTAAAAAACTTCCAGAACTCGCACGTGGAGTTGGACAGTCAGCTAAGGAGCTGAAAAAAGGTTTCAGCGAGGGTCTTCCTGAAGAAGACAAGACGGCTAAGAAGTCTAGCGCAACAAAGAAAAAATAGTTTTAGGGGTTCTAGGGTGAAGAAACGGTCAGCTAAAGTTCAGACCGACGGACAGGTCCTGATGGATCATATCCGCGAGCTGCGTACACGTCTTATAGTGTGCGCGGTCGTTCTTCTGGTTGGCGGCGTGGTTGGATATTTCTTCTACGCACCGATTCTTGAGTGGTTGCGATCACCGCTTGGTCATGACCTTTACTACAGCACTCCGGCCGGAAGTTTCAACTTTATTATTAAAGTTGCTTCTATGGTCGGTATTCTTGCCGCAGTGCCATTCATCATTTTCCAGTTGATCATGTTCATCAAGCCAGTCTTTACTGACAAGTTGAGCACGCCACGAATTTTCACGTACACGATTGCCTCAATTCTGCTTGCTGTCACTGGTGCACTTTTTGCCTTTTACGCAATCTTGCCTGGCGCTTTGAAGTTCTTCGCTGGTTTTCAGGTTGCAGGCTTGTCTGCACTGATCGATGCAAATAATTATTTGAACTTTGTGACTAACGCAATTGTGACGTTCATTATCGTCTTCCAGATTCCACTACTGATGGTGATCATTGATCGTATTAAGCCGATCTCTCCAAAGAAATTACTCTCAATGGAAAAATATGTTGTTCTGGGCGGTCTACTGGTGAGTTTGATTGTGCCATTTGCGATGGATCTGACGACTTGTCTTTTAATCGCAAGCCCAATTATTATTCTGTATAACATCTCCGTTGCGATTATTATTATCCGACATGCTGCCACTCGTAAAGTACAGGTTGAATTACCTGTTGTCATGACGATGACTGCGCAAGAAGCGGCGATGGATGATGAGCTTGTCGATGAATTCTTTAAGTCACGACCACGAGAGCTACCAGCACTTCAGCTGTCGCCAATTGAGGATTCATTCAACGTGGCGTTCGAAGATCTTCAAGAAATCTCAGTTGTTCCTGCGTTTCAGACAGGGACCGTCTTACACCGAAATATCAGCCTTCCACGAGACGCAAAGCCACTGCCTGGCCAAATGCCAAATATTGAACAACTTCGTGTAGCAGCACGGGAAAAGCGTGATCAAGAGATTGCAGAACGCGTCGCGCGCTACAATACTGTTGGCCTCAAGATTATCAACGATATTCGTTAATTATTATTCAGTAATATCACGGATGATTGTGATCTTGGCACCGAGCGTGTTCAAACGTTCTGCAAGGTCTTCGTAGCCACGGTTAATCGAGTAGATGTTACGAAGAGTCGAGACACCAGGTGCAGCAAGCATGCCAAGCATAATAACGACGGCAGGGCGAAGTGCGGGAGGCGTAATGATCTCGGCTGGTTTCCATTTGGTAGGTCCTGTGACATAGAGACGGTGCGGGTCGATCAATTGAACATTGGCATTAAGACGTGTTAACTCAGTAAGATAGATTGCACGATTCTCGTATACCCAGTCGTGAATGAGTGTTCGTCCTTCGGCAGTTGCGGCAATTGCGGCAAAGAAGGGAAGGTTATCAATGTTTAAGCCAGGGAACGGCATTGAGTGAATCTTGTCGATCGGTGCCTTGAGTTTGCTAATCTTTGTCGTAATATCAACAAGGCGAGTTTTGCCGTTAAGGGCAGTGTACTCATCTGACATTTCGTATTGGAAGCCCATGTTCTCGAGAAACTTCAGATCAATTTCGAGGAACTCAATTGGGGCGCGCTCGATAGTAATTTCAGATTTTGTGACAATCGCAGCTGCGATGAAGCTCATCACTTCAATGGGGTCTTCGGCGGGAGCGTACTCAACATTTTTATTGATATCACGGAGTCCGTGAATCTTCAACGTCGTTGTGCCGATACCTTCAATTTTAACGCCGAGTTTATCAAGGTAAAAACAAAGGTCTTGTACCATGTAGTTCGGACTCGCGTTACGGATAGTCGTGACGCCATCGTTGAGGGCTGCTGCCATGATGATATTTTCAGTCACTGTATCGCCACGCTCGGATAGAACGATAGCTTTTTCGGGTTTGACTGGTTTTGCCGTCGCGGCATAGTGCCCAGTGACAGTGTCGACAGAAAGGCCAAAGTACTCGAGGCCACTGAGGTGAGGCTCAACGGTTCGTTCGCCAAGCGTACAACCACCGGCGTAAGGAAGTTCGAACGATTTGTAGCGGTGCATCAGTGGGCCAAGGAACATAATGATACTTCGCGTTTTCTTGGCTGCTTCGACATCCATGTTTTCGAGTTTTAGTTTTGCGGGAGGGATAATCTCAAGATCATTATCACCAAACCAACGAGTTTTGACGCCGATACTATTCAGGACTTCAAGAATTCGGTTTACTTCTTCGATACGAGCAACGTGACGAAGGACAGTTGTGCCGCGGTTAAGGAGTGAGGCGCAAAGAAGTGCAACGGCTGCATTCTTACTGGTCTTTGCGACAATGTGTCCAGAAAGTTTGTAGCCGCCTTCAATACGGAAATTCACAGAACCAGTCTGATTAAGTGTCACGATTTGGCTTGACAAAACTTCGCTAATGCGAGCTAACATATCAAGACTGATATTTTGTCCACCTTTTTCGATGCGATTTATAGCACTTTGACTGGTATTTAAGGCCTTTGCGAGCTGGGTTTGTGTCATTCCACGGTTCTGCCTGGTCTCTTGTATAAGGGTACCGATCTTTGAAGTATACGATTTTGGTTGCATGCGACCTACTATATATCATGTATGGTATATAGTCAAGACGCTACCCCTGGTGTATAATCAGAGGAAAGAGGAGTTACTATGGCAGATAAAATTATCCCAACGGTCCAAAATGACGATCAAATTGCCGCTTATATCGCTGGAGAAGAACAGCGTGAACGCGATGGACTAGAGCTTATTCCAAGCGAAAACTATGTCAGTCGCGATGTCTTAACGGCGCTCGGAAGTATTTTTACGAACAAGTATGCTGAAGGATACCCTGGGCGTCGTTACTATGGAGGCCAAGAATTCACTGATCAGGTAGAGCAACTAGCCATCGATCGTGCAAAAGAGCTATTTCATGCTGATCACGCCAACGTACAGCCACACTCGGGTGCACCAGCCAATGAAGCGGTCTACAGCGCGTGGCTCGAGCCCGGTGACACGGTTATTGCAATGGATCTAAGTCATGGGGGACATTTGACCCATGGAGCTCCTGTAACGCGTAGTGCGCAACTATATAACTTTGTTCGCTACAAGATGAAAGATACTTCGACGGGTGAGATTGATTATGAGGCGTTGCGCGCTTTGGCACTGGAGCATAAGCCAAAGATTATCCTTGCAGGTTTCAGTGCATACCCCCGAGAGCTTGATTATGATAAGTTTGTTGCGATCGGAAATGAAGTTGGCGCACTGCTGATGGCTGACATGGCACATATTGCTGGGCTCATCGCTGGCGGCGTTGCTGAAAACCCATTGGATCACGGCTTCCATGTTATGACGACAACGACACATAAGACGCTTCGTGGCCCACGCGGGGGACTTATCCTCAGTAAGGGTGTTGTTGGCAATCCACTAAGGGCGCCAGAGAAAACAATTGAAAATATTCCGACCCTTATTGATCGTGCGATTTTCCCCGGTATGCAGGGTGGGCCGCATGAACACGTGATTGCTGCGAAGGCGGTTGCTTTCCACGAGGCTATGCAACCGGAATTTAAGGTGTACGCAACACAAATTGTCACAAATGCACGTGTCCTTGCTGATGCATTGATTGCACGAGGTTTCGAATTGATTACTGGTGGAACAAGTAATCACCTTATCCTAGCTGATGTCTATAAGAGCTTTGGGATTGATGGAAAAGTTGCCGAGCAAGCGTTGGATGCAATTGGACTGACTTTGAACGCTAACGCAGTACCGGATGATGTACTTCCCCCGTTTCGGCCAAGTGGTATTCGTCTTGGAACACCAGCTCTGACAACCCGTGGTCTGAAAGAAGAGCACATGGAACGGATTGCCGAATGGATGAAACAGGCGATTGATGCGCGTGAGAATCCTGAACAACTGATTGAACTGAGGAGTGAAGTAAGGGCTTTTGTTCAGGCTTTCCCTTTGCCAAGTGATCTTGCGTAATTGATTCTGCGGGATATAAAAAGAACGGCGAAATGCCGTTCTTTTTATCAACAAGCTTATAACTAAGTTGATGAAATGGCGCGACCACTAGCCGCACAGTTTGTTGCTACTGGTGCAGAACCGGCTGCAGGCGTTGATGCGACACTACCACCCGAGACCCATACTACTTGTGATTTAGAATAGTCGTAGTATCCGACAAAGTATCCATCAGCAGTACTGGCGCCGGCCGTTGGCGCACAAGCAACGTACTGTACTTTTGTCGAGTCACTAATTGTCGTAGTGGTAGGAACAATCGAAACACCAGTTACACTACCGATGAATGTATTAGGTACTGCGGCGAAGATCGCAGCTGTTGCAGGATAGTATCCGTTACCAGATTGCGTACCAGCGGTACCAGCTGTATCGGCGTTGAACGCCTCAGCCTTCTTTTGTACGTTTTCTGCGGCTGTCACTGATTTAGTTGTATTAGCGCGTGATGTTACACCGTTATAGGCGACAATCGTAATTGCTGCCAAGATTCCGATGACGACGATAACGATCAAGAGTTCGACGATTGTAAAACCGCGTTCTTGTCGCAATTTGGTTTTGATATTGTTGAAACTCATTGTTGAGCTGCCCCCTATTTAAAATGTAATTACTCTAAGACTAATGTACTACGAGAATTGCTTAAGCGCAAGCTTTTTCTTTCGTCGTTGAATGTGTAGTTTAACCCTTACGGTTCAGCTATGAATCGTATCTCGTCTAATGAGAGCCACGTGGTCGATCCAGAGCTTGGGATAAGGTTACACGTTCCGTTGGCATTTCGAGTGATATCAAGGCGTGACCAGACACCATTTGATGCCGCCGCCTGGAGTGATGTCTCGGCAGGACAATAACCTGCTGGAAGGATGGCGATCTGTGCACCGGCTGAACTGCCGCCGTTAATAAGCCCCTTGAGTAACACAATATTGTCGAGGCCCTTTGTATACTGAGGCGTCGAATACAATCCACCGTAGAATTGCCAGCTATTCAATAGTGTCAGGTTGCACCACTGTGTTGAACAGCTTGCGCCAGTTGCGCGACCAGCCGGATAGAACATTTCTTGGAGTGACAGATAGGAGGTTCCAAATCCTTTTGCTTGGCCGTTACCGCTACTATCGATGCTGTAGTGTGCACCAGAGTTTCCGATGTCATCAAGGACGTGCATATATGCATCTGGGCGATAGCCAGCTGGCAAGTTGAACATGGCTGCGTTGTCGGTACCGCTACTGATCAGACCAGTTAATTCGACGCGACCAGCACCATCGTAGGTGTATCCAGCACCTTGCCAGCCAGCGGCACTTACGGGGCTATAATTCCTCCAACCGTTGGCGAATGTGCTAACGGCTGTGAACGAGGTACTAGCTGGCATAAAGGCAATGCCGTCTAATGAAAACCAAGCGTTTGACCCAACCGACATATAGACACGTCCGTCTGGATATATGTCGACGCGTCCGCCTGTCTGGTTAGTGCTATTTTCAAACATGATATTCATTGCTGGGCGGTAGCCTGCGGGCAATGTGGCGACAGTACCACTTCCTGAACGGACCAAGCCTTTTAGGAAGATGACGCCACCCGATGTTTTGGTGTACGCGGCGCCTGCATAAGGTGGCGAGTAATCGGTCCAGCCATTTTCGAGTGAGAATGGTGTCCACAGAGGTATAGTAACCGACGAAGTTCCATAGCCTGAATTACCAGCGCTATTAATAGCGGTGACGCGTGCATTGACGACATTTTGATGCGTAGCGGTCGTGACGGTGAACGTTTGAGTCGGTTTATTGGTAAATCCTGTGTTCCAACCACCGGCGCCGATCTGGTATTCGAATGTATAGCCAGTTGCGGTGGTTACTTTTGGCCACGTAAAGGTGACATTTGTCGGTTCACTAAGTGTAGAACTTACTTTTGGTGCCGCCGGCACTCCGTCGGTTGTAATTGTTGCGACTCCTGAGGCATTTGAATCGAGTCGTGAAACGCGAAGAATAGCAGATCGCTCGATCGCTCGTCCCGCAGCAGTTTGTTGCGCATCAATTGAAACACCAACTGTCGTGGCGGATTGTAGCGCCGTACCTCGTGCAACTGGGTCGGTTGTCGTTGCAGCGGGGGTATTTACGCTACTGGCATCTTCGCCGTTGAAGTACTGGAGATTGAAGTTGGTTGCTGTCACACCGCTAACGAGCGTGACATCACTTGTTTTACAGAAGACTGATCCTGCTTGTGCGGCCATGTATGTAGGAGAACAACTTGGTTGTTGCCAAGGGGTAGAACAGACGGTATTCGTCGTATCGGTGTAATTATTCGGCATAATAACACGACGGTAGAGGGTGCTATTTTTTACATAGTAGACAATGTTGTAGGTAAATGGTGTGTTTCCTTGTGGATTTGAGCAGTCATTTGGTTTGTTCTTTAGGAATACGTATGAACTACTTGTTGAGATAGGGTTTGTGGTTGTGGCAACCATGTTAAGGATAAGGCTTGTACCGCTCACGCCGCCAATACTGGTAAATGCGGTCGCATCGTCATTGTAGCCCTGGTTGTGATTGGTCGTTGTCGGGTTATTGGTTGGATCGAGAGTGACATTGTTTGTTGCAAGGAAACTGTTGCTGAGCTTCACATCTTGTTCAATACGATTCAGGGCATCTTGGACATTGTAAGAAAGCGTATTAGAAGCACGAGAGGCGAGTACTTCGCCCGTCATAGCGATAATTGCCGTTAAGAATGCGCCGATTGCCAAAATAACAATTGGCGCGACAACGAGCATTTCGACAAGTGTAAACCCTTTTTGTTGTGAGGTTTTAATATGTCGTCGCATTATCGTGCCCCTGCAGAGTAGAGCGAAAGAATATCAGCGAGGGGAAGCGCACGGTTGTAGAGACGGACGTCGTCGATCGCGCCATTAAAGAAACGAGTTCCATTACCACCGCCAATAAATGTCTGCTGCGATCCTGGAGCAGATGGTCCCGTACCGGCGTATGAGCCTGTCGAAACGCCATCGAGGTATGCAGTCGGAACGCCTGACCCATTAATAGTCATTACGACATGATGCCATCCGGTTCCTAAGTTGGTGCCTGTAACAATCCAGCGAACTCCCTCATATAGCATGATGATTTTTGTTCCAGGACTACTGTTATCAAATGACGTATTGCCTATGCCGATGCCGTATCCTGTACTACCAACCTTTACGAAGGCGCCTGAGTTTGTGGCTGTCGGGTTATAGACCCAGCAGGATATAGTGACATTCGTTGTTCCAAGTCCAAAGCTGGAGTTTGTGATAATTGACGAATTCGATCCGTTAAACGAATACGCCATATCCGATTGTCCAGCCGCATTTGTTGTTGAGGTCGCATTCGTAACTACTCCATTCGGGCTACCAATGGCTGTATTTCCGTCACCGTTAAGCTTCCACCATGCGACAAGTCCATTCGTAATGTCACCCGTTCCTGTATTGCCGGATGCACTGACGTAGGTTGCGTAGGTAACAGTCTGAACAGGTGAGTTGTAGCTGAGCGTTACAGTTACTTTTGAAAGACTTGAGATGCCATCGGGAAAACAGGTCACAGTAATATTTACAGTGACATTCTCAAGTCCATCGACCGATAAAGGTGCGTCGGTAAGTGGGGTTGACGGTGTGCAGGGGATGGTCGTTGATGATGCGGCATATTGACGCATGTAATCATAGGCGACGTTTGCCGCACGAGATTCGCCACGAGTTGCTCCACCATCTTTAATAACTAGGTTGAAGAGGCTATAGGCGGCAATCAAAAAAGCAGCTGCGACGAAGAGCGTGATGAGTAGCTCAACTGCAGTGAATCCGGATTGTCTGCGGGTTTGCTTCATTATTGGTTTTTACTCGTTACTTTATACACAGTATTGTCTGCCTCAAGGCGGTAATAGAGATTGAACTTACGACAGTCAACATCGCCCGATGCGCAAAGGGTCCCATCGGATTTGATCGGTTGATATACGTACTGATCTTTTGTTGGTTGCGGTAATACTCCAGCAGTCGTTTGTATTGCGGGAAGTGAACCTGTATTCGTTGATGCGAGGAACGTTTGCGTCACATCCGTGGTTCCAGGAGGTAAGAATGATTTTATGTTTGCATCACGCAAGCTCGTGGTAATTGTGCTGGCTGGTCCAATAAGTCCCAGAGAAGGGTAGCGGGCAAAGTTTACTGTGCCGTCTGTGCCACCAGTGTAAAATGCTTCAAGATTGCTGGCAATTGCTTCGATATCAGCCTTGCGTTCTTCGTCGCGAGCATTCATTTGCGTTGAGCCAACGTTAACAACCGCTAGGGTTAGCAGAATACCCATAATCGTGATTGTAATAATCAACTCAACAATCGTGAACCCACGCCGTGTCATGCTTATAGCATAAGGGGTTTTGAGCTAATTCGCAAGCTAACTAAGTTCGAGCGGTTCTTGTTCAATTTGGATTCTAAACTTGTCGCGAACGGCCCCGATAACTTCGTCACGGGCTGCGGCGAGGTCGGCGTAGCCCGTCGCTGATTCATTGATGAGAACAAGGGTGTTTTTATCATGAACGCGCATACCGTGGAGAAGTTGTCCTTTGAGGCCAGTTTGCTCGATGAGCCATCCAGTTGGTACTTTTGAGTGACCATCGCCCATATCGAATACTTTCATATCTGGGTATGATATTTGTAGATCGGCGAGTTGCCAGTTCTCAATGATGGCGTTTTTAAAGAAAGAACCAGTATTTGGCTTCAGTCCAGGATCGGGCAGTTTTTCGGTTCGGATTGCAATGACTGCTTCACGCACCGTTTCACCTGTAAAGAAGGTAACTTTATGCGCATCGAAGTACGCTTGGAGTGCGTCGTAAAAGGGAGGTTGGGGGAGGCTTTTTGATAATTTTAACGTAATGCTTGTGATGACGTAGCGCCCTTTTTCGTTGCCTCTAAAGATACTGTCTCGATAGGCAAATCCACAAGCTTCGTTTGATAAGACCACGAATGTTTTTGTCTGTGAGTCATAGGCTTCGAGAGAAACGAGCGTATCGGCGATTTCTTGGCCATATGCGCCGACATTTTGGACTGGCGCTGCACCCGATGTTCCTGGAATCATCGACATTGCCTCTATGCCAGACAAATGCATATCGACAGTTCGCTTAACGACAGAATCCCAGCCCTCCCCTGCCCCGATTTTTATTGTTGTTGTGTTTATGTCATCATTAATGATTTCAAATCCTGGAATACGGACACGAATGACGATACCTGGATAGCCTTCGTCTCTCGCGATCACATTGCTTCCGCCACCTAAGATAAATATCGGAAGGTTTTTGGACGTCGCATTATCGTGGACTGCTTTAACTTCTTCGGCAGAGCGAACTTCAACCATGAATCGGGCAGGACCGCCCAGCTTCATGGTTGTAAAGTTTTTTAGAGGAATGTTTGTATGTACTTCCATATCTGTTTTAGTATACCGCTAATGGTGCCGTAAACGAAAAGCCTATTTCTTGGGAGCTTTGATAACAAAGAAGGCGATCAGTGAGGCTGCGAGGGCGATACATGCACCAACGAGGAAAGCTGCGTGCATTCCTGCTACTTCTGCTTCGAGTACGGTCAGTGCTGTCGGCTTGGTCGTTAGGTTTGTTATATAGCTAGCTGCCGCAGATGTTGCCACACCAGTTAAGACGGCAAGTCCAAGTGAGCCACCGATTTGTTGTGAGGTATTCAATAAGCCCGAAGCAAGTCCTGATTCATTCGGTTTGACACCAGACGTTGCAGCGATCGTTCCACTGACGAAGCTCATACCAGCACCAAGTCCAAGCAAGATGAGTGCGGGGAGAACGTGTGTGAAGTAGCTACCGTCTACGGGAACATGTGTCAGATAGAGAAGGGACGCCGCAATGAATAACGGTCCTGCAACGATGATAGGTTTAAAGCCGATTCGCTTTACAAGTCGAGGGACGTTAATTGCGGTGAGCGCAATAACGACAGGCGTGACGAGAAAGCTAAAGCCGGTCTTGACTGGGTCAAAGTGAAGCACATTTTGTAGGTACAGTGATCCGAAGAAGAATGTAGAAAACATACTGGCAACGACTGGGAACAGGACTAAGTTTGCACCCGTAAGGTTACGGTTCTTGAAAATACCAAGTGGAACAAGTGGGTGCTTTGCTCGCCTTTCATTAAAGATAAAGAAGGCAAGAAGAATGGCTGAACCGACGAAGTATGCCCAAGTTGCAAGCGATCCCCATCCGTTTGTCGGAGCTTCGGCAATACCTGATACGAGGAGCAATGCTGCGCCTGTGACAGAGACTGCACCAGGAAGATCGAGACTTGCATTCTTTTCTTCGGATTCATGTGTCGGTAGAAGACGCCATGCAGCTATAAAGATAAAGATACCGATAGGAATGTTGATAAAGAAGTTCCAGCGCCAGTTTAGGTACTGAGTCAAAATACCACCAAGGAGGACGCCAATCGCTGCACCACCAGCACCAACTGATCCCCAGATAGAGAGAGCGGTATTGCGTTCGTGTCCCTCACGGTAGGTCACGAGGACGATTGAAAGGGCGGCTGGTGACATTAACGCTGCGGCAAGTCCTTGAACTGCACGAAGGACAATGAGCATCGATCCACTTTGAGAAAGGCCGTCAATAAGGGACGCGATAGTAAATAACGTAATACCTATAAGGAACATTCGTTTACGGCCGAATAGGTCGGCTGCACGTCCTCCAAATAGAAGGAAGCCACCAAAGGTCAGTGTGTATGCCGTAACGATCCATTGAAGGCCTGAGCTGGTAAGGGTAAATGTATTTTGGATGGCCGGAAGTGCAACGTTGACGACTGACGAGTCGAGAACGACCATCAATTGCGCCGCCGCAAGCAACACTAAGATGAGCCAATGATTTCTTGCTTTTTCAATCATGTAAAATAGAGATCTTTCTTATTTGAGTTATATATTGTAAAATAGTATTAGTTTCATTATAAAGCTCAATAGTTGCCTTTGTCAACTATTGGAAAGGAAGACTATTATGAGTTCATCATTATCACCATTTCATATCGCTCTCCTTGAGTTCTTAATGACCTCTAAGCAAGGGTTGATGGCCGTCGGTAAAGAATACGATCTCACCCCTCTCCAGGCAACGACGCTTGCTCTCGTCGATAAAAATAACCCAAAGCCAATGAATACGTTTCAAAAATTGTATAGCTGTGACGCCTCGAATGTGACGGGTATCGTGGATGGACTTGAAGAAAAAAAGTTGGCTATGCGCGGTGAACTTCCCGATGATCGTCGAGTGAAGACGATTCTTCTCACGGCTGAAGGTATTGCTGTTCAGGAGCGACTTATCGATAGCTTTATGCAAATCGATACCGTGATTCTCGGTAATCTCAGCAAAGACGAACTGGCGTCATTTAAGGCGATCATCATCAAACTTGCGACGCAAGATAAATAGGTTGATACTAAGACGTATGAAAACAATAACGTGCAAGCAATTGGGCGGACCATGCGACACTGTATTCCATGCGAATACAGCCGACGAAGCGATCAAGTTACAGGACAAGCACCTTAAGGGTGCGGTCGCTGCTGGCGAAACCCTCTTAAAGCTATGGGTTGGTATAACCAGACAAAGAAAGACTTTGCCGCTTTACCGAAAGAATAAAAACGGATCAAACTAAAACTCCTCGAAAGAGGAGTTTTAAATATATTTCTTGGAGGGCCAGGTGGGACTTGAACCCACGACATTCTGCTTAAGAGGCAGACGCTCTAACCAGCTGAGCTACTGGCCCATATGTTAAATAAGATGATTTAACCTTAGTGACTATACCAATAAAGTGCACTTTTGTAAACTAGCTTGCATTTCTTTTGCGATGAACCAATGGTGTCGCTGAGGCGGCAATACCAATTGCAACGGCGATGATAACAGTATTCTTAATGATGTACTGCCCCTCAAGTGAAGGTACGAATGGTGCATTCCAGGCAATATCCGGCACTAATAAAAGTGGTGAACACACAATAATCATATGAATAAAGAGGAGTGGAATAACAATTCTTGTGAGCTTAGGGAATAGGAATAATACGCCAATGACACACTCAAACACAGCCAGAATGACATAAAGCGAGTTAAAATATTGATGGCCGATCGTGCGATCAATCAAGGCTTGTGCCAACGGACCCGCAGGGCTGAGATTAAAGATTTTTAGAATCCCAAACCAGAAGTAAATTAAAAAGATTGCGACACGAGAAACAGGAAGAAAGAGTCGTCTGAAGTAGCCAATCAGCTTGAGGTCAAAGCTAAAGATTTCGTGTTTTTTCATGCTTATGGTTAGTATAACATCTCGTATCTCGTTGATACTATCCCATCACTACGTAAAAGAAGACCCCTTTGGAGGTCTTCTTAATAATCTTGGTACACCCGGCAAGATTCGAACTTGCGACACCTGGTTCCGAAGACCAGTGCTCTAATCCGCTGAGCTACGGGTGCGTACTATTGTGTGATTTGAAAGGTACTTGTGCTGCGATAATATCTGAATAGCGGATTATAGCTGCTCTCATATTATCTTTCGGCTTCGCCGTGGCGCTGAGCTACGGGTGCATAGCGACAGAGGTAATTGTACCATATAACGGGCTGATTTTCTAGTCCTAAGCGATAGTGTATAGTAAGGCTATGAAACGAAATTACTTAGTTGGGTATAGGGTATTTTTTAGTCTTTTGGGCTTTAGTGCAATCGTGACAGAAATAGCAGTACTATGGGCAAATGGAAAGTTAGTTCCAGGAAACTTTTTTAGCTTTTTCACCATTGAATCGAACATTATTGCTGCGGTTATTTTCCTTGTCAGCGCGTTCTTTATCTTTGCAGGTAAGAAAAGTACGAAGCTCGATTTCTTTCGAGGGGCAGCCACTTTTTACATGGTCGTCACGGGGATCGTTTTCTCGGTACTTCTTTCTGGCATCGAAGGCGTCGACCTGACTGCCGTGCCTTGGGACAATGTAGTGTTGCACTATATGATCCCTATCGCTATCGCGCTTGACTGGATTACCGATACACCAAGCCGTCGCATTGCGCTCAAGAAAGGCCTTTTGTGGCTAGTGTTCCCGCTCGTCTACCTGATCTATTCGCTTATTCGCGGACCGATTGTTGGCTTTTATCCATATCCATTCTTGGATCCCGCTAACGGAGGCTACGGACAAGTAGCGGTCACCTCAGTATGTATTCTGATCGGCGGCTTTGTCTTGGTCTATATTGTTACCCGTGTCGGAGTAAAGAAGAAACGTTAAGCCGTTGGCTTTGCGCCAGTGTGTTCGGCGGCTTTGCTTGGAGCACCAAGGGTGTTGTTCCAGACTGACTTATCAACAGCGAGCCAGATCAACCAAACGATTGGGAGGAAGATAGCAAACAGCACGAAGGTACTTGATTTACCGAGTTTAAGGCCAATGTTGTATTCAGCGATAAGGAGGTAGACGACGGAAACGATGTTGACGATCGGAAGAATCGCAAGTACAGCCCAGAATCCTGGTTGGCCACCTATTTCGAGCATTTTCCAGACGTTATAGAAAGGAACCCATGCAATCCAGCTGGCGATGCCTGCTTTTTTAAAGATTCGTCCAAGCAAAATACCGTTAAGAACGTAAGCGACGGCGAAGGTAATGATATAGAAGACAATGATGCCCGCAGCGAGTGCGCTGGATTGTTCTGGTGTCAGGTTTGAGCTGGTTGTGGTTGTGTAAGTGTAATCATATGAACTCTGTGCAAGTTGTAATAATGTATTCATGGTTTGATTGTACCATATGTTTTGGTAAGCTTAGGTGCAGTGAAGATACTTAACGGAAAAGAACTCTCGGAATATATTACCGAACGGCAGGCGCGTCAAATCAGGACGCTTCGTCAGGCGTATCATGTTATTCCGAAGCTCGCGATCGTCCAAACGATTGATAATGCAGTCATTGACACCTATGTCCGACTAAAACAAGGCTACGGTGATGATATTCTCGCCGAAGTTGCCGTCCACAAGATTGATCAAGCAGATCTTTTGAGTACGATTCAGGCCTTGAACGAAGACGAGTCGGTCCACGGTATTATTATCCAATTGCCACTTGCCGATACTGCGGAGACCGACGCTGCCGTGAATGCTGTTTTACCTGAAAAAGACGTTGATGGGCTAGGGGAGAATGCGACATTAACACCAGCCACTGCGATGGCGATTGATTGGCTTGTCGCAGGATACAACGTTGAACTACGAGGAAAGCACATTACTATTGTCGGTAATGGACGACTTGTCGGCGCACCATTGGCGAAACTATGGCGAACAAGTGGACTCGATGTGACTGTACTTGACAGTAAAACTGATAACTTCGCAAGTAATATTCGAAAAGCTGAAATTATTGTCACTGCGACCGGTGTCCCTGGCGTGGTTACAAGTCAGATGGTTCAGCCTAACGCTGTCGTTGTCGATGCCGGCACAGCGTCAGAAAACGGCAAACTAGTTGGTGATGTCGCGGATGATGTACGCGAGCGAAACGACGTCACGATAACGCCAAAAAAAGGCGGCGTTGGTCCATTAACGGTGACGGCATTGTTTGATAACCTGATTCAAGCAGCACGCGCTACGGTCGACGAAAAGTCTTAAACTCCGAGCGCTTCTTTAACGCGAGACACGACTTGTCGTGGTGTCAGTTCAGCTTTCACGATATAGCTGTGAATACCTAATCCCCGGATACCCTTCGGTGCTTCTTCTTCGCCAAGGTTGGTGAGAATAATGACAGGAATGTGTTTACCTTTTTCGCTTTTGCGAATAATAGTGAGCGCTTCTTCGCCGCCCATTTCAGGCATTTGAAGGTCCATCAGAATAAGATCTGGTCCAAAGCTTTCTACCATATCAACGCCACGTTCTCCGTTATTGGCGAGTTGGACGTCGAATCCGTCAGCTTCAAATTTCATTCGGTACATTTGGCTGATAACAGGATCGTCTTCGATGATAGCAATTTTGGTCATGGTTACCTCGAGTATAACACGGTTCTTTTGGCGATATCAAAGATGATATTATAGCTTGGTGGAAATACCGAATTTACCTGTCGATAATCCTTTTGAGAATTCCGAGCTTGTTTTTGCTGCCGAAACTCGAGCACTGCCGTTTCCGATAGTTATGTCGTCTGCCGATACAACACAGACCGATACCATCAAAAAACAAGCTCAAGAATTGCACACCAAAGTCTATCTAGAAAAAGGGTATATCACGGCCGATGAAATTGACGACGACGGTATTTTTAATGATGAATATGCTGACCGTTCAGTCTACTTGTTTGCTGAGAATAGTTTTCGAGATTCAACCTGTCGCTATATAAAAGCTGATAAAAAAGACGGCATTATGTCACTTCCAACGACGAAAAACTTTTCAGTCGATCCTGATATTCTTCGTGATGCAGCGGGAGTTGATCGGCTTTCAAATATTCGTCCAAGAGATGTTATTGAGGTATCGGCGCTTGCCTCTGTCCAGCATGGTGACATTAATCAAGGAAAAAGAGGTGAGCTAGATGCGACTCGTCTTCTTTATGCACGAGTCTTGCGAGATTCGCTTGATCAAGGTCACAAGCTGTGGGTGCTTAATACACACGAAAACCTTGTACGACATCTTGAGATACTTCTAGGTAAAGAGCAGATACACAGGTTGGGTGACACGAAAGACTATATGGGTTCACCGACAGTTCCCGTGGCGATTAATCCCCAAGAAGTGGTACGAACTGCCCTGGAGGATGAAACCCCAATGGGTGATATGAAACGGCAGTACCTGAGCGAGACATTGCAGGGCGTCAGTGATCGGCATCTCGACAAAAAAATGCTCCAGTTGTTAGAGTCTCATGGTATTGCATACGAACGCAGTCCACTGCTGAAGCGTACACTGCGACATCGTAAGGCAATCGCTTATGCCGCAATTGCAGGGTATACCGCAGCCCGCGCTATTCCTGTCGCGCACATCGATGGATTTGAGGGAAATGTTGGCGTTTTTTTCGCTATCGATTTCGCAACCTCTTTCCCGTACACATGGGGGCTTGTCGAGGTAGTCACGGCAAGGAGTCCAGCGAAGCGAATTGCTGGTGGCGCAGTTGCGGCGGGTAGTTTTGCTGCTCCCTATGTTTATTTCTGGGCTGAAGGAAATGATTATCCTGCGTGGGTCAACGGTGTCGTTGGCGGTATTGTTGGGGTTGCTGGAATTATGGCCGTCAATGGTATCCGCAAGGATAAACAGCTAGAAAAGCGTCTTGAAAAGGATGATGGCCTTACAGATCTCGATATAGAAGCGAAATAGCTTCTCCTTACAAGAACAGCACGGTATACTATGCTTATGCTATTTGAGCTCTTGTTCCTCGGATTTACTAATATCGTTACTCTACTCGTAGTAATGGTTGCATTATTTGCTTCGAGCATCCCAGGCAAACTACGAGCTTCTCTAGTCATGACCGTTGTCAGTTTAGTTATGTGGCAAAACTTTGTATATATATCGAATCAAGTCATTGGTAACTTCCTGTTTTGGAATAACTTTGTCTTCCTATGGCCAACATTGGCAGTATTTAGCTTCTTTGTATTCACGTTTCAGTTGAATGCACACAACAACTGGGGAGGCGGGCGTTTCTTTAAGATCATGGAATGGGTTCCAGCAATTCTATTGGGTGTCGGCTTTCTCATTCAAATTATTAGCCTCGTGTTGGGAGGCATTTTCATCACCGGCACGGATCTAGCATCGCTGCAACGGGGATCAGGCTATGCAACGTACATTATCGGACTCGTTATTTCACTTATCGCAGTACTGGGGTATCTTTTACTGTCTGTCATCAATACTCGAAAGAAGACACACCAGCATTGGGCTATCAGGATTGTGTACTATACGGTGCTTATCGCGGTACTATACGGTCTTGTGACGAATGTTGTAGTACCACTGCTGACGAAGGGTCAGCAGTACGCGAGTCTTGGTATTTTGACGGTCGATATCTTTGCTGTTGGTTTTGCGATTAGTATTATTAAAGGCAAACTCCTGGATGTGAAACTGTATGCTGTTCGAACGGTAGTATACATTCTTTCACTAGGAACCCTAGCCGCTGTTTATGGGGTAATTGCGTTTATTGTTTCTCAATTTATCTTGGGCTATGCAAACTCACCAGTGCAAATTGCGATCAATATTTCGCTCGCACTGATACTTGCCTTTATCTTTCAGCCGATTAAGAGATTCTTCGATAAAGTAACGAACAGAATCTTTTATCGCGATGATTATAGCAGTAGTGTCTTTTTCGCTGAGCTTAACCAAATTTTAGCGACCACGAACGACTTACGAAGCTTGTTGGTTCGCACCTCTCAATTTGTGAGTGATACGTTGAAGTCAGAGCAAGCTTCATTCTTTATTTATCATAAGGACTCCCATCATGTTTCGGCTGGCACGGTGAAACACGCTACACTGCCGACGCTTGACGCACGCAGATTAGATGATTACGTTAATGAACGCGAATTTGGTATCGTGATTACTGATCAAGTTAAAGACAGTAATACCGTAAGGAGACTTTTGATAAGCCATAGAATCAATGTACTGCTGCCACTCATTCATAATAAGATAGTCCTTGGGTATTTCCTTCTTGGTGATCCTCGTCGGTCTAGCTATACAAGACGAGATATGCGCATACTCGAGACAATTGCCGATGAGCTAACGATTGCAATTCAAAACGCACTCTCAATTCAGGAAGTAAAAGATCTTAACGCAAATCTTGAGCAGCGCATCGACTCTGCAACCCGCGAACTTCGTGCAAGTAACGCGCAGCTACAGAAACTTGATGAAGCAAAAGATGAATTTATTAGTATGGCTAGTCACCAACTTCGTACTCCGTTAACCAGTATTAAAGGATATATCAGTATGCTTATGGATGGAGACGTTGGAAAAGTCTCTAAAGAACAGCAACACTTACTGCAGGAAGTGTTTATTAGTAGCGAACGTATGGTCCGTTTGATCGGCGATTTTTTGAACGTGTCGCGTCTTCAAACAGGTAAGTTTATTATCGACAAGCATCCTAGCGATCTTGCGAAAATCGTTGCCCAGGAAGTCGAAAGTTTGGAGCCAAATGCCAGTGCTCACGGGCTGAAGTTTACGTACAAAAAACCAAAGAATATTCCTGAAATGAACCTTGATGAGAATAAGATTCAGCAGGTGATTATGAACTTTTGTGACAATGCGATCTATTACTCAAAAGAAAATTCTAAGATCAATGTCACGCTTGCGATTGTGAATCATTACGTTGAGTTCACTGTTAAAGATACGGGTATTGGCGTCCCAGAAGCAGAACAGGCGCAGTTATTTGATAAGTTCTTCCGCGCAACTAATGCACGCAAGCAACGTCCCGACGGGACAGGCGTAGGTCTTTTCCTCGCCAAGAAAGTGATTGATGCTCACGACGGCGAGATACTATTTGAATCAAAAGAAGGAAAAGGAAGCACCTTTGGGTTTAGGCTTCCAATAAAGAAACGCTAGCCGTTCGTTGCGATACGGACGATTTCGATAATAAGAATCACAACTCCGGCAGCAATCAGCACTGCAATGATGATTGGACGAGCGATACGCTTGTGCTCGAACCACCATTGACTGACAGGATTGCGATTAGCTGCGGTGATCTTTGTGATGACGGGACGAGCAATCGCGGCATCGACGCCGGTGTACGCTTTGTTCCGCTTTTTCTTTTGCTTGTTTGCCATTGATTTCATTATAGCAAAAAAATAACCCCCGCTTTAATGGCGGGGGTTATTTGTCTGAATCGCTTCAGTATATCTCTTTCGAGAGTGAGAGCGGTCAGACTCTTATTGGTTCAATGCACGACGGCTAGCAACGTAATACGCGATGCTTGCAATCAGGGCACCAAGGCCAACAATGGCAACAATGTTTTCTGACATACCAGTGTGTGGTAGTTCAGGTGGTGTTACTGGGGGAACAGTCTTACAGTCGTCAAGGTTCTTTGAGTACTTTGAGCTGTCGAAATCTGATTCCTTAATGTTTACGATTGTCTTTGTGCTTAATTGACACACGTTGATCGTACCAGGGGCACAAGTCTTGTTAAGTGTAATGTTTGCAGTATCAGATTCTGATGTACCAGCAACATTTACCTTGCCTGTGTTCACTAGTGTGGTAGGACCACAGATGAGTTGATCAACTGTTGGCGCCTTTGCACTAAAGATTGCCCATGCGTTTGCACCTGCTGCGTAAGAACCGACATTTATGCCAGTACCGTTAGCGATATTATCGCTTGCCTTTACACCAGCTGGAGTCTTTGCGTTTCCAAAAGTTGTTGAACCGTTTACATAAGTCATACCAGTAGGAAGTGTGTCACGGAAAGTAACATCATCTTGCTGAGTTGCGCTTGTGTTCTTGTACTGAAGAAGGTAGTCAACAGTTTCACTAGGCTGTGCAGCGTAGGTTTCTGTCCACTTGTTTTCACCGTGCTTGCTCACCATTTTACTAAATGTATAAGTAGTTGGTGTGGCAAATTGTGGCTTTACTTGGAAAGTAACAAAACCAGAGTATTGGAAACATCCTGGGATGTTGCCGTCCATTTGGCTATAGCCAAGCTTTGCGCCATTGCTGGTGAAAATGCTTTCAGGTAGTGTGAAAGTACCAGCGTTGTTATCATACTTTAAGCTACCTGCAACGTATGCTAGGTTAAAGTCTTGTGTGCTGGTAAGCTTTGCATCGTCATACACTTCAGCGTATGCACCATTGTTACCTTTAGTGTTTGCGCCAACGTTACTCGCACTGATGAAACCGTTGATATCAACAGATTTTCCAGTAGTAGTAGGAAGGTCAACTTTTGCTGTAACATTATTTGCAACAAGGTTGAGGCTTGTTGCTGCGTTGTTGTGAACATACATACGGACAGTGTATGTCTTGCCACTCTGTACGTTAAGCGAGTCGTACCATGTGTTAGCTGAACCGCTTTCACGGACGCCAACGAAGTTACGCTCGTCACCAACATTTGGGTTGTCAGTGATTGAGTTGAACTGTACGTGGTCGCTAGGGTTAGCGATTGTAAATGTTTCGCGGCTAGGTCCCCAAGCAAGTGCGACGGTTGGGATAATAACTGCAGCTGCAATTATTAGGGCAACGGCGCTGAATCGCTTAGGAGCACGGCGGATGAGGGAAGTTAACTTACTCATTGTATCTCCATTCTTGATGTATCTCGCAGATGACATCAAATAATTATTATTGAATTAATTCACATTGTTGCCAGGTTGTTAACATTATCAAATCAGATCATTACACAAGTGCATCTCCTGTACGGACGAGTTCTTTAGGGGAACTCACGAGGAGTTTCAACTCAAGTCTTGGTGAACTAAATCACGGCAAAACGAGTAAAAACTCCTCGGAAAAGCTATAGGTGTAACCTTTCTGGTGGGTGCACGTTTTTGACGCGCGCACCCACCTGAATGGTGACTTAACAGATTGCGACACCGGGGGCACACGAAGTACCCGTCGATGGCGCAGATGGAGCGGGTGCACTTGGCTCTGGTGATGGAGCAGGTGCGGGATCCGCGGTGGGAGCCGGCGTCGGAGCGGGTGCTACCGGGTTCGCACGAGGCGTACTCGGTGGCTGCGTCGGTGTCGGGCTCGGAGTGGCGGGCGTGGGGTCGTGAGACAACCCATTCCCATCACTTCTGTTCGGTGCATTCGTGGGGCCGTCCTTGCAGACGGGCCACGTGCCGTCAGGCATGCTCGGCGGGCAGATGTGTACCGGCGTGCAGTTTGACGTGCAGCCAGGGGTACCACCGCAGTTACTCGTGCACCCAGGGGTGTGCGAGCCGCTAGGCGGTGTGACCGGCGGAGGGGACACTTTGCAGTTGAACGTCTCGATTCTCTTGTCCTCGGCGTTGAAGCCGATTTTGTAGAGGCACTTGCCGTTCTTGTCCACCAGAGTGCGCACCCATGCGGGCTTGTTATCTGGAGCCGCCGATTGAACGGCGGTGGGCTGGATCCCGGGGGTGACGGTCGCAGGCAGTTCCCAGTTTCGCGTCGAGGCCAGCGACTGCAGGCCTTCGGCGTTGAAGCGAAGCCAGACAGTGTTAACCCATCCGGCATACTTCTGATACAGGGGACTCACGATCTTGTCGCCAGCATCGTTCTTTCCGGAGAAAGCGTCGAGGCTGTGCTTCGCGATGTAGTTCTGGATCTTTTCGATCCAGGCCATGTTTTCGTCGGCTCCGGGAACAACTCCCTTCCACAACGTCATCTCGTCGAGAGACTGCTTCAACACAGTGGGGTTACCACAGGTTTCGGCGACATTCTCCTTGTTGACGGCCGCGTCAGTCGTTCCCTTGAAGGGGTTCGAAATGGCGGTCGCGAACTGACGAGCATTCGGGTCACCAGGCTTGGGAGTCTGGGTCGAAATGCCGTTGTAGACGTTGGTCGTGCACAGCGCATCCGCGGGAGTCTTGTCGAATCCCGGGTGGAAAGCGATAGTGCCGGACGGCTGCGCTTGTGCAGCACCGGACAGGCCGGTGAACTGCAGTAGAACTCCCGCAAGGAGAGTGACGATGACCAGGATAACCGAAGCAACCCCAATCACACCACTCACCTTACGGGACTTACCAGGCTGGGAGGCCATGTTGTTCCTTTCGGTGTATACGGAATGACGTAGGGGTGCGACGGGATTGTCACGCCCCTGGGGTGCCTAGTGAACCCGGTAGGGTTCCACTTTGGGCTTCGTCGCAGCTCGGTGACCGAGCGCGGCTCCTCCGACCACCAGCACGAGCTGGATGAGCCAGAGGATCGGGATCAGGGCGGTCAGCGCGTTGTTCACGAGCAGGCCGACGATGAAGGCGACGACGATGGCGATCAGGATGCCGAGGATGATCCCGAAGACTGCACCACCTTTCGGCGTGCGGATCTTGGGGAACTTCAGGGGCGTTCTGGTCGAGGACGGAAGGAGGTGCACGCCATGGAGGACGAGCTCATTCCTTCCCGCAAGCCATGAAGTTTCGTCCGGAGCGGCGGCATCGAGAGCGGCGTAATACGCCGCCTTGATATCGTCGGAATTCGAGGCGATGGCATCCATGAATGCGGTCTTACCAGCGAGCCACAGCTCCCGGGTAGGGGCGGCGGCGTCGAGAGCGGCGTCGAGAGCGTTGCTGGTCTGGTTCATTATTACTCCTAGATTCTCCCCTGGGATAATTGAATTGTGCGGTCGCACAACGAATTGTGTTACCACAGCTGACATCCCCGGGGTTCGGGAGCAGCATCTCAATCAACCGTATAGATAAACTGAGAAGCTGCTCCCTATAGGAGTAACCTATAGCTTTCAGTGCGTCAAAAACGTGTAAACACATTCAGGACATGCACTGTAATGATCTGACTTGTTAATGACCTCCTCACCCTGGTTAGGTTCTCACACCTTACCCGTGAATGATGTTATAAATGTACCATATAAGGCTTAAAAAGTCAATACCTTAAACAATATAAACCTTAAAAGCACAAGCTTTATAGGTGTATATAAGAGAGACGCTATAGCTAGTGTCGTTAACAGGGGCGTAACACTAAATATGATACTATTTGACATCCGTTGTCAAGGGGAGTATATTTACCGCTTATACAAACGAGTAACAGGAATACTCGTTGTGACCGAAGCGAAAGCTTCGTGTGGTTGTCTTTCTCTGAAAAGGCGACTGTCATATCAGCGATGATTGTATACATACCCTTGGGAAGGGGTAAAAAGTGGCATGTAAAATCAGTACCGCGTCAATGCAGGCTGGAACCAACGAGTACCTCCTGCGTCCGGACGTGCTGACGAACGCTTGCAAGAAGCGCCTCTGTAAAGCGTTCAACTCGCGCAGGCTTGACCTGCAGAATAGGGAGGCCGATAAGATACTCAAAGAGATCCGTCACATGGATCAGGGACTGGCCGACAGCTACGCCGAATTTTTCGACGAAGAGTCCTGTCGGAGATCGTTCATCCGCAATGCTCTGCTGGAGATGTGGAATGCAGGCACGCTGAACATCAAACCGATCCCTGTGATCGGTGCACGACCCAGTTCCCGCCTCCTTCCTTCGGAGGCAATGGCGTGACGCAGCAAGTTCTCACGTGGTTGAGCCCAATTTTCTCCTCACCACAAGATCCAACTAAGTCGCCGTCGAGTCCGAAAGACTTGACGAAGACGCTTACCTTCGAACATGGGACCGGAGGCAAGAACTGAGCTGTCAGGGCTCATAACACCCTTCTGGGAGGGATAAGCATTGTGGACGTGACGAAAGTTGCGCCTGGCTTATCCCTCCTGGGTTACTCACCTTCGTGGTGTTTTTTTATTGTAAAACTATGAATGTACGACGTCGCAAGTCTGGCGTCGTATTGTATTTCAATCGTTTCGATCAAAGGAGCACCTTAGTGACACTAACTGAGGTCAGGGCATATGACTCGATCCGTCCGCAAGGACTACGAAAGAAAGGAAAGACCGGTAAGACCAAGCGCCAGTTCGTTCCCACCGAGGTGCAGATTCTCTGCGCCGCGAGGAGAATCGAGGGCATGCTGACGAAGTATCATGGCGCGTTTGCGTGTTATGCTGCTCCTGATCGTGTCCACAAAGAACTGGTAGGTGAGGTGTACGCACGTGGATCGCAGTTGGGGCGCAACCCCGACGAGATCTGCGAGACACTTCGCCTGGGCCTGAAGCGGCTCAATGACGAAGGAAAAGCATACTTCGAGGAGAGCCCGCAAGGCCAACTGTACTTGATCCTGAAGTCCAAGCGCCAGGGAAGGGCGCATAAGGACAAGTACAACCAGAAACGGTCAGGCAAACGTAACCGCTTCCGAGCGGCCGCGTAAGACTCACTGGTAAGGAGTGTTGATAAAAGTGTAGATGAGTGACCATTTCATGGCTCACACTACTACCAACAACACTCCTTACCGGATCTTCCAACCCTATGAAAGCATAGTCGCCCCTAGTCAAAGAGGGGTTTTTTTGATACAATTCTCCAGTCGAACCTATTATGGTCTCATCGTCTAACGGTTAGGACACCAGGTTTTCATCCTGGCAATCGGAGTTCGATTCTCCGTGAGATCACCAAAGAAAGTGACCCATCCTGTATGGGTCTTTTTCTTTGTTCGCAATTATTGACTTGTATACTGCTCGTGGTTCATAATACGGGGTGAATAAGGCTAAGGGTAAAACAGATATAAGGCATGTCACGACTTCCGACAGTTAACGGCGACAATGGTACGTGGGGGACTATCCTCAACGATTTCTTATCGGTGTCTTTGACTGCGACGGGGACACTCGTTGATGGCACTGTCGCTAACTCAACGATTGTCGATGGAACGATTGCACTCACAAAGCTTGCGACAAGTGTCCAAACCTCTTTGGGAAAGGCCGATGCGGCCTTGGCGGCATCTGGACTCGATGCAGCAACAGCGACGCTAGTAGGTAGCTCGTCATCAACAGCAACCGCTATTGACTCAAAGATTAGTGCTGCAACTAGTGGTTTAACCAGCACCTACATTCTTGCACCTGCTGATCCAGATCCAACGACAGGCTCTCCGGCGGGATTATACTTCCGGAGAACGACTTAGTGTCTGCGCCGACAGTTGTTGGATCGGTTACGTCGGCGTGGAATGCAAGTGCAGTTACGACACTTACTATCACTAAACCTGCCGGCGTGCAGGATGGTGATTATCTCGTTGCGTTTCTTAGAGCTCAGAGTGCCGGTGCGACAGCCGACTGGACGAGTTCTGGGTGGTCACGCATTTCACCTGCGTTTGTCGCGAGTCAGGCGGGACCGCGTCTTATCGGTATTTATGCATTACCTGTGCCAAGTGCCGCATCATTGAGCGCGACAAGCTTTACCTTCACCTTTACTGGCTCAACGAGTCGTGTTATCGGCACGATCGCCATTGTGAGAGGGGTAGATCTGACATCACCTGTCGCCGCAACAAATGGTACTTACGGTGGCACGAGTATTACAAATGGAACTCGTATCGTATCTTATTCGAACGGTGCAGGGGCAAATTCTCTTTCTCTCGGGATAGCTGGTGGTGAACTTGTTGCTGGAAATACAAATGCGATAACAGTGACATCAGCCGCTACCGTTAGTACTATCTATGCTAATGATACTGCAAACGATGGAACGTCTGGGACAACAGGTTCACGTACGGCTATCATAGCTGTCTCTTACCCAGGTTTGGCGACAACATCCCAGGTAGACGTTGCCTGGGGAACCATTACAGGTACGGGTTCTGAAGGCGTAACCCTAAACGGACTCTCTTCAAATGTCGCACCGACTGCTGCCTTCGGGTATAGCACGACTGCATTGCAGGTTTCTGTCGACGGGACGACGTCAAGTGATAGCGATGGCACAATTGCTTCGTATGACTGGGATTGGGGAGATGGGACGACACATGGTACAGGCGCAACAACGACTCACACCTATGTGACCGCGAATACTTATACCGTCATACTGACAGTCACCGATAATGGAGGGGCGACTGGAACCACGAGCTCATCAGTAACGGTTACTGCGGTCACGACACGGCCAGTGATTGTCGGGACACCTACCTATGGTCAGCAAACTGTCACGACTGCGCACAATGTCGTCATAGCAAAACCCTCAGGCTTAGCTGATGGTGATTGGCTTATTGCAAGTCTTCGCTCACAAGATGCAACGGCAACAGGAGACTTCACGCTGTCTGGCTGGACAAGGGTTGGATCTACTTTCACGGCAAGCAGTGCCGCCGCTCGCATCGTTGGTTTTTATGCGAAACACATCCCTACCGCTAGCGCAGAAACGGCAACAAGCTACACGTTTTCATGGACAGGTGGCGACGCGCGTGCTGTTGGTATGATATTCCGAGTCCAGGGCGCAGATCCAGTTACTCTCGTTGATGCCTATTCGGCACCCTATGCGACAACCGGCATTACTAACGGCACTCGGTTAGCATCGTATTCTGTTCCAGATTCAAATGGGTTACAGCTCGCAGCTGCGGCAAACGAACAGACATCTCCAAATGCATCTGAAACAGTGAGCCATACTGCAGGATATAATTTTGTCGCATCGGTATTTTCATCTTCTGGGACGGGTTCCTCTCGTACCACGCTCGAGCTCTATCAGAAAGACCAGGATGCAGGTTCGACAACGCAGATGGATGTCACCTGGGCAGCTACTTCTTCACCAAACATCCAATCCATCGTATTAAAAGGTGCCACAGGAAGTAACAGTCCACCGACGGCCGGATTCACGGTTGCTTTATCAAGCTATACAGTCACAATTACGAGCACTGCCACAGATTCAGACGGGACGATTGCTTCATACGATTACGATTGGGGAGATTCGACCTCTCACGCGACAACCGCTAACCCAACACACACGTATTCTTCGGCTGGTATATACATCATTACGCAGACGGTTACCGATAATAGCGGCGCCAGCTCAACAGCTTCAGAGAGTATCTCTGCCCCAGCAGGCATATCGCCGGTTCCCCACTTTGGAGTGGGTGATTCGACGACAGCAAGTTCAGCCGGTGCTGCAACGTTAGCTGGCTCCAAGCCGGCAAACACCGCAGATGGCGATTTACTCGTTGCGTACGTCTATAGCCAAAATACGTCAGCAACAGTAAATACTGTTCCTACGGGATGGACATTAGGGGCAAATTACTCAACGCGTTCAGGTGGTATATATACAAAACCAATCCCAACCGCAAGCGCGGAGTCTGCCACTAGTTACACCTGGACGTTATCGGCATCCGGACGTTTGATCGTTAATATTTTTCGGGTAACTGGGGCTGACTTGGCAAACCCTATCGATGTTGCAGGTACGCAGGCGGCTGAAATCGGAACGGTTTCATCGTACCCGGATACTTCAATCACGACGAATTATCCGAGCAGTTTGCTTCTAGGGTTTAACTTTTGGAATAATTCATCAACAACCGTGACGACCATAACTCAGCCTAGTGGTATGTCCGCGGGGGATCAGATTTCCTCGCCAACAACGAGTAACACTTCGGGTACACTTGTTGCGTATCAGGCACTTTCAACAGTGGGTGCGACAGGGACTCGCGCCTTCACTTATTCGCCGGCACCGGTGAATGGGGCGGGGCTACTGCTTGCTATCAAGCAGTCTACTCCGAACCCCGTCGCGAGCTTCACTGCGTCTTCTGTTGGGCAAACACTTACTGTTGATGGCTCAGCCTCAGCCGCTACCTCGGGTGCGACGATTACTGGATATGACTGGGATTGGGGAGATGGGACGACACATGGTACAGGCGCAACAACGACTCACACATATGCCTCGAGGGGTACATACACCGTCACCTTGACCGTGACTGATAGTGCGACGCTCACAGGCTCTCAGTCTCGAACGGCAACTATCACTGACGATGGCTACGCAGGAATCTGGCGCGATAGCAGTGGCGTCAATCACCCTGGCGTCGCATATTACTGGGATGGCACGGCGAAGCATCCGTTCGGACCGACGCTAGTGAGCATCTTTAATCCGGCTACTGTCACTCAGTTCTTATCAGGTGCGCATTCGCCATGGTTTTCGGCGCACCGTGGATTCTCGTATAGTTACCCAGAAGAAACGCTCTACGGGTATCGTGGTGCAACCGATTACGGTATTAAAGCCATTGAAATATCTGCTCAAATGTCAGCTAGCGGTACATGGTGGTGCTTCCACGATGCAACGACAGACCGAACGACAGGCGTGTCGGGAACGATTTCTGCAATGACGGACGCGCAAATTTCAGTCCTCAATAATCAAGGATCAACCGCAACAGGAAATCCTGGACAGCCAGCTCGACCGACGGCGAAACTAACAGATGTTTTAGATCAGTACTATAAAACGCATGTGATTATCATTGAGGACAAAACATATAGTCACACAACCACGATGCTAAATTTGATGGATAGCTATGGAACGTCTGGTCGACCAGCCAGTGATATATTTATTTGGAAAGTCGCTTCCTCATCAAGCAAGACAAACTTCTTTGATCCTGCCACAGCCCGGGGGTATCACCGTTGGGCGTACATTTTCGATAGCTCTATGTCGACAGAGTTCCCTGCGCTTCCTGCTTCGGGAAAAGCAGATATGATTGGGATGGATTACAACTCTTCAGATGCGACGCTGAGTTCTGCAATCGCCCTCTGTGTATCTAATGGTGTGATGCCAACAGGCCACATTATTAATTCAACTACGCAAAGAGACCGACTACTCGGTCTTGGAATGAAGGGGTTGATGATGTCGAGTAAAGATGTGATCCCACCTTGGTACAATACATGGTAGAGAATTAGTTAGTGACTGCCGTATAGGTCACGTTATCGGTGTAAGAGCCACTGGCGAGACTGCTGCTTGCACACACCCCGTACCACACGGATGTATTGACTGTACCTGTGTCGGCAACGCTTGTGGTACGAATTGTTCCTGGTGTTCCTGACGAAATCGGGACGCCTGCATAGGTTTCGGATGGAATAGCACCACTTGAGGCTGAGGAAGTTGGTCCTGCACCAAAGCCTGCAATACTATCAACGCGATACCCCCAAGTGTTCGCAGTGAGAACTGCTGGAGATGCGGGGGTTGCACTGCTTGCAGCAATAGTTGTCGGTCCAACGAGTGTATTTGTTGTATCTGTATCAGTGAGCGTCACGGTGTACCCGGTACTTGAGTCTGTCGTTACTGTGACGATGTCGTTATTGACGGTACACTTTGTTGATCCAGCAGCAGGTGTGACGTCAGCGGATAATGAACCGCTAGTTGTCAGGCTGATTCCACAAGATCCGTACTGACAAGTCCCGTAAGTGCCTGCTGAGTAGTTCATACCCGCGGCTGGATGCGCTAGCAGAGCCCATGTAATGACCGTGACAAGTATGGCTACAGCTAAAGTAAGGTAATTGGTACGAACCTTCGCTATAGCTGCTTGGAGCATCTTATGCGTCCTTTGAACGCCGTCGTCGACGTGATCGTTCGATTGGGACACCGATCAGAATACCAATGAGGAAAGCGATTGCGCCAAGAAGCCATGGATTAATAACATAAATTCTTACATCAGGGAGTGTCTTTAGCACGCCAGCTATCGTAGCGCTCCTATGAACGGTGTACACTCCGATGAGTGCTTGCGGGGTAAACCCAGACTTAATTTCACGTTCTGTTTGAGGAAGAACGTAGCGGTCAAATTTGGCTTTTAATACTTCTTTACCACTCATGTCGGTGACAGAGTAAGAAGCGGTTGTAATGAAGTGCGTTCCACCACTGTTGCTGACCTTTAGCCCGATAGGAATAGCACCAACGAAGTGGATGATCGGTAGTGAGTCACCGGTAACGTTACCGCCGCTCTTGATATCGCCATTAACGGTGATATAGAGGATGCTTCCTACTCGATTGTGAGAAACAACGCCCGACTGAGCATCGTCGCTACTGGTCTCTGCGAATAGGACGGCATAGTACCCACCGGGTGCAGTGTTCTGGGGGACGTCGATTGTGTAAGGAACGGTAAGTGTATCGCTCCCATTTACTGTTGTACTTGTTGTTGATAGATGCACCCATTCGGAAGGGTCAACAGTGCCGGGTATTTGCGTAAATCTAGGATCATAATCTTCACCACTGACGTGATAAGGGGACGTCGAGAGCGTTACCTTGAAGGAGCTGTCTCCTCCATTGATGATATCAACGCTCCGTGCGACGCTACTTCCTGGATTAATTGCAACGTCAGTGGAAGCAGGGGTGACCGTGATTGCTTTTGTACCTGGTGTTGCCGTCTGGGCATGAACCGACGTGTGTCCAATTGTGGCAATAGCTAGGCCGATGATGAAGACGGGAATAAATCGGCGAAAGCGGTGTACCATGAAATCTCCTAGTTAGCGAGCGCGGTGTAAGTCACACTGTTGGTGTATGTACCTGATGGCGTAGCCGTGCTGACAGCAACGCCGTACCAGACAGTTGTAGTGTCGTTTGACGCAGTTGCTGCGGTTGTCTTAAGTGTTTGCGGTGATGCGGTTGCAGGAACGGCTGCGAATTTGATTGTTCCGCTAATTGCCGCGTTTGCTCCACCAGTTGTAGGGCCGGCACCGAACGTACCAAGACTGTCTACGCGGTAGCCCCATGTGTCAGCTACTTCGGCAATAGGTGTACCAAATGTACCAGCCGTTGCGGGAATGGTGTTAGCGCCTGATGTAAGTGCGCTTGCTGCGCCTGTTTCATTAAGCTTTAGTGTGTATCCAGCTGCGTCGTTTGTGCTAACAGTAACAGTGTCGCTGGCGATAGTTTGGACGCCTACGCCTGTTGGTGTTGAGTCAAGGTTGACGGTACCGGAGCTTGTAAGCAGTGTAATAATTGAGCCGATAGCTGAACTAACGGTCGTCGACGTTGTTAAAGCGTTCGCTTGTACAGACGATACGACGGCAACAAGGGCAATAGCAAAGATAGGCACTGACGCAAGGGCGGTTACCTTTTTGATTGATTGGTTCATGCTCGTTGATTCCTTTTTTGTATGTGGTGTTGGATTACTATTTATTACGTATGGTCTCATTAAAACATAAGGGATATCAAACTACAATATGATTATGTTTAAGGGGTAAAATTATGGATAAACGACGTCGAGGGGGTTTAAAAAACACCCTAAAGAGAGTAAAATACTCAAGTTATGGCAATTATATTTAAACGAACAAAAATTTTAGCAACGCTCGGACCAATCACGAGTACTCCCGAAATGATCACTGACCTGATCGCTGCGGGGACAAATGGCTTCCGACTTAACTTTAGCCACGGTGATTACGCAGAGCGTGATGATCAAATCAATTGGATTCGCGAAGCGAGTCGTAAAAACGGTAAGCCTGTTGCAATTCTTCAAGACCTTCAAGGTCCAAAGATTCGCCTCGGTATGCTTAATGAGAACATGGATGTCAAAAAAGGTGACGAAATCATTCTTGATAACGCCGCTGAACATAATGGCAATGTGCTTCCTATTCAATATAACCTCGCTGAAAAGGTAAAAGTGGGCGAACCTATTTACATCTTTGATGGCAAGGTTCGTACAACAGTTATTGAGATTACCTCAGACACTGCAATTAAAGTACGTATCGAAAACGACGGGACACTAATGAGTAAGAAGGGGATTAACCTTCCTGATACAGACTTCGGTGGTGACATTCTGACTGCCAAAGACCTTAAAGACATTGAATACGGTCTGACAAAAGACATCGATTTTGTTGCTCTCAGCTTTGTGCAGAGCGTTGATGACATCAATAACCTTCGACAAATTCTCGTCGCTGGTGGTTCTCATGCCCAAATTATTGCCAAGATTGAAACCAAAGCTGCTATTAAAGATGACGTTATGGAACAAATCGTGATTGCCTCTGATGGTATCATGGTTGCTCGTGGTGACCTCGCCGTTGAAGCGGGTGCGGAAGTTGTGCCTATTGTCCAACGTCGCCTCATCTCTCTCTGTCGTAAGCACGGTAAACTAAGTATCGTTGCAACACAAATGATGGCAAGTATGGTTGATAACCCAGAGCCAACTCGTGCCGAAGTGAGTGATGTTGCAAACGCTGTTATTCAAGGTGCCGACAGTGTTATGTTGTCAGACGAGACCGCTAATGGTAAATACCCACTGGAAACAGTCGGTGCAATGAAGCGAGTTATTCTCTATACACAAGAGAATGTTCCTGTTTCACCACTTCACGATTACGCGATTGCCAAGAATGTTCAACTAGACGCAATTAGTGCTGCTGCAGTTAGTCTGGCCGAACAACTGGGCGTCGACGCAATTATTGCCGAGACGAAGTCTGGTGCAACTGCGGCAAATATCGCTGCACACCGTCCAAACCTGCCTATTATTAGCGTGACAAGCGAAATGCGTTCGGCGCAACAACTTGGGCTGAACTATGCAAACCGTAGCTATGTTCGCCCAGACAGCGAAGAGGCCGGATTTGATCTGTTTAAAGAGCTAAAAGCGGATGGCTTATTTGGCGAAGGCCCAGTGACGGTCATTATTGTGAGTGGACAACAACCCGGTATTATCGGAACTACTGACACAATCAAAGTCCGCGTGCTAGAATAAAAGCATTAGTGTAAACGGTGGGTAAATTGATGGGCTTCTTTAAACTGACAATTCGTGACGTGCCACTCGACAACCAGGTTGTATTGGTACGAGCTGACTACAATGTTCCTCTTAACAGCGAAGGCAAGATTAGCGATGATCTTCGTATCAAAGCGAGTCTTCCGACGTTGCACTACTTGCACGACCACAACTGTAAGATTGTTATCATGAGTCACCTTGGTCGCCCTGAGGGTAGGGACCCAAAGTTTAGCTTGAAACAAGTTGCGACTCGTCTTTCAGAACTAATGGATCACCCAGTTATCTTTGTTGACGACACGATTGGTGACAAGGTGAAACAAGCAATTAAGCAAGCCCCGGCTCACTCAATTATCTTGCTCGAAAACCTTCGTTACTACAAAGAAGAAGAAGCGGATGACGAAGGCTTTGCAAAGAATATCGCAGCATCAACCGGTGCTCGTTACTTTGTTCAAGACGGCTTTGGTGTCGTTCACCGCGCACATGCCAGTACGCATGCGATTACCCTATGTATTCCAAGTGTCTCTGGTCTTCTGCTCGAGCGTGAATACACAACAATTACTGGCGCAATGCAGAACCCAGAGCGACCCCTTGTTGCTGTTATGGGTGGTGCAAAGATTGGCGACAAGATCGCCGTTATTGAACGATTTGTTGAGGTTGCAGATAAGATTATTATCGGTGGCGCAATGGCTAACACTTTCCTTGCCTATAAAGGCGTAGCGATGGGTGCAAGCAAGCTTGAGTCTGACCAGAATGAGACACTCGATCGTATTTATCACGCCGCCCACGAGAAAGTAGGCGATGACGTCGATAATTTTATTATTCTGCCTTCTGACGTCGCTGTTGCGACTGAGATCTCTCCAGAAAGTCCTCGTAAAAACGTGGCCCTTGACCAAATTGGCGCCGAAGACATTGTTCTTGACGTCGGTGACGCTTCAATCGAGAAAATCGTTGAAGTCGTAGCGGATGCAAAAACAGTTATCTGGAATGGAACACTTGGCTATGCGGAGCTTCCTGAGTTTGCGCATGGATCTGCCCGACTGGCTCTTTCACTTGCGACACAACCACAGACCACGTCAATTATTGGTGGTGGCGATACGGCTGATTTCGTACTCAAATGGGATAGTGCTGACGGCGCAAGCTTTACGCACGTTTCTACTGGTGGCGGCGCAAGTCTCGAACTGATGGCTGGTGACAAATTACCGGGGATAGAGAGTTTGCTAGATGCTCGCAAATAAGCTACACTTAACTGCAATAAGCATAAGCGGTAATTAAATGGCACGAGATAAAGCGCTCATTGTCGGGAACTGGAAAATGAACCTCGGTGTACACGAGGCTAGCTTGTATCTACACAAGCTGAGTAAAGTGGTAAAAATCCACCGAAATGTGGAAGTCGTGATTGCTCCAACAATGTTGACACTGCAAACATTGAGCCTTCAAGTGAATCTTCGTCAAATCAAGCTTGCTGCCCAGAACTTTTACTGGCGCGACCATGGTGCATATACCGGTGAGGTATCGGCATCACAACTTCGTGGTATCGTGCAGTTTGCGCTTGTTGGCCACTCAGAACGTCGTTATGTCTTTAACGAGTCCGACAAAGATACCCGCGCTAAGGTACAGGCCGCTATTCGTAACGATATTCGCCCTATTCTTTGTGTCGGCGAAACATTGAGTGAACGCACGGCAAATGAAACCAAGGATGTCCTGTTTGATCAACTGATTGGTGGTCTTGCGAATGTGACAAGCGAAGAACTTGATAGAGTCGTTATTGCCTACGAGCCAGTTTGGGCCATTGGAACGGGCAAGAACGCCGTTCCTGAAGACGTCATGAATGCTATCCAGGCAATTCGAAGTCAATTGAAGCATCTGTATGGCGCAAAGGCTGCAGACGGTGTTCAGGTCCTGTACGGCGGAAGCGTCACTGCTGATAGCGCAGCAACCTACCTTGCCTTGCCTGACGTTGACGGACTACTCATCGGTGGCGCAAGTCTCGATGATCACGCATTTGCATCTATTATTGAAAAAGCATACGTAAGTAAGAAATAGGAAGGGGCAACAGCATGCAAGACATAGACTTTGACGAAATTGACCGAGCTGTCGGCTCTGTAACGGGCAAGAGTACTGAGTTCAGTACCGCTTCAACAAGCCCTGATCCGAGTATCCCTGCAGAAACGATTGAAACTGAAACCCCTATCGATACAGCCGAAGCACCCGTAGCGACATTACCTTCACCTGCAGCCCGTCGAAGCACGGGGCGATTTATGGATGTTGTTCACCCTTCTTCAGATATGCGTCCGAATGGCATGCCTGCGCCAACTCCTCGTCGCGAAGAAGCGATACCCGAGCGAGCTGAGGTCGTTGATTCTCCAGAAGAACCCATTGTTGAACTAATTGCACCGAGCACCGCTTTTCACTGGCCAGACCCAATTGAAGTGGCGGGATCAGCACCGGTTGAAGAAACGCCTGCTTCTAAGCCGGCTGTTGAAGAACTACCACCAGTCACCTCTCCTAGCGAAGAAGACCTAGATCTTATTGATGATGAAGATGAAGAAGCGGCACCACTTGAGTCACCATTCTTAACGGATGCAAAAGTCGAAAAACGACCACTTGGTGCATTTTCGACAGCTGACACTAGCTTGGGCTTGCCACTACTTGAGGACTTTCCCACACCAGCTACGGAAGCGACACCAGCTCCTGCTCCAGAAATTGAGCAAGAAACGGCCGAGATCCCGGCCGAATTGCACCCAGACCTCCTTTTACTCGATGCGCATAGCGAAGATGAAGAAGTCCCCGAACTTCTTCCAGAGCACACCGACACAGCTCCTGAAAATGATATTCCTACAGGTCCAACCTCGATTACACAGCAGTATAAAGAACAACCAAGTACTGCTAGTCAGCCATCAGGTGCAATCTTTGATACTGAAGCATATCATCAGCCACTCGCACACACGGCCAAGAAACGCTCAAACGTCACCATTATTGTGTGGATCGTTGCGTTGATTCTTGTCGGTGGTGGCCTTGGCGCTGGTATCTACTTTGTCGTCCTGCCAATGCTTGGCTAGGGAAGTCGTCTCAAACGACCGACTATAGTCCACAAGTAAGCTATAATAAGAGTAATGAATTTACTTGAGGGTTTAAACGAGGCACAAGCCACGGCGGTCGAAGTTGCGAAAGGTCCGTTGCTTATTTTGGCAGGTGCTGGCAGTGGTAAAACGAAGACACTGACACACCGTATCGCACACTTGATTGCGAATGAGGGGATTTGGCCAAGCCAGATTCTGGCGGTGACTTTTACGAATAAAGCCGCAAAAGAAATGCGCGACCGACTTGGACGTTTGCTTGACCAAGACAGTACGAGACGCGACTTTATGCCGTGGATGGGAACATTCCACGGTATCTGCGTTCGATTACTTCGACAGGATGGACAGTCGATCGGCGTTAGTCGCAACTTTGTGATTTATGATGAAGATGACCGCCAGTCACTGATTAAGCAGGCGATGAAGCAACTATCGTTAGTCGATAGGGAGATGAAGCCGTCTCAAATTAGTGGATTGATCTCTAACGCAAAGAACCAAATGATTGATCCCGATGAGTTCGAGGCTTCAGCCGGCTATCCATACCAAAAGAATGTTGCGAAAGTCTATCGTAAATATGAAGAGATGCGTAAGAATGCAGGTGCTTTAGATTTTGACGATCTCCTGCTTGACGGCGTTCGTCTGCTTCGTGACGCACCTGACATTCGTGATAAATGGCGAACTCATTTCAAACACATTTTGATTGATGAGTATCAAGACACGAACGCTGCTCAGTATCAAATCGTTAAATTATTGATCAATGATGACCAGAATATCTGTGTCGTTGGCGACGACTGGCAGTCGATTTATAGTTGGCGTGGTGCTGATTTTACAAACATTCTTAACTTTGAGCGCGACTTTCCTGGCGCAACAGTTGTGAAGCTTGAACAAAATTATCGAAGTACTGGTAATATTCTTGAAGCTGCCGGCAACGTGATCGAAAAGAACACACAGAGGACCGATAAGAAACTTTGGACGGCGGCAGGTCCTGGCTCACCAGTACAAGTACACGGCGTTTATGATGAGGCCGAAGAGGCACGTATGGTTGCAGAGCGGATCTCGACACATGTCGCAATGAAAGCACGATCATACGGTGACTTCGCCGTACTGTATAGGACAAATGCCCAGAGCTATACGTTAGAACGTGCATTCTTACAGCTCCGTATCCCCTACCAATTAGTTGGTGGTGTTCGCTTCTACGACCGTAAAGAAATTAAAGATATTATTGCCTATCTTCGGTTGCTCTATCAGCCAAATGATCGTATGAGCTTTACTCGAATCGCCAACGTCCCCGGTCGCGGTGTCGGTGCGACGAGCCTCGAGAAATTCCTAAATTGGCAGTCAGAGCATGGCTTCGATATTATTACAGCGCTTGGTCATATTGAAGATACTCATGTCGTGACAGGTAAGGCACGTATGGGACTTGCTTCTCTTGGTCGTGCGCTGAGGACGTTACAAGTACGAATTGAAACAGCATCACCAACCGAACTGATCGAAGCGGTTGTTTCGACAACTGGGTATCGTGATTATATTTTGGACGGAACTCCTCAGGCTGAAGACAGGGAGGCGAACATTGGATCACTACTTTCTGATGCACAGACGTTCACTGATTTAGCTGACTTTCTCGAAGAGGTCGCCTTAATGTCGAGCGCCGATAAGTCGGCTGATGGACAAAAAGTGACCTTGATGACGCTTCACGCTGCCAAGGGTCTCGAGTTCCCTGTCGTCTTTATCATCGGTATGGAAGAGGGTATTATCCCGCACGCTCGTGTCTTTGATGTGGCGCCAGCTGAACTCGAAGAAGAACGACGCTTGGCATATGTCGGGATGACACGTGCTCGAGAAGAACTACACCTTAGCTATGCCTACAGTCGTTTGCAATACGGACAGCGTACCTATAATCCTACATCACGATTTATTGCTGATATGGGTGATCAAATTTCCCTGACGAATGCTACTCCCGGAATCATGGGACAACAAGAGGACGAACCGTTCTATAGCGACGAGATTGGCCTCGAAGTTGGTGACGGCGTACGGTCTGCAGCTTTTGGTGTAGGTGAGGTGATTGATGTTGACGGATTAGCTGTCACGATTCAGTTCTCGAACGGACAGACAAAAAAGCTTAATGCCGAGTACGCTCATCTGGAAAAGCTATAGCATTTTTAATTCAGAATCAAGAACATGTTTGGTATAATGGTCAGAGCACACGAGTAGGGGTGTCAATAACAATTCATGAGTATAAATCTCCGTAAATCCACCACATCGAGGGTAATTTGGGGCGTTGGTATTGTCCTCGCTCTTCTTTTAATTGGACTGACTTCTTTCGTTATTCACCAAAAAGCACACGCTCAATCGGGGTCTGGTGGACACCTTATTACCATTCACGATCGAGGTGAAGAAAAAGTACTTCTTAGTGATGCAGCAACAATCGGTGACGTCTTGAAAGGTGCGGGCATTACGCTGGATAGCCACGATGCAGTCGAACCCGCTACCTCACAGAAACTTATCGCTACAGAATACCAAGTAAATATTTATCGCGCCCGACCGGTCACCGTTGTCGATGGCTCAACTCGTCAAAAGATTGTTACGGCATATCAAACAGCTGAGCAGATTGCGAAAGACGCAGGTATTACGTTGTACGCAGAAGATACGACAACATTAACTCGATCTGATGATATCTTGGCCGACGGTGCAGGGCTTGAACTGCGTATTACTCGAGCCGTGCCATTTACGTTTACACTCTATGGCAGTAGTTCAACCGTACGAACGCAGGCGAAAACGGTCGGCGATATGTTGAAAGAAAAGGGTATTACACTTGGGGCAAGTGATCGCACCTCACTTCCGCTGACTGCGGCAATAACGGCAAACACGGAAGTTCGCGTCTGGCGTGAAGGTAAGCAAACGATTACGGTCGAAGAGCCAATCGCCTTCGATACCACGCAAATTAAAGATGCCGATCGTGACTACGGATATAAAGCAATCCAAACCGCAGGTGTGAATGGGACAAAGAACGTGACCTACGAAGTGGAAATTCAGGACGGTGTTGAAGTGAACCGAACTGCCATCGCGAGCCTGACAACCCTAGCCCCTTCAAATCAAGTTGTTATTATTGGTGCAAAATTACCGACACCAACTAATCCAACCGAGAACCAAGCACTCGGTCACATTATGATGCTCAATGCTGGGTATGGTGAAGATCAGTGGTCATGTTTGTACACGCTGTGGATACATGAGTCTGGATGGCGTACGACTGCTGGTAACCAATCTTCGGGCGCATACGGTATTCCGCAGTCACTTCCTGCTACCAAGATGGCTGCTTATGGATCTGATTACTTAACGAATGCACAAACCCAGATTTCATGGGGGCTTGACTACATCAAAGGTCGTTACGGATCACCATGTAGCGCCTGGGATTCATGGCAAATAAAGGGCTGGTACTAGGACGATGGCTGGTCCAAAGAAATCACTAGGACAGCATTGGTTAAAAGATAGGCAAGTACTGGCGGATATCGCCGAAGCTGCCGAAATTACGCCACTTGATACGGTGCTTGAAATTGGACCTGGATTAGGAACATTGACGAGTGAATTGCTTCGTCGGGCCGAGAAAGTGATCGCTGTTGAGCTTGATGAAGAACTCGCAGCGAAACTACCAGGTCAATTTCCTGGTAAAACACTTCAGGTGATCAATGAAGATATTCTCGATTTCGATCTGAGTGTACTGCCAAAGAATTACATCGTTGTTGCTAATGTCCCTTACTACATTACTTCGAAAATTATTAAGAAACTTTTAACCAGTGATAACAAGCCAAAAACAACCGTCCTACTGATTCAAAAAGAAGTTGCAGAACGTCTTGCGGCGGAACCCGGCAACATGAGTATTCTCAGTATTAGCGCCCAGATTTACGGTGAAGTAGAACTTGATCAAATGGTACCTGCGCATTTCTTTACGCCACCACCAAAAGTCGATAGTCAAGTTGTTGTCGTGCGAACGCGGCCAGAACCACTTATTCATCCAGAAGATGAAAAAGCATTCTTTCGTGTCGTCAAAGCGGGCTTCTCATCAAAGCGTAAAAAACTACGCAGTAGTATTGCTGCGGGCTTGGGTATTTCAAAACCTGACGCTGAAGTACTTCTAAAGAAAGCCGACATTCATCCTGATGATCGTGCTGAGGCGCTGGCAATCAATCAGTGGATTGATCTTATGAAAATTGTCGGTTAATAGCGCTCGTGCTAAAATACTGACAACATGACACAGCCTTATCGTAGAAACAAAATCCGTGGTTTTACTGTTATAGAATTACTTATTGTCATCATCGTCATAGGTATTCTTGCCACCATATCGATAGTTGCTTACGGAAGTGTTCAGGCAAGTGGCCGCGATAAGTCGGTTCTGTCTGATGTCGATGGTGTCGTTGGTGAAGTCACTCGCTACTCCGTTAATAATGCTGGCGCTTATGGAAATGCGGTTGTTTGGTATTCCGGTGGTTCCGCTAATACGAATATTGCATTTACGCCCACGCCCGGTAATGTGATTGATGTGGTTGCTAACACAGGCTTATTCTGTGTGAGAGGGTATAATCCTGCTTCATCGACTTATAAGTCAATTGCGACCGCCTATAGTAAAGGTTCAAATAGTGACGCCTGTAACGTATTAGCAGCATCGACAGCTGCTGGAGGTTCGGGCGATGCTTCATTGGTAGGTTGGTGGAAGTTGAATGGTGACGCATTAGATTCAAGCGGTAATGGCAATAATGGCGCCGTAAACGGTGCTGTTCCAACAACTGGAGCAACCGGCGCGGCAAATACGGCGTACTCCTTTGCATCTTCTGCGGTGGCACAGAATATCATTGCACCAGTCTCTTCATCAACTGGTCCGACGACCTATTTAGCTTGGGTGAAGCCATCAGCATTGCCCGCAGAGAAAAGCACGATTATCGAGTCTGTTAGTCCGTATGGAAACTATATGTCACTGAACACCGACGCGTCACTTGTATCATATAGATATGGCATAACTCCCGCTGGGTATCAGTCTAGTGGAGCGGGGACTATTGTCTTGAATCAATGGTATCTCACAGCCGTCACCTGGGATGGTGCGAACGTAAAACTCTACATAAATGGAGTACTGAATAACACAGTAGCTGCTACGGGAACAGGATTAGCGTCGAGTAGTCTTTTGATAGGTGCTGAATCGGCTGCTCGCCAATTTGTTGGCTCAATCGATGATGTACGTATATACAATCGTGCACTTTCGAGTACAGAGATTGCGGCACTCTATAGTGCTGGGGCAAAGTAGGGTTCAAAACCTTTTATCATATCTGTTACAATAAAATGTAATGGAAAAGAAACTCTACATCGCAACCGCTATTCCTTATGTGAATGGTACTCCGCATATCGGCAATGCACTCGACTACCTCTTGGGTGATATCTGGACTCGTTACCAAAAACAAAACGGTCACGATGTTCGTTTTCAAGTAGGAACCGACGAACATGGTAACAAGATTGCTGCAAAAGCTGCTGAGCTTGGTATTACACCAAAAGCATATACCGATTCGACGTATGTGAACTTTGAGAACCTTATGAAAAAAATGATGACCAGTTACACGGATTTTGTTCGTACGACCGATGATCATCACGTTGCGTCTGTCCAATATATTTGGGAGACACTGAAGCCGTATATCTACAAAGGCTCATACCAAGGCTGGTACTGTGTTGGTCACGAAGCTTTTTTTACGGATAAAGAAGTACAGGCGACAAATGGTATTTGCCCCGATCACCAAATTCCATACCAACAGGTAAGTGAAGATAACTATTTCTTTAAAACGAGCGCTTTTACTGATCGAATCAGATTGGCACTTAATGACGGGACGATGCAAATTCTTCCTGAGTTTCGTAAGCTTGAATTCCTCGATCTTATTAAAGATGGCCTTGATGACGTCAGTGTTTCTCGACCCAAAAAGAACTTAACCTGGGGTATTCCCGTACCTGGTGATCCAGAGCAGATTATGTATGTCTGGCTTGATGCGCTCGCAAACTACATCACGGTTCTCGGGTATCCTGACCGTCCTGAATGGAAAGAGTATTGGCCAGCTGACGTGCAAGTGATTGGAAAAGATATTCTTCGTTTCCACGCAGGCATTTGGCCAGCAATGCTTCTTGGACTAGGGCTTGAGCTTCCAAAGAAACTACTCGTTCACGGCTTCGTTAATATTGGTGGTGCAAAGATCAGCAAAACTGTCGGTAACGTGATTGATCCAAATGAGATTATCGATACCTACGGACTTGATGCTTTTCGTTATTTCTTTTCACGTCACATCCCGACACTCGATGACGGCGACTTTACGTGGGAAAAGTTCGAGAATGCTTACAATAATGAACTCGGCAATGATCTAGGTAACCTCATTCAGCGTGTCGCGAGCATGGTCTTGAAATATCAAGCAGGTGTTATTGGCGAGACAGGACAATCTGAACACGACATGACTGCTTACCATGCAGCAATGGATGGCCTTGAATTTAATAAAGCCATTGATGAAGTATGGAACATGGTCCGAAGTCTTAACCAATACATCGATAACGTCAAGCCGTGGGAAGTCGCAAAGGGAATTGGTAAAGACCCTGAAGCTGAGCCACACTTGGCCGAGATTCTTTCTCATTGTGCGGGCGCATTAGTCCAAATTGGTGACTTGTTGATTCCGTTCCTTCCGGCAACCGCAGCTCGTATTCACGAAATCTTTGATTCAGGCGTCGTTAAGCTTCCCGAAGGTGTGTTGTTCCCTAAAGTTTACGTCCACACGCCTGACCCTCACGCATCAAAGGCATAACATGTTGATTGATACGCACTGTCATATTCATGAATCTGACTTTCCGCTTCCAGTTGATGATGTGCTTGCTCGTGCTAAAGAGGCGGACGTTCAAAAACTTATTTGCGTTGGGACGGGTGAAGAAAGTTCAAAGGCTGCAATTGCGTTTGCCGAATCTCACGGCAATGTCTGGGCATCAATTGGTGTCCATCCTCATGACACAAAGGAAGGTTATGCGGCGATCGCAGAGCTGGCAGGTACTTCAGATAGAATTATTGCAGTAGGCGAGATCGGCCTCGATTACTTTTATACGCACAGCTCAAAAGAACTGCAATTACGGGCACTTGAAGACCAAATTCAAATCGCCCTAAAGCACAATTTACCAATTATTTTTCATGTTCGAGAAGCCTTTGATGATTTTTGGCCTGTCTTTGAAAAATACCCAGGTATTCGCGGGGAACTCCATAGCTTCACTGACACAAAAGAGAATCTTGATAAGGCATTGGCGCACGGACTATATATTGGCGTGAATGGGATTAGTACATTTACAAAAGATGAAGCACAAAAGGCAATGTTCGACAGCATTCCTTTGGATCGCTTACTCCTTGAAACTGATGCTCCCTTCTTGACGCCAGCCCCATTTCGTGGTAAAGTAAATGAGCCCGCATTTGTGAGGAATGTCGCGGAATATCATGCCAATCGGCGAGGTATTGCGCTCCATGAAATTGCAGATGCCTCCACGGCAAATACACATACGTTATTTGCCGTCTAACACCAAAGTACCCATCATGAACAATAGCAACGATCAGGCCCAATTTGCCAAAGATATGTATCAATTCCCCAGCCACAAAGCTGAAGTTTTTGACACACCTGAGTTGAGCGACGAACAGGTTGATCACCAGTTTACGGATATTGCTCGTGAAGAAACGCGTCTTGCGTTTGAAGCAATCGAAACGCACCCAGATGCTATGGCCATTCTCGGTATTGGAAAAAATGTACAGACAATGCGTAAAACGCGGCACGCTGAAATTATTGAAATCCAAACAAAACGAGGTTTTAGCCGAATCGTTGGTATTGCTCTGGGGAAGACGGATGGAAACAATGACACTCTTTAGGTCTAAAAGGGTTATTGATGCACAACAGGTGATTCTGCACGATCTTATTGAACAAGAAAGTAAGATTGGTTCGAAAATATTCCCAGTAGATCCTGACGTCACGAGTCGAAAATTCTTTTACCTCCCAAGTGACACGAAAGACGAATGGTTCTATCAGCAAATATCATCTGTTCCTGCAAAAAACTTTACGAACAGTTACGTCATTACCCCACACGGTATTGAGAAGAGCTCAACATTCACGGATCCTGCTGACGGACGTGTGAAGAATGTTTCTAGTATCCCGGATGCTGTCGAAATAAAGAGCTTGAAGCTTGCTGCAACTCATTACCACAACCATATTGCACAGAAAATCTACAACAAACCTACCAACGCTCGGCGTCGTTTTGGCTTAAAAAGCGATTACGACCTCACGGCGTAACTGCTATAATTAGTCTAGTGAACGACTCTGTGATGTATCTCGATCATGCGGCTGCAACGCCCATGGATCCCAAGGTGTTAGTTGCTATGCAGCCATATTTCACCGATGATTTTTATAATCCTTCAGCGCCGTACGCGCCAGCGATTGTCGTCAGACGCGCCTATGAAGCCGCAAAAGACAGTCTTGGTCACGCTATTGGTGCCAAAGGTGAGGAAATTGTTATGACGGCTGGTGCGACGGAGTCTGTCAATCTCGCGTTCAATAGTATCGGTGGCCACGTCGTCACGGGAAACGTTGAACATCATGCAGTCCTTGAAGCTGCGAAATTATTTGAACATACATTTGTTGAAGCTGATCCACGCGGGATGGTGACGGCCGATTCGGTTAAAGCCGCGATTACCCCAGAAACTCGCTTGGTGAGTATCGCGCTTGCGAATAACGAATTAGGAACGATTCAGCCGATTCGCGATATCGCTGAGGTTGTTCGTAAAGAGCGTGAGGCCCGACTTGGTCGTGGTGATCACACACCGATTTACTTACATAGTGATGCGTCACAGGGTGTCGGACAATTGGATGTGAATGTTGCTCGACTTGGTGTTGATCTATTGACGCTCAATGCTGCAAAAGTGTACGGCCCAAAACAAGTAGGACTATTATGGTCAGCGTCACACGTTGAGTTGAAGCCACAAGTTCGTGGTGGGGGACAAGAGCGTGGAATTCGAAGTGGGACTGAAAATGTCGCTGGTGCAGTTGGATTTGCGAAAGCAATGGAGCTTGCTTCAGAGCATCGTCGTTATGAGTCGGATCGTCTTTCTAAACTTCGAGATAGTCTTGAATTAAAACTAACGAACGCATTCCCAGATGCCGTGTTATCAGGTCACCGAAAACACCGTCTTGCGGGACATCTACATATCTCTTTCCCAAATCTTGATGCTGAACGAGTCTTATTTGCGCTTGAATCACGAAACGTATTAGTTGCAACAGGCAGTGCCTGCGCAGCCAATAAAGGAACGCGGTCGCATGTATTAACAGCGATTGGACTTGCGCCTGAAGTCGCGGATGGCAGCCTTCGTATGACATTGGGCCATCTTTCAAATGACGAGAACATCGCAAAAGTAGCTGAGATTATTATTGAAGAAGTGACCCGAGAGTATGAACGGGTACGTGCACGATGAAATGGCTTTTTATCATTCCAGGACTATTCATCGCACTCGTTTTAAGCCTTAGTTTTTACCTACAGCCAAATGACTTTATTGGCTGTAGCGACAAGCCAGTTGCTGGTAGCGGGCAGTGTGAAAAAGCAGATGCGATTGTCGTCGTCAGTGGTGGTGACACAAATGCTCGGACTGACGAAGGGATTAAATTATTCCAAAATGGCTGGGCGAATTCAATCGTTTTTTCTGGTGCCGCACAAGATAAGTCTGGACCAAGTAATGCAGCCGCAATGCGACTTCGCTCGATAGACGCTGGTGTGCCCGAAGCGTCAATTTATATTGAAGAACAATCAGCGACGACTCAACAGAACGCGATGAATACGCATACTATTTTTGAAAATAATAATTTTAGTAAGGTTATTCTTGTGACATCAGGCTATCATCAACGTCGATCAGAACTTGAATTTAAAAAAGAGAACCAAAACGTTACCGTACTCAACCATCCGTTATTGAAAGATAAAGATTGGTCATTCTTTTGGTGGCTGACACCACGTGGTTGGTGGCTTGCTGGTGGTGAAGTTGCAAAGATTATTGCCTTTTATGCACAAGGTGGCACGTCATGACAAAAGTATATGTTGGTATGAGTGGTGGCGTTGATTCAAGTCTAACGGCAGCACTTTTAAAAGAGCAGGGCTATGACGTTACTGGCGTGTACATGAAAAACTGGACGCAAGATTTGCCTGGTATGAAATGCCCGTGGGCTGATGACCTTGCTGATGCGAAACGAGTTGCCGTGCAACTTGGCATTGATTTTAAAGTCTTTGACTTCGAGAACGAGTATAAGCATAAGGTTGTCGATTACATGATCGAAGAATATAAGCTTGGACGAACACCAAACCCAGACATCATGTGCAACCAAGAAGTGAAGTTTAAGTTGTTCCTTGAAACTGCACTTGAAGATGGCGCAGATATGATTGCGACCGGTCATTACGCTCGAGTTGAAAATGGGGTTCTAAAACAAGCGGTTGATACCAACAAGGACCAGACGTATTTCTTGTATCGTGTGACCGAAGCGGCACTCCAGAAAACGTTGTTTCCATTGGGTGAGTTTAAAAAGCCGCTGGTTCGTGAGATGGCGAAAGAACGCGGACTGTATACCGCTGCTAAAAAAGATAGCCAAGGAATTTGTTTCGTTGGTCAAATTGGGATTCGTGAGTTCTTATCTCAGTATGTTGAGCAAATTGCCGGTCCTATCATTGATAAGAAAACAGGTAAGATTCTTGGACAACATGACGGTGCGATTTTTTACACAATCGGACAACGCCACGGACTCGATCTTGGCGGCGGGTTGCCGTATTACGTTGTCGGTAAAAATATGGACAAGAACGAAGTCTATGTAACAACCGACTTAAACGACGATACGTTATGGAAGCCAGCGCTCGACCTGATTAATGTTCATTGGATTAACCAAACACCAACAGAGGGCGAGTTTATGATTCGTGTTCGTCACCGTGCAGCACTTGCATCTGCAAAACTGAGTTTCGAAGGTGACATCGCAAAACTTGTTTTGGATAATTCAGAACGTGCCGTCGCAGCTGGTCAATCGGTCGTTATATACGACGGTGATGTCTGTATTGGCGGTGGTGTCATTGCTTAGCACCTAGTTCATGGAGGGTGCATTACCGTAAGCGTCATGATAGACTATAACTACTATTATGAACAACAAAGCGTGGGCGGCTAAAAAAGGATTTACGATCATCGAACTACTTGTGGTGATGGTGGTCATCGGTATCCTTGTCACGATTATGATCGTTTCGTATGGAGGCATTCAGCAACGATCTCGTGATTCTAGGCGCGGAAGTGATGTGACGCAATTAAAGATTGCGATTGAAAAATATCACTCTGAAAAAGGCCAATATCCCGACGTCTGTTCAGGTGGGGATGATATCGATTGTCCTGCAAGCACACTTGCGACGGCATTGGCTCCATACCTGTCTGCAATTCCACACGATCCACGAAATGTAGCCGATTCAGCAACTGACTATCGCTACGTCAAGGGATCGGTGAATCCTCCGACAAAAGATTACGATTCCTACGGATTACTCGTGAGCTATGAAGCGAAAGCTGTCTGTAAAACAGGGCAGAATATTAATACAGCGTGGTGGGGAGCGACAATTCCAAGTTGCTAACGCTCGAAAATCCGTCAGTAACTGGTATAATTAACCCTAATGAATGCGCAAGATATCCGAAACTCGTACCTAGAGTTCTTTAAAGAGCGTGGCCACGCAATTATTCCTCGTGCCAAACTAGTTCCGTACAATGACCCAACAACCTTATTTACTGGAAGTGGTATGCAGCCACTTCTGCCGTATCTTCTTGGTGAACCACACCAGGCCGGCGTTCGTTTAACTGATAGTCAGACGAGTCTTCGAGCCCAAGATATTGAAGATGTTGGCGATAATCGTCATACGACCTTCTTTGAGATGCTGGGTAACTGGAGCCTCGGTGATTACTTTAAAGAGCAACAGATTCGTTGGTTCTTTGAATTCCTCGTTGATGTCGTTGGACTAGATCCACATAAAATCTACGTCACAGCATTTATCGGTGATGAAAAACACGGTATCCCTCGCGACGATGAGGCTGCAAATATTTGGCAAAAAGTCTTTGAAGAAAAGGGTATTGAAGCAAAGATTGTTGAAGTTGGTTCACAAGCTGACGGTGACGCACGTGGTATTAATCTGGGTGAGCGTATTTTCTTTTACGATGATGGTGAAAACTGGTGGAGCCGAGGTGGTGGTATCGAAAAAACACCAATTGGTGATCCTTGCGGCCCTGATAGTGAAGTCTTCTATGATTTTGGTCCTCAAAACCATGCTGAAGGTTTCGGACTGGCGCACCCTGCCAGCGATAGCGGGCAATTTATGGAAATTGGAAACCAAGTCTTTATGCAGTATCGACGACTTGAAGATGGTTCATTTGAATCACTCGAAAAGCAGAATGTCGACTTTGGTGGCGGGCTTGAACGTATTGCGGCTGCCCAAATTGATAGTCCTGATGTCTTTAAGATCAGTCTTTTGTGGCCAATCATTGAACGGCTTCAGAAATTATCTGGTAAAACCTACGAAGCAAACACTGCTAGTATGCGTGTGATTGCCGATCACCTTCGTGCGGCAACCTTCCTGGCTGTGGATGGCGTGAAGCCTTCAAACAAAGAACAGGGCTATGTCATGCGTCGCCTGATTCGTCGTGCCGTTCGTTTCGCCTTTGATCTTGGTATTGAGCAGAACTTCCTCGAAGGAATTGTTCCTGTGATCGCTGACATGTACGTGGATGATTATCCAGAAGTGGCAGAACAACGTGATGATATTATTGCGACTCTTGTGAAGGAAGAAAAAGTATTTCGTCAGACACTGCGAAAGGGCATCAACGAACTGGCAAAGTTTAAAGAGAACGGCGTGACCGGTGCTGAAATCTTTACACTTTACGATACCTACGGATTTCCATTAGAACTTTCAACCGAAGAAGCGTTTAAACAAGACATTAAGTTATCTGACAACTGGCGTGAAGAATTCGATGCAAAAATGAAAGAGCAGCGTGAACGCTCTCAGACTGCAGCAAAGGGTGTCTTTAAGGGTGGCCTTGGTGGCCAGACTGAAATTCACAAACAGTACCACACCGCAACACACCTGATGTATGCGGCGCTTCGAAAAGTCCTCGGCGATCACGTCACACAACACGGGAGCAATATTACCGAAGAGCGACTTCGTTTTGACTTTAACCATGACGAAAAAATGACACCAGAACAAATTAATGAAGTAGAAATACTTGTTAATCAGTGGATTAAAGAAGACCTGCCTGTTTCATACAAAGAATATCCAACGTCGGAAGCATTTGAAATGGGCGCCATCGGTGCATTTGGCGATAAGTACGGCGAATCGGTCAAGGTCTATAAAATGGGCGAAGAGCCAAACCGCGTTAGCTTTGAAATTTGCGGTGGTCCTCACGTTGAGCACACGCTCGAATTAATTCAGCCTGGTGATAAAGTCTTCAAGATTACAAAAGAAGAATCAAGCAGCGCCGGAATCAGGCGCGTCAAAGCAATTATTGTCTAATAATTACTCTAAGATAAAGTTATCGAGATGGGCGTAAGATTTCATCGGCTTTTTGATGATTCTTAGGAAGTGTGAGCAGGCATACGCCCAACGATTAAAGTCTTTAGGGCTAATAACCTCAGTTGTCTGTATGCCGGGGAAATTTAAGACGCGAGGGTCGATAACAGTTGAAGATTGCTCTGCGTAGTTTTCACTCTGCTTCTCCGCGGTGATATCTTCGCTAGCCTGTTCTATGTTCATGACTGTTTGGAAAAGGCGTGTTTCGATTGAAGTTGGCAAATCGTTGATATCGCTCACCTCATTGAGCTGGAGTGTATTTTGAATTGAACTTTTGTCTGGAAATTCTTGTTCGGTGAGGACTGCATAAATAGGGCTTCCTTTTGTACTATCGAAAATAGCACGTGTCTCAACTGATGAATGACCTGAATGATCGCCAAGCGTCATGATAATCTGTTCGAAGAGATGTGTTTTTGGGTCACGAACATTTGATAATGCAACTTCAGAGAGCTCAATCGGAAGATTTGGGTAGGATGGGTTGTACTGACGGGCATATACGAATGATGCGGCAAGTCCAAGCGCCTCTTCCGGTGTTACGGGATATGAGACGGGGTCGAATCCTTCGGTGAAGGTATCGTGTCTGCCAACACCATCTTGTACGGAGAAGGTGTGCGGTCGGTCATCCGTTTCGAATTGCATTGAGAGTGTTATTTTTTCAGACGCAGGTGCTTTCTTCTTTTTCTTTCCCTCGGTAGGCTCATCAACTTGAGTTATTTTTAGTTTCGAAATAATGTAGTAGGCTTTTGGAAATGAATCGCGAAGCGAGGTTGGAAAACGAGTCGTCATTATATCTGGATCAACATAGATTGGATCACTGTCTTCGGTGTCATCCTCAGGGTGTGCGTACTCATATGCGGCAGTACGATCAAGGCGGGAGTCGTACATGAGGTGCTCGAAAGCAATACTGTAGGGGAGAGCCTCTACCTGGTCAATTGCGCTGAGTGCTTCGGCCGAGTGGGACTCGTGTTCACTAGGAATAGGAACCTGGGGTGATGTCATTAGATTATTATAGCATATTTAACGTAAAAGTACAATTCTTAGGAGCATAAGCACCAATGTTATATAATGGACGGTAATATGGTATTAGAAAAACTACGAAAAGGCCGCAAAAAAGCGCCAGCCGATGACTACATTGTTGCACTTGATATAGGAACGGAATTCGTGAAAGCCTTAATCGCCAAGGTTAATGGCGAAGAGCTCGAAATTGTCGGCGTCGGTCGCTCTCGTCAAGATGTCAGCGACATGCACTCTGGCGCAATTGCCGATATTGCAGGGGTCGTTCGTAATTGTGAAGAGGCTCTGGCTGACGCCGAAGAACAAGCTGGGCTACAGGCAAAACGCGTCGTCATTGGTATCGCCGGCGAACTTGTTAAAGGCGTCACGGACACTATTCGTTATCGTCGTCCACAACCAGATCGTCCACTTGACTCTGCTGAAATGGAATTTATCATCGAGAAGGTTCAAGAACGTGCTCAGATTAAAGCGCAACGACAGATTGCACTTGAATCAGGTAATGACGAAGTTGAAGTAAAGCTCGTCAACAGCGCCCTCGTTAGCATTCACATTGACGGATACAAAGTCAGTAACCCGATCGGCTTTCAGGGTCGTGATGTTGCCGTCCAGATCTACACCGCTTTTGCTCCAATGGTGCACATCGGTGCGCTTGAGAGAGTTGCCGACGAACTTTCACTAGAGCTACTTGCTGTTGCCGCAGAACCCTTTGCCGTTAGCCGTTCAGTCTTAGGGAACGACGCTAGTAGTAACTTTACGGCTATTCTCGCCGACGTTGGTGGTGGAACAACCGACATCGCAGTCGTCAATGACGGTGGCGTTGAAGGAACGAAGATGTTCGGTATTGGTGGACGAAGCTTTACTCAGACGATCGCTAGCGAAATGGAATTATCATACAAGGATGCTGAAAAGCTGAAGGTCAATATTGATCACAATCAGATCAAAGCGAGCGTTGCCAAAGAAGTAAACGAAGCAATCGATAAAACACTTGAGGTCTGGATTGCGGGTGTTGAACTTGCACTCAGCGAATTTGATTCAATTGATCACTTACCAAACCGAATCCTCCTTTGTGGTGGTGGTTCAAGCCTTGAGAAGCTCGTGACCGCTCTCGAAAGTAGCGAATGGCACAAGGATCTTCCGTTCACAAAAAAGCCAACCGTACATCACATTCAGCCGTCTGAAGTAATCGGCGTGGTTGACTCCACCAAGGACGTGACTGACCATACATTCATTACCGCAATGGGTCTCTTGCGGGTTGGCTATGATACAATACTAGGGAGTGGAGAAGGGGATTCGATCAAAGAAAAACTTAATCGCCTTCTGAGAATCTAACATGAATAAAGACGTTATTTACATCGATGTTGACGACGACGTCACCGCAATTATTGGTAAAATCAAAAAAGCCAAAGAAAAAATCGTCGCCGTTGTTCCTCCGAAACGAGCAGGAACGCTCCAAAGTGCAGTCAATCTGCGCCTTCTTGACCGTATGGCGAAAGCTGATAAAAAACAGCTCGTCCTTATTACTAATAATCAGGCGTTGATCGCGCTTGCTGCCAATTCATCGATTCCTGTTGCAAAAAACCTTCAGTCAAAACCTGAAATTGCTGAAATCACGGCGGTTGCTGTTGATGACGCAGACGATATTATTGATGGTTCTGATCTGCCGGTTGGCGACCACGCTAACACTATTAAGGTAAAAGACGGTACTCGTGCAACAGTTGGCGCGACTGCGATTCGAAGCGACGTCGTTGATTCTCTTGATATCGATAACCCAAATGATGAGAACGTATCTGAAGTTCTTGCAGCTGCACCCGCTGTTCGAAAAGCGGCTCGCGGACAAAAGAGTAAGGTAAACATTCCCAACTTTGATAAGTTCCGTAAACGTCTCTTCCTCGGTATTGGTGGCGGAATCCTTCTGGCTGCATTACTAATATGGATGTTTGTTTTTGCTCCGGCTGCGACGGTGATTGTGACCGCAGCAACAACTCCGACGCCTGTCAGCGCAACCTTTAAACTTGGTGGAACTGCTGCGACTGATTTTAAGGCAGGTATCGTCAAGTCGGTTTCTCAGACTGAAAAGAAAGACGAAACGATTCAGTTTGATGCGACAGGAACAAAAGACCTCGGTACCCCGGCGACTGGAATCGTTAAGTTCTCTACATCGGATGCTGCAACAGCCATCGGAGGAGCAACCATTCCCGCGGGGACACAACTAACGACTACTTCGGGGCTCGTCTTTACGACAGATAGTGCCGCCGTTATCAATTCTCAGAATTATCAGAATGTACAAGTAGGCATCACCGCAACAGTAAGTGGTACAGACCACAACGGAGCATCTGGGTCAATGTCTGGTGCGCCAAGTAAAATATCCGCAAGTATTGTTGACACAACGGCAGGTGGTACGAGCAAGATTGTAAAAGTTCCTAGTTCCGACGACATCGACCGCGCAACAGGACAATTGATCGGTCAATCAACTGATGCCGAGAAGAAGACTCTGTCAGCAAAGTTCACTAATGGTGAAAAGGTAATCGACAGTAGTTTCACGGTTGACCGTGCTCCGGCTGTCTCAGCTCCAGCAGTAAACGCAGAAGCAACATCGGGTAAAGCGACGCTGACTATCTCGACAACGTACACTATCTCAGCTATTCCTTCGGCCGACCTTGAGTCATATTTGAATAGTAGTCTCAGCGCCCAGTTAACTGACACAAATAGTCAGAAAGTATACGACAACGGTATCAAGCAAGCTGGCCTCAGTAACTACAAGAACGAAGGCGGTGTTCAAACCGTTGCTGTTACAACGACCGGTCAAGTTGGTCCAAAGATCGATGAAACGACAATCAAAAACCAGGTAAAGGGCAAGATCTACGGTGAGGTCCAATCAGCCCTGTCATCGATCGACGGCATTAAGAACGTTGACGTAAAGTTCTCGTACTTCTGGGTCACAAAAGTTCCAAACAATATCAATAAGATTCATATCGAATTTAAACTAGAGAACAGTTAGCCCTATGAGCAGCCAATCACTTGTCTGTCTTGACGTGGGTGAGAAGCGAATCGGGGTCGCTGTTGCTGACACTGCGGTTCGTATTGCCATAGCTTTTGATACGATCGATGTTGATGGTGAAGAACTGAATAAGATCGCTGAAATTGTTATTCGCGAAGGTGCCAAGACGATTGTCGTTGGCTACCCTCGTAATCAGAGCGGTGAAACAACCGCACAGACGAGTTACGTTGAAAGATTCACCGAAGGCCTCGCTGACATTGCAGAAGAAATTGTGTTTCAAGACGAATCTCTGACGAGTGTCATGGCCGAAAATCGTCTTATTGCGATGAAAAAACCATACACGAAAGGTGACATTGACGCTCAAGCAGCGGCAATTATCCTCGAAGATTACATGGAGACGCATTAGTGGACATACGACCGGTACGACCAAGAACTCCTAAAGTACCAACTCCTCCTGTAGTTTCGCCGATTCCCGCCATACCTTCTACGCCGATCGTTTCAGTAGACGTTCCCGCACCACTTCCTATCGACATAACACCCGCAGGGCTTGATGCAAGAAAAAAGAGAAACACCAAGAAAATCATTCTTTTCTCACTTATAGGATTGGCTGTCCTTATCATTGCGTTCGTCGCTGCAACATTTATCTGGTACAAGACGGAGCTCTCGCCTGTTGACAGCAAGCGAACGGATCTCGTGAAGGTGACTATTGATCCAGGGACATCACCTAAAGCGATCGGTGAGCTACTTAAGGGTAAAGGGGTTATTCGTAATACAACTGCCTACACGATCTATACACGGCTCGAAAAGGTCCAAAATAGCCTTCAGGCGGGGACGTATCGTCTTTCACCTGCTGAATCAACTCCTGAAATCGTGAAACACCTGACGAATGGTACTGTTGATACGTTCAAGATCACCTTCTTACCGGGGGCGACATTAGCTGAAAATAGGAAAGTGTTACTTGACGCTGGGTATACGACGACCGAAGTTGATACTGCACTGAACGCAACGTATGACTCACCGTTGTTTGATACAAAACCAGCTTCCGCTGACCTTGAAGGCTATATTTACGGCGAAACCTACAATTTCAGTGCCGGTGTGGCAGTCCAAGACATTTTGGCGCGTACTTTCGGGGAATATGCACAAGTCATTAAAGATAATGACCTTATCGCTAAGTTTCAGTCACACGGGCTAACTCTTTTTCAGGGGATAACACTTGCCTCTATCGTCCAAAGAGAAGCGACAAAGGGGTCTGAGGCACAGATTGCACAAGTATTCTACCTACGACTAGCTGAAAATATGCCACTTGGTTCTGATGTAACGTATCAGTACATTGCCGATAAAACGGGCGTGGCACGCGATCCAAATCTTGATTCCCCATATAACACCCGTCGCTACACAGGACTACCTCCAGGACCGATTTCGACACCAGGGATAGGGTCGCTTGAAGCAGTAGCGACACCAGCTGTGGGGGACTACTTATACTTCCTTAGTGGTGATGATAACGTAACCTATTACGCACACACGTTAAGTGAGCACGAAGCTAACATTGCAGCGCACTGTAAAGTTAAGTGTAGCACTCTCTAACGGGGGTGACAGTTTACAAAAAACCACAAACTTAATTGACCTAATCTCATTTTTTTGCTAAACTTATGAAAGCACATTATGTGGTACTGTCTACTAGTGATATCTAAATAAGCATTATGCTTATGAAAATAAACACAAGCGAGTGGGAAGAACAGTTCATGAATGAGCCTACCAAAACTGTCGCACGGGTACCGAAAACTTTTGAAATATATTAATTAAATCGGTCGACATGTACCCCGTTCCCGCAAGGGAAGTAAGACTTAGTAAGGTAGACGCCCTCGTAGTAATATGAGCGGCAGGAGAACGATAATTCGTAATCAGATCTCTGGCAACATCGCCCAAGGATCCGTTGCAGCTTCCAAGCCGCAAACGATCGTCCGACCTCGATTAGCGAAAGCTAAGGGACGGATCAAATCGTCAACTATCGCCGTTTACGCAAGTGTTTTTGTACTCCTTGTAGTACTTATTGCTATTGGTTACCGTGCACCGCAAGAGGTTTCTGGCGTGGCAAATGCGGCTCCTTTAGCAACAACACCTACCGCCGATACGCAGACAACAACCGTTAACGACGTTGTTGCTTCTAACATTGCAGCAAGCGTTGCCTCTGCGACTAACCTTTCTGTTGCTCCATCAGTCGCCAGTCTTGCAATCTCTACGCAGATTCAAAGCGAGCTTCCAAGTACCAACGATTCTTCAATTTCGAAGCCTCAAATCATTCAGGTTTCATCTGCAACCCGTAAAATCACCAGCTATACAGTTGTTGCAGGCGATACAGCTTCATCCGTTGCCGCGAAGTTTGGTATTTCAGCAACTACGGTGAAGTGGGCAAATAACTTAACAACAGAAAACCTTGTTGTTGGTTCTAGCGTTGATATTCTTCCTCGTGATGGTATTGTGTACACCGTAAAAGCAGGTGACACAGTGCAAAGTATTGCCGACAAGTATAAAGCAGATGCATCACTTATTACGAGCGCGAACGACCTTGAAATCAGTGGTGTCACCCCTGGCCTAAAGATTATTGTTCCGAATGGTCAACTTCCTAATACTGAACAGCCTGGCTATGTTGCTCCTGTAACGTATTCGACTGGTGGCTACTATGCTGGCTACCGTGCTGGATCAGTTGGTAACCGCTACGCCTACGGTAACTGTACATGGTACGCTTACGAACGCCGTGCTGCGATGGGTATGGCTGTCGGAAGCTTCTGGGGTAATGGTGGTTCATGGGCATACAGTGCTCGTGCTGCCGGTTATCTTGTGAACAACGTTCCGGCGTATGGTGCAGTCCTTGTTGAAGCAGGAAGCCCTGGACACGTTGCTGTGGTTGAAAGTGTTGCCGCTGACGGTACTGTCGTGGTGAGTGAGATGAATAACGCCGCTTACGGTGGATTCAATATCATCAACAACCGTACGATTAGTGCTGGCCAAGCTGCTGTCTATCAGTACATTCACTAGGCTATTTCGAACATAATTCACACAATCCGAAGTCGCCCCTGTTAATTCGGGGGCGATTTTGCTATAATAGACCATATGTTTGTTGATACCGCCAAAGTATTTGTCCAAGCGGGACGCGGCGGTGATGGTGCCGTTTCTTTTCGACATGAAATCTATATTGATAAAGGTGGCCCTGACGGTGGCGACGGCGGCAAAGGCGGCGATGTTATCTTTGTTGGTACCGGCGGCCTTAATACCCTTATCGACTTCCGTTTTAAGCCCGAGTTAAAGGGTGAACCAGGTCAAGCTGGCTCAAAGCGTGATCGACACGGTAAGTCCGGCGATCCTATATATGTGAAAGTTCCCGTCGGAACGATCGTGAAGCGTGACGGACGTATTATCGCTGATATTACGAGGGATGGCCAAGAAGACACTGTTGCCCGTGGTGGTGACGGTGGATTCGGAAACGCCCACTTTAAGTCGTCAGTTCGCCAGACACCCCGTATTGCTGAAAAGGGTGAGGACGGTGAAATATTTGAAGCTGAACTCGAACTTAAACTTCTTGCTGATGTCGGACTTCTTGGATTCCCTAACGCGGGCAAATCCACTTTCCTTAGTGTCGTGACAAATGCTCGTCCAGAAATTGCTGACTACGAATTTACGACGCTTACCCCTAACCTAGGTGTTGCTGATATTGACGACGGTAGTCTCCTTATCGCCGATATCCCTGGCCTTATTGAAGGGGCGAGTGAAGGAAAAGGCCTCGGTGACGCCTTCCTTCGACACGTTGAACGAACCGCTGTTCTTCTACACCTTATCGATGCCTACACGAGTGATGTTGCCAAGGCGTACACGACTATTCGAAACGAACTTTCTTCTTACAATGAAGTCCTTGTTAGCCGACCAGAAATTATCGCGCTCACCAAAGTTGAAGGCCTTGATGAAGACATTATTCAAATGCAAATCGACGAATTAAAGAAAGTTGCACCGGATACGCAAATCTTTGCGATTTCTTCACCAGCTCACACTGGGTTGAAGGAAGTACTCCGTGCCCTTCGTGCGACCGTGGTTGCTGCTCGCGCCGAAGAGGCAATTGAAGAAGAAGCTGAAGGCTTGCCGATCATCTCCCTCTCTACAGATCAAGTTGCACTCTCTTGGCAAATTAAAAAGATCAAAGAAGATGAACTTGATGTCTACTTTGTGACTGGTTCAAAGATTGAAAAGTTTGGACGTCGTACTCAGTATGAAAGCCACGAAGGACTTAATCGTCTCCGTGACATTATGAAAAAGATGGGAATTACTCATGCCTTAAAGCGTGCAGGCGCAGAAGGTAACAGTGTTATTCGTATCGGAAATGACACATTTACCCTTCTCGAACAGCACGACGATGAATAGCTCAGCATATTCCTGAGGATCATTCGTACCTAGCTATATTTCATTTTTCTTAAACGAATATTGTAAGCGCGCCGGATGGCGTGTTTTTTGTTATGCTAGGAGTATGCCTCAAACCTTTTTCTTTTACGACCTTGAAACTTCTGGACTTAGTGCACGCGATGACCGCATTATGCAATTTGCGGGAATTCGTACAACTTTGGAACTTGAACCGATAGGGGAGCCGTATAATATTCTCGTTAAGCTAAACGATGATACGCTACCAAGTCCTGATGCCCTCATGGTGACGAGTATTACCCCTCAGGAAACACAAGCTGACGGCTATACAGAAGCTGAATTCTCAAAACTGCTGGTCGAGGAGGTTTTTACGCCCGATACGATTACGGTTGGATTTAATAATATTCGCTTTGACGATGAGTTTATTCGCCATCTTTTTTGGCGTAACTTCTATGACCCGTATGAATGGGCCTGGAAAGACGGACGATCTCGTTGGGATATTCTTGACGTCGTTCGCATGACCCGTGCGCTTCGTCCCGAAGGGATTGAATGGCCGTTTGTTGACGGCAAAGAAGCCAACCGACTTGAACTTATTACGAAGTTAAACGGGATCGATCACTTGAAGGCCCACGATGCCTTAAGTGACGTCGAAGCATTGATCGCCGTGACAAAGCTTGTAAAAGACAATCAGCCACAACTCTATAGTTACCTCTTAAAGATTCGCGACAAAAAAGAAGTAAAAAAGCTAGTGAACCTTGATGACAAACAACCCTTTGTGTACGTCAGTGGACGATTTAATGGTGAATTCCATAAAGCGACCGTGGCGTTTCCGTTAACGAGCGGGCGAAATAGTAATGTTGTTGTGTATGATCTGCGGTTTGACCCAACACCGTTCTTGGCGTTAGCGCCGACTGATCTTGAAAAGCGTTTATTTGCCAGTTGGGAGGACCGTCAGAAAGAAGGCTTCGTTCAAGTGCCGATAAAAGAAATGCAGTATAACCGCGCACCGGCCGTTGCGCCACTTGGTGTGCTTGAGCAAGCTGATGGCTGGAATCGAATCGGGCTTGACGAAGCGACGATCACAAAACATCGAAATATATTATTATCTGTGCCGAGTTTTGCTGAAAACGTGCGCAGTATCCTCGAGAAACGACCTGAATTTAAAAAATCTGCCGATGCTGAAGCGCAGTTATATGATGGGTTTGTCACGGATGTTGATACGCTACGAATTGAAAAAGTACGACAAGCCGACGAGGGGCAGCTGGCTGATCTTCATCCTGAGTTTAATGACGACCGATTATCACCACTCCTTTTGCATTACAAGGCACGAAATTTTCCGAAGAGTTTAGCTGAAGATGAAGCGGTTGCATGGGAAACCTGGCGAGCAGCGCACGTTTTAAAGCAATTACCTAGTTTTGTAAAAAGATTACAAGATTTGAGTGCCACAATAAGTGATGAGAACAAACGCTTTGTGTTGGAAGAGCTGCAGCTATGGGCAGAAAGTATTGTTCCCACCGATAACGACTAGCGGGCGTTATGCGTGTTTTAGTTTTGTCTTTGAGTAAAGTCGATCAAAGAGTGACAAGACGGCTGTATTACCAATACGCGCGACCACAAATCCGATCAAAAGGGCGAATAGCGACATCATGGTTCCTGCGTTAAGTGACTGGTGTGTCCCGGGAATCTCACCTGCAAGGTAGAACATCGCAACGGCATGCCAAGTGTTCATACTGTCGAGGATCAGTAGGGCGGAAAGGATAAGGCAGATGGTGGTGATTACTTTTTTCATGGTGGATGCTATTCCTTGAATTGTTAGAAACTATAACAACAGGGGTGGAAATATGCAAGCATAGGCACGATACCAATCCTCCTTTACTATGTATAGGACTAGAAAAAGCGTATAAAAAAGCGTATAATTAAGCGGTTATGTCAGAGGTTATACGGGTTGTTGGGGCTAGAGAGCACAACCTGAAGAATATTAGTGTTGAAATTCCACGCGATAAATTAGTCGTGATTACGGGATTAAGCGGTTCGGGTAAGTCGAGCCTCGCTTTTGATACTATTTACGCAGAGGGACAACGACGTTACGTTGAGAGTCTTTCGAGCTACGCCCGACAATTCTTGGGACTGATGGAGAAGCCTGATGTTGATCAGATTGATGGACTGAGTCCTGCGATCAGTATCGACCAGAAATCAACCAGTCGAAACCCGCGTAGTACGGTCGCAACGGTAACAGAAATCTACGATTACCTTCGCCTTTTGTTCGCTCGTATTGGTGTGCCACACTGTCCTATTTGTGGTAAGCCTGTCAGTCGCCGAACACCAGAAGATATTATCGATGAAGTGATGAAGTTGCCTGCTGGCGTTCGTTTGATGATTCTTGCGCCAATCGTGAAAAGCAAAAAGGGTGAGTTCGCTCATGTGCCCGAGCAGTACCGCCGACTTGGCTATGCTCGTGCTCGTGTTGATGGCGTTGTTTACTCACTTGATGAGTTCCCAGAACTCGATAAGAAATTCAAACATGATATCGAAATTGTCGTCGACCGTATCGCGCTGTCTGACGATGTTCGTACTCGCGTCGCTCAATCCATTGAGCAGTCCCTTGAAATTGCTAACGGCGTCGTAGAAGTACATGATGTTGATTCTGATACGAATTATATCTATAGCCAACGGTATGCCTGTATTGATCACCCGAATGAAGAAATTCCAGAACTCGAACCACGACTCTTTAGCTTTAATGCACCACAAGGTGCCTGTCCTGTTTGTACTGGACTGGGAAGCCGTCTTGAAGTCGACCCAGAGCTTGTCTTTAATCCAAACCTGACACTTGCAGAAGGTGCGATTCGCCCGTATAACCGTGTTAACAGCGACGCATGGTACATGAAGCGATTACAGGCAGTTGCTGATCGTCATCGATTCAGTTTGAAAGTTCCTGTTCGTGAAATTTCTGATGAATCAATTCAAAAAATCCTTTATGGAACAGGTGAAGAGAAGTACCGTGTTTCTTTGGGCGACGGACGTGCTTATGATGCTGCCTATGAAGGTGTTATTCCTAACCTCGAACGACGTTACAAAGAAACCGATAGTGACTTTATGCGTAAAGACATCGAACGTTTCATGCGTGAACGCCAATGTACTGCGTGTCGCGGTGCTCGTTTGAAGCCCGTCGTTCTTGCGGTGACGATTCATGATCTTAATATTATGGATTTTGCTCAACTCGGTGTTGACGCTGCCCTCGACATGTTTGAGAACAAACTCAAACTGAATGACCAAGAAGCATTCATCGCTGAACAAATCATGAAAGAAATTAAGTCCCGTCTTGGTTTCATGAATAATGTCGGCCTTAACTATCTTGAGTTATCACGCGCTGCAAATACATTGTCTGGTGGTGAAGCACAACGTATTCGTCTTGCAACACAAATCGGGTCAGGCCTTCAGGGCGTATTATATGTACTTGATGAACCATCAATCGGATTACATCAACGCGATAATGATCGTTTGATCGCAACACTAAAACACCTTCGCGACTTAGGAAATACTGTTCTTGTCGTCGAGCATGACGAAGACACAATTCGTCAGGCAGATTATCTGCTTGATATCGGCCCCGGCGCTGGTGTGGCCGGTGGTCACGTCGTTGCTGCAGGAACACCTGATGAAGTTGCGCAAAACAAGGATAGCATCACCGGACGGTACTTGATCGGTTCTGAAAGAATTGAAGTCCCTAAAAAGCGACGACCAGTTCAAAAAGACCGCAGTCTTATTATCAAGGGTGCTCGTGAAAACAATCTTAAAAATATTGATGTGACATTCCCGCTTGGTGTGATGACTGTCGTTAGTGGTGTCAGTGGTTCTGGTAAATCAACACTTGTGAACGATATTCTTGCAAAGGAATTATCTGCTCGTTTGCACCGCGCACACGAAGTTCCCGGTGCTCACGATAACGTTGAAGGAATCGAGCAACTTGATAAAGTCATCGTCATTGATCAATCAGCAATTGGACGAACGCCACGCTCTAACCCCGCGACCTACACGGGTGTCTTTACGCCAATCCGCGAATTATTTGCGAGTACACCTGAATCAAATATTCGTGGTTACAAAGCAGGCCGATTCAGCTTCAACGTCAAGGGTGGACGCTGTGAAAACTGTCAGGGCGATGGCGTTATCAAGATCGAAATGCACTTCTTGCCCGACGTGTATGTCACCTGTGATGTCTGTAAGGGCAAACGTTACAACCGCGAAGCTTTGGAAATTAAATACAAAGACGCGACGATTAGTGATGTGCTTGATATGACCGTTGAGCAGGGTGCAAAGTTCTTCGAGAATCTACCGACGATTGCACGAAAGCTCGATACACTTGTTGAAGTTGGTCTTGGGTACATTAAACTTGGACAGCCTGCGACAACGTTTTCTGGCGGTGAAGCACAACGTATTAAACTTGCGTCAGAGCTTTCTCGTCGTTCAACGGGAAAAACGTTGTATATTCTTGACGAGCCAACAACTGGACTTCATAGTGCTGATGTCAAACGCCTGCTCGTTATTTTGCAGCAACTTGTCCAAGGTGGTAACAGCATGGTGATTATCGAACACAACTTAGATGTGATTAAAACTGCCGACCACGTCATTGATATGGGCCCTGAAGGTGGACTTGGCGGTGGTAGTGTTGTTGCTGAAGGAACTCCTGAAGAGATTACAAAAGTTGCCGATTCATTTACCGGCAAATATCTTAAAGCAATGCTTTAGTTCACGTCTTTTTCTTGAGACAAAATAAGTAAATTGTAATCTGCAAGCTCGAGGCTAATGCGGTTACTCTCGTCGGTCGTAACGGTCGTTACTTTCGATTCGTTGAAGTCGGGGCTATAGCCCTTCCAGCTACTATTGAATCGAACTTGCCACTTTCCAGCAATCGGAAGAATAAGTTCATACTTTTTAAATCTTTGATCGTTAAAGTTAGCAATGACAATGACGTCATCATAAGCGCCGCCGTTTAGCCATCGGTGATAGGCGATAACGTGATTCTCATTGTCTTGGTGGAAGATATTGATGTTTGCACCCGTCAGCCCAGTTGTATTACCGTAGACATCAAGTCTTAATCCAATCAAATGTTGATGCGCAAGAACGATGCCCGCAAATTGTTCGGTCTTGTCCCAGTCCAGCATTTGCCAGTCATTGAAGTTGCCATCTTGCATGAATTCTTCACCCTGAAGTAGCATTGGAATGCCTGGTGCGGTCAGCATGACGGCGTTCGCAAGCAAGCCGAACTGGCGAGCAAATACACTCCCTGCATTTCCAGGAGTTGCTGCTTCATTCAGTCGTACTGAACCGTTTGCTGCCGTGTCGTGTGAGTCGCTGAAAATAACTTTTTGGAAGCCCTGTCCGTTGAAGGAATGCTGTAATTCTTTTGCAAGGCTGTCATTAGACTGTTGTCCACCAATGTTGAGCATTGCGCGGACGGCATACGGAAATCCTAAGCCCCATTGAGCATCATATCCAGCACCGCCTTCATTGATCGGCTTGGTGATATATTCGTTACCCGAATTATCTTCAGCGATCATCATGATATGGGGGCTAATCTTGTGGGCTAGTTTTGCCATGTCCTGAAGTAGCGACCAGGCGTCTGGAATTTCGGTTTCTTTGCCACCATCGGAGCCCTTGCTGTTGCGCATGTAAATGGTCGAATCGATACGGAGCCCGTCAATATGATATTCGGTCAACCACATAGTGACGTTATCGAGAATGAACTGCCTGACTTCAGGACGACCATAGTCAGGTCGTCCGCCCCACGGTGTGTCACCACGCTCGTCGTTGTAGAAGTAAATACCCCCACGTCCATTTTCACTCCACCCATCAAATTGCCATAGTTCTGTCTGACTTGAGAAGTGGTTGTAGACAACATCAAGGATGACGCCGATACCGAGTTTATGGCACGCTTTCACAAAATCAAGTAAGCCGTGACGTCCACCGTATGAATTCTCGACAGAATACAGGTAGTTTGGTGCGTAGCCCCAGCCGTTACTACTTGCCATACTCGTGACAGGCATGAGTTCGATCATATTGACGCCAAGACTCTGAAGATATCCGAGTTTCTCGATTGCGGTGTAAAACGTACCTGGCGTCGCAGCGTCCGGTCGGTTGAATGTGCCGACATGAAGCTCGTAGATGATCTGCTTCTCTTTTGGAATGATAGGTTGCGGGGTATCTTCCCAGTCGTAGGCAGGGTCGACAATAACGGACGAACCATTATCTGAAACGGTCAGCTGTCGCGCATAGGGATCGTTTCGCTCAACAGTCGATCCATCAGCCGTCGTTATACGATACTTGTATGATTGTCCCGGATTGGCCTCTTGGCTGATACCAGACCAGTAGCCGGTACCCTCACTGGCAAGAAGGGTTTTTTTCCAGTTAAAATCTTGGCTTACAAGAACGGTGACTGCAGTTGCGAATGGTGCCCAGACACGAAAAGCAACATCATTGCCAACTAAACGTGATCCAAGGAAATGCGCTGTTTGATGCCCCATAGTTAGTCATTAGTATGGAGGCATAAGCGTTTTTTGACAACCCTTCTAGGGGGTTACTTTTTCTTTGCGAAAATAGAAGAAATTTCTCGTTTTGTACCGTTCCATAAAGTGTCGCGCGTCTTTTTATCTTTGAAGATATGAATCGCTGGCGGAAGTACTGAAATCACAATAATGATTGCAACAACAGGCAGGAGGATCTGGTCAATTTGCCAGCCCATAGCTTGAAACCATTTGCCTAGGAAGTAGCCAGCATAGGTGACGCCGGCAGTCCAAAGGAATGCACCAATCAGGTTAAAGGAAAGAAAACGACGGTAGGGCATTTTTCCAGCACCTGCAACGATTGGCGCAAATGTACGAACGATTGGGATAAAGCGAGCGAGAACAATTGTCTTTGGGCCGTGCTTGTCGTAGAACTCTTGAGCTCGTTTAATATATTCTTGTTTGAATAATCGTGCATCTGGTCGATTAAAGATACGACCACCAATTCGGCGTCCGAATGTATAGCCGACACTATCTCCAAGGACTGCGGCAGCAAAGATGACCAAGACAGCAAGGTGAATATTGAAGCTAAGAACGCCGGTGAACATCAAGAATCCAGCGGTGAAAAGAAGGCTATCACCTGGTAGGAAGAAGCCGATCAAAAGGCCTGATTCGGCAAAAATAACAAACGCAACACCGAGAATGCTGACAGTTTGAATAAAGGTAACGAGGTCGACTCCAGGTATCATCTGACCTATTTTAGCATTAAAAATGCTATAATAGAAAGGTAACAATTATATTTCCGTAAAGGTATCTAGAATCCTATTTAAAGGAAAAAGAAGGAGAGACATGGGAGATAAAATTAATCTAAAATTAGATTTACGAACCCTACAGGGTAAAAAAGTACGACAATTGCGACAAGAAGGAATTATTCCTGCAGTTGTGTATGGAGCAGGACTTGAACCAATCAACGTTCAGGCTCCTCGAAACATTATCGACAAAGTGATCCGTGATGCTGGAAAGCACACGCCAGTTCACCTTACAATCGATAGCAAGAAAGAAATCGCGATGATCAAAGATGTTGAAGTTGATGCTGTAAAAGGCCTTACTCGTCACGTCTCATTTCACGCAGTGAAGCAGAACGAACCAGTTAACGCCGAAGTGCCAATTCGTCTTATCGGCGAAGGTGAGAGCGTTGCTGAACGAGCAGGACTTATTGTTCTTCAAGCACTCGACCGTATCGAAGTTCGTGCATTGCCACTTCTTCTTCCAGAAGCACTTGAAATTTCAATTGCTCACTTGAAAGAAGCGGGTGAACAAATCACACTTGGTGACATCACGTTGCCTGAAGGTGTCGTATTTGTTGAGCACATCACAGGACACGAAGAAGCTGACGAGGAAGCTCCAAAGCTGACTGACCTAGTGGTCGCAAGTGTTTACGAACCTGCTGCACTTGAAGCTGCGAATGATGCAGCTGCCGGTGACGCAACAATCGATGCTGAAGTAGAAGCTGACAATGGTACGGATGCTGAACCAGCTCCAGCGGCCGAAGAAGCAAAATAGTTCATACGTTGACGCTAACATATAAGTAGCGCGCGCAAAAAAAATAACTCCCGGAATTATTTCGGGAGTTATTTTTTATTCTTTGATAAAGCCGCCGGACTGATGTGCCCAGAGTTTGGCGTAGGCGCCTTTTTGTTCAAGGAGTTCAGTATGCGAACCATCTTCAATGATCTTTCCGCTATCTAGCACAATGATACGATCGAGCTTTGCGATAGTTGAAAGTCGGTGAGCAATCACAATGCTGGTACGGTTTTGCATGAGTTCTTCGAGCGCATGTTGAATAAGTTGCTCGCTGGCGCTATCCAGTGCTGACGTTGCTTCATCAAGAATAAGAATCGGTGCGTTTTTCAATAGCGCTCTCGCAATAGCAATGCGCTGTCGTTGACCACCCGATAACTTCACGCCACGCTCGCCAACGATCGTATCAAGTCCTTCCGATAGCGTGGACGTAAATTCTTCAGCGTTTGCTTGTTGTAATGCCTGCTGAATCTCTTTGTCTGTCACATGTGCTTTTCCGTAGCCAACATTCTCACGTAACGAGCGGTGGAACAAAGATGCTTCTTGTGGCACGTAAGCAACTTGCTGCCGCAAACTATCTTGTGTGACGGAGCGAATGTTTTGGCCATCGATCAGAATCTCACCAGCATCGACATCAGCAAATCGTAGAACGAGTTTTGCGAGTGTTGTTTTACCGCCTCCACTATGACCAACTAATCCAACTCGTTGCCCTGCTTTAATGATGAGACTGAGATCTTCGATGACATGTCGTCCTTTTGAGTCGTTGTAAGCGAAATCAATACTGGCAAATTCAATTTCACCATTCTTTACTTTCAGTAGCTTTGCATCGTGCTCGTCGACAACTTCAAGTGGCTCGTTCAAAATACTCGTGACTTTTGAGGCATCTAGGAAAGCCTGTTCAATATTGCGAACAATCGATCCAATTTCAAACAATGATCCCGTGAGGCGACCCATGTATGTCACCGCAAAGATAAGTGCAGCAATCGTGACGATGCCGTTACTGAATAAATAGACCGCGATGCCCAGCGTGATGATTTGTAATCCGAACAAGACTGACTGTCGTACGAATGCTTCACGTTGGATGACAGCAATTTCTTTACTCGACACAGCTTCAATGGCGGCGCGTTCACTAGCAATGCGTTTAATTTCAGCCGTATTGCCTGCGAAGAAGCGAACGATTTGGTGGTTACCTAGAATATCCGCAATCGTTCCCGTTAAGTGAGACATTTTTTCTTTACGGTCTTTTCGGAGATCGCCGCGATTTGTAATTGAGCGAACGCTATGAAAGACAAGGAAAACAGTCACGATACTAAATGGGATAAGGAGCGCGGGGGAGAGGAAGGCGATAATAACTAGGCTGGCGGTAAAGTTGACGACAACTGACATCGCAGCTAGGAAAATAGTATCAAGAAATGCGACGACCGATCGAGAGAAGAGCGAGACGTCACCGGCAAGTGCACCGACTTTATTATTCGCAAAGAATTGATCACTATGTTGCACTAGTTTATCCATGGCAAGTTTCATCAGCACCGTACTAGTTTTCTCTTCATGGTGGAATAGTTTATTAAATCCAATAAATGATGAAATGAGAGCAACCACAGCAACTGCAACAGAAAGAATAATAAGCGTCAGCGGGTGGTGCCAGTCGTGAGGATTAGTAATCATTGATTGCAGGATGAAGCTGAAGATAAGTGGCAAGATAACAATATAGAGGAGTCGGTTAATCGGAATAAGTGTCACATACAATGCCATTGATTTTTTATCTTTTGATAACTCACGATAGAAAATACGCAACGTTTGTTTTGCGATAACCGGATCAGCTCTGCCGAATATTTTTTGTTTTGCCATATTAGTTCTCTTCACTTTCTTCAATAAATCCGCCCGATTGACGAGCCCATAGCTTTGCGTAGGCACCCTTCTTACGAAGCAGTTCTTCATGAGTTCCTTCTTCAACAATAGCGCCATCGTCCAGGACAATCACTCGATCCAGTTTGGCAATCGTTGAAAGACGGTGAGCAATTACAATGCTAGTGCGACCTTTCATGAGTTGCGACAATGCTTCTTGAATGAGGTGTTCACTTTCACTATCAAGTGCCGATGTCGCCTCGTCAAGAATCAGGATCGGCGCGTTTTTCAGAATTGCACGAGCAATAGCGATACGTTGTCGTTGACCACCAGACAATTTGACGCCGCGTTCACCAACCAGCGTGTCGAATCCTTTTGGAAGTTTCTCGATGAACTCGAGTGCGTTCGCTTGCTCGGCTGCTTTCCGTACTTCTTTCAGTGTTGCTGATGGCCGTGAGTAGGAAATGTTTTCAAGGACTGAGCGGTGGAAGAGGAGTGGCTCTTGTGGCACGTAGGCGATATTTTCATGGAGACCTTGTTGTGTGACACGATCAATTGCTTGTCCACCGATCAAGATCTTTCCTGCATCAATATCGTAAAAGCGCATAAGGAGTTTTAGTAATGTCGACTTGCCCGAGCCACTTGCACCAACAAGTCCGATCTTTTGATTTGTTTTTATATGAAGTGAGAAGTCGCGGAATAAAGGATCAACCGATGTTTCCGGGTCGTTATCAGGGTGGGTGAACGAAACGTTTTCAAACGAGATGTCTGGTTTGTTAACGACAAGTTTTTTACTTGTTTTATCCATGACGGCAATTGGTTGCTGGATGATCGCGAGTGTATCGGCCGTGTCGCCGGTAATTTGGTAGTACGAACGAAGCAGCCCGTTCACATTAAAGATTTCACCAATCAAGTTGAACGTGTAGGTCAGGCTAATGTAGATGATTGCCGCACTACCGAAGCCAGCTTGAACCGACCAGATTGCAGCGATTAGTGCGCCGACTTTCATGAGTGTCGTAATAAACGAGTAAATCGAAGTAACGCGTACCATTCCTTTTCGAGCGAATGATTCTTTATCGACCATGTTTTCGATTGAAACGTTGAGGAGCTTTCGTTCGTCGTCTTCTTTGGCATCAGTTTTGACGGCCATCATATTACTAATGGAGTCAGATAATTTACCAGAGATTTCTGTATAGGCTTGAGACCGTTCTTTGAATCGCTGGCGCATGAAACGTGTTCCAAAAAACGCTGCGATAATAAACAGGATCGTCAGAATAAGAAGGACAATTGCATACTGCCAAATCAGGAAAAACAGTCCAATGATAGTTGCGAGTACGACCGTCAATAAGACGAGTACTTGGTAGGTGGCAGTATTTACAAATTCCATGTAGGCAGATGTAAATCGACCTACTTTTGAAACGAGCGATCCAGTGAAGGTATCCGAGTAAAAAGATAGTGAGTGACGAGATAGTTTGTCATACGCCTGTCGATACAGGTTTGCTTCACCCTTAACTTGCACAGTCCACATCATCCAAAGCACGACCCGGTAGCCGGCGACTTGGCTAATAAGTTCAATAGCAAAGAAGAGGGTGATGACCCACCAAGAGTTTTGCAGCGAAATATCATCTGCCTGCAGGTGGTTAAGGACATACCCAACAAGTAGTGGGGTAATATAGCGTTCCAAGACTACCGTCACAGGCAGGATAATGATAATAGCGATGACAAGCTTTTTGTATCGCCACGCTTCTTTTGCGAAGAAAGCGAGAATGTTCGGTTTGTCATTCATTGATCCTCCAATAATAACACTGGTAGACGTGGTATAATACTATTTGTGCAAAAAATACTCCTCTATTACAAATTCACCCCGATCAAGGATCCGGTCGCTATTCGTTTGTGGCAAAAAACCTTGACAGAAAGTTTGAATTTGAAGGGACGTATTCTTATTTCTCCGCATGGCCTTAACGGAACCGTTGGTGGCGAGATGAACGATCTTAAAACATACATTAAAACCACAAAAGAATTGCCTGGTTTTAAGGATATTGTTTTCAAATGGAGCGATGGTGGCCGTGAAGATTTCCCGCGTATGAGTGTAAAAGTTCGTTCAGAAATTGTTGCTTTTGATGCAGCTGATGAACTTCGAGTTGATGAAAATGGTGTTGTTGGCGGCGGCGTTCACTTAAAACCAAAAGAAGTGAATAAACTTGTTGAGGAACGTGGTGATGTCGTGTTCTTTGATGGACGTAACGCTCACGAAGCGGCAATCGGGAAATTTAAAGATGCGGTCGTTCCTGATACGCACACCAGCCGTGATTTTATTCAGGAGCTTGAAAGTGGCAAATACGACGATCTTAAAGACAAGCCGATCGTTACCTATTGTACGGGCGGTATCCGCTGCGAAATCCTTAGCTCGCTCATGATGAATCGTGGATTTAAAGAAGTCTATCAAATCGATGGTGGCATCGTAAAATATGGTGAAGAATTTGGGGACGATGGATTATGGGAGGGGAGTCTTCGTGTCTTTGACGACCGCATGACCGTCGATTTTTCTGACCATACTGCCGTTATTGGCGAATGTAGCCACTGTAAAGAAGCAACCAGTAATTACGAGAACTGCGCCTTTGCAAATTGTAATGATCTAGTCTTGATCTGTGAAAATTGTAAAGAAAATCCTGATCTTTTGTTCCACACCGAAGTGTGTCGTGAACGTGCCGCGCTTGTCGCCTAAGTAACCTCGGTCAGGCATGGTGTTCATGGGTGTGGTTTGGTATACTCATAGTGTTTATAAAAACCATGAAACAAACATTAGCAAAAATCTTTAGTAGCCTCCTCGGTGCGTTCATTGTCGGACTCGTTATTTACTATGTAGGGCAGAATGCGCAAGCCATTAGTGCCAATCAATACACTTGTCAGGCTGACGGAAGCTATGCGACAGTGACGTCTGGTCCTGGTGCGATTACTGGTACAGATACGACACACGCAACCCAAGCCCTTAGTTGGCTGACATCGATGACTAAAACGCGAACCGTCGTTACGACCAATAGCACGGTCACACCAAACACTGAATATGCGAGTAGTTACACGGGGTCTATTTCCGGAACCTTCCAGTTAGATGGTGTTAGCTATCCTACGAAGAATGATGCTTCAATTGAAATCGATTCTCCGACAACCGTTGCCGATGATTATGCGGGTGTCATATCCGGCAAAGTACTGACAACGCCAACGCCTAATCGCTGGATTATTCAAGTATATAAACTGACCGGATCGGGCGAAGTGCAGGTTGCAAAACAAGCACTGGCTGACGGAACGACCGGTAATTTCACACTCGATTTATCCGACATCGTTTCGCCTCCAGCGGGCCAATGGGAGTTCGGCATCTTGGATGCAAATGCGAGCTATGCACCATACGGTGTAAAGTGGCCAAGCGCATCCTACTACGATGGGCTTGAAGTCCAGCAAAAGCTGGTGACGGATGCGATCTACGACTGGAGTACGACAAAAGCGTTAGTCGATGGGACATTCACGTTCCCAGATTCAAACACGGGAAAGAAACTATTTCGATTAGTTGATACGGCCTCTGGTAATGTGCTTGCAGAACACGTCGTCCTGACAGGATTGATTCGTTCGTTTGAACTTGACTCAAGTGATCCGGCCTACGGAACGGCTTTCGAAGATCAGTCGTATGTGTACGACCAAGCGGTGGCATTGTTTGCGGCGATTGGGACAGATAATCAATCACTTGCCGATACGCTTGCGGATGGATTACTTAACTTCCAGGTAACATCGGGTCCGCTTCTTGGTGGATTCGTCTTTGCGGCGCCACAACTTAGTCCAACCTTCCGTGATGACGAGATTCGTACAGGTGCACACGCAATCGCGACCGATGCATTACTGAGCTATATTAATAAGTATCCTCAAGCGACAAATATTGTTGCTGACACTGCAGCGGCTCATAGCGCCCTCGACTTTATTGACGGAACGCTATCTGCATCGGGTACGACGAGTGGACTTTATCTTGGTGGCTACGGTGACTACAGTGGTCCATCGGGTAGCTTCGCACCAAACACGGTGATTTCATGGTCATCAACCGAACACAATATCGATATCTGGAACACGTTTGAAAAGGCCGCCAAAGTGTTTGGTGATGCGACTAATGACTACACCCAAAAAGCAGCTACTTTAAACCAAGTAATTATCAACGAGTTATATAGTCCGACCGAACAGCGCTATTACCAAGGCATGCAACCAACTGGTATTGATACAGCTGACCCACTCGACGTCAATACGTGGGGTGCGATGCAGATGTATTCATCAGGACGATACGATCAAGCGTTACAGTCTTTGAATCGCTTACAACCGTTCACTTTCACGAGTCACGGCGTGACTGGCTATGCTCCGTTCTATGACAGCGCCGGCTACCCGGGCGCAGTTCCAACGGTCTGGTTTGAAGGTTCATTTGGTGCCGCATTAGCGCAATATCGCGTTGGTAACTATGACGCCTATCGAACACTCATTGACCAGTTAGTGCCAGGTCAGCAAACTGATGGCTCGTTCCAATACGCAACTGACGAGGACGTGACGTATGGTATCTCAACCCGAAAATCAGTCGCCAGTACTGCATGGTATGTTCTTGCAACCACTGGACGCTCTGCAATTTGGAATATTTGTCAGTACAACCCTCCGGTTGATCCAGTTACGTCACCGACCACACCATCAAGTACAACTGGTGGCAGTACCTCTAACTCAACGACTACAACAACAGGCGGCTCGGACAATCAGGACATGACAACGACCGATACGGCGCCAGTCACGCCAACTAAAGATACGGTGACGACTGCAGTGGGTACTCCAGAAACATCGGGTAACACATCAAAGGATCAAGTAGCGGCGAAGAGCACGTTCCCGTGGACGCCAATTATCATTGCCGGATCAAGTGTTGCGGGCGTTGGTATATTGTGGCTCGTTATCGCATTGATACGATCACGACTGTTACTTGGCTAGAAAGGGACCACTAGTGCCTTCACAGATGTACTCCCTTAAAATAATCCGACTGTTATACTACGACGTTCACCGATATAATAATGACATGGAGTCAAAAACTCAGAAGCTTCAGGATAAGTTAAAAACACTTCCGCGCTCGTCAGGCGTCTATTTTCATAAGGCAAAATCGGGCGAAATTATTTATGTTGGCAAAGCGGCGGTGCTAAAAAACAGGGTGCGTCAGTATTTTCAAAGCACCCGGGACATGGACGTGAAGACACGTGCGTTGGTTGAAGAAATTTATGATACCGACTGGGTAGAGACAGAAAGTGAAATCGATGCGCTATTTCTTGAATCTGAAATGGTCAAACGCTATATGCCACGATTTAATATTCTTCTTCGTGATGATAAGTCGGAAACTTTTATTCGTATCGATATGAAAAGTGAATGGCCGACGGTCAGCTTTACGCGTAATCCAAGTGATGACGGGGCTGAATATTTTGGGCCGTACTATAATGGCTACACGATTAAAAAAGCTCTTCGTTATTTGCGAAAAGTATTCCCATACTACACGACCCCACCAAAAGAAAATGGTCGACCCGACCTGGACGCACACATTGGACTAAGCCCACGAGCGGGGACATCTTCTACGGAATATAAGTCAACATTGAAGCGACTTATACGCTACATGGAAGGTGGGCGAAGTGCGATTGTTCGCGAGCTCGATAAAGAAATGCACCTTGCGGCAAAACTACATGATTTTGAAAACGCCGCTGCACTTCGTAATAAAATAAACGACTTAAAATCATTACAACAAAAAATTATGTTTGGTGACCGTGAATTCATGGACATTAGCAAAGACAAGGCGCTCAGTAGTCTGATGACACTTCTGGGACTTCCGAAAATCCCAGCTCGAATCGAAGGCTACGACGTTAGTCATATGGGTGGCACAAATGTTGTGGCGAGCATGGTAGTATTCACAAATGGCGTCAGTGATCGAGCAAATTACCGTAAGTTTAAAACGCGTATTGAGCAAAATGACGATTATTATAATATGCACGAAACATTGCAGCGACGCCTGAGCGAGAAGAATCTCAAAGCCTGGGGCAAACCTGACCTCATACTGATCGACGGTGGAAAAGGACAACTCGACGCTGCCTTAAGAGCAGTGGAAGAATACAACCTTACAATTCCGACAATTAGTATCGCAAAAAGAGAAGAAGAAATTATTGTGCATCGGATTCGTTCGAACATTGGAACCGATGCGTTAAAAGAATTCATTCAAAATCCAACACAAGATGTTGCTGTGACAATTTCCGGTGATTATTATGTAATCAATCTGCACGTTGGTCAGTTGAACGCATCATCTCACTCAAAAAACCTCCGTAGCTCATCAATCCACTCAACCTATTCTGATGTGACGAAACTTTTCCAGCGGATTCGTGATGAATCACATCGGTTTGCGATCAGCTATCATACGGTGTTGAAGCGAGCTAAACAGACGGCAAATGTCCTTGAAGAGATCCCGGGCATCGGTCCTGCGACGAGGCGGAAACTTATTCGAACATTTGGAAGTATGCGTGGCGTCAGCGTGGCCGACGAAACGGCATTGATCGCGGCAATTGGGGAAAAGAAAACCAAACTTATTTTGCCACTCCTAAAGCCTCAATCGTAACGCTTGTGCTTATAGGGTTACCACTATATTATGGTGGTAGAACCCAAATATGGAGAGTATGATAAAAGCCAAGTTTCGTTCCGCCTTTACGATAGTTGAGTTGATTGTGGTGATTTCGGTCATCGCTATTCTTGCGAGTATTATTCTGGTTTCGTATGGTGCGTGGCGAACGTCAACAGCAACATCGTCTTTAAAGAGCGATCTTGAGCATGCTGCATCGCAAACAGAATCGTATAGGACATTCAATAGTACGTATCCTGTGCCTTTTACGTTGATTAACTTTACTCCTAGTGCAAACAATACGATCACTCCAACGTACCTTGATTCGAAATCATTCTGCCTTGATGGCACGACCACGATATCGGCATCCGTAAAGTATTATATTGATAATCTGACGCAGGCAAATGGTGCGACCTCAGGTACGTGTGCGACGCGAGCAAGCCTGCCTATTCCGGGAGTCGTTACGAGCGTTGCCTTTACGACTGGATCAACCCAGATTTCGGTTAGCTGGTCACTTGCTGTACCAAACTATGCGACGCAGTATTTAGCGCAATGTGCACTTGACCCGGCATTTATTACTGGACTTCTTCAAGCAACTGTTACGGGCGCCACGACAACATCGGCAAGCCTTTCGGATGCAAACCCGGTAACGACCTACTATTGTCGAGTCCGTGCACTTAATACGAATGGACAAAGTGACTGGAGCGGCGCTGGTTCAGGTAATACGCAGCAACGAACCTGTGCAGATTCGCAACAATATGGAACGTATCCGGATTGTTACGATTACGATTCACTCCCAGTCGGCACGTCAATCGCTGGTTACTGGACAACACCACCAGATGAATACCTGCTTGAGGATGGATCTGCGATATCGCGAACAACATACTCCGACCTGTATAACTTGATTGGAACGACCTATGGTGCGGGCGATGGCACAACCACCTTTAACATTCCCGACTCACGCGGACGTGCGACAGTTGGTCTGAGCGCGTCGGATGCAGAATTTAATACGGTCGGTGAGAAGTATGGAGAAAAGTCTCATACGGTCACTGTTAACGAGATTCCTTCACATGCTCATGGTCAGAATGTTTCCGCAAACAGTGGTGGTCCTGCGGTTCGTAATGACTACTCAAACGACAACCATGGCGGCATCTACCCGCAAGGAATTAATGATGGGCCTGCAGGTGGTGGAGGGGCGTCAAATGTTATACAGCCGTCGATTGTCGAGCAGTATGCCATTAAGTTTCGTTTAGCAACAGGTACGGCTTCTACACTTTCTCCTGGGACGACAGTTCAGGGCTATTGGTCAACAATACCAACCGGGTATCTCAGTGAAACAGGTGCAACGGTTTCTCGGACAACCTACAGCGATCTATTTGGTGTTATTTCAACGACCTATGGTGCAGGTAATGGGTCAACGACGTTTGGCATCCCGAATTCACAAGGAAGGGTAGGGGTTAACAAGAATGCTTCTGATACTCAGTTTGCAACATTAGGGCAGGCATTTGGCGAGAAGACCCACTTGCTATCGATTGCCGAGATGGCAACCCATAACCACGTTGAATATGTCACCGCAAACAGCGGTGGATCGGCGGTACGTAATGACTATGCGGCTGATGCAGCGGGCGGGGTATACTCTCAAGGAGTTCTGACAGGTAATGCCGGTGGCGGACAGGCATTCAATGTTATACAGCCGTCAATTGCAAAGACCTCTACGGTTAAGACTGCACCGGCAACAGGGACTAACGATGACTCAGGTATGGTAACGGGGACGAGTATTGAGGGGTGGTGGTCGACGGCGCCTTCGGGATTCTTGCTTGAGGACGGATCGGCTGTTTCACGCACAACTTATTCAGACTTGTTCGCTCTTCTCGGAACTACCTACGGTGCAGGGGATGGGTCAACAACATTTAACGTGCCTGATTCGAGGGGACGAGTTGCTGTTAACAAGAACGCCGCAGATACACAATTTGCAACTATCGGGCAGAAGTTTGGTGAAAAAACACACATTATGACGCTGGCCGAACTGCCTTCACATAGCCATGCACAAAACGTCACCGCATTAACAAATGGCTCGTCAACGCGTACTGACTACAAAGCCGATGCGGCAGGTGGAACGTACACACAGAACATCTATACAGACACCGCTGGCAGTAGCGCTGCGTACAATGTCATTCAACCGTCCATTACAAAAATGTTTGCGATAAAGTATTAAAGGATAACAGTATGCAACCAACGACTATTTCCGAACCACAACCAAAACGACATATTCTCTTGAAGGTAATCGTCAGTATCATCGTATTAGCGGTGATTGCAGGCGTAACCGTATTTATTGTTCGAGCAGTCCACCAAGCATCGCTACAGAACGAAGTAAAGACTGAACTTATAAAACAAAATAAATTAATAAAATCAGCTGCTAAAAATAATATTTATTCACCAACACTTCCAACTGGCGTAAAAACGACCGATAAGGTGATCATTAACGCAACAATAAGCGTATCGGGTACGGTGTACTGTATTGCAGGAACGAGTAAGTCGGATGGTAAGATCGTGTATCACATGGACAAGTCAACTCCAGAAGATCAACCACAGAGCGGAAGCTGTTCGGGTAGCGCGACAGCACCCCCAGAGACACCTTCGGACGTTGCAGTTGGTTCAGTTGGAGCGGGTGCAGTGAGCCTTACTTGGGGCGAGGCGCCGTATGCTGCATCATATACGGTGCAGTGTGCAACCGATAAGGCATTTATTTCGGGGTTGAAGTCAAAATCGACCAGTTCAACGGCAGTAACCATCGATGGACTTGATGGTAGCAGTCACTATTTCTGTCGGATTGCCGCTAGTAATAACTTGGGGCAGAGTAGTTGGTCGTCAACAATTGACGCAGTCACGAACGCCATTTCACTCGCTCCGACTGACCTGACATTGAACACGGTCTCACAAAGCGAATTGAGCTATTCATGGAAACCCGTTGATGGCGCAACTGGTTACATCCTAGAGTACTCGCCTGATGTTAATTTTGTGAATAACGTCGTGACTATCAATACGAACGTAACCGTCGGTAGTGTTAAGGGCTTAAAAACCTACACTGCCTACTATTTCCATGTTAAGGCCGTCACTTCCGGTTTTGACTCGTCTAGGGCTACATTCTCTGGAATGGTGCTAGGGCGCACTGCTGAATAGTGATAATCACGTGTCGACAGTTTAACGTCTAACTTCTACAATAGGTTGAATGAATAAAGATTTTTTCACGCACAACCGTCAGGCTATCTTTGATGTGGCAGAGGCCGATGTTCTTGTCTTTGCGGGCAATATTTTAGTACAGCGCTCAAACGACGCATCATATGCATTTGAACAAGAGGCGAACTTTTGGTACCTCACAGGTATTGATACGGCTGGTTGGCGATTAGTTATCCAAAAAGAAAAAACATCTTTGGTTGCGCCTGATGTTGATGAGGTACATCGAACGTTTGATGGCTCGCTGTCGAATGATGAAGCAAAGGAGATTAGCGGCGTTGACGAAGTATTGTCGTACCAAGAAGCGACGGAATTACTTGAAGGCCTGAAGGATTTTGAGCCGAAGGTGGCAAGCCTTGGTGAAGATCCTAGAAAAGAGCACTACGATTTTGCTTTAAATCCAGGCCCTGTTGATCTACTCAATGAACTACAGGAATTGTTTGTTGAGGTGCAAGATTGCCGCAAAGCATTAGCAACGCTAAGGGCGATTAAGCAGCCCGAAGAAATTGACCTGATTCGGAGTGCTATCGTGATCACGACCGAAGCTTTTGAGATGGTACGAAACACGATTCATCATTACTCGTTTGAATATGAACTTGAGGCTGACTTTAGTTCTTACTTTCGAAAAAAAGGCGCACGTGGACATGCCTATGATCCGATCGTTGCGGCAGGTAAGAATGCGGTGACGCTACATTACAGTAAGAACCAAGACCAGCTTGTTCCCGGTGCGCTAGTGTTGCTAGATATCGGCGCACGATATAAAGGCTACGCTGCTGACATTACGCGAACCTACGCTCATGGTGAAGTATCTGAACGACATCGAGCCGTACATCTTGCGGTTGAAGTAGCGCATCATAAAATTATTGATCTGCTGGAACCGGGACTGAATGTAAAGGCGTACTTCGATAAAGTTGATAGGATTATGTTGGTTGCATTGAATGAGCTAGGATTATTAAAAGATAAGGGTGACTATCGAAAATACTTCCCGCACTCGGTCAGCCACGGATTGGGCATTGATGTCCATGATTCACTCGGCGGTCCCGATGTATTCAAGCCTGGGATGATTCTGACGGTTGAGCCAGGCATCTACATTCCAGAAGAGGGAATCGGTGTGCGTATTGAAGACGACATTTTAATTACAGAGACAGGGCACGAGAATCTCAGCGAGAGACTCCCCACCGGTCTGTAAGGTATTCGTGATATACTAAGCATAACGTTATGAAGAGGCAGTTTCTTGTATTTATTGTGCGGTGGATGCTGAATTCATTTGGGCTTTGGGTTGCTGTTCGTCTTCTTGGATCAGGCTATCAGAATGTTGAGATTACGGCTGGTGTCGGTGGCTTTTTGATTGCTGGACTTATTTTCTCGATCATTAACAGCGTGTTTAAACCATTGGCGGTTGTCTTATCGTTACCGGCAATCCTATTAACGCTTGGCCTCTTTGTGATTGTCGTGAACGGCATCCTTGTGTATGTATCTATTTTGCTTGCACCAAACATCTCGATGTCATTCTTTAACTCAATTCTTACCGGAATCATCTTGAGTCTGATAAACTATATAGTAAGTGCCGCAGTCGAGATCCGAGGCGGTAAATCAGGAGTAAACTATGACAATTGACCTCATTCTACAAATTATCACCGTTGCATCAGCAGTTCTGATGATTGTTTCGGTCCTTCTTCAGCAACGTGGCGCAACGCTCGGTGCTGGATTTGGTAGCTCTGGCGAACTCTATACAACCCGTCGAGGTCTTGATAAGAACCTCTTCGAAGTCAGCGTTGTTTTCGCCGTGATCTTTATTCTTTCGATCTTGGCCGGCTTGCTGCTGCCAGCAAATTAAAGGAGCACTTCACCAAAGTGGCTGAAAACCAACCTAATAAATGGCGTCGATTGCCAAAGTTGAGCTTTAACTCGAAAGAGCTTTCGAGGCGCATGAAAAAAGTTGAGGGTGCAACCGTAAAGCACGCTCGCCGTTTTGTATTCAAGCGCATGGATAGTATCCGTGAAGTCCGACGACATATTATTTTATGGGTACTTACTATTGGTCTTATCATTGGTGCCAGTGGATTACAGCTAATGTGGTTTCAGCAAAGCTATCGAACAACTGCAAATGCGACTGATGGAACGTATGCTGAAGCGGTACAGGGCCCCGTTAATACCTTGAACCCTATCTTCGCCAATACCAGCGCCGAAGAATCAGCTAGCGCACTTCTTTTCTCACGGCTTTTGACTTACGACCAATCGGGTCACCTTAACTATGATCTTGCGAATAGTATGACGATTAGCCCCGATCAGACGACCTATACATTAAGCATTCGTCCGGATGCTCGTTGGTCTGACGGTGTGTATGTTCGTGCCAAGGACGTCGTCTTTACTGTTAACCTTTTGAAAGATCCTGCAACGCGCTCAACGATTAGCGGCTGGGATGATATTACGGTCACTGCACTGAATGACCTGACGGTTCAATTCAAATTGCCTGATGTCTATGCTGCATTCCCACATGCCTTAGATTTTTTGCCGATCCTTCCTGAGCACATTCTTCGTGATGTTGCTCCAAGCGAAATGCGTGAAAATGCCTTTAGCACCAACCCAATTGGAAGCGGTCCATTTACACTTCGATTTATTCAAGATATTGATTCAAGTACTGGACGGAGCATTATTCACTTGGCGCGAAATAACACATACTACAAGGGTGCACCAAAGCTCGATCGCTTTCAGCTCCACGTCTACGCATCAGGTGACGCCATTATTCGTGCAGTCACGACGTCGGAGGTAAATGCCGCAACCGATTTGACTGTGACTGATGCCGCCAAAATCACCAGCGATCGCTATGCAGTTAACCGTGAACCAATTAATGCTGGCGTGTACGCCTTGTTTAACACCACTGTTGGCGTGATGTCCGATAAGGTGGTTCGTCAGGCGCTTCAGGCGGGAACAGACACTGCAGCGCTTCGTGCGGTGGTAGGGAAGAATACGCCTGAAATCCATTTGCCATTCATTACGGGACAAGTAACTGGTGATGTTCCGTCAGAAATCGTTTACGACAAGGCTAACGCAGGGCGATTACTCGATCAGGCAGGCTGGAAGCTTGAAGGAAACGTTCGTAAAAAGGACGGTGTGCCGTTGAGACTGTCTGTTGTCACGACAAAGAACAATGACTTCGAAAGGGTTCTTGATGCGATGGCTACTGAGTGGCGCGGACTCGGCATTACGGTAACCACGAGTATCGTTGACCCGACCGACCCTTCGCAAAACGTCGTGCAAAATATCTTGCAACCACGCGCCTACGATGTATTGTTGTACCAGCTCACTATCGGTGGTGACCCTGACGTGTATGCATATTGGCATTCGTCACAGGCTAGTAAAGGCTTTAACTTCTCGAACTACTCAAACCCAATTAGTGACGACGCTCTGGCGAGTGCTCGCACCAGGATCGAACCAGACCTCCGCAATGCGAAATACGTGACGTTTGCGAAGCAGTGGATGGCCGATGCGCCAGCTATTGGATTGTTCCAAGCAACAACGCAATATGTCTCGAGTAAGAACGTTCATGCACTGACTGATACTCAAACGCTTATCTCTGCGACCGACCGCTATTCGACGGTTTTGTACTGGACGGTTGGTGATCGTTTAGTTCAACGGACCCCATAACGGGGCTTCAGAGTTGATTTCAGAGGTGAGATCGTATATAATTCTCTCTTGTTAGGGCGCTTAGCTCAGTTGGCTAGAGCATCTCGTTTACACCGAGAGGGTCGGGGGTTCGAATCCCTCAGCGCCCACCATACCCGAACAAAGCTCATGTTTATGAGCGAAAACAACAGAGGTCACACTGTACCGGTGCGGCCTCTTTTTGTGATTGCAGTATCTGGGCCGGCATGGAGCATGTCACTAGCCACCCCTGTTAGAAATTTCTAATCCTCTAAGGACACCTAACGTCGGTACATGAATTCGGCGATTTAGTCACCTCTGTGAGATGTACCAACCCTATGGATTGGATCAGCTCTCTAACCGCTTGTGCTTGCAGATTACGTGCAGATTCGTCATAACTAAGACTGCACATGACAGACATAGATCCAATATTCGCGAAAGCACTTGAGACACTCGTTCCGTACCTTGTTGGAACCTTGAGCACTCTCTTGATTACTGTTGTCGCCTTTCACCTGAACGCAAAAAAGGACGAAAGAGGGCAGGCAATCGAGGCGTACCGAAAGTTAATGGCTCTGCGAATTACACCTGCGCAATTGATGGTCACGCGCTATGAAGCAATTATGAACAGTCTCTACCATCGGGGAATTGTCGACATCAAAGGGCTTGATGAGGATTCATGGGACTTTCGTCGTGCAGAGAGATATCACCAAAAGGCAGAAGATGACATTCTCCCTATAACCAAAGTCCGCGAGGACCTTGGCGACGTTTGCGCACTTCTCTCGATCTATTTCAAATCTGATACCGAGATTCAAACTGCTATCGACAAGGTCTTAATTTTCGAGACCTTCAAGGTCAACAATTTCACCGAGACCGATCCTGATTTACTCGCAATCGTGAAGGACCAAGCTGTTGTCGAATTACAAGACTTGGCCGACCGCACCTACACAGATCCAATAGACGCGGTTATTGCTCTTGTGAAACCGAAGCTTTTCACAAGCCGGACCAGGCGCTTATTGTCGGTTCTCTTTGAGATACCGAAAGCTTGACGCCCAACTCAAGCTCCCTCATAGTCCTCTGTCGCAATGACAAGACTTACCAACACCACCTACCTGATCCAACATCATCAACTTAAAGACGAATGGTTCTCCGAGTCTGGGGGAGCATTCATTATGCTCAGCCCTACAGAACAGTGGATACTCCACAGTTACTACGAGTTCACGAAGCACCTGTCCGATACCGAGCTGCTCGCTCATCGAGCAGCGGTTTCCAAGGCTCAGCCGTCGTTGCCGCAAAGCGCCGGCAAGGCAATCGCCAAGCTTGCGATCTTTACGAAGCGACTCGAGGCATACCGGGCTGCACCGCATCCGAATACTCGGAAGAAGGGTGCACCCTACGAGGTACGCGTCTTCAGCCAAGTCAACCCGGATATCGATCCGAACGTGATGGCGAAGATCCTGATTGAGATCATGAAGGAGCGCTCTAGGCGTTAATTCTTGTGCTTGCAAAACAGCCTTCAATCCGTCATAACTAACGGCAGTCACCGCACAGGGCGTGGACCATCCGAGTAGTCGGATCTAGCACCTTGAGAGGGGCAAAGCAATGAACGGCATTCAGCAAGAACGCCTACTTATCGTCGCCTTCGCTGGGCCAGAGACGCTGAGGAGGGCCGAGAAGGTCACCAAGGCGTTCCTCGAGCGTCACAGCAACGCCGGAAATGGGTTCGCAGTCCGACTGGACAGCGTTGGGTTTCGGCGGAACGAGCACGTTCCGTACAAACTCACCCAGGTGGTTTTGACCGTCTGGTACCCGACCGATGACGAGGCAGACGCTCCAGTCTCAATTCAGTCCGTGAAGGATCTCTACAAGTCCTTCGTGGCTGATGCCAGCCGGTCACGCAACATGTCGGCCTACTTCGCGACAGCCGACGCAGCAGTGTCCTTCGACGACCAGCTCACAATGCTGACCGACGAAGTCGTTCAGGCTCGCCGCCTGTACATGTACAAGAACAACCTTCAGCCTGGTGAGCTCGTGAATAGCGAACGTCGAGCGATCTAAGCACCTCAAGCCCGCAATCCAGCGGGACGGAAAGAGCCGCAATGATTCATCTCATTGCAAAGCCATCCGTTCCTAGGATGGCGGGCTCTTCCCATTTTTAGAGCCTTTCGTACGTCGATCGCATCCTGACGCCACGTTCTTTCAGGGCATTATGCACGGGGTTGTCCGTGACACCGAAACGCAGTGCAAGCTTGTGGATTGAGAGCCCGGCTTCGTAAAGCTTCGCGATCTCATCCTTGTCAGCGTCATTCAACTTGGCCTGATTGCCCGGTCTAATAGGGATGCCAGCCCGACGCAGATGATCCTTGACCGTTTCGCGATGAATTCCGAACCGACGAGACAGTTGGTAAATAGAATCACCCTGTTCATAGAGGCCAATAAGTTGTTTGACCTGATCAGAAGCTAGTTTCGGGTTGGCCTTGCTCGGAATCCGGCGACCCAATCGATCCGTAGGGTTCGAAGCACGAGCCTTTTCAATCAGTTCATTAACTTGACGAGTTGCCAAATTGTGATTGCAGTAAGTTCGCAGTGCCCCCACCATACAAATAGTCCGTCAGGAATGACGGGCTTTTTGTATGGCTTATGCTTGCTTAATATCTATTCTTTCTGCATAAATAACTCTTGTCGTCGATACGCATGGCACGGAGTGATCTACCGAAAGGAGGGCAGCAATGCCCACACAGGAAATTTTCGATGTGACCGAGCACATAGATCAGGAAGTGGGATGGGTCACCCTATTCCCTAGCTCGAAGGACTGGACGGCCGAACCGACCTACGTACTGATCTCGCATCTGAAAGAGGTGAGAGACACGTTCAAGTTGGTGTCGCTAACGCGGTATGGCGACACGCCTCCAGCTCAGAATGTGCGGTACCGTACCGTGCAGTATCTCGCCACCCAGGTTCCACGAGGCACAATGAACAACCTGGCTCAATCGGCAGACAAGCACGCGCGTCTGATCGACAAGTACATCGAGCAGCTCGAGGCTAGTCTGGTCTAGGCGTGCGACTGCACCAAGCCCTCGCCGAGGGCGGAGTATTCTGACAAGTCTTTGTCATGAGTCTCCGCCCCAGGCGATGGGCTTTTTGAATTCTTGCATTTTAGTCCGTATATCTCTATAATTACCTGGTCTGCGCGTGTGCTGGAATTGGTAGACAGGCTAGCTTGAGGTGCTAGTGTTCGCAAGGACGTGGAGGTTCAAGTCCTCTCACGCGCACCAGATAATGAATAACTCATCTATTGAGTTATTTTTTATTTGATGTTATAATATATTTAATTATGATGCATTTAGAAAATGAGCAAGCGCTTGTTGATGATCTGGAGCGTGGCATCGGCGAGATGCACTGGAGTGCCTTTGCTTACCCGGCTTCGGTTCGTTTACGATTGGCATTGTGTGCTGAAACGAACCTGGCGCTCGATGAAGCATACCGAGACATCGGAGTTGTTGCAGAGCCAATTGAGTCATGGCCACATTTTGCGGTAGAGCCAACTTCAAAACATGTGTTCGAGGTAGTTACTACTGAGCAAGGAAAATTTATTGTTGATCCGACATACAGTCAATTCCTTGATATGACCGGCCTTAGCCCTGAGTATGTTCTTTTCGGTGGCGAAGACCTTTATCCAAAAAAGAAAATCGCAGTATTTCCTTATAACGATGGTGAACAGATTGCACAGGAAATGGTGGATGCAGTAGTCGCTTTTCGAGAGCAACGCAAAGATATTTACGGATATGAAGGCGCGTATAGAATGGAAGACTTTACTCCTGACCAGTTGTTTGCTGAATATAGTAAGATCTGGGATCCCAACAATTTTGAAGCATATGTACCCAAAGAACCAGAGACCATAGCTATGGCGCATCGCTTTGCGCAATTTATTGTCCCCGAGCACGTCAAACTGGTTGCATAAAAGCCAAATCTGTGCTTTAATTACAGATAAGGAAGCCCACGTAGAAAAGACGCAGGGCATATTTTTATGAAAGACCCAAAATACATTCGCAACGTTGCCATTATTGCTCACGTCGACCATGGAAAGACGACGCTTCTTGATGGCCTTTTGAAGCAAAGTAATACTTTCCGTTCTAACCAGGCTGAAATGGAACAATCACTGATCATGGACAGTGGTGACCAAGAGCACGAACGCGGTATCACGATTACAGCAAAACAAACTGCTGTCTATCACGGTGACTACAAAATCAACATCGTCGACACCCCAGGACACGCTGACTTTTCTGGTGAAGTTGAACGAACGCTTAACATGGCTGACGGTGTGCTTCTTATCGTTGACGCCCAAGAAGGTCCAATGCCACAAACTAAGTTCGTTCTTTCAAAGGCACTTGAACTTGGTCTAAAGCCAGTTGTCGTTATCAACAAAATCGACAAACCATCACGCCGTATCGCTGAAGTTGAAGATGAAGTCGCTGACCTTTTCTTGGAACTTGCTGTCGATGACAGTCAACTACACTACCCTGTGTACTACGCAATTGGTCGTGAAGGAAAAGCTTGGACTGAACTTCCTGAAAACACGGATCTTCACACAGACCTTACGCCAATCTTTGACGCTATCATTAACGATATTCCTGCACCTGCAGTGAACGTCGATGGCCCATTCCAAATGCTGGTAACATCTTTGTACTATGACTCGTTCCTCGGAAAGTACGCCATTGGTCGTATTTCTCGTGGAAAGGTCAGTAAAGCATCGCCGCTCGCTCTTATTAAGCGTGACGGATCAATTGTCCCTGCAAAAATTGAAAAATTGTTTGCTTACCGTGGTCTTCAGCGTGAAGAAGTAACCGAAGCAGGCGCCGGTGACATCATTGCTTTGACTGGTATCGCTGATGCAAAAATTGGTGAAACGATTACTGACAAAGAACATCCTGATGCACTTCCTGTTATCGATATCGAAGCACCAACACTTTCAATGTATCTTGGTCCAAACACTAGCCCGCTCAAGGGTAAGGAAGCGAAGTTTAACACGAGTCGTCAAATTGGTGATCGTCTTCGTCAAGAAACCGAAACAAACGTGTCACTTCGTGTTCGTGAAGAAGGCATTGGATTTGTTGTTTCTGGACGTGGTGAACTTCACCTTTCAGTATTGATTGAAACACTTCGTCGTGAAGACTTCGAATTTGAAGTTGGTCGCCCACAAGCTGTGACGATTGAAGTAGATGGCGAAGTACAGGAACCTGTCGAAGAACTACTTATTGAAGTTGGTGGTGAATTCCTCGGTGCAGTTAGTCAAGAACTTGGTACTCGTCGTGCAATTCCAACGAAGCAAGAACAGACAAGTAGTGGCGCAACTCGCTCTACCTACATCATTCCTACTCGTGCGATGATTGGGCTTCGTAACCTACTACTTACCGCAACCAAGGGTACGGTTATTATGAACACATTACCTCATGGCTACCAACCACTCGGCGCAAAGCTCCAACAGACTCGTAACGGTGCCTTGATCGCAACTGAAGCCGGTGCAACGACTGCCTTTGCGCTCGATAACGCATCTGCTCGTGGTGAGCTCTTCGTTGGCCCTGGAACAACTGTCTACCAAGGTATGATTGTTGGTATGTATAACCGCGGTGGTGATCTTGACGTGAACGTCTGTCGTGGAAAGCAACTTACCAACATGCGTACATCATCAAGTGACGGTACTATTCAGTTGACTCCATACACTGACCTGAGTCTTGAACAATCAATCGACTTTATTGAGAACGATGAACTTTTGGAAGTAACACCAAAGTCACTTCGTCTTCGAAAACGATTCCTTGATCCAAACCAGCGTAAGCGAAACTCTCAGAAAAACCAGTAATTTTTCGTAAACTGAAAAGCGCCGTTCTATAGAAAGAACGGCGCTTTTTTATTTAGCTCTTTCATCATTTCAAGACATCCTTATAATAGACGGTAAGGATAACCTCTATGTCGGCAAAAACATACACAGAACAAAATATTGACCTCTTGAAATCATCGTTCGTCAAAGCGACGGGTATTTTAGCGTCTTCAAAAAAAGCTCCCGATGAACTCCTTGGTGAATTGTTTGGTGACGTTCAAACGCAGCAGATCTATTCAGACGGAAAGACATTTGTTGATCTGGTACCAAAAAAACGTATTCGCTTGATTAAAGAAGAATACAAACTTCTGAAAGCCGACCCAAATTTTGATCTGCGCGAATTTATTGGACGACGTTTTGTTGATCTGGCGCAAACTGTTCATAAAAAAGAACCTTTTGATGTTGATCCAAGTGATTCAGTTGAGAAACACATCTTTCGTTTGTGGGAATATCTTGAACGACAGAACCGAGTTGATAGGGGCTCGTTAATCGCATTACCTCATAAGTATATTGTTCCTGGCGGTCGTTTTAACGAACAGTTTTACTGGGATAGTTATTTCATTATGGAAGGATTAGCGGCACAAGGTGAATGGAAGAAAGCAGAAGATATTTTAAAGAATGCGGCTTACATGATTCGCAAATATGGCTATGTACCAACTGCGAATCGTACGTATTTCCTTAGTCGTTCGCAACCGCCGTTCTTTGTCATGATGGTGAAATTAATCGCATCGCATAAGGGCAAGAAAGTTTTGCGTGATTATTTGCCACATCTTTTGACCGAATATCGTTTTTGGATGAAGGGTCGACGAAAACTTGTTGAGACAGAACATAATGCCTACCGACGAGTTGTGCAAATGTCAGACGGCAGCTTATTGAATCGTTACTACGACAATAAAGTCACGGCTCGTCCTGAATCGCTCCGTGAAGATAACGAAACTGCAACAGCATCAGGCAAGCGAACTCGTGATCGACTGTTTTTGCACCTTCGCGCAGCCGCGGAATCAGGCTGGGACTTTAGTTCGCGTTGGTTGTCAGATCCAAATGATCTCAAGACGATCCACACTGTTGATATTATTCCTGTTGATTTGAATAGTTTGATGTACATCATGGAAGAGACGATTGCGGACGCGTATAACTCGTTACTCCACCCGGTTCAAGTACGTCGTTTTAGGAAATATGCCGCAAAACGAAAAGACGCTATCAACAAGTATCTCTGGGATGAAGAGCACAAGTTCTATATGGACTACAACTTTCATCATCAAGAAAACACCAATGTGTTCAGTCTTGCGGGTGTTTTTCCATTGTATGCAGGCATTGCTGGAGAAGCCGAAGCTGCCTCTGTCGCTGAAATGATCAAGCGTGAATTCTTAAAACCCGGTGGTGTTGTGACGACATTGATTGATAACGGCCAGCAGTGGGATAGTCCAAATGGTTGGGCGCCCTTGCAACTGGTGACTGTCGAAGGACTGCGTCGCTATGGCTACGATGAACTTGCGGACACGATTGCGAAACGATGGCTCAAACTTAATGAATCTGTCTTCAAGAAAACACACCGCATGGTAGAGAAGTATAACGTGATGGGTGGTGATGGCCTCGGTGGTGGTGGCGAATATGTTCTGCAAGACGGCTTTGGCTGGACGAATGGCGTCTACGTAGCCTTGAAACACCAGATTAATGGTCGCTAAGTAATTCTATACGGCGCGTCATCAGAATTGACTTCTGACATAAGTATGTTTATTTAATACATAATTATGTATTTGCGCAAGTGCTAGAAAATCTTTTCATCCTTTAATTCGTCGGGAAGGAAGCCCTTTTCGGGTTTGAAATCAGCTTGCCATTTGTAGCCTTTGCCGTACTCAAGGTCTTTCATGAGTTTCGTTGGCGCATTACGCAACCAAAGAGGAACCGGCGCCTCAGAGTATTGTTTTGCTAAAGCAGTTGCACGTCCCATTGCTTCCGTCGATTGTCGAGATTTCTCGCTTTTTGCGAGTGCGGTTGCCACGTGAAAAAGGATATAGCTTGATTCGGGCATGCCGATTCGTTCGACGGCCTGGAATGCGTTTAGTGCTAATCCGAGGGCGCCATTGCCTGCTAGCCCAATATCTTCAGAGGCAAAGATAACCATACGCCTGGCGATAAACTTTGGATCTTCACCTGCGTCGATCATTCGTGCCAGATAGTACAAGGTTGCATCAACGTTACTGCCGCGCATACTTTTAATAAATGCCGAAATGACGTTGTAGTGCATATCGCCTTTTTTGTCATAACCAGGTAACCGTTTTTGAGCAGCCATTTTGACGACTTCGACGGTGACTTTTTTCGCCATGCCTAATGAGAGTTCAAGATTACCTAAAGCGACGCGTGCATCACCACCTGAAAGCTCAGCAATATAGTCGATCGACTTGGCATCAATCTTTGCTGTCGCTTTTTCGATTTTGACGGCACGTTTGAGGATAGCAATCACTTCAGGCTTCGCAAGAGGCTCAAGTACGAGGATGCGCGTGCGACTGAGAAGAGGGGTAATGACCTCAAAGCTAGGGTTCTCGGTCGTTGCACCGATCAATGTAATCAAACCAGATTCAACATGCGGAAGAAACGCATCTTGTTGCGCTTTATTAAACCTATGGATTTCGTCGACAAACAGAATGGTCCGTAACTGTAAGTTCCAGTTTTGACGTGCATGCTCAACAATTCGTTCAACGTCTTTTTTACCGCTGGTGACGGCAGAGATTTCGATAAACTCAGCGTTTACCTCTTTAGCGATGATTCTTGCGAGGGTTGTTTTGCCACTTCCCGGAGGTCCCCAGAGGATAAGACTGACTGGTTCGCGGTTTTTGACTATCTGTTTTAGGATCTCCTTGTCACCTAAAAGATGTGTCTGACCGATGACTTCGTCGAGGGTTTCCGGCCGCATTCGTTCGGCGAGTGGTACTCTTTGCATATTTCTATTATAATTGAATCCAATGCAGACTGTACTATTACTATTTGGTGGCGAATCAACGGAACACGACGTGTCTGTTGCGTCAGCTACAAACGTTGCTCAGGTGATTGATTCTGATAGGTTTACTGTTTTATATGGCTATATCGATCGGAAAGGCCAATGGTGGTCGGTGAATAGTGTGACGAAAGAACTTTCCAAGGATTCGAAGCAAATATTTCCAATTTTAGGTAAAAAGGCGTTCATTGTCGGAGATCCTAGCACAATCATTGAACCAGATGTTATCTTACCAATCGTTCATGGACGAAATGGTGAGGATGGATCCGTTCAAGCACTCGGCCAACTATTGCATATTCCTGTTGTCGGATGCGACATGACTTCTAGCGCGGCGGCAATGAATAAATACATTACGAAACAAATTGCGATGGCAAATAACATTCGTGTCGTTCCCTTCACGACGCACTATGCTTCTGACAAAAATCCCGATTACAAAGAAGTGTCTGACAAACTTGGTGCGAAATTATTCGTGAAACCAGCGAACGCAGGTAGTTCTGTCGGAGTTCATAAAATATCTAACCAAGAAGAACTCGATGAAGCGCTAAAAGATGCACATACGCACGATGAAATTGCGTTGATTGAAACGGCTATCAATGCACGCGAACTCGAAGTCGCCGTACTTGGTAATTATCCCGATGTGAACGTTAGTGCGGCGTCTGAAATTAAGCCCGATAGTGAATTCTATACCTTTGATTCAAAATACGACGAATCAAGTAAGTCGGAAGTCGTTATTCCCGCAGAGATTGCACCGGAACTGTCTGAAAAGTTGCGCCAGCAAGCTGCACTTATCTTTCGTCTGATCGGTGGAAGTGGACTGGCTCGTGTTGATTTCTTTATTGATACCAATACTCAGGAAGTATTCTTAAACGAAGTGAATACGATTCCAGGGTTCACGAATATTAGCGTCTATCCAAAAGCGTGGGAGCACGCAGGGATTACTTATGGCGTACTGATCGAAAAGCTCATTCAACTAGCGCTTGAACAAAAGACGTACCCGACATTCGGCTAAATATAGCGTATACTAAGATTATAAACAGGGAGTTTCTATGGGATTTTTATTCTGGACAGTAGTCGTTATCATCATCATCTTTATTTTGAGTGGTCTCAAGGTTATTAACCAATACCAACGAGGTGTTGTGTTAACTCTAGGGAAGTTTAAGGGAATTAAACAGCCTGGACTTCGTATTATTGTCCCTATCTTCCAGAAAATGGTACGTGTTGATATTCGTTCGACGCCAATTGATGTGCCAAAGCAAGAAATCATTACAAAAGATAACGTAACTGCTGCGGTAGACGCCGTTGTGTATATTCGTGTGGTTGATCCTGCGAAAGCGGTGCTTGAAACAACCAACTATTCATTTGCGACCAGTCAGTTTGCACAAGCAGCACTTCGTGACGTCACAGGTAATGTTGAACTTGACGATCTGCTTTCGAAACGTGAAGAAATTAGTACCCAGATCAAAGATATCGTCGACAAACAAACCGAACAATGGGGTGTTGATATCGAAAACGTTCGTGTCCAGAACATCGAACTACCTCAAGACATGAAGCGAGCAATGGCAAAGCAGGCCGAGGCTGAACGAGAACGACGCGCCAACATCATTAGTGCGGACGGTGAAAAGCTTGCCGCCCAAAATCTTGCGGATGCTGCCGCTATTTTCGCAAAAGTTCCAGGCGCATTGAATCTTCGTACACTTGGAACGTTAGAGCGAATTAGCTCTGAGCCAAGTCAGAAGACAATGATGTTGTTCCCAGTTGAGTTGATCGATGCACTTCGAGGTGCTGGGAACGTTCTTATGGGCAACAAGAACACCAAGGAATAGTTACAGCCGGGGCGGGTCTAACACCTTGCAAAGACCCGCATTCACCTGTATTATATGTGGAGCGTTTACGCATACCATCGTGGCTCTTTAGCTCAGCTGGTAGAGCAGTGGATTGAAGATCCACGTGTCCCCAGTTCGAGTCTGGGAGGAGCCACCAAGAAATGAACCGATCAATCGATCGGTTTTTTTCTTGCTTAAAAGAGTCAATGCAGTAGTGCTATAATGGGGGAAGCATGACTGGGTAGCTTACTCAACTTCATACAGACTCGCGCTTAACAGGGTTTACTATTGTTGAACTCTTGATCGTTATTGCCGTCATCGGCATTTTGGCCGCAATTACTATCGTCGCTTTTAACGGTGTATCGAATAGGGCGAAAGTCGCCCTCGTCACGAGCGACCTTGACGCTGTCTCAAAGAAGTTAATAATTGATCAAACGATTAACGGTGGGTATCCGGCAACGTTGGCTGCGACCGACGGTGGTAAGGGTGTTCCCGCGAGTGCAGGTACAACCTATCAATATACTGTCGATAATACGGCGAACCCGCAGACCTTTTGTGTAACCGCCGTAAATGGATCGACAGTGTATTATATTAACGAATCGGGGACGCCAACAACGGGTACCTGTGCGGGCCATAGTTCGACGGGTTATACGACACCTGCAATCGGCGGCTATACGGACCTTACTCCGATATTTAGTGCTGCAACGAGCCTGACTATCAGTCCGTTTGGCTCTGTGCCGGATGGGGCATGGATGATCATCGTTCTTGCGTATACAAATACGACGGCGCCAACGACGCCAGCAGGATGGACGACGCTTATCTCCTACGATCATACAGGTTCAATGTCGACATCGGTCTATGCAAAAATTAAAACATCGTCCGATACTGGATCGATGACGATCACGCTTAATAGTGCGGGCAATACGGCCAGTGGGGCATTTATGTGGGGAACCTCAGCCGATGCGGTGAGTAGCTGGACACTTGGATCAATTGGAAAGCGAGATGGAACAACCGGTCAACAGTACATTACAACGACTCCTACGGTCACAACGACCGCTGTTCAGTCACTAGTTCTCTCTATCAGCAACGAACGTACAATAGCCACCGAAGCTGACATCACTTCACTGACTGGTGCGACAAAGTGGTTTTTTATCGCTCAGCCAGATGCAAATAAACTACAAACAATAACGCTGAGCTATGCGGCACTTAACTCCGTAGGGACGTCGACTCCCGTGACGGTAACCTATCCAAACCCGCAAACACTCAATGGCATTGCTTTCCAAATTGCACTTCCACCGTTTCATCAGTAGCTAACCCTTGTAAAAGACCTTCATTTTCCGTATAATTCTATGAGCGTGCGGGTGTAGCTCAGCTGTTAGAGCGCATCCTTGCCAAGGATGAGGCCCAGGGTTAGAGTCCCTGTACCCGCACCAACAAGGATTGATCAAGTATTGGTCGATCTTTTTTTATCTTGAATAGCTCATTTATCCCTGTTAAATCCCAAAAATTATTCGGTCCGTCGCTGGTTACAGAAGCAATTTCATCGTAGGTTGGCGTTGTGTCAAAAATTACCCCGAAAAAGTCGGCTCTTTTAACTGGATCAATCTGTTGCATGATCAGTTGGTCAATGTGTTGGAGAAAGTATTTGGCGTACTTCTTAACGACGTCAAAACTGATTGGTTGCTCAGCGTTTTTGCGCTCCTTTTCGCTAATGAGTTCTTCGATTTGTTCTTCGATTTTCATGAGGTCCTCCTCCATATATTTAATTACTGTTTGGCTGCTCAAAAGCTTTATCTTATCGACCGTAGCTAAAGCCTGAGCTCTCAGTGTGGTTAAGCGTGTTTCAATTGCAGCCTCGTCTTTACCATCGTCCTTATGCCGCGTCTGCCAAACGGTCTCAAGAGCCTGCATGATGTCTTCAATATGGTCGTCGGCAAACGTGACATGGTTAACGAGGTTTTCAACGGCATCTTCAAGTTTTGCTTTGGGCACACGGAAGTGATGGCCGCGTTTGTTGCAGTGGTATCCAGGATAATACTGGTAACGGCCTTTAGCGGCACTCCCGAAAAACGGACGTTTGCAGATGGGGCAGGTAACGGCCTTACGATACGGGTATTCTGCACTATGCGATCCCTTGCGAAGTTGGAACTCTGGGGTATCACGCTTAGTAATTGTCACGACGCCGTCTTGTTCATGCAGCGTTAGTTTGCCATGATTGGCAGCATTGAAAGAATCAAAACTGATTAAACCTTCGAACTGCGCTTTAACTGGCTGATCTTCAGTCCACTTCTCGTGTATAACGCCGGCATAAATAGGGTTAGCAATGTAGAGCCAGAATCGCTTTAAACTAAGCTTATTATTGCCCATACGAGCAGTTATCTGAGTTTTATCAGTATTGGCACGTCGGTTATATACGCGCGACACATAACCGAGCCTATTTATCTCATCAATGATTTGCTGGTCGCTTAAATTACCCTGGATACGTAGCTCAAACATCTTCTCAATAAAATAGGCTTCTTCCGGAAGACGTTCGAGCACGAGGCGTTTGCCATTACCCGTTTCGACGCGACGACTAGAATAGCCAAATGGGGCGCCCCGCATCCAATAGCCCATGCGAGTGTATCGAACCTCGGCACCGATCATGCGACTCATAATGTCACGTAACTCATCTTTGGCACGTTCGGCTTCTAGGAATTCCATCTTTTGACTTGGCGAGTATTCGCTCCAGCGGTATTTTACCCTAAGGTGTTCCAATGTATTCACTTTTTGCTGACTGATGACGCCGTAGATATCAACGAGTTTAACACCATACTTCTCGAGCTGCATTTTTAATTGGTCATATGGCGTAGCACCGCCTCTCGTAAAGCGGTCAATCGATTTGATAATGAACAGTTGAACATCATTCTTCGGGTCTTTGCAGTAGTTGATGGCTTGCTGCATTGGCTGGTTATCTTTGGAAGCGGATTCGAGGAATACAAATGTTTCTTTGAGGTTGATATTGTGTAGCTTTGCAAAGCTGGCAATTTGTTCTTTCTGGGCCTCGGGCGAATCTCCATCCGTACCTTGACGCACGGATGAGACGCGAATAGCGGCGATGGCATTTTCAGGTATTACGTAATCTGACATCGCCTTGCCCCACTACTTGTCTTAACAATGTACCACCAGTTTGCTGGTCTTCAATAATACGATCAATGATAAGATTGGCAAGAACGAAAAGCTTCTCTTCGGTAGGCAAGGAAGTGTACATCGGCACTTCTGCCGAGTTTTTGTTCTTTGAACCTTTTGTTCGTGCCATATATTACTACCCCTGTTATCTATACGTCTGCGTATAGTATACTATACACGCTTGTATAGTTACAAGGGGTAATCGTACTATTTTAGAGCTAAGACTGTGGATAACTGCCCTACCTTAATTGTTTTTAAGATTGTCCCCATGGGCGGTGACATTTTATTAGTATTCTCAAGGTGTTATAATAAATATATTGTATCCTGTACCTATTAAATATACGGAGAAGGTGGGGATAGGCATAATATTAAACTGCTCAACTACAAAAAACAACCATAACTAAACTACTTACATGACACTATCTACAATTACCAACAAGCAACAACAAATAATACGCCTACTATATAGACATAGATTCTTAGACAGAAAACAAATTCAAACACTGCTACAACACAAAGATAAAAGGCGTATTATTACTTGGCTTAAAGACCTAAGAGAAAAACAGTACGTACAGTGGATATATGACGGTAATGATTTTGCGACTAAAACAAAACCAGCAATATATTATATCGGACTTGCCGGCATACGCTACCTAAAGACGACAGGAGATTACCCGACACATGAGCTTCGCAAGCGCTACAAGGAATCCGGGCGAACCCAGTCATATATGAGCAGATGCCTGTTAATCGCAGATTGTTGCATAGCCCTAGACCATAAAGCAAAAACCAGCAAAAGCCTACAGTACACATACGTAACAGATGCTGATTACTCTGACCTCGATTCGCCGTATAATCCACTTCTAGGCGAGCTGAAGCCTCACCTGTATTTTGAGAAAGACGACAGTAAGTCTGACACTATGTACGTCATGGAGTTATTCGACGCCTTACTGCCGCGTTATCAGGTGAGAAAAAGGCTGGGTGAATATGTGGAGTATTTGAAAGATAAAAAACCAGACACTTCGAACCTAGTCGCGCTGCTTGCTTTCTCGAGTACGGCAGACTTGCTGTATGCCAAGCGAAGGCTGCGTTTGCTGCTTGAAGATGACGACGAAAATGAGCTTATTATCAGGCTGACGATCGTGGATAAAATCAAAAAAGACGGCATCACAAGTGAGATCTGGGAATCAATATAACACTGTAGCCAAGCACCTTTCTTTTAGATTGAGACGCTCTACTACACTCATGTAAGAACCGCTTAACGTAAGAATATCACTATACAATTGATGGCAATAAACAAGAGTAGTATACTAAAATAAGTTTTAGCTTCTGTATGAAGAATTTCTATAACTGCGAGTTCAAGGTGGATAATTTGACATTATATAAAACTTAAGGAGTTGTCAGGCGATATGGATGAACGAATTCATGATGAGCGAGAAGTAAAGAAGCTGCTCAGGCAAGCGGGGACGCTTGCGCATTGGAGTGTTGTTGGACTTATTTTTCCACTAGCTGCCTGGATACTCGGTGGTATAGCAATCAGCAAGGTGCGAGGGGTTCGTGAAGATTATCTCGAAGACTCGAAACCTCTAGCCAACAAATACAGAGCTCGAGCGTTCCACATAAAAAACGTCGCGACGATGATGATTGTCTTGTCTCTAATAGTCAGTGTGCTGTTTAGCGTGTATGTGTATACGTCCATTCAGGCGTCTATTCAGGCTCAGCAGGCTCAGAAGAATGCAGTGTGTGCGGCGGGGTGGGTTGTAACTTATAACGAGATGAAGCAGGCGGGGCAGACCGATGGACACTCCTTGGCGTGGTATACGAGTGGTGCCTGTAACGACCCTGCGACGCCCCCGCCAAACTAGACACGTTGCCAAGAATGCTGCTCCCTCATAGCGGAGTTGCAGGCCAGCCAGCCGTAGTACAAGCAATGAGAGTGTCAGATAAATACGTATCACGATCAAGAACATAAAGATGCGATAAAAGTTAATTTCTAAGAGATAAGACTTTGATTCGCGTGGTTCTTTCAATTTTATAGCTCAGCTGAGTACCATCTAATTGATAATGACCGTTGGGAATATACTGCGAGCTGCGAGTAACCGTATACATTAAATAATTAGAAAGTTGATAATAAGAATAAAATGCCAACCCACATTCAGCATGTAGTGACGAAAAACCTTTTGGCTCAATTTGCTGATAAAGATGGGTTTGTATGCCGTAGCTTCAAAGTCACCGGAACTTCTGGCTTACGCCCAATATCTCACGAAGGCTACATTCCTGACTTCATAACGGATAAATCGGAAGACGCTGAAGCTCGGTGGAACGTAATCGAGGATAAAATGATTGATGTCTATAAACACCTCGAAGACCGTACACTATTTAGCTATCCAGATGAGGTCAGCTTATGCAAATATTTTATGGCACTTCATCTTGTGAGAAGTAACCGTATACACCAAAGCTTGCCACAACTTCTGCAACATATTAGTCAGCAGTCGCGCGCGCGAACCGCTATCACGACAAATATAACGCCCTCACAGCTAAACAAAATTGATATTTTAGTGGAGGCCGAGATGAATAGGCAGATTATGGGTGGGAAATGGCTTCGTGAGATTCTATTCTACTGGCTAGATTTTATCGGAAACGACTTACAAGCCTGGAATTTGGAGATAGGAGTTGCTACGGAGGGAGTATTCGTTATAGGTGATAATCCGATGGTTCTCTATAACGATGACCTTAGAGTGGTTGATGCGAATTTTAAAGATGCGGATGTCTGCTTCATGCCATTCGGCCCCAAGTTTGTCGTATCTCTAAAGAGCGCCAATAAGGGGCCAAACTCATTTAGAGAACTGAATCAAGCCTCCGTTCGTAATGTAAACGATCTATCAATAAGTGCAGCATTTGATCGATATTATTCCAAAGCTTAACATTCGACGCAATTCAATATCATTTTATGATGAGTTTATTTTTTGGTTCTTTGATTACTTCAATCGAGCAGTTTAAAGTCTTACTCAGGACGGAAGCAAACCTACTCGAGATTTGCTCTAACGATCTCCACCCAGTCCACTCGGTAGAAAGAACCACGGAGCATATCGACCCAGAGCGAGGCAGCCTGGTCTTCCAGGTACCAGTCAAGCTGTTCCTGGACTCGTTCGGCAAGCCACTCTGCTTTTATTGATGCAGACTCATTTAGTTCAACAGCTGCGAGAAGTTGAGAATACAACGACTCATCGTTATTGAGCCAGAGACTGACGAGCCACGTCTCTCGATTACTCCACCCGTTGTAGGCAGTATCTCCGGCTACAGTTGCTATTGAGACTGTTGATGAATTATTATTCATATCTTGTTCCTCCGTTATCTTTACGTTAACGGGTAAGCGGCACATCCCAAGGAGGCTCATCGGTCAAGGTGGAGATTGGTAACCCGATACTACCTTGAACTATGAGTTCGGGATGTACGCTACCAACACATACGTAAAGAACGGAACTTATTAACTACGTAGTTAAGCGCTAATAACTAGAAGCTCACCACCCGCGTAATGAAAAAAGATTTGTATCTGTAAATGTTCCCAGTTACGCTCATCTTATTTTTTATTGTTTGGCTATACTGCTCATGGTATACTACCCTCAGTTGGTCACTAATTGCCAGGAAAGCTACTTATGCATATAAAACAATCCTTCATGAAAACAGTAAGCTCTTTCCTTCCTCTCTCTAGGCGCGCTGCTCAGAGGCGCCAGCAACAAGTAAAACCACAACCCGGTTTTACTATCGTCGAACTTCTTATCGTGATCGTAGTCATCGGTATCTTGGCGGCCATCGTTATTGTGGCCTACACAGGTATCACTCAAAGAGCCGTTAGCGCCAGCCTAACCTCCGATCTTGAACAGGCCGCCAAGAAATTGGATATAGCCAAGGTCTCCGACCCTTCTAATGCCTACCCAACAAGCCTAGCAAACGCCGCTCTCTCTGTCCCGAGCGGGATGACTTATACTTACACTACTTCTACTCCTCAGACCTACTGTCTGACTGCTACTAGCAGTGGCTCTAACCCCCAAAGCTATAGCGTGGCCGCAAATGGTGTTCCAACTCAAGGCCCATGCCCAGGTGACCCTGGTACCCAAGTTGCTAACCTCAGTTGTCCAACTGGCTTTATTACTGTCCCCGGTAGCTCACTCTACGGAACTAATGCCTTTTGTACTATGAAATACGCTGCTAGCCAAGTCGGCACGACAACAACACCTGTCAGCCAAGCTGGGACGACTCCATGGGTTAGTATCTCTCAAACCGACGCTATCACTGACAGCCCGAACGTGGCTGGCTGCTCTGGCTGCCACCTCATCACCGAAGCTGAGTGGATGACTATCGCTCAAAATGTCCTAGCCGTACCAAGCAACTGGAGTGGGGGAGCGGTTGGCTCTGGCTACATTTATAGTGGCCATAACGACGGTGCCCCCAACAACGCGCTAGCTGCTGACACCAATGACGCCAACGGCTACTACGGCGAAACCAATGTTGGTGGTAACCAACGCCGTACGCTGACTCTGACAAACGGTGAAGTTATCTGGGATTTCGCTGGAAATGCTTGGGAGTGGACATCTGGCACCCCAACAACGGGACAACCCGGTATAACTGGTGAGACTGGCTATGCTTGGAAAGAATGGCCTAACGTCACGGCCCCAGGCACCTTATCTCCCAATCCTGCACCAAGTGCCACCAACATCACCGGCGCCGGTAGCTGGAATACAGGTAATGGTATCGGTCAGCTGTATAGCTATAGCGGCGAGACAGCTCTACATGCATTACGACGCGGAGGTGCCTGGAACAGCGGTAGTACTGCTGGGGTACTGACATTGGTTTTGGATTATCCGCCAAGTGGCACGAGTGCGGCAATCGGGTTCCGTGTGTCCCGGTGATACGGACCTTGACTCTTAGGACAGGCTAAGGTCGGCTTGAGTCTTTAGTTCTTTTTATATTTTTGGTATAGGGGTGCGCCTTATAAGATTGGAGTGTCCGCTAAGGGTTTATACGTAAAGAGCGGAACTAATTCTTGGCATATATTACTTTTTATAAAAACTGGATACAGGAAGATTAAGTTGGGTCCTAGTCTAGTGGTTCGAACCCTCCATTCCCAGTCAAAAACTTGTTTTAGCCGTTCGGTATAGCATCTCGAACGGTTTTCTGTATCCCCCATCTAGGTTGGTCACCGTTTAATATAAGGTTCCGAAGTGTCAAATTTATATGACACCTTTTATTCTCAAGTTTAAAACTTTCTAATAGTGAAGGTGCTTTCTAGTCAAGCTTAACAATATGCTCAATGGTCTTGGAAAAATCATCATCTGCGTAGGCTGTGACAAGCTTATCGAGTCTTTCAGGTTAAATGGTTAATAACCATAAGCATAAAGTAAATGTCGAGCAAATGCACATTGAAAAAATAAAGCATACAATAAAACAAGATTAAACAATGCGAGAAGAAAGCACAATGATACTATTGTATTACAAAAGAGTTGAGCGTAGAATAAGTATTAGAACAAGTAAAAATAGGAGAAAATTAATGAGCTTTGAAGTCTTCACAGATACGAGATCCCGAACTAAGGAGTACATATCCGTCACTGCCAATAGAACTTTTGGCCTGCCTCGTACATTCATTGACAAGCAAAATATTACGAATAACGAGCGTTGTGTCATTCTTTATGACAAGGACACAAAACAGGTCGCATTACATTTTTCGGATCAAGGGCCAAAATTTGGCTTGGCAATTAGAATACCCAATAAAGCTCAAGGTGGTATGGTTGTGGCTCATTCATTTTTTGACCGAATAGATATTGATCTTCCAAAGTACGTAGGGCGTTATGATGACTTCAATAAAGTCGACTTAAAGAGTCTAGGATACGATAAAGAAGGTGTCGCTTATGTCATTAAATTAGACGAACATAAAAACGACAAGCCTACAAGTGGAGTAGAAACTAACTCCGTAGTTGTCGATATTACACCTGTTGATCCTAGTGAGATCCCATTTTAGGAGGCCTGAAATGTAGTACTAAAGAAAAGAGCCTCGACAGTTTGTGCTACGAGACTCTTAAAACCAAAAAAAGACTTCGCGGTCAAATTTTCGGATACTGTTAGTGTAGCACATCCGAAATATATAGTAAATAATATATTAGGAGAAAAACAAATGACTGAGATTCAAATTACTGGCATTAAAAAAGATAACGGCAACCACGAAAACCCACACGAAGCTGTTACAGATTATCGTTGGGTACAGTATGAAAATGGCAAGATTACCAAAAGTGATACTTCGCCACGAATGCAGGTTGTAGGTTGGTTAGAGGGTTCGCTTGATTTTCCCGTCAAAGCATACGTTCAAGAGGAGACTCCCCGGGCGTACTGTTATATCAATACTAGCCGTGTTGGTACAAAGTTTCTGCAGACACACGCGGACGCCACTAGCCGAAATAACTTACTGAAACTTCCTGAAGTAAAGTAACCGAGGACTGTAAAGTGGATGTGTTTCCGGAAACACATCCATTAACCCCAGCCAAAGGCAAGTTTCCAACCTTCCTAGGTTTATTCAACAAAAAATAGAGATTCTTATGCTATAAATAAAGTAGGCTTCGTGGTGGAGGTCTTTGGGAGGAGTCTGATGCATCAGGCTCTTTTTAATTGTCACGAGTGGTACACTGGTAACAGATGTATTTATCTAAAACAGATTATGAAGATTCAAAAAATCAGGGTATAATTCAGGGCAAGGAACAACTCAATGGATACTCCTAAAACGACTTCATTTCTAAAATCTATAGCCCGTTACTTTATGGACTTTTTGGAGACAGACTTTCATCGAAGACGCGTCCCTAGGAGGTCAATCAAACTCAAGAATGAAAGCGGCCAACTCTTAGGTGTGGCAATGGACAAGTATCCTGCTTTCGACACAGAGTCTTGGCGGGTATTCTTAAGAAAGTTTGATGATGGTGGCACACTAACGATTCGCAGGAATCAGTTCAAAGCTGATATTCCTGCTAATTTAATGGAGCTAATTAAGAAGAAGGTCGAGTCTCTTAGTAGCCAAAGCGTATTGGCTGTGGTCAAAGAACTAGCTGGCAGTATCGAAAACTACGGAGTTTCTCTAAAGGATGAGTACACGAAGGCCAGAGATAACATTGAAAGTGAATTAACAGTTGCTGTCGAGGAAAACATAACAAGTCCTTTGATTGACAGTATCGAGAAGTCACTGTTGCTTCTTGAAACCGCAGACGAGAATACTGCCTACCAAATCAAGACTGAGCTGACAGAATTATTTGTAACAAATCTGATGCCTATCGCAGAAACAATCCTTCAGGTAGTAGTTGTCGGTGAAGAAGTAGATGTTGAGATGAAAGTTAAGGCTGCATTATCGCTTAAGCTGACTAAAAACTTACTCACCGAATACTTCGAAGACCTTGGAGCTAATGATCTTTTCCAGGAACTTTCAGAGATTGAGAGCAACCGACTAATTTTAGATAAGCAGGAACTTTACTTGTATTTCTGTGACATCAGTTTCCAAAATGCTAAATACCCACTGTTTTATGTGCCAGCCCAGTTAGAAAAAGGGAGCGACAACCTGAAACTAAGTTTTGACTCAAAGGTCTACATTAATAAAAAAGCTGTTGAATATATTGCTCAAGAGATTGGAAATGAAGACTCATCTGTTAGCGGCAATCCACTGGACTTCGATAGAATTATGTACCTCACTAGTTTTGAAAGTGCTGATGCCTTTACTAGCAGGCTTCAAGAAATAGTTAATAACTTAGTTACATACTTTGATCTACGCGGAGAGGTGAATTTCGAAGCAAAGCGTTCAGTCTCAAGAAATGCCAAGGTTAAGCTAACTAACTCAGCATACGTGGCACTGTTCGATAAAGCAGATGAAGCATTAATCAATGACTACGAGCAGATCCTAGACTTAGATGTCAGTAGTGAGTTATTTGAACTTTTTGAAGCTATAGTTAACGGCTTTATTACTGAAGAACCTAAAGACGTGACAAGGGAGGTTGAACGTGAGTGGGATGACCAAGGCTCGACAGAGAAGCTAGCCTTTGAAAGTCCAGTGCCTCTCAACAGCGAGCAAGTTCAGATACTGAAGGCACTCTCAAAAGATGACTGTAGGTTTGTGACTGTCGAAGGTCCACCTGGAACAGGTAAAAGCCATACGATTACCGCATTAGTGTTTAATGCGATTCTTCAGAATAAATCCGTTCTAGTCCTATCTGACAAGAAAGAAGCATTAGACGTAGTGGAGGATAAGATTGAGAGTACGCTTGCGAAAGTTCGATTTGGTCCTGAATTCCAAAATCCGATACTGCGACTCGGTGGAGTTAACAATTTCAGACAAATATTGTCTTCTCAGGCGATAGAGAATATTAAGCTTTCACATAAGTTGACTGGTAAAAGAATTGACCAACTTGAAGAGTCAATTCAGACAAATCTTGCAGCAACAAAAAATAAGATTCAGCAAGAAATTGATGTCTACTCGAAGATCAACAAAAACGAGATGGAGGAGCTTGGAAGGCTCGAGCAAGAGATTCAGCCTATCCTTAAAAAGCTTGATACATCAGAGTTATTAAATACTGAAGATATTGAAGTAGTTTTCCACGAAGTTAGAGAAAGCTATAAGACCCTAAGCTCTGCCCTGCAGGTTGAATCCGATACTATAGTCAATCTAGGCAAGCTTGGTCTGGTATCACCTAAAAAGTTGGTTGGACTTACCGGCAGTCATCTCCAGAGGTTTACTTCGCTCATGCTTGAGTTAACTAATCATATTGACTCAATAGATTCAGAACTAGTCAGCAATAATAGCCAAGATATTTTTGTGGATTTCCCTAATATATCTGATTCTGACATCGCTGAAATCGGAGATTACGTCATGAAGCTTGAGAGTCTCAAAAAACCAGTAGTTGGTTTCGCTTTCAATAAGACCGAGCTCATTAATTTAGTTGGTGAGTTTAACCAGAAATTTGGGACTAGTTTTGGAAGTCTCGCCACCGATGCAGCTAAAATACGAAAGTCCTATGAAGCGTTTACGCAGTTACAGACGCTCAAGGCCGGACTGCCGTTTCCCCAGGCAACTAAAGAAAGTTTAGACTATTTGGAGCTTCTCAGCACTTCATTTAATAAGCCGGTCCGTGAAGCAATAGTAACTGCTAGTACATGGAATCCTGAGATATCTTACCTGATTCAAGTTAGCGAAGTTCTAACCGAAAACTTTGGAGCAGTCGACAGCTCTAATCTTGAAAAAATAGGCACGCTGCCACTCATATCATTGAGCGAGGTGGATGCCGAGCAAGCCATGAGATGGCTACACCTAGTCAGCACATTCAACGCTATCTCAGATGAAATACCGTTCTACAGCTATCAACAGTATATGCAGACGATTCAAAAGCAGGTAACACTTCAGATGGCACAGATTCTTGACGGTCGAGTGATTGATTTTTATACCGACAGCAGAGCCACGGCAACTGTAGTTAAAGATGTGATTAGGGCAAAGCAGAAGTTTCCTAAAGAGACTTTCGCAAAGCTCAAGGAGGCTTTTCCAGTTATTCTTGCTGGCATTAGAGAGTATGCCGATTATATTCCTCTCGAAGCAGGTATCTTCGATTTGGTAATTATTGATGAGGCCTCGCAAGTATCAGTAGCTCAGGCGTTTCCTGCGCTTATTAGAGGCAAAAAAGTCGTTATTATGGGAGATAGGCTTCAGTTCGGCAATGTAAAATCATATCAGGCTCGAACAGAAATTAATACTGAGTACCAGAATCGACTGCGTGAGACCTTTTCCAAAACGGTATCCAATGACCTGTCTTCATTAAAGAAGATTGAAAGACTGAACGTAAAGAAATCTATTTTGGATTTTGCAGAGTATGTCAGCAACTATCAAATAATGCTCAAGAAGCATTTCCGAGGATATCCAGAAAATATATCTTTCTCAAACCGCTACTTTTACAATAATGCACTTCAAGTTATGAAAGTTCGTGGCAAAAAGATAGATGAAGTTTTGAAGTTTACGGTTATTGAACATGACGGTAAGACAGAACCAAGACCAAACACTAATCTTCCTGAAGCCGAATTTATAATTGGCGAACTACGCAAACTTGCAAGTAAGAATGACACAAGAAATTCTATTGGTATTATTACTCCTCATACAAACCAACAGAAGTACATATTTGAGCTTTTAAGGAATGACCCTAACTTTGATTTCTATATCGATAAATTGAAGCTCAAGGTCATGACTTTCGATACTTGCCAGGGTGAAGAACGAGATATTATATACTACTCTATGGTAGCTACTACAGCAGATGATAAGCTAAGCCATATCTTCCCTCGTGACATTGTCCAAAACAGCTATGACAACGATTCTGACTCAGAGATACGTAGACAACGCCTAAACGTAGGCTTTAGCCGCTCAAAGGAAACCATGCACTTTGTACTGAGCAAGCCCATAGGGGACTTCAGGGGTTCCATAGGCACTGCAATAACTCACTATTATAATCTTAAAGAAGATGTTAAGAAACGACTTACTTCTAAAGATGTAGATCAGAATTCTCCTATGGAGGCAAAAGCTCTTGGGTGGATTTATGAGACGCCTTTCTGGCAAAAGAACATTGCACTTGAGCGTGTTGAATTACACACTCAATTTGAGCTTGGCCAGTACCTGTCGCAACTAGACCCGACTTATCACCACCCCAACTACGTTGTAGATTTTCTTCTCTTCTATCAAGATGAAGGCAGCAGAACCCATAAGATAATATTTGAATATGATGGTCTAATTGAGCATATTGGTAAAGAAAATCAGCAATTTGTAGACGCTTCTAATTTCGAGTCCTACCTTAAAGAAGATGACATCTACCGAGAAAAGGTACTTGAGAGTTATGGTTACGAGTTTATTAGACTGAATAGGTTTAATGTTGGCTCAAACCCTGTCGAGTATGTGAACAATAGGATTGAGCAGCTTGTAAATGGTTCCATGATCAACAATTCTGTTGGTCACGACATAGATGCAATTATTAAGAGTCAGGCTGCCGGGCTAACTAGTGGTGACCTTAAAGAATGTCAAAGCTGTGGAAGAGTAATCGCGCTGGAAGAGTTTAAAGACCCTGATTTGACGTCTGGAGTTGGGAGAATTTGCCGTGATTGCAAGAAGAAGAGAGTAATAACTAAGTCTGCCAAGACGAAGACCACGGGCAAAATAATTACAGGACAGGCTTGCCCAAGATGCGGTAAGAAGATACTACTCAGGAATGGTAGATTTGGCAAGTTCTATGGTTGTTCAGGATTTCCATATTGTAAATATACACAGGATGCAAGTTAGAGGAGAGTCTAACGAACTAGATAAAGTCCCTTCACTGCAATAAAGCATTGTTTGAACTATACTTGATGTAGGTTATGTTCTTCAAATCCACTGTCAAGGTGCGAAACAACCTTATTCCTAACGTCCGATATCTTGGTAACCAATATAGCCGATTACTTAAACACTGTGCATAACCTTGTTACTATCGGACTTTGCGGTCTTTGTTTTACTAGCTTTTCGTACGTGTACGGGCTTGGTCGAATCAGAACCAAACAACGATTCCATATATTTTTCGACGTCTGCTTTTGGTGTGCTGTACTTAGCTCTGCTATAAGAGACGACGGTTTTCATCGTTTCGTCAGAGCCGGTGACATCAAGCTGTATAGTCTGTCCGGAAAAAGCTTCCTCACTGACATCACCGCTAGTCTTCATATAGAAGTGATAAGGCTCAAGGTTAACTATATCTCCCATTTTAACCTCGGGTTTCATGTAGGGCAGAATAAAGTCTTCATCATCCGGGCTGGCTTTTAGACATATCATCGTAGCAGCATTGCCGGCTACAATCTTTACGACACTCTTGTCTTCAATCTGAGCGATATTCTGATGTGACACGATCAGCGAAACATGGAACTTGCGTCCTTCGCTAGTTATTTCCGAAAATCTCGGTGTGGCAAAATTCTGAAATTCGTCGACATAGACAAAGAAGTCTCGGCGCTTGTCTTCCGGGATCTTTGTGCGCTGGTAAGCGGCCATCCAGATGAATGATGTCAGAATAGTACCGAAGAAAAAGCTTTGGTCTTCACCGATATCGCCCTTAGAAAGATTAACCAGTAGTATCTTGCCTTCATTCATAACGTCACCAATCCGCACGGTGCTTTTTTCTTGCATCAGAATATGCCTGGACATCTTTGAGGTAATAAAATGACCCAAGCGATGCGTTAGCGGTGCAGTGGCACTAGACATCTGCATGCTGCCAAGTAGCTTAAACTCTTTTTCCCAAAATTGCTTGAGTACAGGGTCTTTCAGGTTCTTGGCGACTTCTTTCTGGTATTTCTTATCCGTCAGTAATCGCTGCAAGGTATATAGGCTCGGGTTAGGTGTTTGTAGCGCCGTCAAAGTAGCGCTACGCAAGATATGCTCCATCCGCGGGCCCCATTGTTTCTCTTCGGAAAGCTTGGCGAATATCGAGAGCACCGTACTAGTAATCCATTCTTGCCTATCATCATCGTCCTCAAAGTCGATGCCGGGATTAAGGATATTAAGCCCTATCGGGTTTTCCCTGTCGGACGGATCGAAGACAATCACGTCTTTTTGTCGGTGTTCAGGCACGATCCGAAGAAGTTCCCGGAACATATCACCGTGTGGATCGAAGACGGCTAGGCCTTTGCCGTTTTCCATGTCTTGGTAGATGGAATTCATAAGTAGCGTTGTTTTGCCCATACCAGTCTTACCAATAACATAGGTATGCTTTTGGCGCTGCGGTAGCGTCATACCGATAGGCGACCTCTCGCCATCAAATTCGTTGACGCCGACTACTATATCGAACTGTGAGTTGTCGCCCTTAAGCGACAATGGGGCGGGAAGCTCATGGCTACGATTTTTAATAAGACCCTCTGTTTTGGTCAGGTCGGTATTAGGGAAGTGATACAGATCAGATAATTCAGAGCTGGAAACAATCGTCGGTTGGCTGATAACATGCGGTGACAACACTCGCTGTTTGAATCTCATCAGATTTTTACTGCTGGGCGAAAATAACGGTATGTTTTTCCGGACGCCAATCGATTGGCGAAAGCTAGAGAATGGCTGAAACGACGAGACGATTGCCTCGACCCGACTACTAATAGTATTGGCGTCAGGTGAAGCAACTAATATACGCATCGATACTTCGAATTGGTATTGATCTATTTTTTGTTTAATCATAGTACCTAACTCCAATTCGTACGGATTCGAACCAGGCGACCGACCATGAGATGACTTTGGCAAGTCGTTGGTGGAAATGGCGATGAATACATAAGAAATAACCTTCGCGACCAACGTCAGTATGAAGAATGGTAGGACCACCAATTTAAACAGAATACCTAGAATATTTATGTTGTGAGTATTAAGCTGCGACGACAAATCTTTGCTAAGCGCAATCCGGTTTCGAATGTTTTGTTCTCGCCGCACAACGACACTATGCGTGTTCTTTAAAACTGGTACGGCTACAATCTGGAATGCGACTAGTTCGCCTGGAGCAAGACTACGCATATGCCCAGTCAAATAAGATGTCGGGTCATGTTCGGCTAGCGCCTTGTTGTCTTCCAGCGGCAATATATAATCGCTCTTAAATGCGAGTTCGACAACACCGACTGATGAACCGGATAGTTCTGTCAGATAATCCTCCGCCTCTTCGACTTTGAGACCTGGTAGGAATGACAGGAGAGTTCTTCTTATCGTTTCTACTTCCCCTGCGGGAACCATCGTGACGTATCGTATGCCATTATCTCTAGTGGCAACCAGTTCTAAAGAATATGGCTGTTTGCGTCCGGCCAGTCGTTCCCAGAAACCGCGATATTTTACAAGATCACGCATAATGATATGCAGTTGCTCGGTAGCATAGGCCGACTTGGACGTATCTGTCGGAAAGGTCATGCGTAAAAAGGTGTACGTAATCTCCCGCTTGCCGACGCCGAAGCGCCGTAGCGCAAAAGCGGTGAAAACGCGAGCTTGCTGCGCGGCTTTTACTACAAGTAGGATAATAATGTAGGCAATGCTGGCCTCGATAAGTAAAGCGCCGATAATAATAACCAGTGTCAGCCCGGGATTCAAATGGCGCTCCACGGTGTAACGAGCTGGGCCGTTTAGGATGATATCTAAAAAGTTTTGCATGCGGCGGCACCTTTCTAGGATAAACAACACCTGAAGCACCCGCACCTTGCCATTAGTCGCGTATCTGAGAATATAATAACACCTAGAGCGCAGAATATTGCAATAATACTATTATATTGTAAAATAATCAGCTTATGTTTAAAACATGAAGTATTGTTAAATAGTCATAACGAGTATCGATAACCTTAAGGATGTTGATCAGGTAACTATTCAGGAACTAATAGCTAGTTTAAAATACTAGGAAAATTTATCTATTGGATTATACTTATGTTTAGATATGAAAAAAGTAGATAAATTACTGAATCGGCAGAGGAGAGTGACCATTGTATTTGGTTATGGTCTATTTTTAATAACATTGGTAATGTTGACGGTATTTACGATTATTCCGTTCGCGTCACTTTTGTTTGGGGCAACACGTAACCATATTAATACTCTTATTGTCCTTATTACGCTCGTACTGGGGGCAATTCTGCCAACGATTGTATCGTATGTAATGGGCGACAGTGCAACACATATTAAAAATAAGACCTCACACCACTATAATGGGGTATTATTTGGGATTGCATCCTATTGGCTTGCCTCTTTGTTTGGTTTTATTAGAGCTGAGACATTGCCTAATGGAATGCAAAGTCCGTCGGAGCCTTGGTACTCAATAAGTTCATTGTGGCCAGCACTAGCCACGATAATTGTAATGTTATTTGTATCAATTAGTTATGCTAAAAATCAAAAAAACAAATCGTCCATATTGCAGCATCGACCTTATCAGGTAGTTCTTGTTGGTAGTGCCTTGGCATTTTTAGCTTATATCGCAATAATCCAAGATTACACGTTAGGCGCCATGCTGACTGTATATGCTATCGTTACGTTACTTGTACCAGTAATATTGGTTTTTATCGCGTACAAAATATTAGCTAGAAGTCGGCCGTCAAAAGGCATACGTATATCAGAGGCGGTTATAGCTATGACTATTGCTGGTATATCGGTATCACTGGTTGCTCAGTTTGTTGGCAGCTTGAATCCGCTCATAACAACTTCTGATTTAGTCATACCACAACTGGTAGGCGTATGTGTGTGGGCAATATATTTATGGCTAGTTTCAAAGCGAAGTTGATGGTACTAATCTAGTTCTAATTTCGGTAATAACGCTGTACCGTATTCTCGAGTTGCAAACAACAAATCAAAATATACCTATTATATTTAATCCTCTGAATACGTTACAATATATGTAAATGGCAGATAGTAAAGATAAAGCGATTGCTAAACGAATTAAACAATACCGCAAACAAAGTGGTCTGACTCAAGCTGCCCTAGCCGAAAAAGCAGGAGTAGCCCCAAACACGGTTGCAAGGTTAGAACGTGGCGTACATAAAGCATCGTCACTTACTATCGAGAAATTGTCGAAAGCTCTAGATGTCAAAGCCTCAGATATCCTCGATTATTGAGATTTATCGCGCTTATCAATCTTTTTCTTAAGCTCCAAGAAACGCTCCGGTTCGCTTAGCGCAATTTTGTGAATATCTGATCCAAAGTCTTCCATCATTTTGCGAGCATCTTCTTTTGTCGCGTTCTTAGAAACATGTAGCTTCATGTAGCGCAGAGCTGCTTCAGTGTCTTCGTCGCTAATTTCGTATGGTTTTGTCATATTATTTCCATTGTATCACCGAACAAAGTCATCTATCTTTACAAAACGAATCATTTGCCATGCCAATTGAGCAGACTCAATCCGACGCATAACCTCGCAGCTATTATTTTGCGAGAGAATATTAAGGCTTCCTTCATAGAGAACTAGCCTATCGATAATAGCTAGTTTTCGGTGGTGACCGCCAGTGAAAAGCACATTAACACCCATATGTTGGAGCTTTGATAGCGCAAATCGTGCATCGCTACGCATCCTTTCGTCATCATGAGTTTCTGGATCGCGTGTATTGATGGTTATTCTGACATGCTTTGACTTCAGCTTTTGTAAGGCCGGCATTAGCGACTCCAAACGTCTGCTAGTGATGAATGGGCTCTCGATGATGACCTCGCTGTGACAATTTTTCAGGTCTTTTGCGAAACGGGCATAAAAGGTGCTGTCATCGTAGAGAGTGGAGTTAACTAAATCGTTAGTTGTGTCGGTGCGTCTATTAAACCAAAGCATTATTGTCATCCTCCTGGTTTAGGTAACATACTTCATCATCTACCAAAACGACGCCAAGGTTAGCTAGTTTACTTTGCATCAGATATAAACTTGGCAAAATATGGTTCCACCTACTATCCAGTGAGCGCACCAATTTGTATGATCTGACCCGTCAAGGGTCATTTTTTTTAGGTCTAAAATTGCTTGAAAGGAGTCAGAGTACTCAAAACTTAGCTTTTTATCCGACAATTGAATGTTAGAGAGTATCACTTTTAGCAATTTTTGCTGTAAACGTTCGTTCGAGCTATTAAATAGGTCTGATGCCCGTTGAGCAAGGTCTAGTAAGTAAGAGCTCGTGACTTCTACCCTTTGGTCGTCATTTGTTAGAGAATCTAGCTTGCTCTCGAGCTCATTCTGTTTATTGTTAATGTCATTCATCATTATATTGAAGTCATTTATATCAATGTTGCCGTCAACCTTCTCGTACATCAGTCTTTTCTTGCGTTCTAGGTTCTTCTCGTGCGCTAATTTTGTTTCATTGATAGTTGTTTCGAAGAAGGTGTGCTGATCATCATGGCGGGTTTTGAGCTTCTCTATAACTAGTGGGATGGCGTCCACGCGCATGATGGCGCCGCTTACGGCTTTTTGAACTGTGGGCATAACAAGCTTTTGGGCGGTATTACCAGAACACTTAGAACACTTCATATACATATTTCCACGAGATACATATGTCGATACACTTCCTCCGCACTTCTTGCATGTAACGATATCGTCAAATGTGTGCTCGAGGCTATTCCATTGCGTTTTGTGGCTCCTTCGTTTTTCGCGCACCTCCTGGCACTGATTGAATAGTTGGTGTTTGATGAGGGGTTCGTATTTGTGATCGTAGAGATTTCCCTTGTAGGACATCACGCCATAGTAGAAAGTGTTACGTGTAACCTTTTCAATAAAGGACTTGCTCATTAGCTTGCCTGTACGCGATCGCAGTCCTAGCTTGTTCATTTCGCTGGCGATCACGCCGTAAGGCGTTCCCTGTGCTCTCATTTCGAATATCTTTACTATGAACGGCGCTCTATGCTGGTCAACGATAATATCTTTAATCTTCTTACCCATGAATTCTTCCTGTACGTTCAAGTAACCTAGAGGCGCGGCGCCAATCCATGTTTTCTCGTTGATCATTTGGTCAAATCTACGTTTCACGTTGTCTCTGACAGAGGCGGAGTAGTATCCAGCAAGTGACATTCCCATATCTAGTTGGAACCATTCAACTGCTGCCGAATCTCTTTTAAGAGTGATGTGGTCGTGGGGGAAGTGAAGCTCTAGTTTTCCGTCGAAGATCATCTTTTTTACGGTCGAAACCACTCTCTGGGAGGAATCTCTAGTGAAGCGATCAATCTTATCAAATACCAGCGCTTCGCATCCATCTGATTTTCCGAGATTCTGAACGAGACCTTCGAACTTTTTCCTATCATCCTTGAACGCGCTCTCATCGAATTCGTAGTAGGTTGACTCCATTTTTTGCTCTTTGGCATAGTCATGTAACCTAAGCTTCTGGGCGGGTAACGCTTTCCTCTGCTCTTTATCTGAAACTCGTGCTATTAAAATTGCTTTCATCGTGTATCTCCTTTGTTTTAAACTATCACTTTATGGTTATGCTGTCTGGTCCTGTGGTTGCTGCTTCGATTTTTCTCTAGAAAGTAAATCCATTTGTATGAGCACGTCGAAGAACTCCGCATACGAGACTAAAAAGTCTTCGGGAATTTTGGGTATGTTAGGAGGACATGACGCCGTGCTCATGGATTACTATTCCTAGTTAAGTTAGTATTTTGATTCGACGTAGATCATGACGTTGTATTTATTCTGTCAGTGTCGCTATGTCTACGAGTCATTATGCTGTAGTTGTATGTAAGCGGACTTCATGTTTATTTTGTTGCAGTTTTGTTGCACTCTACTACTGATAAATTTTATTTATTCGTACAATGCCTGCTTTAAATGTGAGCAAATCTTCATCAAGCATAAGGGATGACTTCGTTTTTTTATTTATATGACGAATTGCATTATAAACGCCACGCGAACTTTCACCATTATCATAGGCTTCAATGATATCATCCTCGTTAACAGGGCCACTACGCTTCTTAAAGGTAAGTTTGCATATATAGTACTGGAGGCTATTCTCTCTGATCGGACACTCTTTAGTACCATATGTTAGTAGGGGCGGGTTTTTACCGAAAGAGACTTTGTTGACCAAAGGTTTCCTTGCCGGTAAGAGCTTCAGTTTAACCTTGAGCATCTGTGTGTCTATGTAGGTGAATAGTGATGGGTGTGTTATCAGTACGTAGTGATCAACCTGCATGTCCTCTCTTTTTTCGATAGGAATATTGAAGGCGGGATATAACAGTACGCTTATATAGTGAAGCTCTACAAGCTCGTATATCCATGACCTGAGAAGCTCAAGGCTTATATTAAGCTCGACACATACAGCATCTGGAAAAATATACACTTGGTTCTCGTCTTTGACTGACGAGATATTTATGTAGAAAAGTTGTAAAAACTTTGCATATGTTTCGGCATCGAGTTCCATAATATCTCCATTATATGCTTTCTGCGGGCACTTTAAGCCTAATGGATCTCTTAATCTGTTTATCATCCATGGGTAAAGGATCCAATCACTTACAAAGCAACTGATAAATCGCTATAGTGTGGATTTTTACTGCGTTCTTTTAGGGTCTAACACTTTAGTAGTAGGTGCCCTGTTGGATTGAGAGCAAAATAGGTCTTCAGATTTTTGAATAAAAGGGTATTACGTTTTGGCTTAAGGTATCCCTGATATATACTTAAAAAGTCTAGGTTTCAGCAATATTTATACCCTTTCGGGTGCTTTAACGCATTTAAGCGTCAATTCACCCGAAAACATTAGTGTTAAAGCTAGTGCTGAAGCCTAGACAGTTCCTAGGATGGATTGGCGCTTTTTTGATACCGGCTTTCCGTCCCTCTAATAACTCTAGTGAGGGCTTTATGAACATAAGCAAGAAAACGCTCAAAGAACAAGAAAAGAGTCAGCGCATAGCTTTACGTGGCGCTATAAAAAATGGCAAAGAGAAGCTTTTAGGCGCAGCGCCTATTGATTATATCGGTGGTTATGATCAGTTTCGTAAGGTGACTGGAGGTGGTAAAATTCATTGCTATGAAGACATTATTATATTTGAGAAGAGTTATAGAGGATTCACGATAAAAGTAAGTGATATCGAATCAATCTCAATCAAGGATGCTAAAAATATCGACAATGTCCAGTACGGAGTTGGCTTAGCCGTTAAAGATGCGACACTCGAGGTTAACCTTAAAGACGGTCAAGCCCTCATCTTTCACACTTTCAAACTTGCAACTATAGGCTTACAGGCTAAACTTGCAAATGCAATCTCTTATTACCGCAAACTCAATCACGATGCCAATGGCAAATAGTGAGCCCATAGATATACCTACGTTGACCCCAGATGATATAAAAGCTTTCGCTGAATACATAGAGTTATTGATGAAAATTGAAAAAGAGAACAATCTGAGACAGCAAGGGGTCGAAGACACCGAAAGACTGTGATTATTTATATTATTCGATTCACATATCGTACAGGTGCTTGGGTATCTAGTCGCTGTAAATCTAACAATATCGTTGGTATCTGTTAAATCCCTGAAGCTAAAAAGATAGTTGTACAATCTTATTTGCATATTAGCAAACTCTACGTGTATTATTAAAAATAAGATACCGAGTTCAACTCGTGGAAACATTCTGGAGGAGGTTGCTAATACCTCATGGGGAAGTATACGGGCCATTGTCAATAATTAGCATCACGCCTGTCGGATGGCGATAAATCCGATCATCGCTTCAGTGTTGAGTTTTTACTCAAACATAAAAGATGCACCTTAACAATTCGGCGTTCAATCTTTTTGTGCTTTTCCTAAGTATCGATTTTATATCGAGCTATAACAATTTACTGAAGAGTAGGTTTAAGAGCTTACCTCATCTTAACGAAGACGTGTGTTCAAAGATCTAAATACGAGCATTGTAGTACCGACTCATGGCTACAGCTTATACCCAAGAACAATACCCTACATACACTGAAATGATGATAGTGATGCAACCTCCCCCTCCGGCTTACACGGTGAAAAGGGGATTGTTTTGCGTGGCGATGGTAGGTACTACTTTATTCAAGATCTATAGCCACGTCGCTACACCACCATGGTGTGAACAGGTGCCGCTTCGTGACTGGCTAAAACTGTATGTTCCATCAACGCACTGCGCTGTTGCCCCTGCGGGCGTCGTAGAGGCAGCATATGGGCTACAAACCGTGTTGCCAGCGCTATTTACATAGGTACCATTTGGGCAGTCTGTCGGGCTTGTTGTCGTAGGAGCTGGAGCAACGTATGTACCAACAAGTGTGACCTGCGTAACAGGCTGGGTCGTAATTTGGCTGCTTGTTTGAACTTTGTTGGTTTGTGTACCATTTACGAAGGTCTCAAGATAGGTAATCGTGTTAACACCATTAACACCAGCTACGGAAACCTTTGTTTGGCCGCTAGGGAGAGTGCTGTCATTTTGTGTCGTTGACGGGAAAGGAATCGGCTGGGCTTCGGTGACTGTTTTTGTGACTGGCTTAGCTGCGTCTATAGCCGCTTGCTTCGCAGTCTGCGCTTGTTGAGCTTTGAGTGCGTCTTGTGCTTTTTGCGTGGCAAGTGCACTAGCAGCAATAGAGGCTCTGACGCTAGCTGGTTCTGTCGCTGCCATCACGCTTCCGAAGCCGAAGAGGGTAATGACAATACTCGCTATTCCTATCGCAAGGATTCGCTTACGAGATAGTGGTGATTTCAGCTTCTTATTTACAATGTGTGGTTTTGCGAGAAAGACAATTGTAGCAGCAATCAGTGCAGGAATACCGAGCATTACAATCACTATACTTATGTAGTAGATAACGTCTCCCATGTACTTGTCGCTCCTTAGGTTTATCTGAACTATACACCCGAATGAAGAGCGCGTAAACGCTCGTTATTTGCTAAGATAAATGCATATGGCAATTACGCACTAATGTAACCTGGTAAATCAAATAGTCAGCAAAATTGAGTTGGGCGAACTTTTAAATTAACCTTCACCATCCCTGAGTCTCGTGCCAACCTCTTCACCGTAAATAGTTTCATACTCACTACTGAATGGAAATTCATAATTTTCAATCTCGCTACGAAAATTCTCGTTGAAGTAACTAACCAATTCCCAACCTTCACTACTAACCCCGTCAATATACGGCTGAATTATATCCTCGAAACTATGGGTCTTTGCAAAATGGATGAGATATTCGAAGTCAGTTATTGGGGCGACAATGTAAGGTACTTCGGTCATAAGTGAAAAATCAATGTTCTTATCAATTAACTTTTGCAAAACTATTTCGTCAAGCATTTCGATCTGTTCGCCCATTAGATACCACCGCTCCAACGTAGTGATGGCGAGATAATACTTTTTACTACTATTGAATAGGTAATTGGGCGAATGATATTGACCTTCTTTGTATGCGATATAGCTTTCATAAGATTGGCAAACTGCATCCCCAAGTATTTGCAGTTGCTCAAACAGCTCATCAGCATTTAATAAAGTGACTTTCGCTCCAAGAGTCAGTCTTTTCGTTTTACACTCCACTAACAACCCACAAGTATTTTGATCAACAACCCAGTCTATTCGATGGGGACTACCTGCATAGTTCTCTTCTTCTGGGTATACGACTATTTGTGCGTTGGCAATGATTGCCATACTTACGTCACCGACGAAATTTTCGAATGCTTTACCAAACGCATTATCGAATCCTCGTTCGTCGTAAACGTCATAATATAAACCAGAGCTTATACGCCAATAAAGTAAAACAGGCAGGGGCGATGAAACGAACTCCAACCCATCACTATTTGTGCCTTTAATTAGCGGCCAGTTTATAAGCGAATGATATGCATAAAGAAATGTATCATCTAACTTTCGTTCATTATTGTCCAAAAGCTTTGCTTTGAGGTCATCAAGAGTAATACCAAATTTATTTACGAATAGCTCGTAATCTTCCCAGGTTACATCAGGTAGTGAAAATTCAGTAGGATTGTACAGAGTTTGAAAATAAGTCAGAGTATTCCCGAATAACGCGCCACCGATGGTCGCAATTTGCGTAGGTGTTAAACCGATCTTATTTTTTATTATTGCAGCGACATCTGGTGAATTGAAAATTCTTGCATATCTAACCAAGCTATCCGTGTTTGGACTGTCTGCCTGGTATTTGAATTGACGATGAGCAAGGCGAACTGATATTTCTTGTCGGATATTAGACGGATTGACAAATTTTGTGCTTATTGCGTTTTCAATATGTTTCAAGTGATCTACCCCCCTAGATAAATCTCGCTGTTCCTTAAAGGAGTACCGTGGGTAATTATTTTTACCCGCACAAACGATAACTTCACGAGCCAGAGTTTCTAGCTCCCACGGTAGGAATGCGTAGGGCTTATCAATCCATGGGTGTGCTTCAATATCTACTGGAAAAGGTGGATTATAGTTTGGCATCAATTTTCTGGCTGCGTATGCGTGAATGACATACAAGTCTTCCATTATATCAGTTTGACGAAGAAAGTTTCTAAGAGGCTTCCAATCGGCGTAAATGTCATTGCTCATGGACTCATTATATAGTCAGTGACGCTTTAGAAGGAAAGGATATGTTCTGGACGTATCTTTATGCGGGCTTGATTGTGACCCTTTACGTCTAATGTTATAGAGTCGAGGCGATAGTAAAGCCCTAACTTGCCAGTGAAAGTCTTCAATGAGCGAAATTTTTTGCGACAATTACCGCATAGCAGTAATCCGTCTTCAATATATAGGCGTGTGAAAAGCTTTTTTTGTTTATTACATGAACTGCAAGTGGCCGAATCGGTACTATTTTCTGCTTTTTGCACAAACGCTTTAATTTCATCGAGATGATGCTGAAAGTAGCTCATGAGCTCATCTTTTTCTATTTCGGAATCAGTGATGATTTCGTGCCTCAATTTCTCAAATTCGATCTTATTGATTTTCCCCGTTACATATCGTTCAGCAAGTTTCACACCGGCGACTTTTCCGAATACCACTAAATCAATGGTTATCTCTGCTCCTCTAGATTTAAGTTTTGCAAAATCGGTCACATTTATTTTGCCAGAAGCATATAGTTCATTAAGCTTTTGAGTTGCTTTGCCTCGTTTTTTCTCGATATCCGTATTCTTTCTGATGAGTCTCTCATTTTCCCTCCTCACTTGTCTTGCATGTTGTTCCGATGCTTTTAAGGACCTATTAACAGCTGCATTTAGTAACCTCATCGTTCTCTTGTATCCCATGATGACTCCTCTCGATTTATAACATGTCCTTTTATGCTTCATTATATTAGTATATGAGGGAAAACGTACTCAAAGTTACCAATGTGGACCGATGCTTGAAGTTTAGGATTTTATTGGTCATCCTGAAAACTCACCACAATGGATAGATTGTATTGTTTCTGAAGGACGTAACGAAGAGCCAACCGAACTAGACACTCTCCATAGGAATCGGAGCATCGATGATGAGTGGACACATTATAGTATAATTGAAAGATCGGGGTTATTTATGTGGTGTAACTTGTTTATGGGAAATCAGTCAAAGTTTGAAATAATTTTACGACCACAAGATAGCAGATAGTCGTAAGACATTATTTGTATATTATTCATGTTTGAATTGAGCATTCGTAATGCTTCAAATGCGGCTTCATCAAAGTCTTTGGTTCTACCAGCAACAATTTTTACTCTTGGTCGCAGTACTTTGACTTTATACTCGTTCTCGATAATTGCCTTATATTCATCCATCTTTTGTAAATAAAAAAGTGACTGACCGATAACTTCAGATAGTGGCTTTGAGGGATAATAGCAGTTATGACTCTTGTCGAACTGTAGTAATTCGTACTCAAGTTTCGGTCGCTTTAATTCAATAAGGTCTAAGAAGCCATCGAGACTTTCCATGAGTAAATCTGCTTCGCTAGACATTGCAATTTTTCGTGCTTCATAATGTTCTGTGTACTCAACGCCAAATACCCAAATGTTCTGTTCAATCCAATTTTGAAAAACCTTTTCTGGTTGTTTCGCCGCATACTTCAATAGATTTTCGTTTTTTGGCAGTTCCTTGACTATGTTACCTGTTTCCTCAAGCTCAAGAAGCTTCTCTAGGTTCTCTAGTTCCTGTTTGTAGGTCTGATGCTTGTATGCAGCACTTAGGCTATCGAGTTCTATGTCGGTAAGGTTTTGAAGAAGTTCAGTGACCTTTTCGCTACCTGTAATTTTCTTAAGTATTGGTCCAAGTGCTTTGGCGCCTAGGCTTTCGAGCTGACTGAGTAAGTTTTGTATCTCCTCGCTTGACTCAATAAACCTCGCTGACTTATTACTTTCTGCGTCACGAATAATAGAGATGCTGTTCAAATGTGTGTATAGATCCCGAATTGTTTCAAACGAAAGCGTCGTGTTGAATACTGGCTGACCTGTATGTTTATTGATAGCAAATAGCGTCATCTTAAGCGTTTCGTGCGTTGTCTCGTTGTCTACTATGCCTGTAAAATTAGCTCGTAATGAGATATGGTCGTCTGAATAGATTTCTTTGTCAAAGCCTACGCTCATTTTAGACTTTTGCGATAACGCTCTTGTAGCGTTCGGACTCAGGCTTATATTCAGCGATTGGGTTAATCGTGAACTCAGGCTCATCCTCTAAAATTTGTATGTCCCTAAAATTAGCAAGGTCACTCATTTTTACTTGGCTTAGTTGATTTTTTGAAGATGCTCCTGAGACTTGAAAAATGTCAATTTTTGTCGTTGAGTGACCAGATATATCGGTGTAAACGTATGCAACGTAAGGGTCACCTCGCCTTTCTCCGTAAGAAGGATTCTTATCACTAATGTATTGATAACTGATAGACTTATGTCTGTTGATTGCGTCCACGATTGTATCAAGGGTGTTCATTTGAAATTCTCCTATATAATAGTATTAGTATCCCACTACCTTAATGACTAAGCAAGGACGCGAAAAGTGATGAATGAAATAATATGCCCACATTGTAAAAAAGCATTCAAAGTTGATGAGGCTGGGTTTGCTGACATCCTAAAACAAGTTCGTGACCACGAGTTTGATAAAGAGCTTCACGAACGCATTGCGTTGCTTGATAAGGACAAAGAAAATGCAGTTAATCTTGCCGAAGCAAAGCTAAAGAATGAACAACAATTAGAAAACGCCCGAAAAGATGCTGAAATCGCTGACCTTAAATCCGGAAAGGCTCTTGCTATTGAACAACTGGCTGCAAAGAAAGAGGCTGAATTGGCTGCGTTAAGGGCAGAGCTTCAATCTGCTGATGCGAAGAATAGCCTTGCTCTGGTGGAAGCAATTGGGAAGGTTGAGAAAGAGCGGGATGAGCTTGCAGGCGAACTTAAGACTAAAGATACAGAGAAGCAATTACTGGAGTCTTCTCTAAAAGATAAGTATGAGAATGAGCTCAAATCGAAAGACGAGATGATTGCGTACTATAAGGACATGAAGGCAAAGTTATCTACTAAAATGGTAGGTGAAACTCTTGAGCAACACTGCGAGACAGAATTCAATCGGCTTCGTGCAACAGCATTTCCGAACGCATATTTTGAAAAAGATAACGACGCAAAAACAGGAAGCAAGGGCGACTACATCTATCGCGAAAACGATAGTGAAGGTAATGAGATTATATCAATCATGTTTGAGATGAAAAACGAAGGAGATGAAACGGCCACGAAACACAAAAACGAAGATTTCCTGCGTGAGTTAGACAAAGACCGCATAGAAAAGAAATGTGAGTATGCAGTTCTAGTGACCTTATTGGAAGCAGATAGTGAGCTATACAACACGGGTATTGTCGATGTTTCACATAGGCATTCAAAAATGTATGTCATACGACCTCAGTTTTTTATTCCTATTATTACTTTGTTAAGGAATGCTGCACTTAATTCTCTCAAATATAAGTCAGAGCTTGCATTGGTTAAGGCGCAGAATGTAGACATTACTAACTTTGAAGATAATATGAATAATTTTAAGGAAGGCTTTGCGAAGAATTATGAACTTGCAAGTCGAAAATTCAAAACTGCCATTGAGGAAATTGATAAAACAATAGACCACCTTCAAAAAACAAAAGATTCACTACTATCTTCCGAAAACAATCTACGTCTAGCAAATAATAAAGCAGAAGATCTTTCTATAAAGCGACTTACGCGAGGAAACCCCACTATGTCTGCCAAGTTTTCTGAGTTAAAAGACTAATACTACTTTCGAAAACCCTGCATTCTAGTAAATCAGTCCAATAAGTCACCTGATAATTGGAATGTTTCTATGACGTCTCGAAATACCATATCATCTTTCAAAACTTTAGAAACTGTTAGAATTGAGTCAACCGCACGGCACCAATTAAATTGCCTCGATTGTAAGATTGGGGCTATTTAATTGCTATACTGAGTCTATATGAACGAGATAATCTATGGCACGACCAACCCTGCAAAAGTTGCTCAAGTAAGAAGCATCCTTGAACCTCTAGGCTTCGACGTTCGGAGCTTGGCTGATTTTGATACTACGCTCACTGTCGAGGAAGATGGTGAAACGGCAGAAGAAAATGCTCGTAAGAAAGCTATAGCGTATGCTCAGGCGTTAGGCAAAAAAGTACTGTCTATGGACGCAGCACTTTATTTCAATGATTTGCCAGATGACCAACAACCAGGTTTGCATGTGCGTAGGATACACGGTATTGAAAGGTCTAGTGACGAAGAAATGCTTGCTTATTATACCGATCTTGCAAAAAGTATGGGAGACAGAGTGGATGCATACTGGCGTTATGCGTTTGCATTAGCAAACCCTGATAGTACTTGCGTTTCATTCGTTCACGATACTCCACGCATATTTGTTAGCGAACCAAGTAACCATATCATAGAAGGTTTTCCTCTTGAATCGATACAGATCGACCCTAGTAGCGGTAAGTACATTTCAGAAATGTCAAAAGAAGAAGCAGCTACGTTCTGGCAGACTTCTATTGGCGTGCCACTTACTCAATTCGTTCAAGAAAACTACTAAAGCTACATTAGGTTCTAGTAAATTATAAGAACTTCGCTTTTTTGCTTTCGGGAATAACTTTCAGGTTGAGATAGAGCAAGTTCAAATGGATTATCTATCATGTAACTCAAGAGTTTAAGTAGATTCTGTTCGGCTGCACCAATATAAAATACCCTAAATAAATTAGGGTATTTTCTTTATCTTTCGGTTGTTCTAGAAGTTTGATAACTCTGAGTCGAGCTGGCTAGAGTCTGGACTATTGTCTGGGTTTGTTTGATCTAGGACTGACTGCGCCTTATCAAGGTCAGAGGTTGAAGTGATGCTGGGTGCGGCCGCAACGTCAGTAGCTGTCGCTGATTGACTTGTTGTAGCGGTAGTTTTAGGGTGGCTGTTGTTATAGAAAGTGTACCCCAAGAAGCCGATGACGCCGAGGATAACGATAACAATCACTACTTCGATAATTGAGAAGCCTTTTTGACGGAAGGTATTCATAATTAGTTACTTCCTTTCGAGGTATCAGTGGTTGATGGTGTTGTCGTAGTTTGTTGGACGGATTTCACCCCTACGATAAGGTTTTTGACTGCAGTCTTATAGTCGTTAAGTGCAGTGATCTCTGCTTTGAGGTTATCTTTAAAGGTTGCTGCGACGCTTTTAGGGTCAGTGCCATCGCACGTAAAGGCTGTGCTGGAGGACGTAATGGTCTGAACCGCAGTTTGTGCGAGAGCTTTCTTGGCCGCTAGGTCAGCGACAAGCGCATCGTAGGTACTGATTGTCTTGCCCTTTTGCGTATAAAAAGTCTCGGTTTTATCGGCGATCGAACTGAACAAGGCTAGCTGTTTCTGACCGCGGTCTGAAAGACGGCTCATAATATTCGTAATGGCAGTTTCACGGTTCTGGCAGGCCTTGAGCTTTGCATCGCTCAATCGTGTTTGAGCGTTAGCCTTTGCATCCGCAGCTTTTTGTTCGGCCTGAGCTACTTGGTCGGTTGCGGTAGTTTGTTGGTTTGTTGTTTGCGTTTCTGCATGTGCATTAGATGTTGCGACGGCGAATGCAGGTGTCGCAATAAAGACGAGTACAGATGTGCTGATAGCGAGAATGCCTGTTCTTCTTAATAGACGCATATAATTTTTCCTTACCGTTTAATAGTACTTCTAGCTTATGCTTCGGCTATAGGGATGTCAATATCGGGCAGATTACCTGATAATTGAAATGCCTCGATAGCATCACGGAATATCATATCGTCTTGTGATTGCTTGGCACCAAATAAATACCTCAACCATCGGTTGGGGTATTTTATTTGCTATGATAAGTGAATGATAAAAGCATTCCTCTTCGATTACGACGGCGTCATGACTACAGGTGTCCAAGACGGTGTTCCTGCATCCAGACTTGCCGATAAAATCGGTGTAACCCAGGAGAAAGCTTCCGAGTGGATAGCGACCATATGGAATCCGTACTCTACGGGTGCCATGAGCGACGAGGACGCCTGGTTTGAAATCGAGAAGCAGTACGGCAAACCGATTAGTCCCGAACAACGAGATATCTGGTACAAGTGGGAGGAACTCATGCCATTACTTGAAATGATTGAACTCGTGAAGGAGCTAAAAACTAAAGGTTATACGGTCGGGCTACTATCGAATGTTTTCCCGGTAACAGCGCAACTGATTCGTGAGAATGGTGGCTATCAGGGCTTCGACTTCATCGTTCTTAGTTGCGAAGCAGGGGCAAGGAAGCCCGACCCGAAAGTATACGAAACTGCTTTGGCTCAACTAAAAGACGTAGACGTCAGTGAGGTTATTTTCTTAGACGATAGAGAACGATGCATTGAAGGTGCTGAGAAACTTGGCATTAAAGGCATACATGTTACTGATCACGGCAAAGCGATTGAAGAAGTCCATCAGCTAACTGCTATACTATAAAATAATTATGAAAAATTACTTCCTTACTGCCAAAGAATACGTCGCAGATCATAAAAAACAATTTATCACTTGGGGATCGGTCGTACTCGGCACCGCTTTTGTTGTTGTTGGGCTCGCATTATTCTCATATAACACGCCAAAAGAACCAGCAGTTGTCTATGAGCCAGCGACTGCGTGTGAATTATTCACACTTGATGATGCGAAGACGTTCCTTGGCAGTCAGACAATTAATGGTGTTGTCACTGCACCAATTCAGGCAGGTAACGTCGCCGATAGCAAATGTGGTTATTCTGATGGCAAGGCTGACACGGCTCATGCGGTCGTGATTGCATTAGCTGTTCGGTCAGGCATTAACGATCAGGGGATCGCAGCGAATAAAGATGGGTTTGCAACAGGTAAAGCGACTGCGGGAACGCAAACAGTTAATGACTTAGGTGATGCAGCATACTTTAACCCAGCGAACGGCCAACTTAATATTCTGAAAGAAAGTACCTGGATTATTTTAAGCTATGGTCCTGGCGCGGATTCTTCGAATAATAGTCTTGGAGACACCATAAAAGTCGCAAAGAAGCTTTTCGAGTAATGAAGAAGGCTCCTCCCCGTACCACTTTCGCGGTACAGAGAGGAGCCTTAGCTTACTGGCGTCAGTGACGACGCCAGGGCTGACCGTTCTTGGTCAGTCGAAAGCGGTACTTCCCACCTTCTTGCCAAATCGGCTCAATCGCAATGCGAGGGCCGAAGCGGTGAAGGGTCATTGCTACTCCGCCGAGTACGAACAGGGCGAGAGCCAACCAGCTCAACTGCAGAGCGAGGGCGGAGCCGGTCAATGCAAGCGTTCCGCCTGCGGCAATCGGTTTATACATGTGAATCCAATCGTTTGTAACGGAAGGGGTTATGTTGGGACCCAATGTCCCTTTTTTCCAGCGATGCACTTCAAAAGTGCAGCGAAGAAAATCATGCAGAGCAGAATACTGTACAACTGCTCGACGAGGATTCCTGCGAAGATACGAGCTTTCCAGCCCATACCCCACACGCTGTAGACCCGCTCGACAATGACAAGCACTGTGAGCGAGATCCAAAACGGTGACCAGGTGATGGTTGCGCCGCTAAAAATCAGCAACGCCATGAGGCTGACGTACAAGAAAAAAGCAAGAACCGAGACGAGAAGTCCGGCCTGCTGCTTCCAGTACACAAGCTTCATATACCATGGCATACGAAGTCCGAACGCCCGGAGGTTCCAGAGCGCACCAAGATACCAGCGATCACGCTGGTTCCAAAGTGCACCGAGGCTCTCCATGACGTCGGTTGTGGTTGTCATCTCCGCGGGGGAGATGCACTCGTATCCACACGCAAGGAGGGCGAGAGTGATCTCGTTATCCTCCGTCAGGCTGAACGTGTCGTAGAAGCTATCTCCTTTGGGGAGGGTTCTTCCATCACGCGACGCCTTCACGGTTCTCAGCGCTTTCACGCTGAAGAGGGTACCCGTTCCGCTAAGAACGAACGCCCTCTCACCGTTGCGAACGATGTCCTTGCGGTAGCGGTAATATTCCATCTGTTGCAAGGTGCCGATCGTGCTGTTGCTTTCACGGCCGATGAATGCGCCACCGACGCCACCGACGCTTTCTTTAAGTCGGCTTGTGGCCGTCTCGATGAAGGTGTCGGAGAGAGTGGTGTCTGCGTCCATGATCAAAACTGCATCATGGTTTCGCAGATAGCGCATTACATAGTTCAGCGTGAGGTTCAGTGCCCCAGCTTTCTTTTGCTTGTTGGGCTCTGCAACGAAGACATCCGCACCGCTTGCACGGGCGACATCCTCCGTCCCATCTCTGCAGTTATTAGCTGCGACGATGATTACCGTTGGCTGGACCGTTTGAGCGTGAACGCTCTCGATCGTGGCCTGGATGGACGCTGCTTCGTTGTAAGCGGGGATGATTACGACAATACGTCGCTCGGATCGTGGAACACTTTTGAGTTTACGCCGAATGACACTTCTGTCATCGACGGGAACTCCCATTACGTGGCTCATGGTTTCCTTAGGGTCGAAGTTGTAAGGGGAAATACATTTTTAAGCTTCTTGCTCAAGACTATTACTAATCGAGCAGTCTATTATTATACACTAGCAGTATTAAAAAGTCAATACCTTGTTATCTGTTAATAAGTTAACGAATTGTTTCAACGTAAATTCTATTAACACCAAGTACGGCAGCACCGACGTTGCTTGGACCGGGCGTCCACATAAAGGTATTTCGTTGATATAACGACGACTGCAAACTAATGGGGCAGCAGAGAGCTTTGTTCCGTCAGACGAACCCAACTCTGGCGGCATGATGACAATGGGCGTTGGTATCTAATTAACTCTGGTATAATATGTCGGTAATGGCGCGTTGGCGGAGCAGTTACGCAGCGGTCTGCAAAACCGCGTAGACGGGTGCAACTCCCGTACGTGCCTCCATAATATTGAACGGTTCATGCGCGGATGATGGAATCGGTAGACATGAGAGACTTAAAATCTCTTGGCCGCAAGGCCGTGCGGGTTCAAGTCCCGCTCTGCGCACCACGTTTTTGAAACTCGGTTTTTGGCCGAGTTTTTGTTATACTATAAGCAGTAATTAAGCTAATGAGACAAGGGGAAATATAATGGTAGCAATTTGGATTATCGTTGCAGTTGTCGTCTTGATCGCCCTATTTATAGGGGTGACATATAACGGCCTGGTGACGCTACGTGTTCGTGTTGACGAAGCCTGGAGTGATATTAACGTACAACTAAAGCGACGTTTGGATCTGATTCCAAATCTTGTTGAAACCGTTAAGGGCTACGCAGCACATGAAAGCGGTGTCTTTACCGCAGTGACTGAAGCTCGCGCAAATGTCATGAATGCCAAGGGTGTCAAAGATACTGCAGCTGCTGAAAATCAATTCGAGGGAACCTTGAAGAGTTTGTTCGCTGTCTCAGAAGCATACCCAGACCTAAAGGCAAATCAAAACTTCCAAGATCTTCAAGCCGAACTTGTTGACACAGAAGACAAGATCCAAGCATCACGTCGTTTCTACAACTCTGGTGTCCGTGACCTTAATACCAAGATTCAAACCTTCCCAAGCAACATCATTGCCTCAATCTTTCACTTCGTGGTTCGTGAGTTCTTTGAAGTCGATGAAGCGGAACAAGCTGCTGCTAACAAACCAACTGCAGTTAAATTTTAACGCATCTTTAAGACCGTAGCATACTAACATGTTGGGCGCATTTCTCTTAGGGCAAATTCCTCTCTTTGTAGAGGAGCTTGCTCGTGGAGGCGGTGGCGGTTCTGGAGGAGGCGGTGGCGGTGGTTCCGGTGGATCTGGCTCAGGTGGCGGTGGAATACTGTACGTTGTCGGACTTGCTGGCTACATCCCTATGCATTTTATTGCGTCTCAGCTGCGAAAGTATCTGTATAAAAATCACTGGCTTACTGGACAAATCATAGGATGGGTTATCGGAGGACTCGTCGCGTTTGTTTCAATCCTCTTTATATTTGTCTTTCATTCTTTTCTTATCGCATTCTATGTCAATGTCCCTATCGCTATCGGTGCATTGATCGGAACGGCTTCAGGATTGAACGCATGGTATTCAAAAGTGAGCCAAAGTTCGAAAATTAAAAACGCTTTAGCGGTCGCAGCCAGCAAAGATTATGTTTGGAACGAAGCTAATCTTATCAAGTACGTTCAAGGTATTTTTTATAAGTTCCAACAAGACTGGACGAAGTTTGACGCTGCATCGATGGCGAAGTACATGTCACCAAATTATTTGAATCATACAACTTTGATGTTGGCGGCTTTAAAGGGCGCGCATCGTGTCAATAATGTTATGAATCCGCAGATTATTACTTCGGCTATTGTGGCTGCAAATGATTCTGCGAATAATGATGAGGACTCCTTCGAAGTTGCCTTTACGGCGAGGGCGGATGATCGACTGTATGACGACCGAAACGATGCGCTCCTGTTTAGGGACCCCAGTACGTTTACCGAGTACTGGCGTTTTATTCGTCACGGCAACGATTGGTTGTTCGATGGTATTCGCCAGGCGACGCAAAGTGAGACGACAACAAGTTATGCAATCGCGCAGTTCGCTCAGCAAAACGGACTATATTATTCAGCAGACTGGGGTTGGTTACTGCTACCTGCTGATGGCTACCTTTTTAGTCATGGTAAGTTTGGAACATCCGACATTAATAATCACGTCATCGGCTATGTGAATAACGTTCTGACGCAGTTATATACGTACACACCAAACCCAAATAGTGGTTCAAGTTTTTCGCTCGATCAATACCTTGTCGTACAAACTAACGTTCCTAAAACGTATGGTCGTATTTTGGTCCGTCGCCGATCAAAGTTTATTAATTGGCCCGTCAAAGGCTTAACCCAGGTCAAGATGGAGTGGGGCGAGTTCAATAACATGTACGATGTCTTTGCGAGCGATCTTGAACGGGTCACGAGCTTTGAACTTTTAAACCCAGCCTTTATGGCTAATCTTCGCGACCTTCCGTTCGAAGTAAATATTGAAGTCACCGACAATGTCGTCTATCTATTTACAAAAGGGAAGACAGATATCAGCACATACACAGCCCTCTATGATATCGTCTTAAAAGCACACAAAGAAATGAAGCTCTAATCTGTTATAATAGAGGTAATAATGTACAAAGCGATTGCCGCAAATAAACGAAATACGTTGCTGATTATGGCTGTTTTCGTGGCGCTCATTAGCGCAATTGGATGGGCGATTAGCTATTTCTACGGCAATCAGTCAGTTGTTTACTGGGTCATCGGCGGCGCTGCATTATATGCAATCATCCAGTATTTTCTTGCCGGTACACTAGCAGTTGCAATGACTGGCGCACAAGAAATCCAAAAGAAAGATAACCCTCGTTTGTTCCGTATTGTCGAGAATCTTGCGATAACACTTGGTATTCCGACGCCACGAATCTACATTATTGAAGATCCTGCTCCGAACGCCTTTGCAACAGGTCGTGATCCAAAACATGCGATCGTTGCTGCAACGACGGGTATTCTCGAAATTATGGATGATCGCGAACTCACTGCTGTTATGGCGCACGAAATGGGACATGTCCAAAATTACGACATTCGTGTCAGTATGATTGCATTCGGACTGGTGAGCGCGATTGGTATTCTTTCGGATATCGTGATGCGGATTATCTTTTTTGGTGATGATCGACGTGAAAACAATACGAACCCGATTCTTCTTGCCTTTGGGCTTATCGTCGTTATCCTTGCGCCAATTATCGCCGCGATCGTGCAACTGGCAATTAGCAGACAACGCGAGTATCTTGCAGACGCAACTGGTGTCATGACGACGCGTGATTCTGAAGGGCTGATTGACGCACTGAAGAAACTCGAGACGTACGGTCGTCCAATGAAGCGCCAAAACACATCAGCTGCACACATGTTCCTCAACGATCCACTCAAGCCTGGTATTTTTTCACGACTATTTAGTACACACCCACCACTTCCCGAACGTATAAAGAGGTTACAGGCAAATGCCGCGCAATTCTAAGAAAGTACCACTGACGAGAAAAGAACGATTTATCAAAGTCGTCAAAAAACCGTTTGTTGCAATTAATAAGCGAACGACAACGTACCTTAGTCGTCGCGCGCATCGGAGCTTTCGATTAACGAGACGCCGCGATTACAAACGATCGCTACAATTACCTGGATATATTGCATTCACGCGATCGGTAAATAAGACGCTATGGCAGCATCGTAAAACGTTTATCTGGCTGGCTGTTGTATATGCGATCCTCACAAGTATTCTTGTGGGAATTGGATCTCAAGATACGTACTCAACGTTAGTATCGACATTGCAGGATACTGGTTCCCAAATATTTCAAGGTAACCTCGGTGAGCTTGGTAAAGCAGGGTTACTGTTCATTTCGATTGGATCATCCGGTATATCGGCGACGCCAACCGATGCGCAGCAGATATACATTGTGATACTAGGGCTTCTTATTTGGCTGACGACAGTGTGGCTACTTCGGAATCTACTCGCCGGACACAAGGTAAGGATGCGTGACGGACTGTATAGTGCGGGCGCGCCGCTTGTTGCAATATTGCTTGTTGCGCTCGTCTTTGTCCTGCAACTTCTTCCACTGGGACTCGCAGTGATTGGGTATTCAGCCGCAAGCTCAAGCGGGCTTCTTAATGGTGGCGTTGCGGCGATGCTGTTCTGGATCGCCGCTGCACTACTCGCTATAACGTCGTTATATTGGGTGACGAGTACGTTCTTTGCGCTTATCATTGTGACGTTACCCGGGATGTACCCTGGCATAGCTTTGCGAACAGCGGGTGACATGGTCGCATCAAGACGCATTCGAATCCTTCTCCGTATTCTCTGGATGCTCTTCATGATTATTGTCGCAGCCGCCATCGTCCTTATTCCAACCATTTTGATTGATACTGGATTAGCCCATATCTGGCCGGCTGTCGAGAAAGCTCCCATTGTTCCCGTTATGTTGATGCTGTCTGGTGTCGTTTCATTTATCTGGGGCTCAAGTTATATATACTTGCTGTACAGAAAGGTAGTCGATGACGATGCAAAGCCAGCCTGACAAACGCGCTAAAGAACTACGAGAACTTCTTTCGAAGTTTAGTTACGAATATCATGTTCTTGATCTTCCTTCAGTCAACGATGCAGTCTACGACAGTCTGTTTGGTGAACTGAAATCCATTGAAGCGGAACACCCGGAGTTGATTACTTCCGATAGTCCAACACAACGAGTAGGTGGCGAACTGCTCGGTGGATTTAAGAAGGTGACGCATAGTTCGCGAATGTTGAGTTTGAATGATGTCTTTGATCGAGCCGATGTTGAAGCCTGGGTTGTGCGTATGGACAAACTCTTGCCCGGAACGCGACACGAGTTCTTTACGGATATTAAAATGGATGGGCTTGCCTGCGCCTTGGCCTATCAAGATGGAGTACTGCAACAAGCCGTAACTCGTGGCGATAGTTTCGTGGGTGAAGACGTCACGGCGAATGTTCGGACAATTAAGAATGTTCCGTTGCGATTACGCGACGCTGAAGGCTTCGAAAAATTTCTCACCGGCAAAACGGAAATTCGTGGCGAGATTGTCATGCTGAAAAAAGATTTCAACGCATTGAACAAAAAACGACGTGCGGCGGGTGAGCCTGAATTCGCTAATCCGCGAAACTTAGCTGCGGGAACGATTCGCCAACTTGATCCAAAGTTAGTGGCCGCTCGACCATTATCGTTTCGCGCCTATGACTTACTTCGTGACGAGCCTACGGATGTACCGACCAATATGTTTGCATATGAAGCATTGTCTGCGCTTGGCATTAGCCGAAACCAGGAGGCGAGTACGTTCACGGATCTTAATGGTGTCATGAAGTTTATCGACGAGTGGAGTGATAAGCGACTCGATCTTCCATTCAATACCGATGGGTTAGTCGTGAAAGTAAACGACCGTGCACAGTTTGCAAAACTTGGTGTCGTTGGCAAACAACCCCGCGCTGCCGTTGCCTATAAATATGCTGCCGAACAAGCAACGACCATCGTAAAAGATATTGTTATTAGCATTGGACGCACTGGCGCGGCAACGCCCGTCGCTGTGTTTGATCCGGTTGTTGTTGCGGGAACGACCGTTCAACATGCAAGTTTGCATAACGCAGATGAGATTGCTCGCCTTGATGTGCGTATCGGCGATACGGCTATTATTTTTAAAGCAGGGGACATTATTCCGAAGCTTGAAAGCATCGTTTTAGAATTACGACCAAAAGGCGCAAAACCGTTCGATTTTCTAGAAGCGCTAAAACACCAGTATCCAGAACTTTCATTTTACCGACCGGACGGCGAAGTGGTCTATCGCGTTGAGGGTGTCACCGGTCCATTGCTTTTAACGAAAGCGGTCGAGCATTTTGCATCGAAGGGTGCGCTCGATATTGATACATTGGGTGAGAAGAACGTTATTGCGCTAGTTGATGCGGGACTCGTTAAAGATTTAGCAGATATTTATACGGTGACAAAATCACAGCTTCTCGAACTTGATCGATTTGCTGATATTTCAGCAGGGAAGTTAGTTGATGCAATTGCAGATAAGAAGACACCATTACTCGAGCGGTTCGTTTATGGGCTTGGGATTCGTCACGTTGGAACTCAGACGGCGATTGATCTTGTTAATGCGTTTGGGACGCTAGAGAAGCTACAGGCAGCGACGATTGACGAATTGAAAGACATCGATGGAATTGGTGAAGTTGTCGCAGAAAGTGTGGCTGCATGGTTTGCCGATCCTGATAACGAAGCGTTAATTTTTAAGTTTGCCGAACTTGGCGTCAAGCCCGTCTTCGAGAAAAAAACGGGGCCACTTACTGGACAAAACTTCGTTGTCACAGGAACGCTCGAAACGTTGTCGCGTGATGAAGCGGCTGATAAGATTCGCACACTAGGCGGAACATTCCAATCCGCTGTCGCGAAAGATACGACCTATCTTGTTGCGGGTGGAAAAGTTGGCGGAAGCAAACTGAAAAAAGCCGAAGCCTACGGGACAAAGATTATTGACGAGCAAGCATTTGTAAAACTTTTGGAGGAATAATGCCAACTTTCATTTTTAATAAACTTATTCGTGACAAATTAAAAGATGAGTATATCAAGCTTAGTCACAAAGCGACTTATAAAAAGCTAACAGACGCTGAACTGTTCGAGGCGCTGAAGCAAAAAATTATCGAAGAAGCAAAAGAGATTCCAGCTGATGGTTCGAGGGAAGATGTTATTGGCGAGCTTGCAGACGTCCAGCAAGTTCTCGACGATATCGCAATCCGTGCCGGTATTACGACTGACGAAATTACGAATGCCAAACAAAAAAAATTTGAGAAAAAAGGTGGTTTTAGCGAAGGTCTTTTCGTTGAAAAAGTAGAGTTACATCCTGACGATGAATGGGTCGCTTATTACCGTCGTTCACCAGAGAAGTATAAGGAGATTATATGAGTCAGCCCGAAAATCTTGAAGTTCCACTGATCGAAGCCGGTATTTACGAACACTATAAAGGCAAACGTTATGAAGTTATAGGTGTTGGTCTTGACTCCGAAACGACCAAACCAGTTGTCGTGTATGTTCCACTTTACGAATTGAACGTTCCATTCTGGGTACGTCCATATGAAATGTTTTTAGAATTTGTTGATGTCGACGGCACTAAAGTAAGACGATTCGAGAAAATTAGCGAGTAGGTTATGAACCACCTCCTTCGTCACGGGAAACGGATCGGCACTGCTATTGTTGGTGGGTTGGTTGTTCTGATCGGATTAGTTTTGATTCCGTATCCAGGGCCAGGCTGGTTAATTGTCTTTGCAGGGTTTGCGATCCTTGCTACCGAGTTTGAATTTGCAGCTAAGTGGCTGGCGTGGCTAAAATCAAAATATCAGATTTGGGTTTCGTGGCTCAAGCGTCAGAATATAGTTATACGGATTGCGACCCTTTTGTTTACGGGTTTAGTTATTCTGATGACTATCTACCTTCTAAATACGTTTGGTATCGTGAATCGACTATTTCACCTCGATCAATCGTGGCTCATCTCTCCGTTTTTTAGGTAAAAAAATAACCCCTCGCGTAGGAGGGGTTATTTCTGAAACACTGGATTACCAGCTACG
>DIZA01000007.1 GCA_002429245.1 Candidatus Saccharibacteria bacterium UBA6040
AGTATTACGGTGAAGAAGAGAGAGTATCCTTGGTAAGAATAAGCGCTCGTCGCCACTTTGGTACGCGTTGTGCTTCTGAACAGTTATCAGTTAAGCATATTCTCAAATAAATTACTAGTGCGACCTCTGACAACAAGGACTTGTGCTTATGCTAAAAAGGGGGCATAATGAACCTTATGCTGATGCGCATGGGACAAAGTCCTTTGCGCGACAAAATAAACAGTTTCACAAAAACGGCGTCCCGGGTGGGCGCGCAGCAGCCGAAAGCGCGTCTCCCTTTAAACGGAGGCGTGTTTTTGTTTGAGGGGCTTAAACTGTGTAATAATAGACCTAATGTTTAAAACGTTTATCAGGCGCACACTTGAGGGGTATGTGAAGAAGTATCTTCATAGGCACCCTGATATTAAACTGGTCATTGTCACCGGTTCAGTCGGCAAGACCAGCACAAAGGTGGCTATCGGGACAATTCTTTCCGAGAAGTTTCGTGTTCGACTTCATGAGGGAAACCATAACGCCGAACTAAGTGCGCCACTCGCCATTTTAGGGATTGAGTACCCAGATAACCTCAAGAGTATCGGCTCTTGGCTGGAAATATTTAAAGCCGCACGAAAACGCATCAACAGTCCAAGTGATGTCGATGTGATTGTCCAAGAAGTAGGAAGTGACGGTATTGGCCAAGTTCCTCATTTTGGCACCTATGCGAAACCATATATCGCAGTGGTGACCGCAGTGTCCGAAGAACATATGGAATTCTTTAAGACGATTGATGCCGTTGCTGCCGAAGAACTCTCTGCGGCTAACTTTAGTGAATACGCACTGATTAACCGCGATAATATCGATGGGAAATTTGCACAGGACCTGACAAACGCTCACATTAACACCTATGGTATTACTGAAACGGCCGAGTATCACTTTACGGAAGAAGATTTTACGCTTGAGGATGGATTTACGGGGCTGTTTAGTGTCCGCGGTGAATTCGACATAGGGATTAAGGTGACGCTTAAAATAGCGGGCGAGCATAGTATTCGTGCTGCGGTTGCCGCCGGTGCCGTTGGTATCCGACTTGGAATGAAAGAAGATGAACTCCGTCGTGGTTTCGCAAAGATTCGTGCAGTGAATGGTCGTATGAATATTCTTCGCGGCGTTGAAGACACGATTATTATTGACGATACCTACAATTCAAGCCCTCTGGCCGCTTCGTCCGCACTTGCAACGCTGTATCAATTGTCTGTTCCACAGCGCATTGCTGTCCTCGGGAGCATGAATGAACTCGGTGACGCATCACCTGCTGCCCACGAAGCGATCGGTAAGATTTGTAATGCAAATGAACTTGCGCACGTTGTGACCGTTGGTGAGGAAGCCGAAAAGTACCTCGCACCAGCAGCTCGCTCGAATGGCTGTCACGTCGTCAGCTTTAAGACGGCACTTGAAGCAGGGGCTTTCGTACATAAATCACTTGAACCAGGCGCTGCAATTCTTTTCAAAGGCTCGCAAGGTGGTATTTATCTTGAAGAAGCGGTAAAGATCGTCCTTCACTCGACGGAAGAAGAGTCGAAGTTGGTTCGCCAATCTCCGGCATGGCTTCAAATCAAACAGAATTTCTTCTCAAAGTTTAACTAGACGGTAATCTCGGTAACGCCTCTGTTATCGAAGAGGACGGTTTGCTATACTTATAAAAGTTATGCAGCGTTACAATCCGTCCGAAATCGAACCGAAGTGGCAAAAAATCTGGGAAGACCAGAAAGCCAACGAAGTAAAAACCGACCCATCGAAACAAAAGATGTATGTGTCGGGTATGTTTCCGTATCCAAGCGGTGCCGGGATGCACACGGGCCATGCTTTTAGCTGGGCGATTGTTGATGCGATTGCACGCTTCCATCACCAACATGGTGAAAATGTCCTGAACCCAATTGGCTGGGATACATTCGGCCTTCCTGCCGAGAACTATGCAATCAAAACGGGGACTTCACCAAAAATTGCGACAGCCACGAATATCGCAAACTTTAAAAACCAGTTCAAGCGAATGGGAGTCAGTATCGATTGGTCTCGTGAGATTAATACCAGTGATCCTTCGTATTACAAGTGGACGCAGTGGGTATTTACGAAATTATTTGAACGGGGCTTGGCGTATCAAAAAGAATCTCTGCAGTGGTGGTGTCCTGTCGATAAAACCGTGCTCGCGAACGAACAAGTTGAAGGCGGCCATTGTTGGCGTTGTGGAAGCTTAGTCGAAAAGAAATTATTGAAGCAGTGGTTCTTTAAGATCACTGATTACGCAGACTCACTGCTTGATGAGATCGAAGACTTAGACTGGCCTCAAAAAATTAAAACGGCGCAGACAAATTGGATCGGGAAGTCGGTTGGAGCCGAGATTGAATTCTTGATTTCAGAAACGGCTTCACTCCGGGATTCAGATCGGGCTGTCGCTCCGGTTGAATCTCGGGTTGCAGATGTTTCCTCAATCAAGAATTCAATCGTCGTCTTCAGTACACGTCCCGATACGATTTTTGGGGCAACTTTTATTGTGCTAGCACCTGAACACCCACTTTCATTGCAACTTGGGGTTGGCGATTTTAAGGCTGACCTTGAGGAATACGTGAAGACCGCTGTAAAGAAGTCTGAAATTGAACGCAGCAACGATACCAAGGAGAAAACGGGTGTGTTCACTGGTTCCTATGCCATTAACCCTGCAAGTGGTGAGAGCGTACCAATTTGGGTTGCGGATTACGTCCTAGGTGGCTATGGAACTGGCGCAATTATGGCCGTACCTGCACACGACGAGCGTGACCTTGCATTTGCCGAGAAATTCCATCTTCCTGTTATTGCCGTTGTTGAACCTGAAACTGGTGTTCCACAAGAAAATCCTGAGTTTCGACAGAGTATTGTCGCCATTGTTCGTGATCCTAAAACGAATACGTACCTTTCTATTAACTGGGGCGCTAAAAACGGCGGTAACTTATTTGTCGGCGGTGGTCGTGAAGAAAACGAAGATATCGTCGAAACAGCAATTCGTGAAATTGCCGAAGAGACAGGTTATGTTAACGTCCAATTGGTGAGCCAGACTGGCAAGATGCATCACAATTATTTTGCGCATAGCAAAAACGTGGCACGTCGTATTGAAGCAAACGCATTACTATTCGATCTTATTGACGATGAAAAAGTTGAGACGGCACTTGAGGCTGACGAAAAGAATAAATTCACTGTTGAATGGTTGAATGAGACCGAAGCGCTTTCAAAAGTTTCCGACGAACTACACGCGACCAGCTTTGAATTACTTGTTGGTGGCAAAAACTACCATGGCGAAGGCGTCATGATTAACAGCGGTAAGTTTGACGGTATGCAATCAAGCCAAGCTCGTGAAGACATTGTTGCCTGGTTGGAAGAACAAAAACTTGGTCGTGAAAAGACGACCTACAAAATGCGTGATTGGTTGATTAGCCGCCAGCGCTATTGGGGTGCACCGATTCCTATTATTCACTGTCCTGATCACGGCGCAGTTGCCGTGCCTGAAGACCAACTTCCTGTTGTTCTTCCTGAAATTGAAGATTACGCACCAAAAGGTGACGGTCTTTCTGCATTGGCGCGTGCAGAGGATTGGGTCAATACAACTTGTCCTGAATGTGGCAAACCTGCCAAGCGTGAAACCGATACGATGGACGGCTACGCGTGTAGTAGCTGGTATTTACTTCGGTATGCTGATCCTCAGAACGCTGAGCAAGCTTGGGACCCTGAACTGGTTAATTATTGGAATCCAGTCGATGTCTATGTTGGTGGTGACCACGCGGTGGCTCACTTGCTGTATGTTCGTTTCTGGACACACGTTTTTTACGACATGGGCCTTGTGAACTTCAAGGAACCGGTAAAAAAACTGATTTATCACGGCTATATTAACGCCGAAGACGGTACGAAGATGAGCAAGAGCAAGGGTAACGTCGTTGATCCACTCGATGTCATCGATTCTGGCTATGGCGCTGATGCGCTACGAACCTACCTCTTATTCATGGGTCCTATTGAACTTGATGCAAGTTGGAGCACCAAGGGAGTTGCTGGTGTGTATCGATTCTTAAATCGTGTGTGGACCGTGACGCAACAATATCTTGACGCCGATAAGATGAGCGAAGTAAATGATCAAAAGCTTGCCGTCGCATTGAATAAGACGATCAAAAAAGTAACTGATGATATTCGCCGCCAAAGCTTCAACACGGCAATCGCTGGGTTAATGGAATTTGTGAACGATCTCTACAAGTTGAAACTTGATGGCTTCTCTGAAAAAGGATGGCATGATGCACTCGTCGCATTAGCACAAATGATCGCCGTATTTGCACCGCATATGGCGGACGAATTATGGACGCAACTTGGTGGTGAAGGCCTTGTTCAAAATGCGACGTGGCCTCAATGGGACGATGCTTTAATCATCGAAGATACGATTTCGATCGCCGTTCAGGTAAACGGAAAACTTCGTGGTGAAATTACTATCGCCAAAGACGCTGATCCTGAAGACGTAAAGACTCAGGCGCTTGCACACGAAAATGTCGCTAAGTTTGTTGGTGATCAAAAACCGGCCAAGATCATTTATGTTCCAGGCCGGCTCGTTAGCATCGTTCTGTAAATCTAGTTTGTTGAACCGTCTCCTGAAACAGTGGGTAATTGCTCGTTAGGATCAATTTGTTTTGGTGCTGGGAGGCTGTCGCTAGCTGGAGTAAGTACATGCGAGATATCAACAGTCACGTATTCGATGCCATTTTTCTTGGCGGGATCAATGTCGGTTTCGACGACAGCATATTTTTCACCTGGCTGAGGATTAAATCGAAGCGTTGAGTTCTTTAGCGCATCGTAGATCTGAGATTGATTTTTGTGGTAGGCGTCTTCACCGATACGAGCAATGACTGCGTTCACGGATGGATCAAGAAGTGTTCCACCTTGAGCAATATCAATTTCACCAATTTTTGCTTTGCTATCGTAGTTTGCATCGATGGCTTCGGTAATGCTATCGGTATACGATTTGTTTTCAGCATCAGTCAGCTTTTGTTGTTCGACGCCTGCCTGTTGTGCTGGTGTCGGCTGCGTTAACTCAGCGGTTACTATGCCTCCGCCAATACCGATGACGGATGCAACTGCGCCAAGTTTAATGACATTAGATGCAACTGGGTGATCTTGCTGGAATTCTTTGGCTTTCGTAAAGAAGCCTGTATTTCGGCTTGCTTCGGCGGCTCGGCTGATATCGAATTGGTTCTGTGATGGTGTTTTTTGTTTTTCGTCCATGTTAAAACTACGATACCATAAATGGCACTATAAGCATAACCACTTGAGTAAGGGGGCGAGAAATAGTATAATACGAACAAGTTTTAATAATACCTATATAAGGAGCACATTTAATGGGACAACCAAAGAAACAGAGTAGCCCGCGCAAAACCGGCCTACGACGTAGTCACTTGCGCCTGGTTCTCGCTCGTCGTGTAAACGGCAAGTCACCAGTCAAAGCAACTGCGACACGTAAAGAAACTGGCAAGAAAGTAGCTAAACCTACTGTTGCAGCAGTTCCTCGAACTGCACCAAAGGCAGCGAAGTAATCCTTCGCTTCCTTGCTTTTACACCTTAAATTACAATAAAAGAGAAACAAACGCATTATGGCATCTAATCGTCATCTCGGTCGCATCGTCGCCCTACAGACACTCTACGAGTTCGAATTTCGAACCGAGTGTGGTGATACAACTGTTGATGTAGCAGAAGTTCTAGGTCGAAACCTAGCACGCTACGAAACAGCTATTGATGACACCGACTTTGTCGATGCGTTGGTCCGTGGAGTTCTAAAAGAACAAAAAGGTATTGATGAAAAAATTCAGCCTATTGCCCCGGACTGGCCAATCGATCAGATTGCACGCATTGATCGCAACATCCTTCGTATTGGCGTCTACGAATTGCTGAATGAAGCAAAAATCGTTCCGCCGAAGGTAGCGATCAACGAAGCAGTCGAACTTGCTAAAGCGTTTGGTTCCGATAACTCGAGTAAGTTTGTGAACGGCGTTCTTGGAACAGCCTACCGCACTCTTGTAGAGGGAGCCACTGATGGCAGCACCACAGTTTGATAAGTTTAAGAAATACTTTACACGAAAAAAACCATCAATTCAGGAGATAGTTCGCGAGCCAACGGCCGGAGGTATTGTTTTTCGTCGTGGCAAAGAGGGAATTGAGATTCTCTTAATCCAAGACGCAAAAGATCGTTGGACAATTCCAAAGGGTCACATTGAAGAAGGTGAAACTGCACAACAGACCGCTCGCCGAGAAATCGGCGAAGAAGCAGGCCTCAAGACAGTTGATGTCCTTGGATGGCTTGGGAAAATTCACTTTCGCTACCGTCGTATCGATAAGCTTGTCCTTATGACCACGCAGATCTATCTTGTCCGTGCGATGGGCGACACAAACGACATTCAAAAAGAAGAATGGATGAACGGTATTAAGTGGTTTACGTTTCACGATGCGCTTGATGCAATTGAGTACGAAGATATTGGCAAATTAATGCTACTCGCTATGAAGCGCATTAGGCAGGAGAACCTTTAGTGTCAGGAATGCAAACAGAACCGTACCAAGCATTTGCTCGCGAAAGCCTTGGCTTTGAATTTGAAAACCTTGATCTTTTGATTACGGCCTTCACACACCGAAGCTACGTCAACGAACACCGAAAGAGCGTGACTGAGCATAACGAACGTCTTGAGTTTCTTGGCGACGCCGTGCTTGAACTTGTGGTGACCGATTTCCTTTTCCGAAATTACTCAGAAGCCGAAGGAATCCTTACTAGTTGGCGTGCAGCTCTTGTCCGTACTGAAAGTATTGGTGATGCAGGGAACCTACTTGGTTACGAACCACTCATGCGTATGAGTCGTGGTGAGAAGCAAGGAAGTGATCGTGCGCGTATGCAGATCCTTGCTAACGCCTTTGAAGCATTGATCGGCGCAATCTACCTTGAGCGAGGCTACGATGACGCTGCGGTCTTTATTACGAAGCACATTAGCTCTAAGCTTGAGGCCATTCTTGAAATCGGTAGTTGGCGCGACCCTAAATCTCACCTGCAAGAGGTGATGCAACGTAAGGACGGCGTCACTCCTCGTTACATCGTGATTGAAGAGATTGGTCCCGACCATGACAAGATCTTTACCCTTGGTGTGTATTCTGGTGATCGTTTGATTAGCAAGGGGACTGGCCCAAGTAAACAAGCGGCGCAACAAGTAGCGGCAAAAGAAGCACTCTTGCAGTATCACGCGTAATCATCCTTGTTTACCCCGATATATCGATTGACTTACAGAGTAAAACAGTGTAAAATCAATCGAGAGTTAATTATTGTTTTAAAGGAAGTTCTGTTTTATGCTCGCAATTCGATTGCAACGTGTTGGACGCAAAGGATACGCAACGTATCGTTTAGCTGTTCAAGAATCTCAACGTCACCCATCAAGTGGTCGTGTCGTTTCTTATGTAGGTAGCTACAACCCACACACTAAAGATGTGACTGTTAAAGTCGAAGAGGCACAAAAGTTCCTCGACAATGGTGCACAACCAACACCTCGTGTGGTGAAGCTCCTAAAAGACGCTGGCGTCAAACTTCCTTCATGGGTTGTTGAACCAACGACTGACAAGACGAAGACAATTCGCCACAGTGACAAGCTTCGCAAGAACCAACCTGCTTCAGAAGTAGAAGAAGTTGTTACCGAGGCTCCTGTTGCTGAAGAACCAGCTGTCGAAGCCGAAGTTGCTGCTGAAGAAGCTGCAACTGACGAAATCGAAGCATAGATCATCCTTTGAACTATTAAAACTCCCACAAGCGTGGGAGTTTTTTGTATCACGCATATGCTACAATTAAATTACGATAACATTGCGCGACCGTAAGGCATTAAGGGGGAACATGTCCACAATTGACCAGCAATTCATAGAATATATCGTAAAATCTGTCGTCGGTCATCCTGACGATGTCGTTGTCGATCGGATCATTGACGAAAAAGGTGTCCTTTTGTCGCTTACCGTCAATCCAGAAGATCTTGGACGCGTCATTGGTAAGCGTGGAATTACCGCACAGAGCCTTCGCACACTCCTTCGTGCACTAGGCACAAAAAACGATGCTCGTTATAACTTAAAAATCATTAATAATGATGGACAAGATGGTCCAATCATTGCTTCATACACGCCACCATCGAAGGATGATGTTGATGCGAATGCGTCGGATGAGCCCGTCGAAGAACCACCTGTGGAAACTTCTACAGATGAGCCTGTGGACAATACGTCTGACTACTCAAAAAAGACGCGAGCAGAGCTTGCGGAACTCGACGACCTTGATATATAATTACGCTTAAGTTCAGAACATCTTGAACTGCGAGACAAAAGCTCACGCGAGCAACGAATCACCACATTTGTTGAGAGCCTATGTGTATAAGAAACTGCCTTTTTTAGGGCAGTTTTTTTATTGGCAACTTCTAAGTCATCAACGATTTAATCACTTAGTGAGTTGCCCGAGATTTCTCCCGGGACTCACTGATAGTGTTCTTCGGGTGCCGCTCTCGGGAAGCGGGCTTTACTTGTCGTTATTCCTTTCTTGATGAGTGAGGAGCTCTGCTTCAAATAGGCGATCATCTTCTCGGTCTTCGAGCTTTATCTTGTGAATGAAGCGAAGAGAGATGATGTGGGCTGCTCCTGATGCGATGACGTACAGGAGACTGATCACACTCAGCAAGAAGCTGATGGTGCGTGGCCAACTGAAGGGGAGCTCGATCCACGTGGCGCCGAAGAGCACCAGTGTCACGGTCGAGATGAAGAAGGTGATTCGTTGAACGCGAAGCTTCTTTTGGTGTCGAACCAAAAGATCGCGATCATCTGGTTTGAGCATCAGAACTCCTAGATGTAGAAATGGAATGGACTCGTTTATCGTTCGCTGGGGACGAGAAAGCTTTTCAAATTATGGCATATATTTACAAAAAGGTCAATATACCGTACACTGGTGAGAGATGAAAAAAATCCAAGTTATTACCTTATTCCCTGAAATGTTTGATGGTGTTCTGAACACGTCGATGCTTTGGAAGGCGCAACAGCAACAGGCTGTCGAATTTTCGATGGTCAATCTTCGCGACTTCGGGATAGGTCCTCGTCAGCAAGTTGACGATACACCGTATGGTGGTGGCGATGGCATGCTTTTAAAGCCCGAGCCACTGTTCGCAGCCGTCGCAAAAGCTAAGGAAGCCGACCCAACCGCTAAAGTACTGCTTATGACCCCACGAGGACAGCGCTGGAAGCAGTCACTGGCACAAGAGTTCGCCGATGCAGATCGTGGCTATATTTTTATCTGCGGGCGCTATGAAGGCTACGATGAACGCATCGTGACTTTGGTTGATGAGCAGGTGAGTGTCGGTGACTATGTCCTAACCGGTGGGGAACTGCCAGCCATGACGATTATCGATTCGATCGTGCGACTTATTCCAGGTGTTCTTGGCGGTGAAATGAGTGCCGAGATTGAGAGCTTTTCTGACGGTGAAACCCTTGAGTTCCCTCAATATACCAAACCGTCTGAGTTCAACGGTCTCGAAGTCCCTAAAGTTCTTCTGAGCGGTAACCACGCCGAGATTGCCAAGTGGCGGGCTGCCAACTCTTTAAAAGCTGAATAAAGCGTCGAAGATTATCCAAAAGAAAATACCGCCTATTTTGGGCGGTACTTCCTTTTTTGTTGTGGTGGATATCGTATAGCGAGTCAGTCACAACATATGGAGCTTTTGTGCTTTTTTGGAGTTATGTTTGTTTTTGTAACTTTCGCTGGTTGATACTGTAATGGAGTACACACAAAAGCGCAAGCGTAATATCAAAAATGACAACACTATATCTTTGATAGTTCACGCCTGAGGGCGAAGGTGTATACTTTTAGCATGAGTGTATTTGCACAGACATCCGCTAGCCCAGTTCCAAAGACAAAAGATGTGAAGCGAATGGCGACGTTTTATGCTGCTATTCTCGTTGTCATGGCAGTAGCCCAATTATTTAGTTTTGATGATTTCTTGAAGCTTGTTACCGACTTTGGTTTCCCTGGAGGGGTACGTGCTGGCTATTTCTTGGCTTCCTTTTTAGTCACGGTTGAGGTGTTCGCGATACCATTCCTCCTTCGTATGTCACTGAGCCCTGCGTTTCGTTGGGTCAGTATGGTTTGTGGGTGGCTAGTGGCTCTAATCTGGGCAAAGATTACGATTTGGCTTGTTATTAAAGAGGGCATTGTTGATAATGTTGGCTTCCTTGGAACGAGTGTGCCGGTGATGCCTGGAGTATGGGCTGTGTTTATAAGTATTGCACTTGGCATTCTTGCTGCGTGGGCCTCTTGGGGTATGTGGCCGGGCCGTCGTAAGTAGTTGCTCAAACGGTCGTGAAGCGTTATTATTGAGCTAATTAACAAGGAGTTATGATGGAGTTGATCAACAAGCTTGAGAAGATAGTACTTGGATGGGCGAAGAGTGTCCCACATTTACCTGCAGCGGGGCAGAAGTGGCTCGGAAGTAACGTATGGTGGGTTGCGCTCGTCGGTGCGATTCTCAGCGGGATTGCAGTACTGGTTACGGCCGGCGTATTGTTTACAGCGATTTCGTTACTCGGTGCAGCTAGCAGTGTCTATTACGTTTCAGGCTCTTATACAAGCATCGCAGTCCTTAATGCGGCAGTGAGCCTTGTGTTCTTGATCGTTAACGGTCTTTTACTTGCACTTGCTGTCAAACCATTACAGACAAAGCAGAAGAAAGGCTGGGTACTTTTATTCCTGATACTTCTCGTTGAAGCTGTTTCGGTTGTCGTAAACGCGATCTTGAGCTTTAGCGTGCTCGGCTTTATCATTGGTATCCTCTTTGGTGCGATCGGTCTTGCGATCGGTGCTTACTTCGTCTTTGAGATTCATGGACAATTCAGTCACCCGCCAAAAGCAACAATCAAAAAAGCCTAGTTTACCGCCAGCTACTTGAGCGTTCACCCCAGTTAGTGTACAATTTGTTGGTGCACGAATCGTAGACATTGGGGATTCGCCAAGTGGTAAGGCACTGGTTTCTGGTACCAGCATTCGGGGGTTCGAATCCCTCATCCCCAGCCATATGAGCTTTACTCAAACCTTCGAACATTGGATCGGAGGTTTTTGTGTTTCTTGAATTGTTTGATAAGACGTCCGTAATGCCAGCCAGGGTATAGGTTCAAAAGTAGCTGCCTCGTTCAAAGATTACTATGCAGCGGAGCAATCAGGTTACCATAATTCGTAACGTCGCCTTCATATATCTCGTAATAGGTACAGCCAAACTTTGTATGACCATACGCTATGGCATTGCCTACTGACGAACCGAGCGGGCTGACCATTTGAAAGCCACACCAATCGGTTTTTACTTGGGAAAAGACTTGACCGCTGGGGAGTGTTAATGACGGTGTATTTGTCGAAAGATAATCGGCGAATGGCCCAATGTTCGAGTTAGGTAACGAGGCAAATAAGTTTTTAGGGAGGTCTGCATTGTGGGACTGGGTTGACTGCACCTCAAGATTGAGGAATGTGTGCGGAAACGCGGTAGCATAGTTATTGATGACACTTTGCCAGTTCGACTGCAAAGTATCAAATGTGGTATTTGGTGGAAACTCAGGAAATCTTGGTCCACATAATGTGCCTGTTAGTCCGCACATACTGACTTGTCGAACCGTTGCATTTGAGTCATAGTGTTTGCCGAGTTCTGCTATGGTTTGATCCCAAAGAGGCGCAAAGGCGGTACTTGAAGGGTCTATGAGTGTACTACCTTTTTGATCCGTCCAAAACGTCACGCCTGAACTGCCTAGCCAGCTTGGGTAAGAGTTTTTACCAGTAAACACGACTATAGTAGCGGCTTTGTTGGCGTTTGTGGCAAGCTGCAAAGTGCTATCAATGCTACTAAAATCGTAGACACCTTTTGACGGTTCTATGTCTGCCCAACCAACAGGTATAACTATCCCATCAATGAAACTATTACCTAGGAGGCTGGCACGGGTTGTTAAGCTGGATGTTTTTCCTGGTAGAGCAAAAAAACCGAACGGTTTTGCTTTTAATGACGATGAGGAGGTTTTCGAGCTCTGGGCGTTTGTTGTCGTTTGATTGTTGCTGCTGGCCGACCCCGACCCAACAGGGGGCGTCGTGGTTGAAGTATTCTTTGACGCGGATTGAGCCTTACTCGAATTGTTAAGTACAGAGCTCACGATAAAGATGCTCGCTATTGTTGTAAGTAGCAGGCTGCCCACAACGATGGCGGTCACTTTTTTAGAGACGAAAATATACTGAACGAGACGGACAAATCTAGATTTAAATATTTTGTTGTCGATTGGTTTCATATCTTATTTCTGGATTAATTCTATAATGATACGACGGTATTCACAAGCTATTATGAATAGTTGGTTAAGTTGACTGGGCGTACACAAAATAGGATGTTCCGGTCTCAAGATTTTAATCGTCTGATGTATGTGTGCCTAGGCTTTTGGGTTAGGTATCGGACTTATATCCCCAGCCAAGGTGATTATGCTTAAAATGACGGAAAATCGTCATTTTTTGTTTGCTATACTAACCCTATGCCAGAGTTACTAAACGCGACACGTTTTGGAAATCAGATTCTTCGAGAAGAAATGCGAAGACTTAGCCCTGAAGAAATTCTTTCTGATGAAGTTCAAGGTCTTATTGAAAACATGTATTTTACATTGCGCGAGAAACAATACGGCGTTGGAATGGCAGCTCCACAAGTGGGCGCTCGAATTGCGCTGAGCGTTGTGGGCATTAAGCCAACACCAACACGTCCAAATCTAGAACCATTTAACACAGTGCTTATTAATCCTGTTGTCGCAGAGACGTTCGGTGATGCAGAAGAGATGTGGGAGGGATGTATTAGCTCTGGTGAAGGAGATAATACTCTTTATGCAAAGGTGCCACGCTTCAAGAAAATTCGCTTACAGTGGCTTGACGAGAGCGCAAAAGAGCACGATGAAGTACTTGAAGGATTTGTCGCACATGTTGCTCAACATGAAACAGATCATCTTAGTGGAATTCTATTTGTCGACAGGGTAGAAGACACAAAGACCTACATGCTTGCGGACGAGTATAAGAAACTCATGGAACATAACCAATTATGAAAGCAGATATTCATCGCTTATTAGAACTACAAAAATTGCTTGTTCAGTTTAGCCAAGTTGAACGCAGAGATCATCGTAAACACAACGATCAATTTATAGCCGAGAATGATACAGAGCATAGCTATAACCTTGCTATGACGGCCTGGTTCTTGGCACAATGGTTTCCGGAATTGAACAGAGATCTTATCATTCGCTATGCTTTAGTGCATGATCTTGTTGAGGTGCATGCTGGGGACACATTTATTTACGGATCGGATGCAGACCTTGCCTCTAAAGAACAAAGAGAACAAGATGCCCTCTCGAAGCTTGAGAAAGATTGGGATGATTTTAGCGATATGACGGCAGCGATTCATGAGTATGAAGCAAAGTCGGACTCAGAGTCTCGATTTGTATATGCGTTAGATAAAGTCATGCCTATCATGATGATATACATACATGATGGCTATAGCTGGAACATTGATAAAGTAACAGTAAAAATGCTTTATGATGCAAAAATTGCCAAGATTAAACTGTCGCCTGAGATAATTCCCTATTTCGATCAGCTTCACAAACTTCTTTTGTCTCGACCTGACTTAATAAATAAAACGTAGCTTCTTCCCAAAGCATATCCACTATCCCTAGTTAAGATGATTATGCTTAAAGACTCCGACTTAAGGAGTCTTTTTGTTATAGTAAATTTATGGACGAAAGATAAAAGCAGTTCTTTACGGAATGAATAATATAAAACCACAAAAGGTCTGGAGCATGGCAAAGCGATACCCAGTCATCTTTCTTGGTGTTACTCTTTTCGCCATCATTAGTTTTACTTATGGCTTCTCTGCGTTGGTGCCACGGCTGGCTTCTATCGTTTCTAAACACGCTCCTGATGCACCTATGTTGATAGAATCCTCCCCAAAGGTTATCCCGAAAGATGCCATTCCGGGTGCGCCAACAACGATCGCTCCATCTATCGCTCGAACACCACACCTTGCAGTGGCCCCACCAGCCCCATCGAGCGTCGGTGGGCTTACTCCTACGCCGTCAGGCTCTTCTTCGTCGTCGGGTGCGACGGTTACCACTGGTTACACGTCGAAAAACTGGGCGGGCTACTTCGACACAAGTGGTGGCTACACTGGTATTTCAGGTACGTGGACGGTCCCGAACCCGACAGGCAACGGCGTTTCGACATCAGGTGATGCTGCTTGGATAGGTATCGGTGGCGCATCGACGAACGATTTGATTCAGGTAGGGACAGAGGATCAGGTCTCCGCAAATGGACAAGTGAGTGTGGCTGTATTTTACGAGTTACTCCCCGCCAACGCAAACATAGTTAGCTCGATAATCGTGAGTCCAGGTGATGTTATAAGTACGTCCCTGACAGATAATGCTGGCGTCTGGACAATTAGCGCAACCGATGTGACGACCGGACAGGTCTTTACGACGACCGTCAACTACGCTTCGTCATCATCTTCTGCTGAGTGGATCGAGGAAGACCCGTCATACAGCGCGGGTCAGCTCGTTCCATTTGATAATTTCGGGAGCGTTTCATTTAGTAATGGATCAGCGACACGAAACGGAGTGACCTCGACTATTTTAGTACTTGGTGCACAGGCAGTCACGATGGTGAATGATGCAAGTCAAGCAATCGCAACACCGTCATCTCTCAATGGATCTGGGAGTGGGTTTAGTGTCACTCGCAATTAGTATTCCCAGCTCAACGGATTGGTCGGCTATTCTTGTTTCCTAGCGGGATGTTTGCTATCGAAGATTGCAGCAACTGTCCATGCCTGAACTTCCTGAGGAGGTTGTTCGACAACGTTTTTGCGATTTGCTAACTCGTCCCAAAGTATAATCGTATCTTGATTTAACACAATTTTGTCCTGTTCGCCACGAACATACTCTGGGAACAATCCGGTCGTATTCGCAATATCAATCAGGTTGGCATCGATTCTACTGGAAGCATCCGTATAGCCATGACGACGTAACCCTTTTGCGATGTAGTGCGTATCCCAGATCCAGACACTGCCGTTATGATAGGCGCCTGGCCTAAACCGTACTTCGTCTGATGCGAGGGTGCGTATGCCGGCTTTACACCACAACTCTGGTGATAGCATGTGAGCAACGACGGCCGTCCGTTTTTGAACAATTTCCGCATCATCCCCCTCGAGTAGGTGCGAGTTGAGGACGTGCCCCATGTTAGAAGTGCGAACCTTTAACTGCCGCAGGGCCCCTTTACTGTCTCTGTCAGTTCCAAGTACAAAATAGCCGCCTTTTTCATCAGTCCAGAAATGCTCAAAGATAGCTTGTTTCAGTTCGCCAGCTTGGACACGAAGGGCTGTTGCTCGCACGTCATTGTCGATGAGACGGTCGTATAAGTCGGCGGCATCAAGGAATGCGTCATAGGTAGCGACTTGTACTTCGAGGGAGGCAATACCTTGTTCGTGGTTTGCAAGCGTTCCATCGCTGTGATGGTAGGCATCCCATGAATCTTTCCAGACCTGATTTTCGATACCATGAGGGAGTGCGGATTTAAATTCGATCAAACCTTCCGGGTTTTGACTACGACGATGAGCGATCCAAGTAAGTGCAGCATCAAGGGCATCGTTGACGGTACGCTCCTTACCACTTTGATCAGTGTAGTGTTTTGCTAGGAAGGTACTATTTTCCGGTTGAGAAAGTGTGTACGCCGTCAATGTTCGTATAAAATCTGGAGTTGCATCAACTGACCCATAGTATGGCCAGTGCCAACCCCGTTCAGCGGTCAATTGTTTTGCCCTTGGGTCTTTGTCCTCACGTACTTCATGGACAATACGACCTGGTTCTTCTTCCCGAGACGTGTCATAGGTGACACCTTGTAGCTTTGTGAGCGCCAAGAGAGTAGAACGAGCAAGTTCTGGATAGGTGTCAATAAGGTCACTGGCGATCCGTAGAGAATCGCGACCAAAAACTGTTTCGTACAAATGAAGGTGTTCAGAAGCCTCGGCTGATATAGCAGTATCTGGCGACATTGCTAGTGAAGCCAGTGCCGGGCCAGCAAAGCCGATGTCGCCGACATGGTTTGATTGAGTCAGACGAAGTAGCTGTTGTACTGAAGATGGTTTTTCGTGATACACCCGAGTTTCATGGTGGGTGACAGAAAGCAGTTTTTCACCAGGCAGTAATGGATATGATTGCAAAAGCTCAGAGTTATCGTCGTCATGGCTGCGAAGGGTATCCATGTGGTTAGTATACCTCGGCTGTGCTACAGTGGAAAGATAGGCCATGATTCATAAGAAACTCCGCATTGCCGTCATTGCACCGCCCTGGCTCGCACTTCCCGTAAAGGGATATGGGGGCATAGAGTTAGTACTTCAGGGTCTTGTCTCGGCACTGAAATCACACGAAAACATCGAAGTTGAACTATTTGCCAACGGACAGCGGAAACTTCCAGGTATTAAAACGCACTCTTTATTCAAAAAAGAACAGTTCAAGCATATCTATGAGCCGTATTTTGAAAGTTATGCAATTGTTATGGCACACCTTGAGTTTGCCTATAACTATATAAAAAAAGCAGGCAACTTTGACATCATTCACGATCACGTTCCGCACGTGGGACCAGCATTCTGGTCGATGGCATCGAGTCATACCAAAGACCTTCCGCCGGTGCTTCATACATTCCATGGCCCTCCATTCACCTCGACAGTCGATAAAGATTTTGGATCCGCTTACAATACGAAAGACATCGAGCAAATACAAGATTTTGGGTCTTGGTACGCTTCCTGTATTTCGGAGGTAATGGCTTTGTCCGCGCCCGAGAATATCAAACCCCGTCTCATGCAGTCGGTATATAACGGTGTTGTAGTGAAAGACTTTCCATTTGTTGCAAAAAAGAAAGAATATTTTGTTACTTTGGCTCGGTTTGCTCCCTACAAAGGACAACATATTGCAGTCGAACTCGCAGCAAAGTTGAAAAAGCGGCTTCGAATGGCTGGAACAGTGTCAGATATTGGGTCGAACCGCAAACTTCTTCTAGAGTTATCCAACCCGACGAGTCACTATCGCAGCGATGCTCAGTTTGTGTATTACAGTGACAAAATTTTGCCATACGTACTAAAGTATCCTCGTATCACCTACTCGGGTAGCCTGAGCGGAAAGCGAAAAATGAAGTTTTTGTCTGAAGCAAAGGCGTTATTATTCCCCGTTACTTGGGAAGAGCCGTTTGGTATGTCGGTCATCGAAGCGTTAGCTTGCGGGACACCCGTTATTGCCATGAACCGTGGCGCATTGCCGGAAATTATTGAACATGGCGTGAACGGCTTTTTAGCAAATACGGTTGAAGAGTTTGAAGCATACATGCTTCGCATCAACGAGATTGACCCCGAAGAGTGCCGACGATCGGTGGTTGATCGATTTTCAAATACTGCTATGGCAGAAAAGTACATCTCTTGCTATCACGAAGTACTTAAGCGAGAAGCTTTGAAATAAGAGAGGGTAGTCTATAGGTTGGTAAAATGCTCTAACCACGCTATGATATAGGAAGCATATGCGTAATGACAAAAAGCATACCTTCCATCGGGTAAAACAGGTCCTTTTTTCTATCCTAGTGGGGCTAATTGTTATCGATATTTTCGTTCTTGTGACACAAGGCCGAAATATACCAGTTCTTAATCCTCACGGACTGATTGCAGAACAACAGCGAAATCTGATCCTCCTGACAACTGGTCTTGGTTTGTTGATTATCGTGCCCGTTTTTATCATGCTGTTCTCGATTGCATGGCGTTACCGAGCTAGTAATACAAAAGCGAAGTATCAGCCCGATTTTGAGAGTCACCGAGGCTTTGAAGCACTATGGTGGGGGATTCCATGTGCCATTATTATTATTCTTGGAGCGATTACCGTCGTTTCGACGCACGCCCTTGACCCCTACAAGCCAATTGATTCTCAAGTGACGCCAGTCAATGTCCAAGTTGTCTCGTTGAACTGGAAGTGGCTGTTCATTTACCCTGACCAGCATATTGCAACGCTGAATTATCTCAATATTCCAAAAGATACCCCGATTAGTCTTACCATCACCTCTGACGCAACAATGAACTCATTTTGGGTGCCAGCGCTTGCCGGACAAGTCTATGCAATGTCGGGTATGTCGACGCAGCTTCACTTAATTGCTGACGGGACAGGAAATTATGTCGGATCGTCTGCGAATATTAGCGGAGAAGGCTTTGCGGATATGACTTTCAAAGTTAACTCAATGAACGAAACCGACTTTGCTTCGTGGGCAAAGAAGACTGCAAGTACTGGTGATTCACTGACGAGCGCACAGTACGATATACTTTCAAAACCAAGTCGGGGTGACCCAGAAACAGCCTATAAGCTTGTTGATACGAACCTGTATAATGAAATCATAATGAAATACATGGCTCCAAATGCACAGGGTAGTGCGACGAGTATAGGAACGAGCCACTAATGTCTAACGATATTCAACAATTTATCTTTGGGCGACTAACGGCGTCTGACTTTGTTCACGATCCAATTATGGCGGGTGCCGGGTTTGCAATGGGCGGTGCGCTGATACTTGCGATCATCGGACTGACAGTCTTTAAGAAGTGGGGATGGTTATGGCGCACCTGGATTACTTCGCTTGATCCTAAAAAAATTGGTGTCATGTACCTACTTGTATCCGTCGTGATGCTCCTTCGTGGGCTAGCGGATACGTTACTCATACGAGCACAACAGGCAACCGATGTTTCGGGAGGGTTACTCACGGCAGATCACTTCCAGCAAATCTTCTCGGCGCATGGATCAATCATGATCTTCTTTGTTGCTATGGGGGTTATTTTTGGTATCTTTAACCTTATCATCCCATCGCAGATTGGTGCGCGGGATGTTGCTTTTCCTCTCTTAAACTCCATCAGTTTTTGGTTATTTGCAGCTGGTATGATCCTGATCAATGCACCACTTATTGTGGGTGAGTTCTCGGCCGCAGGTTGGCTGGCATACCCTCCGCTATCGGAACTGCAGTACAGTCCAGGGGTTGGCGTGGATTATTGGATATGGAGCTTGCAGATCGCTGGTATCGGAAGCCTACTATCGGGTATTAACTTCTTTGTAACGATTATCAAGATGCGTGCACCTGGTATGAAAATGATGATGATGCCAATCTTTGTCTGGAGCGCACTCGCCAGTCTGGTCCTCGTGATGTTCGCTTTCCCGATTCTGACGGCAACACTCGGCATGCTCTCACTGGATCGCTTGATGGGGATGCATTTCTTTACGGCAACAGCTGGAGGAAATCCGATGCTCTATATCAACTTGATTTGGGCATGGGGACATCCAGAGGTATATATTTTGGTACTTCCTGCCTTTGGTATTTTCTCTGAAGTTGTGGCAACATTCTCGGGCAAGAAACTATTCGGCTACAAGTCGATGGTGGTTGCACTGGCGGCGATTACGTTCTTGTCGTTCACCGTTTGGCTACACCACTTCTTCACAATGGGCGCGGGAGCAGACGTTAATACGTTCTTTGGTATTATGACAATGATCATTGCGATTCCAACAGGGGTGAAGGTGTTTAACTGGATATTCACGATGTATCGAGGACGAGTACGCTTCACGACCCCAATGTTATGGTTCATGGGCTTTATCGTCACCTTTACGCTTGGTGGATTGACTGGTGTGCTGATGTCCGTTCCGGCGGCAGACTTCCAGTTCCATAACAGCCTCTTCTTGGTTGCCCACTTCCATACAATGATCGTCGGCGGAGTCTTATTCGGTGCATTTGCAGGATTTGCATATTGGTTCCCGAAGTTTACTGGCTATACGCTCAATGAGAGACTAGGTAAGTACGCTTTCTGGTTCTGGATTATCGGTTTCTTACTTGCATTTGGTCCGCTCTATATCCTTGGATTCATGGGTGCGACTCGACGACTCGATCACTATGATCCGTCACTTGGGTGGCAGGGACTATTCGTTGTTGCTGGTGTCGGTGTGCTGATCATCTGTGTCGGTGTCTTCTTTCAAATCTTGCAGGTTGTGTACAGTATTATTAATCGAAACAAGAACCGCGTTGGAAGCGATCCATGGAATGGACGAACACTGGAATGGTCAATTTCATCACCTCCAAAAGAATATAACTTTGCGATTATTCCGACAGTCACAACTCGTGATGCGTTTTGGGAGTCAAAAAAGAGTAAGCACGTCCACGCTGAAACGCCGAAGTACGAAGATATCTGGATACCGAAGAATAGTGGAGTCGGTGTGATTGTCGGAGCGTTTGCACTAGCCTTTGGCATCGGGGCAATTTGGCATATTTGGTGGCTACTGATCGTTGGACTTGTTGGCGTGATTATCACTTTGATTATCCGACTTACGAGTGATGAGACAGAAGAAAAAATAACAGCCGCACAACTGGCGCATTATGAAGGAGTAAAAACAGCATGACACAACTAGCTGAAGAAACTCCAACTCAGGAAAAGAAGACACTTGGCTTTTGGATTTATCTGATGACCGACTGCGTGTTGTTTGCGGCATTGTTTGCAACCTTCGCCGTCCTTCGCGGCAGTACGTTCGGTGGTCCATCAGGACACGACATCTTTGATCTTCAGTTTGTATTGATTGAGACAATGATCTTGCTGACCAGTAGCTTTACGGCTGGACTCGCAATTCTTGGTGCTGGTCGTGGTTTTAAAAAGCAGACGTTGCTCTGGCTCGTCGTTACATTCCTACTTGGTGCAGCCTTTTTGACACTGGAACTGTCAGAGTTCAGTAAGCTTGCGGCAGAAGGTAACAGTTGGACACATAGTGCTTTCTTGTCATCGTACTTTACGCTTGTCGGAACTCACGGACTGCACATCGCGATTGGACTACTATGGCTGTTCGTCATGATCTTTAGGCTATGGCGATTCAAGTTCAAGAAGACGGATATCAACCGCTTGGCACTATTCGGACTATTCTGGCACTTCCTCGATGTGATTTGGATCTTCATCTTTAGCATTGTGTACTTGATCGGAGGCATGGCATGAAACCAATAATTCGTATCGATCCACGTAACTCTGAGAGTCGATATATCTCATACGTGGTTGGATTTGTTCTTTCAATTTTAACGACGCTGGCTGCGTACTTGATTGTCGTGAAGCACCTCTGGCCAATGCAGACACTCGTCTATATCGTGCTTGGTGTTGCGGTGGTGCAACTTGTTGTCCAGTTGGTCTTCTTCCTGCATATTGGACGAGGAAGTAAGTGGAAGTTTATTACTTTCGCGTTTGCGGTTCTTGTTGTCTTGATCGTTGTTGTTGGATCAATTTGGATTATGAATCATCTCAACTACAGTATGATGCGCATGTCACCGGATCAAATGAAACTCTACATGCACCAGAATGAGGGCATTTAGTGGAGCGACGTTCTCGCTCTTACTTACAACTAATCAAACCTGGTATCACACTCAGTAATACATTGAGTGGCGTTGCTGGGTTCTTCCTGGCCGCCAGTATTATTCATTATGACTTTACGGTCATGGCTACGATATTCTTCGGTACGATTTTTGGTATCGCATTCGTCATCGCATCTGCTTGTGTCGTCAATAATGTTCTCGATCGTGATATCGACAAGCGCATGAAACGAACGGCGAAGCGCGATGTTGCCAGTGGTGTGATTAGTGTCCGAAAAGCGTTACTGTTCGCGGGTGTCCTTGGAGTTATTGGTCTTTCGCTATTGATGTTATATACGAACACGCTGACATTTATTTTGGGTGTGATCGCCTATGTCTGGTATATCGTGATTTACGGTATCGCAAAACGAACGACTGCCTACAGCACGATCATTGGGGGAGTCGCGGGTGCATTGCCACCTGTTGCGGGGTATACAGCACTGACGGGGCGGCTTGACGCAGGCGCCATCATCTTATTCTTAATTTTGTTCTTTTGGCAGATGCCACACTTCTACGCAATTGCGATGTTCCGTCAGAAAGACTACGCCAGTGCGAAATTGCCTGTGTGGTCAGTTGTCTATGGGATGAAGAGCGCCAAGCAACAGATTCTGCTATTCACGATTGTTTATGCGATTATATCGGTGCTTCTGACTGTATTTGGCTATACGGGTATTGTCTATCTGGTGTTCAGCGTTGCACTATCAGTTTATTGGCTGTATCGCGGAATATCGCTGTATAACAAACTTGAAGACGACAAGTGGGCACGAAAAATGTTCGGTGCGTCACTACTAATTTTGCTCGCTATTTTGTTCCTCATCTCTATTGGTGGCTTTCTGCCGTAGTGTATACTAAAGATTATGATTATCCTTATTCACGTTATTATCGCACTCACCAGTATCGTTCTTGCTAGCTTGGCGTTCTTTAGGCCAACAATGAAAAAGCTCATAACAAGTTATGGCTTTATCTTTGCAACGATTGCGACAGGTACGTATCTTTTGATCAGCTTCCCAAGCCACATCCTGCAGAGTTGTTTGATGGGACTTGTCTACCTCATGGTCGTTTCCGCAGCGACGGTGGCGACACATGTTCGCCTTGTCCGTGCTGAAGAAAATATCTAGAAACTACGCTCGAGGAGTAACGACCGGGAAGTAAGAATCTTCTTTGATTCTTTGTGCGTGCCAGACGCCAAGTGCTTGTCCGAATGGAAGGATGTCACTGTAGCCAACAAAGTCAGCCACGCTTCGGATTCGTGACGCGATGTCACCAGAAAGGAGGATCTTTTTGTATTCGAAGATAGCCCACCTTTCACCGACAGGAACGACAACTGGAGGCATTTTCGCAACGTATGGCTTCTTTGATTTACCAAGCAAATGGTTTGCGACGAAGATGCCGTCTTTCAGTGCGGTTTGTGCAAGCCCACTGAACTGCGTGAAGGCATTATCACCAATGACGTAGACATCAGGACTTGAACGTAGGTATTTATCGACAATCACTTTGTGGTTTTTCGAAATTTCGAATTGACCAGTGTTTGCTTCAAAGAAGGGACTATTGGCAACACCAGACGTCCATATAACGGTGTTTGTCTTGATGGGCTTACCGCTCACGATGAGACTATCGACAGTTTGTTCTTCGACTTTCTTGTTCAGTTCGACATGGACGCCAAGCTGTGTCAGGCGTTCGTGGACGAGTCGGCTAGCTTTTTCTGACATACGAGGAAGCACACGAGGTGCAGCTTCGATGATAGAGATCTTCATGCGTGGCTCTGGTTTATTGAAGTGCACTTTTAGGTCATTGAGGTACGTCCCAAGCGCAGAACCAAGTTCAACACCAGTTGGACCAGCACCGACGATAAGAAAGTCCTTGTCAGCGCCTTCTGGCTTTGAGAACTCATCAAGAAGGTGTTGCTTCAAGCGAGCAATTTCGGCTGCAGATTTAATGCCGTACGCATATTGGTCAAGGCCTTTGATACCAAAGTACGTCGTGACGGAACCAAGCGCTAAGATAAGCGTATGATACGTATACTTCGCACCAGAAATAGCCTTAAGGGTTTTGGTTGCTTTGTCGATCGTTGCAATTGTATCGATAACGACTTGAATGTTATTGATACCCGCAAAGATTTCACCAAGTGGTACCCATGCCTGTAGGTGACTTCGTCCGGTTGCGGCGCTGTAAAGGCCTGGGTAGTACTGAAAATCGGTCTTGTCGCTAATGAGCGTAATCTTAGACTTTGGGTCTTTTGATAGCTCCAGGGCAGCTTTCACTCCACCGAAGCCACCGCCTACAATCGTAATGTGCATGTTTTTATGTATTCCAGTTATGGTTGGTTATATACCCGTATAATAGGGGTATTACAGAGATAAATCAAGGGGATAAAAAAATAGCCCGTCTGTGATGACTGGGCTATTTTTGCGAGGGAACTTTTACTATGCAATTTCGTCAATCGTCGCTTTGATCTGTGCGGTGACAGAAGCTTCGTCGATAATTGTGCCGTCAGGATTGATGTCTTTCATGAAGGCAAGTTCGGCAGGGTTGTGCTTGTAATCAGCTTTAAGCCATGGGAGGATATGATCCAACGCAGCGATAGATAGTGAACCCCCGCTCCAACCATATCCAACGATAGTGATTGGCTTGTCGATCCATTCATTCTTGAGTGAGTCGATCGCATTCTTTTGGACTGCGTTCAGTGAGTGGTTGTACTCGGGAGTGAGCCAAACAATCGCATCAGCATCGGTGACGAGCTTGCCCCATTCGATAACCGCAGGGTCGGTTGGGATGTAGTCTGGTGATGCAGGTGTAAGTTCGTGCGCGAAGAAAGGTAGGTTAATTTCCTTAAGATCAGCGACAACGATATGTACACCGTCGCGAGCATCAAGGTCTTTCTTCACAAGATCAAAAATATTATCCGCGGCACGGCCTTTGCGAACGCTTGATAGCACAACTAAAACATTTGACATAGAAAATATGACTCCTTTTCATTCCGAATATCCCAGGGGAGCGGCGGTAATGGCTAAATTGTTGGTAACTTTAGTATAGCATAGGTTGCTATACAAGATATAGCATTATTTTATTTCTTTAGATCGAGAATAACGAGATTTTCGATGTGCGGTGTGCGAGGGAAGAAGTTGTAGCCTTGGTGTGAGGTAATTTCATATTTATCTAAGAGAAGCGCCACATCACGAGCTTGAGTGACAGGATTACATGACAAGTAAATAATGCGAGCAGGCGTCGTTTCGAGTAAACGTTCAACGATTGATTTGTCGAGTCCAGCACGCGGGGGGTCAACAATAATCGTTGCATCGCCGGTAATAAAGTCGAGTGCTTTTTCGCTTGGTGCGTGGACAGCTTGGGCATTCTTAATTTTCAGACGATCGATATTTTCTTTCATCTCGCGAACAGCACCTTCGTTGATTTCAACGAGCGTCAAGTCGCCAGCACCAATCGTGAGGCCGATTGTTCCAACGCCGCTATAAAGGTCAACGGTAGGTTTCGTAGGATCTACAAATGCTTTCATATCAAGCAATGCCTTTTGGTAGACAGGCAAGTTGATCTGGAAGAAGCTTTCAGTTGCGTAGCTGAATGGAACGTCGTTAATCGTATCGGTCAGTGGAAGCTTGCCCCATTCTTGAAGACGCTTCGTGATGACACTGGCTGGGCTGTTAGGGTTTGAATAAATCATTTCAAAGCCTTTAACGCCGAGTGCTTCGATATCAATCGGGCGGATCGGATTAAATGATTCGCTCTTTACGTACAGTTGCATTGAAACATCGCCCTGTTGGTTGGCGCGAACAAGTAAAGTCTTTAATGAAAAGCCAGTTGCGTGATGTGCACGAAGTAGGTCACGCATCGCAAGCGCAGTCTTGTTAATACTGTCCATTGCAAGGTGACTGCCTTCGACAGGTACTTTACTATGGGTGCCACGGCCGAAGAAGGCGAGGTCAAGTTGTTCTGTTTCTTTGTCCCAGTACCAGCTAAATTCCATTTTATTTCGGTAGCCGAATTCGTGATCGTCAGAATAGACGCTGATTTCACCAGGAAGGGTAACACCGTGTAGTTCGAAAGCTTCTTTAATAAGTTCAGCTTTGTGCTTTTGTTCACTAGTGAATTTCATGATTTGCCACGGGCTGGTAGAAACGTAGCTACCTGGATCAAGCGCTTCGATGCGATCCTTGGCTGGTTTTAAGACTGAGATAACGTAGCCTTCTGCGAAGCTGTTTTTCTTGCGGAAAAGCTGGACTTCAACCTCTTCAGTTGGTAATCCACCCCATACAAAAAGTTTGCGGCCATCGTCCATGGTCGCGAGAGTTTGTCCGCCGCCAACAATCTTTTCGAGTGTGACAGTAACGATAGGGAAGGGTCGTTTACTCATTTACTAGTCTTATTATAGTCTATAAGGGGTAAATAGCCTATAATTAGATGTGATATGGCACGTCTCGACAATTATTCTCAACACAACCTCCGCGGTCAGGACTTTATTAAAGAGCTGATCGGGCACACGAATATTAAACCGACCGACCTTGTTTACGACATTGGCGCGGGTACGGGTGCGATTACTGCAGCGCTTGCTCAGAAAGCAAAGTTTGTTGTTGCGATTGAGTTCGAGCCACAAGCGGCCGCAAAACTGCGTGAGAATATCGAAGGGCACTATCCAAATGTCGATATTATTGAAGGCGATTTTTTAAAGTTGGAACTGCCAAACAAGCCTTACAAGATCTTTGCGAACATTCCGTTCCACCTGAGTTCACCGATTATTCATAAGATTACTGAAGACGCTAATTCACCCTCTGCCGCGTACTTAATTGTCCAGAAACAGTTTGCGAATAAATTACTGCCAAATTCTGATAGGTTCACGGGACAACTCGGCATGATGATCGGTCCAACTTTTGGCGTTCGGATTCGCCGGCCATTAAAACGATCTGATTACACACCGCCACCGGCTGTCGACACTGTCCTTATTGAAATCAAAAAGCGCGACGAACCATTTATTCCGTTGGATGAGATGGGGAAGTATCGTGGATTTATCGAAGGCTGTTTTTCAGATCCAAAGATTTTTGCGAAGACACCACAAAAGAGGATCGGTTTGCCCGCAGGAATTAAGCCTTCCGAGATGCGACTACATCAATGGGTAGAGTTGTTCAACGAGTACAAATTCAAATAGATATGAAATCGTCGCGCTCTACTGAAAGAGACGCGACGTATTTCACCCGGATGCGAGATAGGTCTCTGGTTATTCCCAGAGATAGTACACGCCATACCTCGGCGTCTTGCGACACTCACGGTGGCGAACCAGTCATTTCTTGGCCATGTTGCTTCTTTCTCTAAAGGGGGATGACGGTGATCTGATTCCAGCTGACGTACGAGTGCTGACGTTTCCATTTCTGCTTGTAACGGATGTTACAGGCTTCCATGAAGCGTCGACAGACGTAGTTACGCGCATTGCTGCGCATCGCAAAGTCGTGGCTTTTGAGCCTTGTCATCACCAGTGGACTGATGAAGATGTCGGCTTTGAAACGGCTGTGGGCGTACTTGATGCGGTGAGTTGGCTTTTCGGCCAATGGTCTCACCTCCTATCTGGTTGAGGGCGAAATGTGCACACCGAAGTGTTGACGATATTATAGCACAAATATGATAATAAATCAAGTAGAAATGAAATTGGCCGTGCATATAGCACGGCCGCTTCCACCCAGTCCGGAGAGAGGAGTTGTCACGAGTGAACCGGCCGTAGCGTACAGGTGTAGTTGCACTTGTCGTGACGGAATTCTGGTTCACCATTGCATGGCTTGCAGTAGTCCAGGCCACAGCACTTGCCGGTCCAGCCATCGATGGTGGTCACTGGTTCTGGCGTTGCCTCTGATGTTGTCATCGCGACCCCGCCATCGAAGCATCGGACATCTTGGTGATCGACAGATCGGACCACTTGATGAACCGTTCCGCGCGTTCGTCGAAGACGTTGCCGTACTCGACGATGCAGGCTTCGCGGAACGCACTGCAGATCTGATTGCGTAGCGTTTTCATTGCTGCTTTCTGTTGCGGGTCGTCGCTGCTGAGTTTTGCTCGTCGAGCATCCTCGGGGTCGATATAGATGTCGGCCTCCCAGCCTTCGCGGTGCGTGGCGTGGGTGTTCGGTGCAAGCGTCAAATGAGCCGCCTCCTCTTCTCTCTGTGGATTCGTGGGTGAAAGGTACACTTTGTAGTGATTTGTGTAGTGTACTATAAAAAGTCATTTCGTCAAATAAGTAAAAGCTTTGCTATACTAAAAAAGTTAAACAATTAAACACGTATCCAGAGTGCAGCGAGAGATCTAGCTCTATGACCTGCCGGCAACCAGCCTCCTGTATCTATTACGAAGGCAACGGTGCCCCTTCTAGCCCTCACGGGAAGATAGACGTTACTCCTTCTACCTTTCCCGTCTGTGGCGCGAAAGATACGTAGAAGGAGTATTTTTATGTCAATTTTTAAAACAGCCGAGAGCGTCTCACCAAAACACCCGGACAAGATTTGTGACCAGATATCGGATGCGATATTAGATGCGCATTTGACGGAAGACCCTGATGCACGGGTTGCGGTGGATGTTGCAGGTGGACATGGCAAAGTATTTGTGACGGGCGAAGTGACGTCGAAAGCCGTTAATGCCGACGTCGTGGCGATTGTGAAGCGATTGGCTGGTGATGTTGAAGTTATCGAGCATATTGCGGCGCAGAGTCCCGAGATCGCACAAGGCGTTGATACTGGCGGTGCTGGTGATCAAGGAATCATGGTTGGGTATGCGACGAATGAGACCGTTGAACTACTGCCTTTGGAATTTGTGCTTGCTCGCAAGTTAAACCAGTACTTATACAAGATTTGGCCATACGACGGTAAGACTCAGGTGACGACGAAAGTCGGCAAGATCGTGTCGATTGTCGCAAGCTTCCAGCACGCACCACAAGCTAAGTTACAGGCGAGTGTCTTGGACTGGATAAAACAAGAACCAACTGCCATTGTAGGTAAGGATGTTTCATTACACGTTAACCCAGCAGGGGATTGGGAAGTTGGTGGCTTTGATGCCGACGCAGGACTGACTGGTCGCAAACTGATTGTTGATAACTATGGTCCGCGTATCCCGATTGGTGGCGGTGCATTTAGTGGGAAAGATCCAAGTAAGGTTGACCGATCGGCAGCGTACATGGCACGAAAAGTTGCAGTCGATTATTTGAAGGCCAGGGAGGCTAAAGAAGTCTTTGTGTATTTGGCGTATGCGATTGGGTATGATCAACCGTTAGAAGCGACAGTTGTGATTGATGGTAAAGAAGAAGTGGTTGAAGGGTACGATTTATCGCCGAATGGGATTATTAGGGCGCTAGATTTGAAGAGGCCTATTTATGAGGAGACGGCACGGTATGGGCATTTTGGATATGAAAATTTTAATAGTTAATCACTTTTTTATTTTTGGTATCTCAATATCGAACTGTGTGTATTCGGTCGAAGGGTTGAGGGATAACTTTCCTTTGAAATGTGTATCAATAATCTGCTTTGTAACAAACAGACCGATTCCTAAACCTGCTGTTTTAGTACTTTTTTGAGGCTGGAATAATGATTTACGTGCGGTATCAGAAATGCCCCTTCCGAAATCTTTTACAGAGATAAGAACTTTTGATTTTGTTGAGCTGACTTCGATAGATATTTCAGATCGCTTTGCGGTATTCGCTTGGGCGGCGTTCGTCACAAGAATTGTTATGGCTTGAACTAGTCTCAAGGGATCACCGAAAATTGTGTATTTACCCGGAGCTTTATCTTCAACGAATAGTTTTATGTTGGAGTTACTCAGTTTTTTCCTCAGTTGTTCTATTGAATCTTTTGTTGTGATGCGGGCATCAAACTTATGCGAGTTATCACTTTCTTTGATCTGATTTCTAACCTGATCGATAATTGTGTCTATATAGAAAATACTTTCTTTTGCATGGTTGATCGCCACTGAATTTTCTTGGCGTTCGTTGAGGTCGTCTATATCAAGGGTTAGTATGCTGAGGTAGTTTGCTAACTCATGAAGAATGATCGTAGTTAGTTGACCGAGCTCTGCAAATTTATATAGCTGTTTTAATTCTTTCTGTTGTGCATCCCTGAGGCGTTTAGTTTGTTCTTCGACTCGAACAGCAAGCGCGTCTCTTTCTTTGTGAAGCGCTAGTTCGGCATTTACTGCTCTCTCAAGCGTGTCTTCCATCTTTCTTCCCGAAAGCCACGAAATGAGTGCAAATATACAGAATATAACGGAATAGCTTGCGACATCGCCGAACGTAGAGTTGTCATCGAGCATCGATCTGTCAGGTTGGCTAAGCCCGACAATACTTGAGTATTGGAGTAGGATTAGTGTGACGATAATGCCGAGCGTTACGGGTATGATGCGTTTTGCACCTAGCATGACGCCAGTAAGAAAGATTACGAAACTGAGTATGAGGACTCCGACCGGGGCGTTAATGCCCCATGTGTGAAGAATCAGTAGTCCAATAACGGCGTAAAGAGCTACGAGCATCCAGGCGCCTGTTCGCACTCGCTCTTTATGGACAAAGTACCCAACTAAGGTCAGATATACCAAGACGCCTGAGCCTACGAGTATCCTGGCGAGCACGTATTGATGTCCAAGCGTTAGAAAACTTATAAGTAATAGAACTATAAGAAGAATATTTACGAGAAAAGAGCCTGCCAAAATAATTTTTGTTATATGCTCTGAGGATTTGCGTAATTTAATAATTGGCAACGCGTTGTATTTATTGATGAACGAAGAAAATTTCATATTCATCTCAACTCTCGTCAATCTTATACCCTAATCCGTAGGCAGTTTTGATGTAGGCATCTTCGAAAGGTCGGTCTACCTTATCTCGAAGATGTTTTATATGAACATCCACAGTACTTGTCCAGCTATTTGAATGCGAACTCCAGACATGGTCCATTATCATGCTGCGCGTCATAATTCTGCCTTTGTTGATTACTAAATATTCAAGAATGTCGAACTCTTTTCGCCTTAGGCTGATTTCTACGCCAGACCTAGAGACTTTGTGGTGATCAATGTCCATAGTAAGGTCGCGATATTCGATGATTGATCTGATCTGGTTTCTCGTTTGACGACGGCCGACAGCGGCAATTCGAGCTCTCAATTCGTCTGTATTGAAAGGCTTTGTCACATAATCATCCGCACCTGCGTTAAGGAGGTTAACTCTATCAGTAATCTCTGCATTGCCCGTCAGCACGAGTATGGGGTTATTGAATTTTAGCCGACGCATATTCTTGCAGACCTCTAATCCCGACATTCCAGGAAGTCCAAGATCGAGAAGTATAACACCGTATTCAATATCCTTTATTTTTTCGAGCGCATCCTCCCCACTATCCACGATATCGACAACGTAAGCCTTCCTTAGGTGATAGGATATCCTTTCGGCTAGACGCTGATTGTCCTCAACAAGTAGTAATTTCATGATTCTTTGTAAGATCTTTCATATTACTTAAGATTATGGCATTTTTATTAAATAATCCTTAACTTTTTAGCGTAAGCTCGTGGTGTAAATAGGAGTATCATAAATACATGACCGAAATCATCCATGTCTTAATTCGTCTTATCGCCGATGGAGGAGTAGTGCTTGTTGTCCTCATCGGTGCCTGGGCATTGATCTTCAAAATCCCGAATAAAGGACGTGGTCGCTTCGAAGCCTACACTCGCATCCTCATGGCCGGCTTAACCTCTTACCTGATAGCGAAATTCATTGCCTCAATCTATCAACCAAACTTCGAACGTCCCTTTGAGGTATTGGGTGTTCAACCGGGCGCTTTATATCTGAATAACCCTGGCTTCCCGTCGGATCATGCTCTCTTTGTCACGGCAATCACAGCGGCAGTGTGGTTTGAGACTAAACTGAGGAAAACGACGCTACTGCTAGTGGTATTGACGGTCCTTATATGTGTCGGACGTGTCCTTGCATTAGTCCATACACCACTTGATGTTATCGGAGGGGTTGTCATCGGCCTTGTAGGTGCGGTATGGTATGTAAATAAGGCACGAAGTAAGAAGCGGGTGGGAGAAAAAGAGGTGAGTCATGGCGCAGGTAATCATCACAGATCAGCAGGTCATTAGTACTAGCTGGCGCGAGTGGGGCCGAACAATTGTTTTTGGTGCGACAACGGGACTTATCTTTTGGCTGTTAACGATTCTTTTGCAGCGCTATATTGTTGATCCATTAGTGTGTCGGCAGATTGTAAATGCGACACTATGTGCTAACTCGACGCCACTTGCGGGTAATATCGCAGCGATCTTAACCGGTGTAATCGCAATCGTTTTCTTGGTTCGTGCTGGAATTGCGCGACCAATCATTCTTGCCGTTGCGACGGCAGCACTGTTATGGGATCTTGCGGCATGGACAAATGGCCTATTCTGGCTAGAAGCGGTTGTCTGGAGTATCGTTCTGTATGCACTGTGTTACGCACTGTTTGCCTGGATTACTCGTTACGCAACCCTTTGGGTGACGGTGGCGTTAAGCCTCTTGATCGTTATCATCATTCGTATAGCATTGGTTCTTTAGAAAACGCTGACGATTTCACCAAAAAAGCATAATCGGTATGCTAGAATACAGACAGTAATAATCCGAGGGTAGGGGTATATGGTTGCTAAGAAACCGAGTCACGTTAAGTCTGCGCATAAGCACGTCAAACTAAAGGCGCATCACGCTAAGCCGTATCGGAAGCGCCACGTTGGTCTCTTTGTTGTCTCGATTGCAGCCCTGATTATCCTTGGGCTTGTGTTAGTTCAGTACCGTGACCAAATTATTAGCGGATTTGCTAGTAGCCGAAGTTTCGTCAGTGATCTTTTTACCCAAGATCAAGCTGTCGACATCAATGTGGTCTCATCTCACGGATTTAGTCTCTCTTTTAATCAAAAACAATTTTATGGTAGCGCCATTAGTGATGATACCGGCAGTCTTTATATCGGGAACGACTTGACGAAGCAACATGCCTACACTGTTGTTCGTGTTGCACCAAGTTTCTCAACAGGATCTGATTCGCCAACCACTTCATCTGCGCTGACACTGACGTATCACGCAGGCAAGACGCAAACGGTTGATCCTGCCGACACGGTCGCATTGGTTGACGCTGGAGTCGATCCAACGAATGTAACCCGAACGGGAACGGTTCTGTCGTCAATCGGTGGCCAAGTCTTCAAGAAGACAACTTGGCAATCTAAAACTGATGGGGCATTGGCGTCTTCGCTGAGCGCGAAATTCGTTACGTATTCTGGATTAGTCCGCGGACAAGTAGTGACCGTTGTCCTGAGCCTTGGTATTACTAATGTGAACGAATCTGTCTATCAATCAATCCTTGATTCGATTCTGTTTGACACAAAGGTCAGTTATGTCGCTGCGCCAACGGCTGACGTTGTTGCAAAGACGCAGGCTTCACGAAGTATCCTCGATACAATTATGGGTACACAAATCGCTGCGGCTGCATCAACGACCAGTAATCTGACTGGTTCTGAAAAAGTTGCTGCATTGTATAGTCCCGCGGTCATCAAAATTTATAACGCCTACAAAATGGACGTTTCAGTTGACGGTAAGCTATTTGTAAAGGGCGCAACCAATGCCCTCTCCGGATCTGGGTTCTTCGTCAGCCAGGACGGCTACATTGCGACAAATGGACACGTCGCTACGTCAGCACCAGTCGATATTGCCATTACAGCGGCCATTAGTCAGATTCAAACAAAAGGTGATACCTCGTACTTTGCTGATCTTGTGAACCTGACGAGCCTGACGGATGCAGATTTCCCTGCAGGTGCAACGGCATCGGACAAGCTTGGTATTATGGTTAACGCTATCTACAAGCTGGATAACTCTCGATTTACTAAAAGCAATGACGTCGAGAACCTGCTCGTACAAGTGACTCCAACCAACCCCGACGTAACGGCGCTTCTTCAGGCAACAAAAGACGGCAAAGATTACACGACTTCTGACAAGAACGTTCTCGCTGCAAAGCTTGTCGCTGCGAACTATCGCGCCGCAGACAACTACGGTGGCTTTAAGGCTTCAGACGTTGCAATCATCAAGGTAGATGGCTCTGACTTCCCGATAATGAAACTTGGTGCAATCACTGACGTCACACAAGGTGCTGGTCTCTCGATCCTCGGCTACCCAGGTGAAGCGGGCAATAATGGATTGGTTGACTCAAGTTCTAGCCTAGTGACACTGACAAACGGAAAAGTTTCTTCTATCAAAAACGCTGACGGTAGTGACAAGAAATTGATTGAAACGGATACAACGATTGGACACGGAAACAGTGGTGGTCCTGCACTTGACGATGAAGGTAATGTCGTCGGTATTGCAACCTACACAATTGACGGATCAGGAACAGGCAACGGGACGTATAACTACATCCGTGACATCAAGGACCTATCTGATCTTGCGGCGAGTAACCACATCTCATTTGATACAAACAGTGCAACGCAAGCTGAATGGGAAAAGGGCCTCGGTTACTTCTACACAGCGCACTATTCAAAAGCGGTCGTTAGCTTTAATAAAGTAAAGACGCTGTATCCGAATGACTCAAGCGTCGCAGACTTCATTACTGCGTCTAACAAGCGAATCGCGAATGGTGAAGATGTTGTCGACTTCCCGCTGATTCCAGTCATTGTTGCTGCCGCGGTCATCCTGCTTGGCGTAGGTGTCGCACTCATCTTGATCATACGTCACCACAAAAAGCACATGATCTACATCGCTGGTGTTGCACAGGGTGCGGTTCAGCCTGCTGGTCCTGACGCACCAAACAAGCAAACAGTAGCGATCTCTGCGGATGGAACAACGATTACATCGACGATGCCAACTGTCGTTGTTGCGCCTGTAGCGCCTGTCGAAGTTGCGCCGGTAGTGGCAGTTGCACCTGTTGAGACACCTGCGGTTGAACCGGTCCCAGAACCGATCGCCGAACCTGTCACTGAGTCGGTTGCTGAACCCGACACACCTGCCGAGGAAACTCCTGCACCAGTGAGTGAAGAACCAAAAGCAGATAACCCATGGTTTACTCCAGAACCGACTCCGACTGATCCAAATAGTTCAGACGAACCGCCAAAACAATAATATTCGTAGAAAAGATAAAGGACCTCCCGCAAGTGAGGTCCTTTATTGTTATGCTTTTGGTATACTAGTCATATGGATCAAGTCTTGTTGGTGATTTTGTTGGTAGTTGTTGTGGGCCTCGGCGTTGCATTATTTGTGATTAGCCAACGACTGCGTGATATGAAACCTTCTGATAACAGTACGGGTGTTGAGATGTTGAAGTCTGATGTCACAGAGTTAAATCGAACGATTGCTAACCTTCAAACGACATTGGGCGACAAACTAGAACGCAACGCGACCAATATGCAAACGTCAATGCAAAAGCAACTCACTGAAAGCGGTAAGCTGGTCAGTGATGTTACCCAACGTCTTGCAAAACTCGATGAAACAAATCGTCGTGTGGTCGATGTGGCTGACGAACTAAAGACGCTACAGAACGTACTACAAAACCCAAAGCAACGTGGCGTGTTCGGTGAGTACTACCTTGAATCAGTCCTCGGAAACATTCTGCCAAGTAAGAATTATCAGATGCAGTACAAGTTTAACGATGGTAATATCGCTGATGCCGTCGTTTTCCTTGATAAAGGGTTAATTCTTGCCATTGATAGCAAGTTTAGCCTCGAGAACTATAACCGCATGGTGTCATCAACGAACAAAGTAGAGCGCGAAGAATGGCTGAAGAAAGTTCGTAATGACCTAAAAAGTCGTATCGATGAAACCAGCAAATATATTTTACCCGCTGAAAAGACAATGGACTTTGCTTTCATGTTTATTCCAAGCGAATCACTATATTACGACCTTTTGATCGGTGACGTCGGAACGGGTTCATCAGCCCGTGACTTGATTGAATATGCCTTCCGTGAGAAACAAGTGATCATTGTCAGCCCGACCAGCTTCATGGCCTATCTTCAGACCGTTCTACAGGGCCTGCGTAGCCTTCAGATTGAAGAGCAAGCAAAAGATATACAGATCCAAGTGGGGAAGCTAGGGCGTCACATAGCGGCCTTCGATAGCTTTATGGGTAAGCTAGGAAATTCACTTGGCACGACCGTGAACCACTACAATAATGCACACAAAGAACTTGCAAAGATCGATACTGATGTCGTCAAGATCGCAAGTACCGATAAAAGCGTTGAAGTCTTGTTGATTGACAAGCCCCACACTGACGATTAATTATCTGCTAGAATACAGGTAATGACACAGAACGCAGACGACCACGCACAAAATGCCCATGACTACATGTTGGTTTTGGGTGCATTGAGTGTTGCGTTTGCCGAGGTAGAACGAGCGCCTCGCTACCCAACAGGTAAACGCGAAACCGACGTCGAGCATAGTTTTCACTTGGCCGTTTCGGCTATGGAATTAGCGAACGACTTTTATCCTGACCTTGACGTCGGACTGGTGACGCAGTTTAGTCTCGTCCATGATCTTCCTGAAGTTTACGCGGGTGATGTTTGGACGTTTGACATCAGTGACGAAGATCGTGCAAAGAAAGAGGCGGCAGAAGCCGTGGCGACTGAAAAACTGATGAAAGAATTACCGCCGTATATGGCGGGACTGCTCGAACGATATGAAAAACAAGTTGAGCCGGAAGCTCGCTTCGTGCGTTTTGTTGATAAACTCCTACCTGCAATTATTAACATCATGGCAGGTGATGCGAACACGTTTAAAGAAGATTACAACGTTGCCTCCATCGAAGACCTATTGAAAAGTCGTGAAGGACATCGTCAAGAACTCCTACGAAAGTTTCCTGAGTTTGATGCAATACACCTCGTCAAAGATCTACTGTTTGATTCTTCATCGAACTATGTCTATAGCAACAAGAACTATAAAAATATATTTAGAGACACATAAAAATACCTCGCTGGTCATAGCGAGGTATTTTCGTTTTGGTGTTGTTACTTAGTGACTAAGCTTCTTTACCGCGGAGTAGGTCATAAATGACGAATCCGACGATACCACCGATGACTGGTGCAATTGCGTAAATCGCAAATGGCCAAACATTAGCCCAGCTGTATGCGTGCAAAGCAATCGCAACTGCAGGGTTAATGATCGCAGTACCACCAACGTAGCTTGCAGCAGAAACGGCAATCATCAAAGCGACGAAGATACCAAATCCAGCGGTAAGTGCGCCAGCGATGCGGTCTTTGTTACGTGTAACATTGGCGATTGCAAGTCCGAGGATTGCAGTACCAGTAAGCTCAGAGAAGAAGATAAACCATTCTTTTCCAGTTAGCTTTGAAACATCTGCGGCTGCATATAGTGCAGGAGCAGTTTGGCCATAAGCCTGAGCTTGTGCGCTCACAGCCTCAGCACCACTGATGAAGCCGCTGAGTACAACGTACGCAAGAGCTGCACCGAGTAACTGAGCGATGACGTATCCGAGAGCACGCAACCAACCGATTCGGCGAGTTACAAGCGCACCGATAGTGATGGCTGGGTTAACGTATGCACCAGAGACTGCACCTAGGAGCAGGACGATACCTGCGAGTCCGAAGAGTACAAAAATTGGTTGTCCTTGACCAGCGATGACCACGCCGGCAAAAAGGAATGTTCCTACTAATTCAGCGCCCAATGAGCGCCAAAGTGATACTGAACGTAGTGATGTTTGAATGTGATCACCTAATGAGCTAGACGTTGCAGCAACAGGAGCTGTCGTAACGGTCGTTTTGGTTGTCTTAGCAGCAGCAGATTTCTTTGCTGGTGCTTTTTTGGTTGTCGTAGCGGCTTTCTTAGTAGCCATATGCTTCCCTCCTTATAGTCAACATGGTTACAGTATAGCATAAACGACAATGACAAAAGCGAGTGTTACAATAGGTATATATGGCACTATTTGTACGACAAGACGAAAACCGATCAGAGTTGCAACAACGGCTTGCAACAGAACTTCAAGACCGAGCACGTAAAAAGGCAGAAGAAGCAGAGCTTCCTGATGGCGTGACGGACTCACAATATATTAAGGGAACAAAAGAAACGACGAGCTTATTGTGGGTATGGATGGTTATTGCGGTCCTAGCGATTGGTGTCGTCATTTTCTTAGTGATAAAAACAGGTAACTAACGCTTACAGCCTTACGGCTTTTAGCGTATAATAAACGACAGTTATGCCAAGTCCCAATATAGAGAGCTTAGAGACGATACGACTGCAACTTTTGGAGCGGGTACAAACAAGCGAGACACCTCGTGATATTCTTCGTGCCCCCGAATTCAAGAATCTATATAGTGCAATTGGCACATTGAGCCCTGAAGAAAAGGGTCCTTACGGAAAAGCTGTTAACGAACTAAAGCAAGCAGTTGAAGCTGCAGTTGAAGCTCGCATCGACGAACTTGAGAGCGGCGACATTGTGTCACTTGATGTAACGGCGCCATGGAATGCGAATAGCACCAAGCCAGCATTCCTTCCGACGAACGAGGGATCTCAGCATCCACTGACAACTGAAATTACCAACGTGATCGATATCTTTACCCGAATGGGATTTGAAGCAGTTGAATCACGACAGATTGATGATGATTTTCACATGTTTGGTTCTTTGAACTTCCCTGAAAACCACCCGGCTCGCGATGGCTATGATACGTTCCGAACCGAAGAGGGCTTTATTCCTCCAGCACATACCAGCACGATGCAAAATCGTATCTTGCAAGCTGGCAAAGAAAAGTTAGAAGCTGGTGGACAAATTGCCGCTATTAGCTATGGTCGTGTCTTTCGTAACGAAGACGTCGATGCAACGCACGAACACACCTTTCACCAAGTCGAAGGCGTCTTCGTCAGCAAAGATGCAACACTGGGTGATATGCTTGGAACGCTTCGTAGTTTCTTTGAGGTCTATTACGGACAATCTCTACGCATTAAAACGCAGCCCGCCTATTTCCCATTCGTTGAACCTGGCCTTGAATTTATGATTGAGAAACCAGCCGTGCTTGGCGGTAAAGATGGCGAATGGCTTGAGATGCTTGGCTGCGGCATGGTGCATCCAAATGTCCTTAAAGCTGCGGGTATCGACCCAACAAAATATCGCGGCTTTGCTTGGGGTATGGGTGTCGAACGACTTGTTATGTTGAAATATGGCATTGAAGATCTTCGTCACTTTGAGTCCGCAAAACTTAATTTCTTGAGGAAATTTGCATGATCGTTTCCGTAAACTGGCTGAAAAAATTTACCGACATTGACGTTTCGATTGACGAACTGGTTGATCTTATTGGTGCGCGTTTAGTAGAGATCGAAAGCGTCGAAAACCTTGGCGAGAAATATAAAGACGTCCTCGTCGTTAAGGTTGTTGAATGTAGCCCAGTGCCAGACTCTGACCACTTGAATTTAACGAAAATCGATGACGGCGGTAAAGCGCAAAACGTCGAACGTGACGAAAACGGACTCGTCCAAGTTGTCTGTGGCGCACCGAATGTCAAAGCAGGAATGTTAGCTGCTTGGTTGCCACCTGCGAGTACCGTGCCTGAAACTTTTAACGATAAAGAGCCATTTGTATTAGGTGCACGCGAACTCCGAGGCTTTATGAGTAATGGCATGCTCGCTAGTGCTAAAGAACTTGATTTGTATGAAGACCACAGCGGCATTGTTGAAATCGATAAAGACGCTGCACCTGGAACAAGCTTCGCCGAACTCTACGAATTGAATGATTATCTTCTCGAAGTCGAAAACAAATCATTGACGCACCGTCCTGACGCGTTTGGTATCATTGGCTTTGCTCGTGAAGTTGCAGGTATTCAAGGTAAGGCATTTACTACCCCGGCATGGCTCGAGAACCTTAATCCTGACGTCGTTTCTGAAGATTCTGTTGAACTACCAACCGTCACGATTGATGACCCAGAACTATCGGATCGTTTTGAAGCAATTGTTTTGTCTGGCGTTAATGAGGGTACGCAATCACCACTTGAAATTCAGACCTACTTATCACGAAGTGGTATTCGCCCAATTAGCGCCGTTGTTGACGTCACGAACTACATGATGTTCCTTGCGGGACGTCCTCTGCACGCGTATGACTACGATAAATTGCTTGCCGTTGGTGGCGGTAAGGTTGATATTCACGTTCGTTCAGGACGAAGGGGCGAAACACTCGGACTTTTGAATGGGACAACGATTGAGCTAAGCGAGGACGACATTGTTATCGCAGCAGGTGAAACGGCCATTGGCCTTGGTGGCGCAATGGGTGGTGCCGATACTGAAATCGACACGAATACAAAACGAATTCTACTCGAATCTGCGACATTTAACCTCTATAAGCTTCGTGGTGTGCAAATGCGACACGGCATATTCACCGAAGCGATTACACGCCTGACAAAGGGAATTCCTGCGCCACTTGGAACACCAGTTTTAGTTGAAGCCGCTAAAATGATCGGTCAATTTGCTGGTGCAAAAATCGCAAGTTCGATTGTCGACACCTATCCAGGTAAGCACGACGCAATTGTCGTGACGATCGAAGAATCAGCTGTGAACGCGACACTCGGAACTCAATTTAGTGCGGCTGACATTAAAGAATTGCTTGAAAACGTCGAATTTAACGTTGGCGTTGATGCAACGAAACTGATCGTCACTGTGCCGTATTGGCGAAATGATATTCATATTGCCGAAGATATCATCGAAGAAGTCGGACGACTGAACGGATTTGATTCTATTAATCCTGTACTTCCTTTACGTGATTTTACGGCCGTTCGTCCAAGCGACTTTGATGTGCTTCGAACGAAGCTTCGTAGTATTTTAGTTCGCGCAGGTTCAAATGAGGTCCTGACATATAACTTCATTCACGGCGACATTATGCATAAGGCTGGCCAAGATCCAGAGACTGCTTACCGCATTACAAATAGCATTAGTCCCGACTTACAGTATTATCGTCAAAGTCTCGTTCCAAGCCTTCTCGTTAACGTTCATCCGAACATAAAAGCTGGCTATGATCACTTTGCACTATTTGAAATTAATAAGTTCCATACAAAACTGAACGGACTCACTGAAGAAAACGTGCCAAAAGAGCTTGATGGGCTGGGATTTGTCGTTGCAAGTAGCAAGAAAGCAACGGGCGCAGCATTCTACGAAGCGAAACAATACCTCGAGTATATTGCGAAAGAACTCGGACTGACATTTGTCTATGAGCCACTTGAAGAGAATGCGAATTATCCTGTCACGCAACCATTTGAACCAAAACGAAGTGCGCGTGTTTGGGAACTGGCGACTCGCGAACGCATTGGTGTAATCGGTGAGTTCAAAAAGTCTGTCCAAAAAGCATTTAAGCTCTCTGATAATGTTGCAGGATTCGAAATCTCTCCTGTCTCACTTTTAAAACTAACATCGAGCCTAAAACCGACGTATGAAGCGCTCAGCAAATATCCGCGAACTGATCGAGATGTAACGTTCCAGATTGCAAAGGAAGTGCCTATGCAGACAGTATATGATGCGTTAAGCGAAGCACTTCTGAGCACCAACCTGCAATCAGGAACTGCGCCACTGGATATTTACGAGCCAGAAGCTGGTGAGACAAAGAATATCACACTGCGCATTACACTTGGTTCGAACGAAAAGACGTTAACGGGTGATGAAGTAAATAAAATAATGGCTGAAGTGACTGAAAAAGTAGTAACGGCAACACACGGAAAGGTAATCTAATGGCAACATCACGAGGACAACAAATTGGAATTTGGGTTATTGCGGTAGTTCTGACAGTAGGAACGATCGGATCATTTATCGTATTAATCTTGGCTAACGACAACAGCGCAAAGGATACAACAACAGCACAACAGACCGCAACTGCGTCTGCAGCACAGGCAAAAGCATCGGCTCAGGCGAATGCAGACAACTCATTGGCACTTGTCGGCTATAGCGCGGCAACGTTCGACCCTGCGTCAGCGACATCTTTGCAAAAAGAAATTCTGGTTGATGGGACGGGCGACGAGGTAAAGGCGACTGATTCAATTAACGCGAGTTACTTTGGTTGGACAAGCGACGGAGTTATCTTTGATAGTTCACTAAAGAAAGATGCAACTGCTGATGCGCCTGTGACGTTCTCACTTTCTGGAGTTATCCAGGGTTGGACTGACGGACTCGCTGGACAACGCGTCGGAAGCACTGTGAAGCTTACTATTCCAGCTGATCAAGGCTATGGATCAACTGGATCAGGGATTATCCCTGCGAATGCGCCACTGCAATTTATCGTGGTGATTCACTCAATCGAAACCAGCACCGCAACACAATAGCAGCAATCATTAAGGTAGACAGTATGCTATACTAAGTATAGTAATAAGGAGAGGTATGGATAATTCAGTTAAAGAAGTCAAAGAAGTCGTCATGATCGGGGCTGGTCCAAGTTCTTTGGCGGCTGCTATCTACACAACTCGTGAAGATATCGACACGACATTGTATGAAAAGAGTGCAATTGGCGGTCTTGCGGCAATTACTGACATTGTCGATAACTATCCAGGCTTTCCCGAAGGTATCGAGGGGTTGACGCTTGCTGGCTATCTCGAAAAGCAAGCTGAGCGCTTCGGTGCACATATTGATTTTGGTGACGTGACCGCACTTCGCGAAGAAGGCGATGTAAAAGTCCTGACCGTTGATGGTGCAGAAGTAAAAGCAAAGGTTGTGCTGATCGCAACCGGCAGCGATTACAAGAAAATTGGTGTTCCAGGCGAAGCCGAACTGTACGGACGTGGTGTCCATTACTGCGCGACGTGTGACGGTGCTTTTTACCGCGAGAAGAAACTCGTTGTTATCGGTGGCGGAAACTCTGGCTTCCAAGAAGCACTTTTCCTGACTCGTTATGCGACTCATATCGATCTTTTGGTCCGTAGTAAAGTCTCCGCTAGTGATATATTGCAACACGATATGCAGAAATTTGTTGATTCAGGCAAGGTAACGATCCACCTCAACACCACGACGGAAGAAATTCTGGCGACTGACGGACGAGTCACGGCCGTAAACGCTATTAAGAATGGTGAAGCAGTGACGTTTGATACTGATGGCGTCTTCGTCTTTGTTGGTCTTCTCCCTAATACGCAATTTCTTGAGGGGAGCGGTATTGAACTTGATGCACGCGGCCTTATTAAGACCAACGAGCATCTTCAAACGAACATGAAGGGTGTCTTTGCGAGCGGTGACGTTCGAAGTGGCGCGACGATGCAAATTGCCAGCGCCGTAGGCGAAGGTGCATCTGCGGCGCTCGCTATTCGTGAATATCTTGAAGACTACGACCGCGCGGCTTAAGCGATATTTTTCTTGTAGAACGATTCTAGTTGGCTAATAATCTTCGGGTCTGACGTTTCGAGGGCTATTTCGCGTGTCCCGAAGAGGACGCCAGTGTAAGCAAAATTGTGCGACCCCGTGATCGCAACTCTTGAGCCATCTTCCATTGTGAAGATAATGAATTTCGCGTGCAGATAACGGTCTTTTTTGTAGAGTGTCTTAAAGCCACTTGTGAACATACTAAGGATGATGAGTGCTTTATTTAATGATGTTGCCTGTTCGGGGCGATTGAAATATAACGAAATATTCTTCTTCTTAAAGATTCGTGCCAGTTTTCCTGTCGGGCAGTACTGCGACACGAAAAGAATATGTGAGGCTTCTTTTGCAAGCTCGGTTGCACGTCGATAAATCACTGAATGAGCGATGATACCACCGTCAATCAGGACTGAGTTTCCTTCAAGTTCATATGTCACGCTAGGATAGTTGGTTGATGCACGCTCGGCTTTAACGATGCGACCCTGTTCGTATCCAAGACGATCAGCAAGACGATTATTTTGAAGTCGGAACATGTAATCAATATTTTCGGCGACACCACCTTGATACATATTGACGCCACCAAATACAAAACAGGTATCATCAACGACGCACCATTTGCTGTGAGTTCGTCCGTTTAAGAGCGTCACATGTCCTCGCCCAAGCCATTGGAACTTCACGCCTGCGGCTTTCAGTCTCTTGACCATGAGATTCACTTCTTTGACACCGGGGCTGTAGTAGCGAATCGGCAAGAACCCTCCACTAACTTCACCGTAGGTAAAGATATCCGCAGTAACGGTAACGCTGACGCCACGCTTGGCCGCATCTTCAAGTGCTTCGATTAAATCATGAGTTGCGGGGTGATCAGCAACGACCATCGCAATAAGAAAGACACGGGTTTGTGCTATTCTCACGAGTTCAGTTGCCTGTGCAATATAGTCAGGCGGTAAGACTAATTTCATATCCATCTTAAGTGATTATAAACTGTCTGGCCTTATTCGGGCAAAAACTGATAAAATACAGGTAATAGAACAAAGGAGAATACATGGCAGACTTTAATAAGATATTAACACCTGGTGATATCGATGGCGGCATCATCAATGTTGTAAACGAAATCCCAACTGGTAGCAGCAACAAAATTGAATGGAACCGCGATTTGGCAGTATTCCAGCTTGATCGTGCTGAGCCAACTATTTTTGGAAAACCAACAAACTACGGCTTTATTCCACAAACACTTGATGAAGATGGTGACGAACTTGACGTACTCATTATTACCAGCGAACCATTGCCAACGGGCATCTTCCTAGAAGCGAAAGTAATCGGTGTGATGAAATTTGTCGACGACGGTGAAGTCGATGATAAGATCGTGGTTGTTCCCGCTGACGATCGAAACAATGGCAACACGATTAATTCTTTGCAAGATCTTTCGCAAAAATTAATTGATCAAATTGAATTCCACTTTAACCACTACAAAGATTTGAAGAAGCCAGGCACAACAAAAGTTGAAAGCTGGGGCGACATCGAAGAAGCTAAGGCAGTGATTCACGAATCAGTCGAGCGCTGGAACAACAAGTAGTGACTTTGGACGACCAGCAGGTTATTGATTCACAAGCGCTTGTCGTTGATGTATTCAAGGGCTTTCGCGAAGAATTGCTGAGTGTGTTTGGGAACAGTGAACATACCTCTAAATCCGACGGCTCGCCTGTTACGATCTACGACGTTAAAGTCGAAGAGGCTTTAAAAGCGAGACTTGCGGAGTCTTTTCCGAACGTAGGCTTTCAGGGTGAGGAAACTGGTGCATCCGGAAACGCGGATACGTACTGGCTTGTCGATCCAATTGATGGAACGTCGAGCTTTGTGCGCGGCCTGCCTTTTAGTACGAATATGGGTGCGCTTGTACAAGATGGTGTCGTGGTTGCGGCGGTCATCTATGATTTTTTCCATGACGTGCTTTACGCGGCAGTGAAAGGTAAAGGCGCTTTTAAAGATGGCCAGCCTATTCATATTAATGACACGCGACAGCTAGGAAACTTGTTCGTATTCTCTTTGAACCGTGTAGGGTTTAGCCATGTTCAAGAAGCGTTGACCGAACTCGGCATGCGGGCGCTCCTCCCTGTTGGCGCATGCGGATATGAATATGCGATGCTTGCTGAAGGAAAAATTGACGGGATTGTCGTTATTAGAAAAGGCAGAGGGTTGTACGATAACGCTCCTGGTGTTCTTCTCTGCGAAGAAGCGGGCGCCGTCTTATTGCCATACGATGACCAGACTGGCGTATATCGAAGTCAATTCGTGATCGGAACACCACTTGTCGTCGACACAATTGAACACAGCGGACTACTCTAGTTCGTCATCATTGCGACGATTGCGTAATCACCATCGTCCGTCCGACGTCCATTGAAGAATTCAGTGTATGAGAAATAATCAGGGTCTTTGTCTGTTTCGATAGGGCTGTCAGTGATATTTTCTTGCAAAATACCTGCTGTGAATAATTGCTCAAAAGTCACTTCTTTCATACCTTTATTATCGAGTGCCCAAATAGGGTAGACATCTTTCCCTGGCGCAGGAGTGAGCCAAATTTTTAATTCTGCAGGGTTACTTCCGTAGGTTTTTGCTAAATGATTAATAATTTTATGAGCTCCACTTTGTTCGAGGCTATGACGACCGAGGTGTGCAACGGCTAAGATGTGATGTGCCGGGTCAAGTATCGCCGCACCGACGCAGTCTGCGATTGGAAGAAGGAGCGCATGCTCTTTGTCGGTAGTAATCAGCGCGTCAGCGATAACCACGTCATCGTCGTACATTCCTTGGTCTTTCTGCATTTCATCGACTTCAATGTAACGACAAAAATCACTTCGATCGTAGTTTACTCGAGCGCGGGTCGTTTGGTCTAAAGAAATGTGTTGCTTTTCAAGATAGGTTTTACGGTTCTTGATGACACTCTCGTCAAGAACGTCATTTCGGTTATACATACTGCCGTCGGTAACTTTTGAGATTGCAACAATCACACCCACTACTTTTTTGCTTCCTTTTTCTTAATCAGCGTTTTTTGTTTGATGATTGCTGCGGCATGGCTAATGCCACTAATAACACCAAGCTGGCGAAGTTGTGCACGAAGTTTGTTGCGAGCATGAGTAGTCGTGACTTGTTCAAGCCAAGCCTGCTTTGGGGAGTTCGTTTTACGTGTCATGACTTCAACAATGTCGCCGTTGTGGAGGGGCTTATCGAAAGGTTGGATGGCGCCGTTGACGCGGAATCCGTAGGCGTGCTTGCCGATATCACTGTGAACAAGGTAGGCGAAGTCTAGAGGCAACGCGCCTTCTGGGAGGTTGTAGATGTCGCCTTTGGGCGAGTAGACGAAGATGCGGTCACCGAAAAGATCGACGTTAAGTTGATCGCTGGTAATATCTTCGCCACTGCGAAGCTTTGTCGCAATTTCTTGTAGCTGCGTGATCCATTGCATGTGCGTTGGCAGGACGGCACTCTTTTTGTTGCGCGTGTAATCTTTTGAATTCTTTTGATCGTGATAGTGGAAACTAGCGGCGAGTCCACGCTCAGCGAATTCGTGCATATCGTAGGTACGAATTTGAAACTCAACGATTTGTTTTTGAGGAGTGATAACTGTCGTGTGGAGACTTTGATAGCCGTTTGGCTTTGGGATAGCAATGTAGTCTTTAATACGAGAGATCATTGGTTGGTAGAGCGAGTGAAGAATACCGAGTACGCGGTAACAATCTTCTTTTGTCTCCACAATGACACGCAGGGCCATTAGGTCGTAGATGTCATCCATATTGCCGTCTACTTTTTTGAGCTTCTTGTGTAAGCTGTAAATGCTCTTAACGCGACCGTTGATTTCGGCCTTAATGTTTTCCTTTTCAAGGACTTTACTGATTTCTTCACGAACTGCACCCAGCTTGCGAGTACTTTTTCCGAGACGCTTTCGTACGACGTTTTGAAGTTTCTTGAACGCTTGTGGATCAAGGTAGCTAAAGGCCAGTTCTTCGATTTCCATACGGACGCGTCCCATACCAAGTCGGTCAGCCATCGGGCCAAAGACTTCCAAGCTTTCTCTAGCTATCTTGACCTGTTTATCATGCGACATGTGTTGGAGCGTTTGGAGGTTGTGGAGACGGTCGGCGAGTTTAATGATGATGACACGAACGTCTTGTCCGACAGCAATGAGGAGTTTTGAAAGATTATCTTTTGTCTGAGGAAGATAGGCAGCAAGATCCTGCATACCAGCACGAGCCTGCGAGACTTTAGTGACGCCGTCAACGAGGAAGGCGGCGTCTTTTCCGAAGAGCGCTTCAAGTTGATCAAGGTTAGTGTCGGTATCCTCGACTGTGTCATGAAGGACGCCGGCAATCACGCTGTCGATGTCCATACCCCAATCAATGAGCGTGCTGGCAACAGAAAGGGGGTGAACAATGTATGGTTCGCCGCTTTTACGTTTTTGGCCTTCATGAGCTTTGGTCGCAATATCGATGGCATGTTCAAGATCAAGGACTTGGTCCTCTTCGTAATGTGGACGTGCTCTCTCGAGTAATTCGCTCTTTTTCATAGCCTTTTTAGTATACGGGTGATTTCATTGATTTCAAAGAGTCTGTGTGTATACTAAAGAGGTTATGATTATTGGTTAAAATGCTATAAAGCAGGGGGATGTAACCACTATGGGCAAGACAAAAATAGGTATCAACGGCTTTGGTCGCATTGGGCGAAATGCGTTTAAAATCGCTTTCGATCGCAGTGATCTTGAAGTTGTTGCTATCAACGACCTTACAGATACAAAGACTTTGGCATACTTGCTTCAGCACGACAGTAACTACGGTCTTTACAAGAACACTGTCGGCTATGACGACACGGGCATCATCGTGAACGGCCAGCACGTAAAGGTGCTCGCTGAAAAAGATCCAGCTGCGCTTCCTTGGGGTGACCTTGGTGTCGAACTCGTTATCGAGTCAACAGGACGTTTTACTGAAAAAGAAAAAGCTGAACTCCACATCACTGCGGGCGCAAAGCGCGTTGTCATTAGTGGTCCATCAAAGAGCGACGGTGTTGATACTATCGTCCTTGGTGCGAACGAAGACAAGATCCAAGGCGCAAGCCAGATCATCAGTAACGCAAGTTGTACGACTAACTCACTCGGTGCGGTTATGGCGATCCTTGACGCTGAATTTGGTGTCGAGAAGTCACTTCTGACGACTGTTCACAGTTACACTGCCAGCCAGGCGCTCCAAGACGCTCCTTCAAAGGATCTCCGTGAAGGACGTAACGCTGCAGAAAACATTGTCCCAACATCAACTGGCGCTGCGATCGCAGTCACAAAGACATTGCCACAACTCGTCGGCAAGTTTGACGGACTTAGTATTCGTGTCCCAACCCCAGTAGTTTCAATTAGTGATATCACTGTGCTTCTTGGTAAGGATGCTACTGTCGAAGAAATCAATAACGTGTTCAAGAAAGCCGCAGCTGAACCTTTCTACCAAGGTATCCTTGGTGTCAGCGAAGAGCCACTTGTCAGCCGTGACTACATCGGAAACAGCCACTCTGGTGTCGTTGACCTCCTTCTGACGAAAGTAGTTGGCGGAAACCTTGCAAAGGTTATGGTCTGGTACGACAACGAATGGGGTTACTCTAACCGTCTCGTTGAGCTTATCGCTGACGTGGGAAAGACCTTGCACGAGTAGAGGCATAACGCTTATACTTTAGGATAGTTATGAAGATCTATTTGGGCAGTGATCACAACGGCTTCCATATGAAGGAAAAAGTTTTCGCATACCTTGCGAAGCATGGGTATGATGTTCAAGACGTCGGCGACGAGCAGCTTGATCCCGAAGACGACTTTCCGCAATTTGCGCAAGCCGCTGCCCTGAAGGTCCTCGGCGAAGAAGAGGGTGAAGCGCGTGCAATCCTTCTTTGCGGTGGCGGTCAGGGTATGGCGATGGCCGCTAATCGTTTCAAGGGTATTCGGGCGAGTGTTGTCTGGGATGCTTTTGAAGCAAAAATGACTCGCAACGATAATGACAGCAACGTTCTTTCTTTGCCTTCTCGTATTCTCGAATCAGAAGACGGTACTTGGGAGGGAATTATCGAAACGTGGCTGAACACCCCATTTGCGGCGGCACCACGGTATAAAAGGCGTAATGACCAGATTGACGAGCTGTAAAGATGGCTGTCATCGCACCGACGATTCTTTCCGAAACAGCCGACGACTATAAAGCGTCGGTTGATAGTTTGACGCCGTTTGCGCAACGAGTACACATTGATATTAGTGATGGCGAATTTGCACCGAACTTTTTACTTGGTGAAGGACAGCTGTACTGGCCAAAAGAATGGCAAGTTGATATTCACGCGATGGTTGCACGACCAAGCGAACACCTTGCTCAGTTAGTTGCATTAAAACCGAACCTGATTATTTTTCATGCTGAGGTTCAGGAAGATCGCGCAGCATTGGTTACTCAGATCAAAGCTGCTGGCATTAAGGCCGGGGTCGCACTCTTACGGACGACGGTTCCGTCAACACTCGCTGACGTTATTAAATTAGTTGACCATGTCATGATTTTCTCGGGTGAACTGGGGAAAAATGGTGGGACGGCCAGTCTGATGCAACTAGAGAAAGTACGTCTGATCAAAGCCATCAACCCAGCTGTCGAAATTGGCTGGGATGGGGGCGTGAACATTGAGAATGCTTACACTCTTGCTCAGGGGAATGTAAATGTTCTGAATGTCGGCGGTGCAATAAAAACCGCCGCAGATCCAGCAGAGGCGTACGCAGCATTGACTAAAGAAATTAATAAACACGGAGTAATTTAGGTGGATAAATTAACGGTACCGCAGATTCAACAGAAGGCGAACGATATTCGCGAAGATATTATTCGGATGCTTGAAAAAGCAGGCAGTGGACATAGCGCTGGTCCGCTTGGTATGGCAGACATGATGGCGGCACTGTACTTCAACATTATGAACATTCGCCCCGAAGAACCAGAGTGGTCTGATCGCGATGTGTTCTTCCTCAGTAATGGACACACCGTACCAGTCCAGTACGCGACGATGGCCGAAGCTGGCTACTTTGACAAAGAAGAGCTTTTGACACTCCGTCAATTCGGCAGTCGTCTTCAAGGTCACCCTGAACGTGAACGTCTTCCTGGCCTTGAAAACACTAGTGGTCCTCTCGGTAGTGGGCTTTCTCAAGCGGCAGGCTATGCATACAGCCTTCAGTACATCGATGACATCAAGCACCGCTTTGTGTATGTGATGCTGGGTGATGGTGAACTCGATGAAGGTAATATCTGGGAAGCGGCGATGTTCGCTGGCAAAAATAAGCTTTCTCAACTGATTGGGTTTATCGATCGTAATAACATTCAGATTGACGGCAGTACTGAAGATGTCATGCCGCTTGAAGACCTCAAGGGTAAATGGGAATCATTCGGTTGGCACGTGCTGGAAATCGACGGGCACAACATCGAAAGTATTATCGACGCTACTAGCCAGGGCCGAGCAATTACAAACCGTCCGACGATGATTATTGCTCACACAATCCCCGGAAAAGGTGTTGACTTTATGGAATATGATTACAAATGGCACGGGACTCCACCGAACAGTGATCAAGCAAAACTTGCCCTCGAAAAACTACGAACCCTTGATGGAAAAATTACGCACGAAGGAGCCGGAGTATGACCTATCCACTAGACCCGAACTTGTTTACTGATGATGTGAAGCTTGACCCAACTCGTGCCGGCTTTGGTCGTGGCCTTAAGGCCGCTGGTGAAGCAAACGAAGCGATTGTTGCCCTTTGTGCTGACTTGACCGAAAGTACGCAGATGCACCTCTTTAAAGAAGCATTTCCGAAGCGTTTTATTGAAATTGGTGTGGCTGAACAAAACCTTGTGACTGTTGCGAGTGGTATGGCACGTGCAGGAAAGATCCCTTTTACTAGTAGCTATGCGGCTTTTAGTCCAGGACGTAACTGGGAGCAAATTCGTACGACTATCGCGCTAAACAACCAGCCTGTAAAGATTGTCGGTTCACATGCCGGCATTTACACAGGTAAAGACGGTGCGACACACCAAATGCTCGAAGACATTGCATTGATGCGTGTATTACCTCGCATGGTTGTTGTTGCGCCTGGTGACGCAATTGAAGCTGAGAAGGCAACAAAGGCGATCGCAGAGAATGGCCAGCCAAGTTATATTCGTCTTGCTCGCGAAAAGACACCTGTCTTTAGCTTGGACGAATCTCCTTTTGAGATTGGTAAAGCCTACGTACTCAAAGAGGGAACCGACGTCGCACTTATGGGTACTGGAACGATGACCTATCAGCTGCTTCTTGCTGCTAAAATTTTGGCAGAGCAAGGCATTAACGCTGAAGTCGTTCACGTTCCGACAATTAAACCGCTTGACGATGAGACAATCCTCGCAAGTGCTAAAAAGACGGGACGAGTCATTACTGCTGAAGAGGCTCAAATTGCTAGTGGATTTGGAAGCGCGATTGCGGAACTCTTATCCGAGAAGCTCCCAATGCCAGTAAAGCGCTTTGGCGTTCAAGATCGCTTCGGTGAGTCGGGAGATCCGAAGGACATCTTTAAGTCACTTCGTCTTACCGGTGAGCAGTTTGCTGAAGATATAGCGAAATGGTGTGAAGAAACACCCCGTTATCATCAAGAAGCATAAGTGGTATACTAATTTCAAAGCTACATTTTTAGAAAAAACTTCAGGGGGGCAACGATCATGGGACTAACGATTCGAGAGATTCGCGACAATACGACGCGAGCACGGCATTTAATGCAACGATCACGACAACAACACTTTGCTGTCGGCGCATTTAACATCGACAACCAAGAGACACTCATTGCGATTGCACAAGCAGCGCAGAAGCTAAACGCTCCTGTCCTTGTTGAAGTCAGTGACGGCGAAGTAAAAGCGCTTGGAATTGAAAACATCCGCGACATGGTTGATAACTACAAAGTTCAATACGGTATCGAAATGTACCTAAACCTTGATCACAGTCCAACTGTTGAGGATTGTAAGCGTGCGATTGACGCCGGATTTGAATTCATTCACATCGATATTTCTCAAGCAAACCACGACGCGACAACTGAAGAAATTATTGAAAAGACAAAAGAAGTTGTTGAGTATGCCAAGTTTACGGGTGCGCTTGTTGAAAGCGAACCACACTACTTTGGTGGAAGCAGCAACGTTCACACCGAGAACATTGATTACGAAGAAATCAAGAAGACCTTCTCGACTCCTGAAGGAACAAAATCATTCGTTGAAGCGACAGGTATCGACACTTACGCAGCGGCAATTGGAAACCTTCACGGAAAGTACCCTGTTCCAAAAGAACTCGACCTTGAACTCCTTCAGCGAATTCGTGACTCAATTGAATGCCAGATCAGCCTACACGGTGGAAGTGGTACGCCGCTCAACCAGTTCGAAGAAGCTGCTCGTATCGGCGTCAGCAAGATCAATATCAACAGCGACATGCGTTTTGCATTCCGCGAAGAGTTGGTAAAAGTGCTCGCAGAACACCCAGATGAATACGCAGTCGTGAAGCTAATGCCTCAAGTATATGGGGCAGTCCAAGTCGTTGTTGAAGAGAAAATCAACGCCTTTGGAAGTGCTGGTAAAGCGGTAGTATAATTTATGGCCGTTCCGACCATCATCACAATTGGTAAAGCGACACAGGACGTCTTTGTTAAGAGTTCCAATACGTTCAAGCAGCAACGTCACAAGGGTGTTCTCTACGAACAACTTCCTGTTGGGCAAAAGCTTGACCTCGATGAGGTTATCTTTGCGACTGGCGGAAACGTCACAAACGCTGCCGTTACCTTTGCTCGTCAGGGCCTTCATAGTCGTTACATGTGGTGTATCGGAACTGACGTCGCGAGCGAAGCGATTCTTCAGTCTCTTGATAAAGAAGGCGTTGATACATCACAGGTCACACAAAGCGAAGCCTATCGTGCCAGTTATTCTTTGATCCTAATGCTAGAAGGTGGTGAGCGAACAATTCTTAATTACAAAGGAACGAAGCTTCCTTCAGACACAAAAGATCTCGATTTTAGTGTGATTGAAAAAGGTGACTGGCTATATCTTTCGGCACTTGGCGACATGGAATTGCTTGAAAAGATTATTACTCGTGCAGCAAAGCACGGTGTGAAGGTGATGTTGAACCCAGCAGGTGCGGAACTAAAAGAGCCAACAAAACTCCGGGCACTGCTTGAAGACGTTGAAATTTTAGCAGTTAACAAAGAAGAAGCTCAGCAAATCGTGTCGGGTGAAAGCATGGAAGAACTTGTTCGCCACGCCAATCACTACTGTCCTGTCGTGATTGTCTCTGATGGTCCACATGGTGCCATCGCAACCGACGGCGAGACGATTGTTGAAGCTGGTATGTATGAAGATGTTCCCGTCGTTGATCGAACCGGAGGTGGTGATGCCTTTGGATCTGGCTTCCTTAGTCAGTTTGCGCAAGGTAAGTCACTAAAAGAATCAATGATCTTCGCAAGTGCGAACTCGACATCAGTTGTCACGAAAATTGGGGCAAAAGAAGGCATTTTACGCGAAGGTGTCGTGCTGCACGACATGCCGATTAAAGAGAGGGAAATCTAATGGCTAAATTTTTACGAGACTTACTTGACGCTGAAGAGCCTCTGTTTTCGGAGTCACTTCGTCAACTAGAGCAGGCAAGTGGCCGTCAGGCTGCTGATACAAAACTTATCGGTGACATCACTGCGATGGCACATGAAAACCTTCGTCAAATGGGACTGAATCCTGCGACATCGACTGGTGAAGAAGTCTACCATGGCCTTGAGGCTCGACTAAAAACAGACCTCAAACGCTTAACTCGCATTATTGGTGCCGAAGAGTCCGAAGATGTCCGTTATCTTGTGCCGTTTATGGTGAAAGCCGCAAATAGCGTCAAGTTTAACCGTAAAGTATTCGTTATCAAGCATGAAAGTGCTAAAAACCTCCTTCGTCAGATGCCTCCAAAGACTCTGATGGAAAAGCTTGGCTACGATGACATCGAGTCTATGTTTGATCACGAGGATTTTGCCGAACTCTACACTGCCTTGCGTTTCTCTGAAGGCCCAGACTGGCTCAATAAGTACGATGAACTATTCGAAAAAGTGACACCTGACGATTACGAAGAGCGTGACCTGCAAATTGTGGTCATGGATCACGACAAGTATGTCGATCTTGCAGCTCACTTTGTCCAAAAGAAGCTCCACAACGTCACGCACACCAAAGAGATGGGTGTGATTGTCGTTGTTCCTATGTACGCCAAGACAATGCGCGGTTTGGTCCTTAAGACGCTACCACTTTTGTTCCACTACATGAACGAAGTGAAACTCTATTCGACATTCTTCAAGTTAAAAAGCCAACAGCCGCATTTTGGTAAGACAGTCGTAAGTACGCTTCAGGCTGATCCTGGGGATGCGAGTCAAATGGTGGGACACAAGATCCACTGGCGCGTGATTCAACGTTACCTTGGTAAACACAAGGAAGACAACATCAGTATGGTCGCCTTTGAGCCACACGTACAACCAGAGGACCTTCACTGGCGTCGCGCAGAAGACCTTTTGTATGAACTTGATCCTGAACTTGAGTTTTGGAAAGATCGTGACTTTGTCGGACTAGTGTACGATGGCTTCCCGATTGCCTTTAATTTGTTTGACGTCAGCTTCGCCTACTCGAATAGCGAACCATACGAGAATCGGTACGCATACCACTTCCGTGAAAGTCTCTGGAACGAAATCTTCGTTCGTTATATGGGCTTTAAGAATCTTGCAAGGCAAGTGCTTGAACAACTCGATAACAGTATGGTTGCCCCAGAGAAGCTTCCTGTTACCAAACCAAAAACTGTTCCTGCGCTTCGACGCGAGAATGCAAAACACGACATCTTAATTCGTCGTAAACTGATCGATGCTGCCGAAGACCGTCTTGATGGCGTGACTGAGGAATTCGATAAGGTATTCAATATGCTGGGTAAGTACAGTAAAACAGTGACTGTTTTCGGAACAGCTCGAAAGCCACAGGAAGACGGCATCTCGTGGAATGCCTATGAACTCGCTCGTCGTTTTGCGGTTGATGGTTATGCCGTTGTGACGGGTGGTGGCTACGGCGTTATGGAAGCGGCCAATAGGGGTGCTTACGATGCCGGTGGAGATTCAATCGGATTGAACATCCTTCTTCCTCACGAGCAAAGTTTGAATAACTACACAACTGAAAGTTTCCAATTCCAACACTTCTTTGGACGTAAGGTTGCAATGACTCTTGATGCAAGTGGGTATGTGTTCTTTGCAGGTGGTTTTGGAACACTCGACGAATTATTTGAAATCTTGGCGTTAGAAGAAACAAATAAAATTCCACGCGCACCAATCATCTTGGTTGGCTCAGACTTTTGGGGACCGATAGATGAAATGATTAAAAAGGTACTACTAGAACGATTCGGTACGATTAGTAACGAGGACCACGAGTTGTACAGTGTCATGGATAATCACGACGATATCATCCACAAAATCAATCAGTATGAACGAAAATTGAACGCACCAAAAGAGTAAGCATTTACATTTTGAGTTAAGCGAATTATGCTTAACATAAGATAACGTAGTGGGGTTACGAAAATGGCGAGGACTCAGGGTAAGAAGAGGCTTATAGCGGCGATCGTTGTTCTAGGAATAGTGCTTCTTATTGTGGGCGTGATCGTTGTTGCGAAAAACGTCAGCCAGAAGCCTGCAACCAAGACGACTGACACCTCAAAAACGTCAGCTGACATCACAAAAGATGCTTCAACGACCGAGACTGACACAACCGATCCTTCGACAACAAATACGACAGCCTCTCCATCCGTCGATCCTGCAACATTGACTTCGATTGATGTTCAACCACTCGGCATTGCTGTTTCCTACACTAAGGGCGTTGGTGCGTTTAACTTTGAAGTGAAGAAAACAGCCGATCAAACACAATATGTTGAATTTAGTTCAACTGACCTTGCGGGCACGAAATGTACAGACGATAATGGTCTCTTTGCCTCTATTATCAAGAACCCAAGTTCTAGTGAAGTGCAGGCAACGATCACGCAGACGGTAAAAGTAGGCAACGATACCTATGGATTATCACTCGCGGGCAAGGGCTGTACCAGCAATCCTGATTTGCTCGATCAGTACCAGACCGCGTTTACCAACGGATTCCCGAGCCTCAAAGCGCTATAAGATTTATAGTATAATAGATACTAATGGATCAAACATTTCGCTTACAATCGCCGTATAAACCGACAGGCGACCAGCCGTCAGCTATCGCTGGCCTTATTAAGGGTCTCGAAAAAGGCGATAAAGAACAGACACTGCTTGGTGTGACAGGGAGCGGAAAAACCTTTACGATGGCAAATATTATTGCTAATCGTGGCGTACCGACACTTGTCCTTGCGCATAATAAGACGCTGGCTGCACAGCTATATAGCGAATTTAAATCATTCTTCCCTGATAACGAAGTTCACTACTTCGTCAGTTACTTCGATTATTACCAACCAGAAGCCTATATTGCCAGTAGCGATACGTTTATCGAAAAAGATAGTCGCATTAATGACGAGATCGATCGGCTTCGTCATGCGGCAACGACGGCATTATTAACGCGTCGAGATACGATCATTGTCGCCAGCGTCAGCTGTATCTACGGTATTGGATCACCTGATGATTATGCTGAAATGTCTATTACGATTAAAAAAGGCGAGCGTCGTCAGCAGGATAAATTCGTTCGACTGTTAACCGACATTCAGTACCAGCGAAATGATATTGATTTTCACCGCGGAACATTCCGTGTTCGCGGTGATATTGTTGACGTGTTTCCAGCAGGAAGTGATGTTGCGTACCGAATCGAGTTCTTTGGCGATGAAGTCGAACGTATTACGCGTATTGACCCACTCACTGGTGAAATTCTGGGCGAGCCAAATGAGACGACCGTCTTTCCAAGTAGTCACTACGTCACACCTCGCGCAAAACTTGATCATGCAATCGAAGAAATTAAAAAAGAATTTGAAGAACGAGTAGAATACTTTGATTCTCACGATATGCTTCTGGAAGCACAGCGTTTAACGCAGCGGACAAAGTATGATATCGAGATGCTGGAAGAGACTGGGTTTGTTAAGGGCATTGAGAACTATAGCCGTTATCTGACAAACCGTGAACCAGGTGAACAACCGGCAACGTTGCTGGACTATTTTCCTGATGACTTTATGCTGTTTGTTGACGAAAGTCACATGACTTTACCGCAAGTTCGCGGAATGTATAATGGTGACCGTGCTCGTAAAGAGGTCTTGGTCGATCACGGATTCCGTATGCCAAGCGCACTCGATAATCGCCCACTCACATTCGATGAGTTTAATCGCCACATCAACAAGGCGATTTATGTTTCCGCAACGCCTGCTGAATATGAACTGGCGCATAGTCCGGAACCGGTGCAGCAGATTATTCGTCCAACCGGGTTGATTGACCCTGAGATTATTATTCGTCCAACCACAGGACAGATAGATGATTTGATTGCTGAAATTCGTGAACGAGTTGAGAAAAAACAGCGTGTATTGGTCACGACGCTGACAAAGCGTATGTCGGAAGACCTTTCAACGTATTTGCAGGAGCTTGATATCAAGACGGCCTACATTCACAGTGAAGTCGATACGCTTGAACGAAGTGATATCTTACGCGACCTACGATCGGGTGTTTATGATGTTCTTGTTGGCATTAACTTGCTTCGTGAGGGACTCGACCTTCCCGAGGTAAGTCTGGTCGCAATTATTGATGCCGATAAAGAAGGCTTCCTTCGCAGTACCAGTGCGCTTATTCAAACAATTGGTCGCGCAGCACGTCACCTTGATGGGAAAGTACTCATGTATGCCGATAGAATTACCGATTCGATGCAACGCGCAATCGATGAAACGGGCCGTCGTCGTACAATTCAGACTGCCTATAATGTCGAACATAACATCACGCCGACGAGTGTTGCCAAAGAAATTGACGAAGGACTCCGTGCGATTATCCCAAAGAAAGAGGATCAGACGCCAAAACTAAATCTCAAGAAAATTCCAAAAGATGAGTATGCAAGTTTGGTGAAAGACCTTTCGGCACAGATGGATCTTGCCAGTGCAAATCTTGAATTTGAAAAAGCCGCAGAACTTCGTGATGTCATTGCTGATATTCGCTCGAAAATGTAACCCCTTAAAATTCTTTGTTATCGTTCATATTACGGTATAATATAATGATATGACACAAATCTCACATGATGACGTGCAACACCTTGCACAGCTCAGTAGTTTGCAGCTTACAGATGACGAAGTCGGAGCGCTCCAGATTGACCTCGAAAATATCGTTGGCTATATTCAGCAACTCGATGAACTTGATACAACTGGAGTTGACCCAACCTATCAAGTGACTGATCTTGAAAACGTCTGGCGTGATGACGTCGTTGATAACTACGGGATCGATAAGGCAACGTTGCTGGCGCTTGCACCCGCAACCGAAGCAGAGCAAATAAAGGTTCCAAAGGTTCTATAGCGATGAGTTCTATTTCAGATTTTATTGGTGTGTCTGCGCGTAAGAATGTTGAAGAAGCAATTGCAAAAGCGCATGAAAATGAATCTTTCCATGCGCTCCTTAGCCTTACTGAAGCCCGTGCACTCGAGCGTGCCGATGCGGTTGACCGTGGAGAAATCACTGGCCGTCTTGCTGGCGTTCCTTTTATTGCTAAAGATAACTTCTTAACTTTAGGCGGAACAACAACCGCTGCGAGTAAGATTCTTGAAAACTTTGAAGCACCACTGCAGGCAACGGCGATTGAAAAACTTGAAGCCGAAGGCGCAATTTGTATCGGAAAAGCCAACCTTGACGCATTTGCTCATGGGGGAAGCACGGAAAACTCTGCATTTGGCCCTACAAAAAACGCAATCGACCAAGAACGTGTTGCTGGTGGAAGTAGCGGTGGCTCGGCTGTTGCGGTCGCACTTCAGATTGTGCCGTTTGCACTCGGAACTGATACAGGTGGTTCTATTCGTCAACCCGCCAGTTTTAACGGTGTCGTTGGCGTAAAACCAACCTACGGAACAGTGAGTCGTTATGGCGTTGTTGCAATGGCGAGTAGTACCGATACAATTGGTGTCCTTGCATCAAACACAAAAGACGCCGCACTTGTCATGGGTATTATGAGTGGTAAAGATGCAAAAGACATGACGACGCTTCCAGACTTCTTTACGACGATCGCGCTTGATGGCAAGAAAAAGATCGGTGTCATTAAAGAAGCGATGACCGACGATGTTGATGCTGATGTTCGTCGTGTCACGAACGAATATATCGAAAAGCTTCGATCAGCTGGTCACGAAGTCGAAGAAGTTAGCCTGTCACTCCTTAAATATGCGCTCGCGATTTATTACATTGTTGTCCCTGCTGAGATTAGTAGTAACCTTGGACGATATGATGGTATTCGTTATGGACGTCGAGCTGATGCGATCAGTTTGAGTAATCTCTACGGCTCTTCGCGTGATCAAGGATTTATGACTGAAAACAAGCGCCGTATCATGATTGGTAGCTATGTATTATCGAGCGGGTTCTTCGACGCATATTATTTACAGGCACAAAAGGTTCGCACACTGCTTATTAATGAATTTAATGAACTCTTCAAATCTTTCGATGTGTTGATTGCACCCGTTGCGCCGACGCCTGCATTCAAGCTCGGTGAGAATACCAATGATCCTATCAAGATGTACCTTGCTGACGTCATGACAGTTCCTGCGAGTCTCGCGGGACTTCCCGCGATCAGTGTTCCTGCTGGAAAAAGCGCACAAGGTCTTCCGATTGGTGTTCAACTCATTGGAAAACGTCGTGATGATGCACTTTTGTTGGCACTGGCTGAAAGTATTGAGGAGAACGCATAATGGATTCTTCAATTTCAATGATTTTCTTTCTAGCGGCCGTTCTTATTTTTGCTGCAATTCTTTTTGCGGCCATTAGCCTCACGAAGCGTGGCCCGCGAAGCCTTGATGTTGAAAAATATCGTACTCGTTGGATGACGATCGAACAGCAATTGAAACGTGACGACGCTAACAGCTACGCAATGAGCGTCCTCAACGCTGATACGTTACTTGATCAAGCATTGAAGGATAAAGGTGTCAAGGGTGCAACAATGGGCGAACGCATGAAACAGCTACAGAAAACCTGGTCAAATGCGAACAACGTATGGACGGCACATAAACTTCGTAATCAGATCGCACATGAGCCGGATGTGAACTTAAATTATGAGGGCGTTCGACGAACACTCGGAGCATTCAAACAAGCATTGAAAGACGTAGGAGCCATTTAATGATTAGTCCTGAGATCCTAGACAAATACGACATGACAATTGGCATCGAATGTCACGTTCAGCTTGCGACAATCAGTAAGCTTTTTAGTGGTGCCGATAATGACGCAAATAACAAAGCGCCAAACGATGCTACTAGCCCGATCGACTTTGGCCTTCCTGGTATGTTACCTGTGTTAAACCACCAGGCAATCGTTTTGGCTGCAAAAGCAGGTAAAGCGCTCAACGCCGAAATTGCGCATGTGAGTCGTTTTGATCGTAAACATTATTTTTACCCTGACCTTCCCAAAGGCTATCAGATTAGTCAGATGTATCAGCCGATTATTCTTGGCGGGCTTGTTGAAGCACCGATGCTCGATGGGTCAACTGTTGCTGTTCGGATTCACCATGCTCACATTGAAGAAGATGCCGGTAAGTTAACGCATTATTCTGATTTTAGCCTTGTTGATTTAAACCGTGCGGGCACGCCACTGATTGAAATTGTATCTGAACCAGATATTCACTCTGCTGCAGGGGCAAAAGCCTACGCTACCGAACTGCATCGCCTTATGACCTTTGCGGGCGTGACGTATGGTGATCTGTATCACGGAAACATGCGTTTTGATGTGAACATTTCAGTTGCCCTCAAAGGTGCGACAGAACTAGGAACACGGGCTGAAGTAAAGAACTTGAACTCGTTTAGGAGTGTCGAAAAAGCTGCTGAATATGAATTCACTCGTCAGATTGAGCGAATCGAAAAAGGCGAAAAAATTGTTCAAGAAACTCGTGGTTGGGACGATGCATCCGGCAAAACAAGCTCTCAGCGAAGCAAGGAAGACGCTCAGGATTATCGTTATATGCCCGATGCCGATATTCCGCCAGTTGTTTTGAGTGATGAGGATATTGCAGCGATGCAAGCTGATATGCCGAAGTTACCCGCTTTTTACCGTGAAAAATGGTCAACTATCGGACTTGATCCATCAGTGATAAACGCACTCCTTAATGAAGTAAAATATGCCGATACAGTTATTCTTGCCCAAGAAAAAAGCGACGACATCGCAAAAGTGATCGCTCATTGGTTCGCCAGTGCTGTTGGTCAAGACGATGAACAGTCGGCCGTCATTTCGAGCGAATTCTTCCCCGAGCGGTTTATTGAACTCGCTGAAATGTTTAAAAAGAATGAAGTATCGAGTACTGCAGCGAAGCAGGTATTTAATGAACTTCTGACCGCAAATAAAGACCCGAGAGTCATTGCTGAAGAGAAGAATCTCTTACAGGTCAGTGAAGAATCTGCCATTCAGGCATTCGTCGATGCTGTATTGGACGATCCTGTGAACGCACAATCGGTCGCTGACATTCAAGCTGGTCAGGAAAAAGCGATTGGCTTCCTGGTTGGACAAGTCATGAAACAGTCTGCAGGGAAAGCGAATCCGGGCTTAGCTCAGCAATTAATCCGTAAACGATTGGAGCAATAACAATGAAGCAACCTACTAAAGCTATCATTTGTGCCGCAGGTCTAGGGACGAGATTTCTTCCATGGACGAAAGCAATGCCTAAAGAGATGCTTCCGCTGATCGACCGCCCGGTTATTCAAGTCATTGTTGAACAGGCAGTTGCTGCTGGTGTGACCGAGATTATTATCGTCACAGGCTCAACGAAGCGTGCGATAGAGGACCACTTTGATCGTAGTGATCAGCTTGAGGGTGAACTTCGAGAGAATGGAAAAGACGACAAAGCCGATGAAATCAAGCGAGTTGCTGAGATTGCAAACTTTGTATATGTTCGCCAAAAAGGGTTCCCTAAGGGAAACGCTCGTCCGATCTTGAATGCCCGTCACTTGATTAACGATGACGAACCATTTTTTGTCTTTTTTGCAGACGATTTCTTTAGAAGTGACAAACCGTGGCCACTTCAGCTAAAAGAAGCATATAACGAGACAGGCAAGTCAGTCATTTCTTTGATTGAAGTTGAGACAAAAGATGCGGATAAATATGGCATGGCAAGTTTGGCTGACGAAAAATCAGACCGCCTGTTCCAGCTGAGTGGTCTTGTTGAAAAACCGGGCGCAGCAAACACGCCATCAAACTTTGCCTCAGTAGGAAGTTATCTTTTAACACCAGAAATCTGGCGATACCTTGAAAAAGAAGAAGTTGGTGTTGGTGGCGAAATTGGACTTGCAGATAGTATTAATGAACTTGCAAAAGACGGTGAAATTTACGGACTCTTTATCGAAGGTGTACGTCATGACACTGGTGACCAACTAAAATACATCGAAGCAGTGATTGATATGGCGCTTGAAAGCGAAGAGTATGGTGCCGAACTGACTGAATTTCTCAAGCAACGCCTCAGTTAGTTGTTTGCTGTCATTTCATAATCAGGGTATAATAAGGAGGTAAACAAATACCTATACGAAAGGTCATATTATGGATTCAGCCGCAGAAATACTCGTTATCATCCTAGCCGTCGTTCTTTCAGTTTTTTTGATCGTTGGTATTATTCTTATTATTTATCTCATCCGCTTGTCTGCCGAGATTCGTCGCATCGCGCAGTCTGCAGCACATGCCGTTGGTTCTGTGGAACACGCAGTCACCGGGATATCGAAGCTGACCTCGCCGATTTTTATTGCTGAACTCGTTGGACGATACATTAAAAAGTTTGCTAAAACATCTCGAAAGGGGAAATAATCATGGCTAAAGGAAAATTCGTACTCGGAGCACTCATCGGAGCGGCTGCAGGATTTGTCGCAGGAGTATTAACTGCACCAAAAAGCGGGAAAGAAACCCGTGAAGAGCTAAAAACGAAAGCAGCTGAGAAAAAAGAAGAAGCTATCGTGAAAGCGAAAGATGTTCGCCACAAAGCTGGTGATGTTGCTGAAGATGTCGTCGAAAAAGCTGAAAAAGCTGCTGGAAAAGCAGCCGATAGGGTGATGAGCGCTACTGAAATCGCTGCCGATAAAGTCTCTATGGCTACTGAAGCGACTGCCGACAAAGTAGTTGAGACTGCTAAAGACTTGAAAGAAAAAAGCAAAGAAGCCGCCGCTTCTGCAAAAACGGCTATCAAAAACAACAAATAGTTTCGTATAATCATAACTATGATCAAAAAAGCGCTTACAAAAGTAAAGACCGATAACGAAAATGGTGCTCGTAAAGGCATTCTTGAAGATCTTTTCTATGATTTTCATAGAAGTCGTCGTCAAGTCTACGCGATGAACTTTACGCGTGGTATCTTCTTTGGTGTCGGAAGCGTACTTGGTGGAACGATTGTGATCGCCTTGATTGTATGGCTACTCAATCTACTAGTTGATATTCCTGGTGGCATTGGTGACTTTATTCAATATATCGTCAATATAGTGAATCAACACCCTAAAATATAGCGCTCACTTTTTTACTACAGACAAAGCGAGTGCTCATTCGCTATACTAAGAGTAGCTATGGGGGTTGAATTGGAAACGGATAAAACTGTGGGACTTTCTTTAAAGTCGTCTAGTTATGTACACCTCCACAACCACACGCACCACAGTGTGCTTGATGGACTCTCAAAGATTCCGGCTCTGATGAGCAAAGTCAAAGAATTTGGCATGGAGGCGGTTGCAATTACCGACCACGGAACTATGTCTGGTGTCCTTGAATTTTATAAAGCAGGAAAAGCTGAAGGTATCAAACCGATTATCGGCATGGAGGCCTACGTTGCTGCTCGTTCTCGTCATGATCGTGACCCCGGGAAGGATAAGGCTCGTTATCACTTGATCATCCTTGCAATGAATAAACAGGGTTACCAGAACCTGATGCGCCTGAGTTCAACAGCCAACCTTGAAGGTATGTATTACAAGCCTCGCATTGATCATGAGCTTCTCGAGAAATATAACGAAGGTCTGATTATTCTTTCGGCTTGTGCTAGTGGTGAGATTGGTGAAAACCTCAAGAACGACAACTATGAAGAAGCAAAACGTATCGCGGAGTGGTACAAGTCTATTTTTGGCGATCGTTATTATCTTGAGATGCAGGATCATGGACACATGGAAGCACCTGCCCGTTGGGACGTGCAAACTAAGATCAACGGCTACCTGGAGCAACTTGCGGCAGAACTAGATATTCAGTTGGTTGTTACGAGTGATGGACACTACCTGAATCACGAGGATCAGGACTCACACGAAATCCTCCTCTGTGTCGGTACTGGCGCATACCTCACCGACGAAAAACGTATGTCTTTGAAGGACTTTGAGCTTCACGTTACCGAGCCTGACGAACTGATTGGTCGTTGGGAAAAGACACATCCTCAAGCTGTTGCAAATACCAAGGTGATTGCGGATCGTTGCGACGTTGAACTAGAACTCGGCGGTATTTTGATCCCAACGTTTGAAACACCAAAAGGCTATAACGAAAAGACATACCTGCATCAGCTTGTTTTCCAGGGGCTCGCAAACCGATACGGTGACGGAACACTTGAAGGTGATCCGCTTGCGACAACGCTTGAAGAGTATAGAAAACATATTCCTACCAACGTACTTGAAAGAGCCGACTACGAATTAGGCGTTATCGACGGCATGGGTTTCAACGGTTATTTCTTGATCGTCCAGGATTTTATTAACTGGGGCAAAGACCGTGGCATTATCTTTGGACCTGGGCGAGGAAGCGCGGCTGGGTCGATTGTTTCGTACGCTGTCCGTATTACTGAACTTGATCCACTAAAGTATGATCTGCTGTTTGAGCGTTTCTTGAACCCCGATCGTATTAGCATGCCGGATGTTGATATCGATATCCAAGACACCCGTCGCGACGAGGTGATTCAATACTGTACCGAAAAATATGGTACTGAGCGCGTCGCGAACATTGTTACCTTCGGTAAGATGGCAGCTCGTGCGGCTGTCCGTGACGTGGCTCGCGTTTTACAGGTTCCTTACGCCGAGAGTGATCGTCTTGCGAAACTTATTCCTCCACCGGTGCAAGGTCGTCATATTCCTTTGTCTGTCAGCGTTGTTGAGGACGCAGACCTTCGTCACGAATATGAATCAAACCCTACGGTGAAAAAAGTACTCGACTTTGCGATCCGCCTTGAGGGGACGATTCGAAGCCACGGTGTACACGCCGCCGGTGTTGTGATTGCGCCTGATGACATTGTGAAGTTCGCGCCAGTGGAAATGTCACAAAAGGGTGTTGTTGCAACACAATATCCAATGGGCCCCGTCGAGGAACTGGGACTGCTCAAGATGGATTTCCTAGGACTATCAAACCTGACGACCATCAACAACGCACTTCGAATTATAAAGAAGGTATATAAAACTGACATTAACTTACAAGAGATTCCTCTTGATGATAAAGATACTTACACGCTTCTACAAAAAGGCGATACAACTGGTGTTTTCCAGCTTGAGTCTGCTGGAATGAAACGCTATCTTCGTGAACTAAAGCCAACCGTTTTTGATGACATTATCGCGATGGTGGCGTTATACCGACCAGGCCCGATGCAGTTTATCGATGACTTTATTAAGCGAAAACACGGTGAGCGTGAAATTACCTATTTCCACCCGAAGATGGAAGATGCTTTGAAATCGACCTACGGAGTCCTCGTGTATCAAGAGCAGGTCATGCAACTCTCTAAAGACCTTTCTGGGTTTACCGGTGGTGAAGCCGATACACTCCGTAAAGCAATCGGTAAAAAGAATGTCGAAATGATGAACAAGATGAAGACTCGCTTTATCGACGGTGCGGCTGAGATTTCTGGCGCTGACAAAAACGAAATGGAAAAGTTCTGGAAGCAACTTGAAGATTTTGCAGCCTATTGTTTCAACAAGTCGCACGCGGCCTGTTACGGACTGATCGCATACTGGACGGCCTATTTGAAGGCACACTTCCCAGAAGCCTTTATGGCGGCACTTATGACTTCTGACCAAGGTGATCTTGAGCGCCTTGCGATTGAGATGAACGAATGTAAGCACATGGGCATTACGGTACTTTCGCCAGACGTCAACGAGTCATTCGTTGAATTTGCCGTCGTCCCTGATAAAAAGGAGATTCGTTTCGGCATGGCCGCAATTAAAGGCGTCGGAACGGCAGTCGTTGAAGAAATTCTACGCGCTCGCGGGGACGGAAAGTTTAAATCTGTTGAAGATTTTGCTAAGCGGGCCTCAACCTCAAAAGTTAATAAGAAAGCCTGGGAGTCTTTAATTAAGACGGGTGCTTTTGATACCTTGGCCGACCGCTCGGATCTCCTTTTTAACCTCGAAACGATTCAAGCGTTTGCTTCGAAATTGCAAAAAGAAGCGCTCAGTGGCCAAACTGATCTCTTTGGTGGATTATCCGATTCAACCGTCCTTGCGCAACCTTCTGTGGCGATGATTGATGCGCCAGTCAAGCACACCGATAAAGAACGCCTAACCTGGGAGCGTGAACTGTTAGGGCTTTACATTAGCGCACACCCGCTTGATAACTACGATGCCTATTTCAACGAACAGACTGTTCCGATGAGCGAACTCTCGACTGATATTGACGGCAAAGCCTTAACTGTTGGTGGTTTGATCTCATCTGTACGGAGCATTGTCACCAAGAGTGGTTCGAAGATGGCTTTTGTGAAGATCGAAGACAAAACGTCGGAAATTGAAATTATCGTTTTCCCAAGTATTTATGAAGTCGTCGGTGGTCAATTGCTCCAAGACTCAGTGATTCGCGTCAGTGGTAAAGTGAACGCTCGCGACCGTGACGGAAACCTCAGTGCTGACATTAAGATTATTGCCGATGACGTGCAGATCGTTGACGATGCCGAACTTCGGAATTATGAATCACACGGCAATAAAATGGCGAAACCAAAAGCACATACTGCAGGTGTCATGGCGAAACGTAACAAAGCTGCGACGAAAGATCGTGACGAAGCCGAAGCAAAGGCAAAAGCAAAGGTTGTCTATACGGTTGTTGCCGCCGAGCCAGTCAAGAAACTCTATGTCCACGTCAAGAATCCTGATGACCAATCAGCCTTGGTGAAGTTAAAGCAGATTTGCAGTGATTTCCCTGGTGTGAGCGATATTGTCCTTGTTCTTGGCGCTGATAAAAAATCAGCTATAAAGATGCCGTTTAGAGTTGATGGCAGTAACGGTCTAGTCGGTGAATTAGTGAAACTACTTGGCGAAGATGCTGTTGTCTTTAAGTAATTAGCGTGCCGTCGACAATTCGTAGAGCGCAATTCCGGTTGCGACGCTGACGTTGAAAGATTCTTTCTTTCCGACCATTGGAATTTCAATAATATCATCACACTGTGCGATAAGGTCATCAGTAATGCCGTGAACCTCCTCACCAATGAGGAGTGCTATTTTTTCTGGGGTCTCATAGTCGGAGAGGTTGATACTCCGACTGTTTTGTTCAAGTGCAACGATTCGGTACCCACTTTCTTTTAAGGAGTTTAGCGGGATTTGTTCGCTATATTCAAAGGGAACCATTTCCTCGGCACCAAGAGCCGTCTTATGGATTTGGGAGGTTAGTTTCTCTGAGATGTGAGGCAGGCGACTGTCAGTAGGAAGAAGGGGGTATGGTGTGTAGCCACTGAGGATTATTTTTTCGACGCCGAAGCCTTCGGCGGTCCGAAAGATTGCCCCAACGTTGTGAGTTGAGCGAATATTGTGGGCGATAACGATGATCTTCGGGGTAGTTTGCTGCATTTTGGCCATTATACCACTACTAACTACTATAAAATGCTTACGTTTTTTGGTAGGATGATAGGTAATGGACGAACAGAAAATTCAGGAGCGTGCCCGCGAGCAAGATGAACAGTCGACACAAGGTCGTGCTTCTATTTTGGGTATGCAGTATTTGGATCTTCGCGGTGTTGATCAAACGATTGATCTCATCCCGGGTGTGCTGAGTAACGAGGATATGCACAAGAACCGACTTGTCGTTCTAAAATCCGGTGGCGATTCAGCATCATGGGAGTTTGGTGTCACGACACAGACGCCACAGTCTTTTATCCGTGAACTGACGGCAAAATATGCCGCACAGGCACAGAACGCAAGCTTCGCACTGATTAGTCTTGGTGCATTCAACGTCTTGATGAACCGTTACGATCCACCGGTTATTGCTGTGTATGATGACATCAAGATTGCCAAAGAAGGCGACAGCGACACGATGAGTGAAGTCAGCAAGACGTTGAACTCTGTAGGGAGTGACGAAGTATTTGACTACCTTATTACCCAAGCCGATCGTCTTGGGGCAAGTGATATCCACATCGAAAACCAACGAAACGGTATTCGTGTTCGTATGCGTGTGGACGGCGCGTTGCACCCAGTTGCGGAACTTGATAGTGATCGCTATCGAGTTATTTTGGGTGCGCTTGCATCAAGGGGGAATATCTCCACAGCTTCGAATGAGCCTCAATCAGGACATATGCAAAAGGAAATTTCTATCAATGGTGTCACGCACCTTTTGAATATGCGTATTGAGGTGATTCCGACAATGTACGGGCAAGATGCCGTGATTCGTTTATTCAATTATGACGAATCGATGCTCAACTTAGAGCGCTTGGGTATTGGTCCAGACGAACGAAAAGAAATCGACGAGATTATTAGTCACCCACGCGGCATGGTTCTCATGGTCGGTCCAACGGGTTCGGGTAAATCGACCACGCTATATAGCATGATCAACGCACTCAACACGACTGATCGAAAGATTATTACACTTGAGGACCCGATTGAATATGGTATCTCGGGTATTTCGCAGATTCCTGTCGACACAACTGGTGGACAAAGTTTTGCCGACCACCTTCGTTCAGTCCTTCGTCTTGACCCTGATGTGGTGATGGTTGGTGAGATTCGTGATGCTGATACCGCCAAAACGGCGATCCAAGCATCGATTACAGGGCACTTAGTTCTTTCGACTTTTCACGCAAACTCAACCGCGGCAGCGTTTAGCCGTATGATCGACCTTATTGGCGTGAACCCAATCTTTAGTACGGCGATTCGCCTGGTGATTGCACAGCGATTAGTGCGCCGACTCGACGATACATCAAAGGAAGAGTATGAACCTGACGAAGCAACACGCAACTGGGTAAAGGCTGCACTCGTAAATCTTCCCGCTCATGTTCAGAAGCCAGACCTTGATACGTTCAAGTTATGGCGCCCTGTGCCTAATGAGCACTCACCATTCGGCTACAATGGCCGTATTGTGATTATGGAGCAAATGGTTGTGACGGAAGCCATACAGAAGTTCCTACGCGGTGACATTGCAGAAGTACACACGGAAATGATCGAGCAAGCAGCTCGCGCCGATGGTATGGTATCGCTGCTTGAACATGGTGTTCTTGCGGCACTTCGTGGTGATACGACACTCGACGAAGTGAACCGCGTTATTTAATCCCCGTTAACCCTTTCAAAAACAGATCTACTATGGTATATTAGATATTCGATTGCAGATATAAAAGATTAAGTGAGAATTGATTAGGACATTAGATGAGTTTTGAACTTATTAAGTTGGTAAACGAAGCACAGAAGAAAGCCGCCGTTGTAGACGTTAAGTCTGGTGACACTGTTCGTGTTCACCAAAAAATTAAAGAAGGCACAAAAGAACGTATTCAGATTTTTGAAGGCGTTGTGATTCGTGTTGACCGCGCAGCATCGCACACTGCTCGTATTACGGTCCGTAAAATTGCCAGTGGTGTTGGTGTTGAGAAGAGCTTTCTTCTTCACAGTCCACTTGTTGAAAAGATTGAAGTTACTCGTCGTTCTAAAGTACGTCGTAACTACCTTTCTTACCTCCGTGAACGAAGCGGTAAGAGCGCACGTCTTAAGGGTATTAACTTTGACCGCGAAGGTGTGAACGATATTCGTGACCTCCACGCTGAAGAAGAGGCCGCACGTCTTAAGGAAGAGGCGCACGTCGCTGCTGAAGCAAAGGCTGCCGAAAAAGCTGCCGAAGACGCTGAACTTGCTGCAAAGCAAGCTGAAGTCGAAGCTCGACACGAAGAAACTGCCTAAGTTTCTATCCGCTTAAAAAAACGCTCCAACTTGGAGCGTTTTTTGTGTGGTGTGTAAGAAGGTCGAAAGACCTCACGCTGGGTGAGGCCTTTCCTGTTCTTCCGGGGAAGAAGTACTGCTAACGCCGTTTAGGGATTTCTCCCATCGTGACGCTGTCGCCGTCGATGTTGATCGAGAACATACTGCCGAAGTGATCGAATTGACTCGCAAGCCAGCTGTCTCGGCCGAAGTTGCCGATCCCTGGGCTTACCAGGAAGGCGATCAGCTCGAGCTGTTCGATCGGCTCGTCAACGGCGACACTGATGAGCAGGAGGTCCTCGTCAGGCGTGACCTTCTTGAACGCCAGCGTGTGGAGGGTGATCTCAAGCCGGTTGATGTCTCGGTGGTTGCCAAGGATGGCAAAAAGATCAGTAATGATCTTTGAGAACGTTGGTGCGTCAAAGTCGATGATAATCGGCTGCATTGATTGTACTTCCTTTACGTCGGGAACAGGATTGTCATACTATAGAATATTTCGAATGAATATTCAAGATGCTAGAATAGAATAATGATTTTGGGAATCGATGAAGTTGGACGAGGGCCGTGGGCAGGACCACTGGTTGTTGGCGCAGTAGTACTCGGTGACGCTCAAATTGAGGGACTAACTGATAGTAAGAAGCTCACCAAGAAAAAACGGGACGCATTAGATACTCTGATCCGTGAACGGGCGAGTGGCTACGGGCTTGGGTGGGTAGGAGCAAAAGAGATCGACGAGATTGGGCTTGGTCCAGCACTGCGATTGGCGACGATCCGTGCCGTTGAACAAGTCAGCGCGCCGTACCATGAAATTATTATCGACGGAACGATTAACTTTTTAAGCGAGACATCAAAAGGCAAATACGTCACGACGCTCGCTAAGGCGGACTTACTGATACAGAGCGTTTCGGCTGCGTCTATCATCGCAAAGGTTGCCAGAGACAATTACATGGCCTTGCAGGATGACATCTATCCTGGATATGGGTTCGTAAGTCACGTTGGCTATGGAACACTGGCGCATAGGAACTCAATTGAGAAACTAGGTGTCACGCCACTCCACCGATTGTCATTTGCCCCGCTGGCAAAATATAAGACAGAAATCGCTACTGAATTTACTCCAAAAACAACCAAGCAGATTGGTGACGAGGCTGAATCTGAAGCGGCGCAGTATCTTGAATCACACGGACATACGGTACTTGAGCGAAATTGGAAAACAAAGTTCTGCGAAATCGATGTCGTGTCCGTTAAAGATGCAACCTTCTATTTTACTGAGGTGAAATATCGCAAGAGTTCTCTGCGAGGGACGGGCCTTGAAGCGATTACTCATAAAAAACAGCAACAAATGATATTTGCTGCTGAGTTCTATATGGCGAGCCACAAGTTACAGAATGTGGCGATGCGCTTGGTCGCTTTGTCCGTGTCGGGAGTACCGCCAATCGTCGAAACCTATTTAGAGATCGAGTAGGGCTTTTTGGACGGCCGCTTCGTCGCGTGCGATGTGATCAATCTTGCTACCTAGTTCCAAAATTCCGAGTTCAATATTACGTTTTAATGCAACTTGATCTTTCAAAGGATTAAAGAACGCTTTATATTCTTCGAGTTGTTCAGCAGTTGTCAGGCAGATCGCAACGTAGCGAGGGAATGAATCGTAGCTCTTGTCGCCACCAAAGGTCTCTTCCATCCATGGCCAGTTATCACGGCCCCATTTCCAAGTAGCAGTTCGTGCGTAACGGTTACGAAGCAGCCAAACGTACCAGCGCATGAAGTCTTGTGGACGAACAATACCTGGGTCTTTCAGAATACCAAACAATCGTTCAATCACTTCAGTACTACGCGTCGCAGTAATTGCCGAGGCGATATCCTCTTTTAGTTCACTAGAAGTTGCCTTCATATGAGCATCCAGCAGGGCGCTAATGATCCGTTCGTCTTTTGAGTAACGAACGATGGTTGCAATGATGTTCACGCGGAGGTTAGGGTCAAGTTCTTCAAGAGGAGTTGACTCGTAGATAGCGTGTGCTTTTGCAAGGACATCTTCACGTTCGCTATAGATCATGAGGCCAACGACAATGCTTCGGAGTTTAGTATCGGACTCACTCTCGCCAGCTTTTGGCTCCCAACCAAGTCGGTTGAACTGGTCTTCGGCAAGGCGTCCCGCAAAGGCGCGTAGTTTATCTTCAAGTTTCTCGTCGTTCTCGACAAATTTCTTTAATTCGTTGAGCGCAACCAGCATGATATCCCAGACGGCTTCAACAGACTCGTCTTTGTAATATCCGAGGAGTGGGACGAGTTCGGCGCTGGAAATAAGACTTGCTTGCGCCAAGAGAACTTGCTCGTTCAATAGTTTGAGACGGTCAATTTCAGAAAGTGTCGACAACGCGTTTACCAGTTCGGCAAGGAGCGTCGGTGTGTAGTGAGTAATGAAGTGTGCCGTGCTTTCGTGGTTAATCACCAGCGGAAGGTCGGAACTTCGCGTCACGGTTAACTCTTTTTCGGTCAAAAGGCGAGGCATATTCTGTTCTGAAGCGCCCAGAGGAATTGGCCATAGCTTCTCGGACGGCTCGTGAGGGCCAACAAAGAATTGTTCCTGCGAAAGATGGATTTGGTCTCCGTCCTGAGAAACGTTTAGAACAGGATAGCCGGACTGAGAAATCCAGGTGTTCATCAGGAGGCCAATATCTTGTCCAGACGCTTCTGAGAGACATTCCCATAAGTCGTTGGCTTCAGTGTTTTGGTAGGCATACTTTTTGAAGTACGATTTCAAACCGGATTGAAGCACTTCATCGCCAATATAGCTTTGTAGCATTCGGAGCAGTCGTCCGCCCTTTGCGTACACGATTGAAGGGTCGAAGATAGTTGAGATTTCATCGGGGTGATGCACTTCGGTACGAATTGCTTGAACGCCATCGAGGCTATCACGACGAAGTGCTTGGACGACTTCATAGGTCGCTTGGTCCAGCCAAATGTGCCAGTCGGGTTCAAGTGCGTCGACACAGACGTATTCCATCATGTTCGCAAAACTTTCGTTCAGCCAAAGATCGTTCCACCACTTCATGGTCACAAGGTTGCCAAACCATTGGTGGCTTAATTCGTGAGTAATGGTGAGGGCAGCTTGTTGACGCGTTTGTAGTGAGCCAGTTTTAGGATCGGTAAGTAGTGCGATTTCACGGTAGGTGATGAGACCCCAGTTTTCCATTGCACCTGAAGAGAAGTCGGGAAGGGCGACATGGTCAGATTTTGGAAGTGGGTAAGGAACATCAAAGTATTCATCAAAGAATTCAATGCCACGAGTTGCAATATCGAGTGCGAAATCAAGACTTTCCGATGCCTGTGCAGGAGTGGCGTAGATATTAACTTCAACGCCACTTTTAGTCTTGGCAGATTTTTTCTGTAGTTCACCAACTACCCATGCAAGCAAGTAACTGCTCATGCGTGGTGAGGTTTCGAATTGTGTGACTAGAAGGTCATTCTCGACTCGCTGGTCTTTGACGGGCATATTTCCGAGGACAACAACGTCCTGTTCGGTCGTAAGGATGACATTGAAGGTCGCTTTTGCTTCAGGTTCATCGATACAAGGGAATGCTTCGCGGGCGTGGTGACTCTCGAACTGTGTTGCGAGTAATTCCTTTTTAATACCGTCGTGTTCATAGTAGCAGGGGTAGAGGCCGTGCATACCGTCAGTGATTTCGCCCGAGAAGACGACAACAACAACGTGTGCGCCGTCGGTAATGTCGGGATGCGTAATAGTCAGTTCTTGGTCATCGAGGCTGAAGTTGGCTTGTTTGCCGTCGAATGTGACTGATTGAATCACAAGATCTTTTGAGTGAAGCACGATGGTAGTTGCACCGATGACGGATGTACCTTGAACGGTGACAGTTCCTGCAAAAGTTCGGCCAATACGGTCAAGTGATACTGATAGTTGATAATGATCTGGAACGAATGTGTTGATGAGTCGGGCTACAGTCTGCATATACTTCTAGTATAGCAAACGAAATGTTAAAACTTTTTGCCCTTAATATCTCTCGCCATTGAACTATCGGCCCCTTCATTCATACTAGTTATATGAACATGCGTCTGCGGAGGATAGTGACAGTTGTACTGAGTCTTATCGGGCTTGCGGTGATTATTCTGGCTGCAGCACCACCTATCGTTGAACAGACGAACCAGTTACAAACACCCGCACCCGCGACGGTAGCAACTGGTTCGGCATCCGATGCGCTCGAAAAGTTAGCCGTCAAAGGTCGTGCACCTAAAACCGATTATTCCCGTAGTCAGTTCGGAAGTGGTTGGTCGACGACGAGTGGTTGTGACACGCGGAACATCATTTTGCATCGAGATTTACAGAACCCAGTTGTTGATGAAAAATGTATCGTAGTATCAGGGACGCTCAATGATCCGTACACCGCAACGATCATCCCGTTTACAAAGGGAAGTAGTGATGTCCAGATTGATCACGTTGTGGCCTTATCGGATGCCTGGCAAACAGGTGCTGCTGGGCTGACACGTGACACGCGTGTCCAGCTTGCGAATGATCCATTAGAGCTACTTGCGGTTCAAGGTGCTGCAAATCAACAAAAAAGTGATGGCGATGCCGCAACATGGTTGCCGTCAAACAAGAGCTTTCGCTGTCAGTACGTTGCCAGGCAGATTGCGGTGAAACAGAAGTATTTGCTGTGGGTAACCCTGTCCGAGAAGCAGGCAATCATCGATGTATTGTCGACCTGTCAGGGGCAGGCACTCCCGTCAGCCTAGCATCTACTTGCGCCCGAATGACAAATTCGTTATAATAGCGACAGTACATTCCGGCCGGCAGGTCGGATTTTTTCATAAAAAAGTACAAGCGTACATAAGAAAGGACTTATTACTATGGATGAATTAAATCTAAAACAATTAACTCTTGCGGTTCGAACAATCGCTGAAGAGAAAAACCTCCCAGAAGACATCGTTATGTCTGTTATCGAACAGGCTATCGCAGCTGCATGGCGCCGTGATAACGGTGAACGCGACCAAGAAGTTCGCAGTGTTCTTGACGTCAACAAAGGAACAGCAAAAGTCTTTGTTGCTCGTGAAGTTGTTGAACTCGTTGGAAGTGACGCACACGAAATCAGCCTTGCTGATGCAAAAAAAGTTAAAAAAGATGCTGAACTTGGCGACATGATTGAAGAAGAGCACGAAGTCAGTAGTTTCGGACGTGTTGCGGCCCAAACTGCAAAGCAAGTTGTCCTTCAACGTCTTCGTGAAGCAGAACGTGAAGTTGTCCTCGGTGAATACGAAGACAAGATCGGTACTGTTGTGAACGGAACCGTCCAACGTGTTGAACCGCGCGTTATTCGTATTGAAATCGGTAAAGCAAACGGTATTATTCCACAAAGCGAACAGATTCAAGGCGAATACTATAGTGTCGGTGCACGTATCAAGGTCTTTATTAAGGACATTGAACGTGACAACCGTGGTCCACAGCTTATTCTGAGCCGTGGTAACACTGAATTTATCGAATACCTCTTTAAGCAGGAAGTTCCTGAGCTTGAAACTGGTGCCGTTGAAATCAAGGCAATCGCTCGTGAAGCCGGACGTCGTACCAAGCTTGCCGTTGCAAGTACTGTTCCTGGTGTTGATCCAGTCGGAACATTCGTCGGTGGACACGGCACACGTGTACAGGCTGTCATGAACGAAGTCGGTGACCAAGAAAAAATCGACATCGTTACTTACGACGCAAACATCGAACAGTTCATCAAGAATGCGCTCAGCCCAGCCGAAGTTAGCAAAGTTGTGATTAACGAAGAGACTAAGCGTGCAACTGTCTTTGTGAACGAAGACCAACAATCAATTGCGATCGGTCGTGGTGGACAAAACGTTCGTCTTGCAAGTCACCTTACTGGGTATGAACTTGATATCGAACAAGCAACTCCAGCAGTAAAACCTGCTGCTGAAAAGGGTCCAAAGAAGAATATCGAAGATAGCCTTCTAAACGCCGTTGAAGAAAACAACGAAGACGCAGCCGAATCCTGAACCCCACCAACCAACTAGGTATATTGATGCGTCAAAATTCAAAGCGGTATCGAGAACTATATGGAAGCCCACAAAAAGGGACAACATTTGAATATCGCAAAGCGCTGAGAGATATGGCCGCTAAAGAGCCACTTGTTGTAGAAGATGAGCGCATCTGGATTAATCGAGGTGTGCAAGGAATATCACATACTGAGTTAAAGACGACTGCTAGGTTATTTAAACCTCATGAGATGAAAGCTAAGTTCGCACGCTATTCATTATCGGTTGTTATTCCTGGTGAGATATACATCGCGATAAATAATTCGGAGCTTCCAAGTGTTAATCCTGGCATACTTGCTGAGCGACTTTTTCAAGGGTTTCCTGCTTCTGCTCAGCGACCTGTCGTAGCAGAAGTTGACGGGTTACACCAATTCGGTGCCTGGGTTGGGCTTAATGCAGATTACGATTCGTTTGGTGCTGAACGGAAATTCGTATCTGAATATCTTAGCGATGCACTGGGTATTGATCATGACTGGAAAGCAAATGCCCACATTAGTTTGGCTAAAGGTGCACTGAGTAGAATCTCTAATCTTGAAGAAATCGAAGCTTCGCTTCCTCGGTTTGTCCAATTGAGCGAAGTTACAGAATAATCACAATTTAAGCAAAATATAAATTAGCACTCTATTGCAACGAGTGCTAATTTTGCTATACTAGATATATGATCACAAGCTAAATACAAAATAAGCTTGCGTATCCTATATAGGAGGATAGATAATAAGATTATGGCTGATGATTTTGCAGAATTTATCACGCATCTCACCGACAACGCACGGACTAGCCTTCATCACGCCACTCTGATTGCTCAGGGTTACGGCAGTCCTTACATTGGCACAGAACACCTCCTACTCGGAGTGATGGCGCAAGGCGCATCGGTGGGTGCAAAAATCTTAGCAGACGCTGGCGTGACACTTGATCGCGCACAGACTGCACTAAACATGGTGCCTGTCTCTGCCGTTGTTGGCGGACTCAGCACGAAAAGCTTGAGTGAAACCGCAAAACTAACTCTGAAAATGAGTTGGGACATTGCACAGGAATTTCACCAAGACTACCTTGGCACAGAACACATTCTTTACAGTATTCTGACGCAAAAGAACGCCCGCGCAACAGTCCTTCTTCGTGACATGAATGTGAATATTACGGATATCGTTTCAGAACTTGAAGAGTACCTAGACCGCCAAGGCGACGCGTATATTTCGAGTGATGACGAGACAATTACCGAAACCAAAAAAGCACCACAACGAAAAGGCGCGCTTGGGACATTCGGAACTGATTTAACGGCTCGTGCTAAAGAAGGTCGTCTTGATCCTGTGATTGGACGTGGCGAGCAAGAAGAGCGTCTTGTGACGATTCTGAGTCGTCGTACAAAGAATAACCCGGTCCTTATTGGTGAACCTGGCGTTGGTAAGACAGCGATTGTTGAAGGCCTTGCTCAGCGCATCGCGAGTGAAGATGTACCAGAACACTTGCTCGACAAACGCATCGTCCAACTTGATCTTGCAGGCATGATCGCTGGTACAAAGTATCGTGGTGAGTTCGAAGAGCGTCTTAAGAAAGTCGTTGCTGAACTACAGGAGCAAAAGAATGTGATCGTCTTTATTGACGAACTCCACCTGCTTGTTGGCGCTGGTGCCGCAGAAGGCGCACTCGACGCCGCTAACATGCTCAAGCCTGCGCTTGCTCGTGGTGAGATCCGTTTGATCGGTGCAACCACGCTTGATGAATACCGAAAACACATCGAAAAAGACACTGCACTTGATCGCCGCCTCCAAACGATTGTTGTCCCAGAGCCAAAACTCAAAGATACGATTGCTATCCTGAAAGGTCTCAAGCCCTACTATGAAAAGCATCATGGTGTCACGATTAGCGACGAAGTCATCGAAGACGCTGTTTATATGGCCGACCGCTACATTAACGAACGGTTCATGCCGGACAAAGCAATTGATGTTATTGACGAAGCCGCTGCACGCGTTCGCGTAAAATCTGGACGCAAGCCAAGCAAACTTCGTGACTACATGAAACAGCTCAAGAACTTGAACGAAAAGATGGAAGAAGCTGTCACCGGCGAAGATTACGAACGTGCCGCACTCTACAAGACGCGCATTAGTCAACTCAACACAAAGCTCGAAGAAACTCGGGCTGAATATGAAAAAAAGACGCCTGTCGTACTTGGTGATGAAGACATCGCCTACGCTATTTCCTTGATGACGGGGATTCCTGTCAGTCGCGTTCAGAAATCTGAAGCAAAACTACTCCGAAACCTTGAAAGCCATATTGAAAAGTATGTCATCGGACAACGTGAAGCTGTTGAAAAGGTATCACGGGCCATTCGCCGTAGCCGAAGTGGTGTTGCCAGTAGCAAACGTCCAATCGGATCATTCGTCTTTATGGGTCCAACCGGTGTTGGTAAAACAGAACTCGCAAGGGTGCTTGCTCGTGAAGTCTTTGGAAGCGAAGACAGCCTGATCAAGATCGACATGAGCGAGTTCAGCGAACGTCACACAGCAAGCCGTCTTGTTGGTGCACCAGCTGGCTACGTTGGCTACGAAGATGGTGGACAACTTACCGATAAGGTTCGCCGTCAGCCATATAGCGTTGTCTTGTTCGATGAGATCGAAAAGGCAAATCCTGAAGTCTTCCACTTACTCCTTCAAATTCTTGAAGATGGGTCACTGACTGACGCGAAGGGTCACCGAGTTGATTTCTCGAATACGATTATTATTCTGACGAGCAACCTTGGCGCTGATCGTATGATGAAAGAATCAAGTCTTGGCTTTAGCGCTGTGACGCGAAACGACCAGAAGCGACTTGATGAAGTTCATGATGAAAATGCAGTTGCTGCCGAAGAGGCGTTGAACCGCATTATGCGTCCAGAGCTCATCAACCGTTTTGATGCAATCGTGACGTTCCGCGCATTAACCAAAAAAGAAGTCGGTAAGATTTTCGATAAGCTCCTCGCTGAGCTACAGGATCGTTTGGTACGAAAGGGTATTCATCTGGTGATTGCTTCATCCGCTAAACGTCAAGTTATTGCTGAAGGACATGACGAAAAGTACGGCGCACGGCCGCTTCGTCGAGCAATGCAGGATCTGCTTGAGCTTCCCGTCGCAGACGGCATCTTGTCAGGCGAGTATGAAAAAGGTACAGTACTGAAGATAGCTGCCGTAAGAGGAAAAATTCAAATCAATGTCGGACAAGAGGCCTAGCCTAAAACGAACCCTCATTGGGGGTGGGATCAGTATAGTCATTCTTGCAGCAGCAGGATTCTTACTGATGAATCAACAGTACGTCAAAGACCAAATCACGGTCTGGTCGTACAAGCCTGACGCTAAAATTTTAAGTGTCGAAAGCCGCATCGATTTTAGTAGTAAAGGTCAATTTAACTTTTACGCAACACGACCTGAGGTGGACGGGTCTGACAAATTTAATGCAGACTGTCCACGCCAGGAAGTCGGCAACCCAATTCTTGGGTGTTACGCCGGCGGCCGTATTTATGTCTACGACGTGACGAATGCTCAACTTGATGGTATCGAAGAAGTGACGGCGGCGCACGAAATGCTCCACGCCGTCTGGGAACGAACGAGTCCTAGTGATCAGGATCGAATCGGAAAGCTCCTTCAGGCTGAGTACGCTAAGTTAGGTGACAACAAAGACCTGACCGATCGCATGAGTTATTACCAACGTACCGAACCTGGGCAGTTTGTGAATGAACTACACTCAATTCTTGGAACGGAAATCGGAAACCTTAGTCCTGAACTCGAAACGTATTACAAACAATACTTTAATGACCGTCAAAAAGTAGTCGATCTTCATAGCAAATATAATTCTATATTCCAGAACTTAAAATCAGAATCAGACTCTTTGTACGCAGACCTGACGACGCTTGGTGCAAGTATTGAGTCACGGACAACGCAGTACTCCACCGATTCAAAGCAACTATCGGCTGATATCGAGTCATTTAATGCCAGGGCAAATAGCGGAAGCTTTTCGTCGATGAGCCAATTTAATAGCGAAAGGACTGCATTGTTGGCGCGAACAAATACGCTTGATGCCGAACGGGCCTCGATTTCTGCCGATATTGATACTTACAATGCGAAGTACGCCCAATACCAAACAGTTTCATCGCAGATCGAAGCACTCAACAAGAGCATCGATAGTATCAAAGATCTTCAGCCAGCACCTTCCGTTTAATATTTAAGAAATACCGATAGGCTATAATACGTATAATGGCAAAAGCTAAAACGCAGTTCGTCTGCCAAAATTGTGGAGCGGTGCACAGCAAATGGGCTGGGCGCTGTGATAACTGTGGCGAATGGAACACGCTCGTTGAGCAAATTTCACAAAGTAGCGGTTCTTCATCGGTCGCAAAAGCTTCGGGAACGGGGCGTCCATTAGCAGTTCAGTCGATTAAAGACATGATAACTGATGATACATCAAAGCGAATACTGACTGGCGCACATGATTTAGATGATGTCCTTGGTGGTGGTATTTTGCCTGGTGCGGTTGTTCTTTTGGCTGGCCAACCCGGTATTGGAAAAAGCACACTACTGTTGCAAGTAACGGCATTTATTGCGAAGACAACATCGGTTCTTTATGTCAGCGGTGAGGAATCGGCCAGTCAGGTAAAGCTTCGTGCCGGGCGACTAGGCGCAGAGTCGACCGAACTTTTGGACTTTGCGGCCAGTACCAGTGCGAACGATATTGCCGCCACGATTCGTGGTGGGAAATACGACTTGGTGATTGTTGACTCAATCCAAACACTCGCTCTTGATGACATTACGAGTGCACCGGGAACGGTGAGTCAAATTACCAACAGTAGTAACGTACTGATTCGAGCAGCCAAAGAAACAGGAACAGCTGTCATCTTGGTTGGGCATGTCACGAAAGAGGGAAGTATCGCTGGGCCAAAGGTGCTTGAACACCTTGTTGACGTGGTGTTGCAGTTTGAAGGTGATCGTTATGGAGGCTTCAAGATTGTTCGTGCAGCCAAGAACCGCTTTGGATCGACCAATGAAGCAGCTATTTTCGAGATGTTCGAAGAGGGACTCCGTCCCGTTGAAAATCCCTCCGCAGCACTGCTCGCTGAACGCAATCCAGCTGATGGATCAGTCGTTCTTGCGACGCTGGAAGGCACTCGACCACTGTTGGTAGAGATTCAGGCCCTTGTCAATCCGACCAGTTTCGGGTATCCTAAGCGTACTGCGAGCGGGTTTGACCTCAATCGACTCAATGTGCTGATCGCCGTTATGGAACGACGCACAAAATTGAATTTATCTGACAAAGACATCTACATCAACGTCGTCGGAGGCCTCAAACTAAACGATCAAGCAGCAGACCTTGCGATCTGTATGGCGATTGCCAGTGCCGCTGCGGGACGACGCATGGACGACGAAACGGTTGTCTTTGGTGAAGTAGGACTCGGTGGCGAGATCCGATCTGTACCTGGCGTCGACAAACGTGTCGCAGAAGCAAAAAAGCTTGGCTTTAAAAAGGCCATAGCACCAAAAAATTATTCTAAAAATACATTTATTAAACCTGTCGCCGATCTTCGCAGTGCGCTGATCGACTACTTACAAAAATAAGGCTAAAGAAATTATGGAAATTCTCATTATCTGCGTACTCCTTGTGATCGCAGCCGAGTCTACTTACTTAGTAGCAGCTCAAACTATTAAATTTAAACATTCAAAGAAACAACACATGCCGATCTTTGTTGATACGTCGGTCCTCATCGATGGACGTATTATCTCGATCGCCGAATCGGGCTTTATCACGAGTACGCTCTTCATTCCTCGTACCGTTGTCGGTGAACTACAGTTCCTTGCCGACAATGCTGATACGGAAAAACGTACTCGTGCTCGTCACGGACTCGATATTGTTAAAGAACTTCAGGTAATGGCCAACGTTAAAGTTGAAATCTTTAACGACGGCACAAAAGCCGAAGAGGGCGTCGACAACCAGCTATTGAAACTGGCTAAAGAATATAACGGTGCAATCTGTACTATCGACTACAACTTGAATAAGGTTGCGCAAGTCGAAAACATCCCTGTTTTGAACGTGAACGAACTTGCGAAGACCCTTCGTATGGCGTACCTTCCAGGCGAAAAGATTAAACTCGAACTGACACAAAAGGGAAATGATCAACACCAAGCAGTTGGTCACCTTGATGATGGAACGATGGTCGTGGTGGAACACGCCAGTAGTAGTATTGGGAAAATTGTTGAAATTGAATTTATTCGTGGTCTGCAAACTGCAGCCGGTAAGATGATGTTTGCTCGCATTGTCGGTGGCGGTGATCGTGATCAAGCGAAAAAGACCACGCAATCAAAACATGCCCCTAAAATCCAGCTGCCACGTCAGAAGACAGTTCGTGCAGAGCGAACCAAGCAACTACGTAGCGTAGAACAGCCTCAGGAAGCCCCTGTTGCTCCTGTAGAACCAGAAGTGCAATCACAGCCGTCACGTCCTGTGCGTCCTCAGCAAGATCGTCGTAAGGCGTCAAACGCTTCGGTGACACCGGTTGCGCAGCAACCACAGCCTGCTCAAGCGAAACCAAAGAACAATGGTCGTCAGTTTAACCGCCGACGGACACCTGAAGATAGTTTGTTCGATCTTCTCGACAAGCAAGAATAAGAAACGATTCGCTTATTAAAAAAGAACCCTATCCGTGAGGGTTCTTTTTATTTGTGCCAGCACTTCAGTTATTAGTAGCTGTCGTGCTGTAGTAGCCAGAGTCGAGGACGACTGCACTGACTGAACCCGCTGTAGGTGTTGCGCCTGTGTACGGTGCCTTGAAGGTGTTACCGGTTTGAGTAGCCTGTAGGGTGGCGCCGTTGTAGGTAATCGTGACACTTGAGCCAGTGATAGGGAATGTTCCTGGGGTAACCGTCACGGTGACGTTACCACCTGAGGCACTAACGCTTGCGCTTGGCGGCACATCGCTACAGCTGTGTTTATCATCATCCTTCGTCGCATCGTAGCCATTAGGGACATTCGTATAGATATCTACCTTTGTGACTGGGTCGGTAGATTTGATCACGGCGACAGTATCTTTGGCTGCGTCAGGCGTACAGGTGGTTGCCTTGTACTTAGAGAGCTTATCGAATGTCAAAGTTGCGTTGGTTTGACCTTGGGTCTTGTTCCACCATGAAGGGTAGACCTCTTTACCAATTCGTTGGATACCAGCCGGTTGCGTAAACCAGTCACCAGACTTCCAAAGACCCTGAGGTGCATAGATATCCTTGTGGACATATTCCATGACCGAGGCAACGATTGGACTACCGAGCGATGACGTACCATTCTTTAGAATGGTTGTGTCAGGGTTACCAAGCCAGACGCCCATAGTAACCGCTGGGGTGTAACTCATCATCCAAAGGTCCTTTGCGTTTCCGCCCTTGTCTGAGGTACCTGTCTTGGTTGCTGTCTTTACACCAGGAATGTTCTTTGCTGCGTAGTTACCAAGTGGTAGGCTGGCGTTTACGTCGCTAAGAATGTCATCAAGGATGTACGCAGATTGCGCACTGACGATTTGCTTACCAGCAACATCTGACCATTTCTTAAGTACTTCACCTGAGCTATTCTTTACCTCAAGGACGCTTGATTGCGGTTTGTAGACTCCACCACGCGCAAGTGATGCATACCCGTTGACGAGGTCTACTTGTCGAAGGCCACACCCACCAATCGCGAGCGATAGGCCAGCAGTTTGATCAGCACCTTGCGTACAATAACTGGTTGCGCCCATCGCATGGATTGTATTAAGTGTTGATCCTTTGCTTGAATTTTCGTTGATCGCCATTGCTTTGACGGCAGGAATGTTTCGAGAGGTTGCAAGACTGCTACGGATAGTGACATCACCAGCGAAGTTCAGCTCTGAGTTTTGTAACGGAGCGCCGTAGATTGCGTCGATGTTTTCGTCTTTTAGGATTGAACCACTGCCGTAATTTTGTTGCCCAGTTGGTTTTTGCTCAAATAGTTGTGAGTAAACGAGTGGCTTGATCGATGATCCTGGCTGAATATATGCAGTTGCGGCGTTATCTTGACCAAAACCTTGGTAATTAAAGTCACGGCTTCCTACCAGTGCAAGTATTTGACCACTTTGTGAATCCTCGACTGTCGCTGCACCGTTAGTGAAGCCGGCGTATGTAGGGACATATGAATTGAACATATCGGTCATTGATTGCTGTAACTTGTTTTGGATACGAAGGTCGAGGGTCGTCTTGACTGTCAAGCCACCTTTACCAACGGTCGCGACACCAAGTTCGCTTTCAAGCTCAGAACGCACCATTTGTACAAAGTGAGGTGCTTGAATACCTGCGTAGCGGTTCGCTTCTGGTTTCAAGGTATCGAGGATTGGAACGGCTTTTGCCTCATCCTCTTGAGCTTGAGTGATGTACCCAACTTGGCGCATTGCATCGAGTACTTCATGTTGACGGTTAATCAGCGCCTCATGACCTGCGACGTTGTAAGGGTTAAAGGTCGATGGGTTTTGAGGGATAGCAGCCAGAAGCGATGCTTGCGCAAGCGTCAGGTCTTTTGCGGCAACACCAAAGTACGATTGTGCTCCTGATTCTGCACCGTTTCGAGGACCACCGTACGGCGATTCATTGAGATAGAGCGTAAGAATCTGATCCTTGTCGTACATACGCTCAATTTCGATTGAAAGAATTAACTCTTTGATTTTACGCGGAATACCACCGAGTCCACGGTTTGAGGCTTGGTCTGCAAAAAATACTTGTTTGACAAGCTGTTGCGTCAGGGTAGAACCACCTTGCACGTCACCACCGGTAAAGTTATTGAAGGCTGCGCGGAGCGTTCCTGTCACGCTAATACCGCTATGTTGAAAGAAGTTTCGGTCTTCAATTGCCACAGTGGCTTTCTTGAGGTTATCGCTCAGGTCAGCACTTGGCACAACAAGCTTGTAGTTGCCACCACCGGTATCTTTCCAGAGCACTTGTCCATTGCGGTCAAGATAGGTAGTAATGGTTGATTGGACGCGTTGGTCAATTTCACCTGGTCGAATCTGATCAAGGTCTTTACGGAAGTAGGCAAAGAGGCCACCAACAAGGAGCGCGATAAGAAGAACGGCGACACCAAAGATCTTGAGTGCCATAAAGACACCACGTTTACTGAACCAGTAGGCCCAGAATCGTTTTGGGTGCAACTTATAGAAGAAGCGCTTTACGGGATGCTTCGGAAGCGTTGCCAGATATTCGGCACGACGACGTGTTTCTGAATCTTTCTTTACTTTTCGACGCTTTGAAAGGTTTGAATAGACGCTTAATTTACGCGATGACGATTTTTTAGCTTTAGCCACTTTTCCCTAATTTCCCATAAGCAATATCTCCACCATTATAGCATTAAAAACGGTGCGTAAAGCGAGAATTTTTGCTATACTACCAGAGATATAACAGATAAGGAGAAGATAGGATGCGACTTTCCGAAGAACTGCAGTGGCGTGGCTTTGTCAATCAGATGACATATGCAGACATTACTGCCCTAGACATTAATGACACTAATGGGCCTATCTCTTTTTATTGGGGCGTTGACCCTTCTGCTGATAGTATGACTATCGGTAATTTTGCTGCTGCGATGATGGTGCGACACTTCATTGAAGCTGGCCACAAAGCATACTTGCTCGTTGGTGGAGCAACTGGCATGATCGGTGACCCAGACGGCAAAAAGGACGAACGTAACCTTTTGACAGTTGAACAAATTGCCCGAAATAAAGCAGCAATCGCTGAACAATACAAAACCGTTTTTGCAGGCAAAGACTTTCAGATCGTTGATAATTACGATTGGTTTAAAGGTATTAACTATCTTGATTTCCTTCGCACAGTTGGAAAGAACGTTCCTCTGAGTCAAATGCTTGGTCGTGAGTTCGTTCAATCTCGTCTTGGCGAAGATGGTTCTGGTATTAGTTATGCCGAATTTAGTTATTCTTTGATTCAAGGATACGACTTTCTTCACCTTAGTCGCGAGTATGGCGTCAGCCTTCAGGTGTGTGGCGCCGATCAATGGGGTAACTCAATCGCAGGCGTTGATTTGATTCGACGGCTTGATCAAAAAGAGGCGAATGTCTATTCGACACCACTTGTCATGAACAAAGCAACAGGTATGAAGTTCGGTAAATCAGAGGAAGGCGCTATCTGGCTTGATGCAAACAAGACCAGTGTTTTTAAGTTCTATCAATTCTGGTTGAATTCTGACGACGAAGGAACTGCTGATTATGCACGAGTCTTTACGATGCTTCCTCGTGATGAAATCCTCGAAATGGAACGTCTAGTAGCCGATAATCCAAGTGGACGTGAAGCACAAAAGAAACTTGCACACGAAGTTACCACGATTGTTCACGGTGAAGAGCGAACCGCAAGTGTTGAACGAGTCACAAATGCATTGTTTGGCGGATCAGATTTCCACGAACTTTCATCAGAGGATCTCGATGTACTGGCTGGTGAGATTCCAACAGCGCAACTTGGAACGGGAATTATTGAACTACTTGTGGGGACTGAGAATGCGTCAAGCAACGGTGATGCTCGCCGGCTTATCGAAGGGGGAGCAATTTCCGTTAACGGTGAAAAGGTCGATGAAGACTTTCTTATTAACGAACCCGCGCTTATCAAAAAAGGTAAGAATAGCTTCATACTTGTTCGTTAAGCTACTATAGGTATATGAATGTTAGTGCGCCACTTGATCAAGTCAAAGGCGTGGGGGAAAAGACCGGCGCTCAATTTGAAGCTGCTGGTATCCATACAGTTAATGACTTGATAACATTTTTGCCTCGGGCCTATGAGGATTTTTCTCATGTGACGTCGATTGCAGATGTGAAGCCCGGCAAGCAAACGATCAAGGCTCGTTGTGAAAAGATTGCGACACGACCCGTTCGGCGAGGCCTTCGTATTACGACTGCGACGCTGGCTGATGAAACAGGGAAGCTACAAGCTGTCTGGTTTAATCAGCCATATCGCGAGACGCAGCTAAAATCTGGTGAAGAATTTTATTTCTCTGGTGAGTTTGAGTTTAACTACAATAAATATCAGCTGACGAACCCAAGTGCCGAAAAAGTCAGTGAGATGCCAGTTCAGACTGATCGCATCTTGCCTACTTATCGAGCGATCCATGGATTAAAGACTCCTCTGGTCAGAAAAATCCTGAACGAGCTTCGACCTTTAATGACGATGCTCCCCGAGACACTGCCACTTTCTTTAGTAAAGTCTGAAAAATTAGCGAGCCATAGCGAAGCGCTACTGGGAATGCACTTTCCCGAAACGATAGATGATATCACGAAGGCAAAAGAGCGGATTGGATTCGAAGAGCTATTCGCATTACTCCTCGCCAGTCAATTGAATCGAATCGAAAACGCAAAACTGAAAGGGTGGTTGATTCCGTTTGAGCAGTCAATTGTAAAAGCATTTGTCGCACAGCTTCCATTTGAACTAACAGGTGCGCAACGAATTGCTGCCTGGGACATATTGCAGGACTTTGAAAAAGAGATACCGATGAGCCGATTACTTCAAGGTGACGTTGGCTCGGGAAAGACGGTCGTGGCGGGACTCGCTGCAAGACAAGCCGCGCATGAAGGCTTTCAAACGGCGATTATGACGCCGACCGAAATTTTGGCATCGCAGCATGCCGAGACACTCAATAAGTTACTTTCTCCGTTTGGAGTGAAGGTCGGCTTACTGACGGGTAGTGTCAAAGGTAAAGCACGCGAGACATTATATACAGCCATCGCGAATGGCGATGTTGATGTTGTGGTTGGAACGCATGCTTTGATTCAATCGACTGTTCATTTTCACCGACTCGGCTTTGTTGTGATTGATGAGCAACATCGTTTCGGAGTGAATCAACGACAAGCCTTACTGAGTAAGTCTGAACACATGCCGCACCTTCTTGCGATGACGGCTACGCCAATTCCTCGAAGCCTGGCGTTGACTGTCTATGGTGAACTAGACGTGTCTGTTTTGAATGAACTACCAAAGAATCGTAAACCAATTGCCACGAAAATATGGTCGCCAAATAGTCGTCCACAATTGTACGGGCTTATTGATGAACAGCTATCGCAGGGACGACAAGCCTATGTTATTTGTAGCTTGATTGATAATAATCCAGATAATGAGCTGAAAAGTGTCGAGGCCGAATTCAAACGCCTCAACCAAAAAGAGTTTAAGCACCGACGTATCGGCCTGCTTCATGGAAAGCTAAAATCGGCCGAAAAAGAGGCAGTTATGGGACAGTTCGCCGCCGGCGAATTAGATATCCTTGTCAGCACAACGGTTGTCGAAGTAGGCGTCGATGTTCCAAATGCAACGGTGATCCTCATCGAGGATGCGGATCGCTTCGGATTAGCACAGTTACACCAACTGCGTGGTCGTGTGGGGCGAAGTTCGTTTCAAAGCTATTGTTACCTGATGGTCAGTTCTTCAAAAGCACCAAGTCAACGCCTCAAAGAAGTCGAAAAAAGTAACGACGGCTTTTATTTAGCGGAAGTAGACCTTCGTCTTCGTGGCCCTGGTGAAATTTACGGACGAGCCCAGCATGGTGAACTAAATCTACAGGTAGCCAGCCTTGCTGATACAAAACTCATTGCTCGTGCACAAAAGGCGGCGAAGGCTTTTGTATCATCTGGAGACGATTTGCTACAATATAAGCAGTTACACAGAGATGTTGAGCATTATCAGCGCCTGACCACATTAAATTAAAACCGAAACTATATTATGTACGCAGGAACAACCTACGGTAAAAAATCTGGTCAACTCATCGGCGTTCATCAACGCATTGATAAGCTTGCCCGTTTAAACCTAAAAAAGTTCCTCGAAGCAGGGGAGACCTTTCCTAATACTCCTCAGATTCTCCATTTTGAAGGCGACAACGGTCCAGACGGCATAAAGCGGAAGAGCCCTTCTATTGATGAGCCATGGCACTTCATTGATCCCGATAAGCCTGAAGACACGACAGTGATGACGATGATTACCGATCATCAGTTTAATTTGGCCGAAGCACTTAAAAAGGACAACGTCGAGCGAGCTGCGTTTGAAGCGGCCTGGATGGCGCATGCTATTGTCGATGGATTGACTCCGGCGCATCACTTTCCTCTAGCAGACAAAATCGAAGAGTTATTCGGGATGCCGCACCACGAACGCAGTAGCGTTAAGGAAAAGAACATTATTAAAGGCAATAATAGACGAGATACCTTATCCAAGAACTGGCAGTACTGGGGCAAGCGCGGTATTTTTATGAACCACTTCATGTATGAGTTCGGTGTCGCTACTGCAATTGTCGGCAAGGGTGTTGGCAAGGTAGTGATTAGCAAAGAAGAGCTTGAAAACCTTATTCAAGATGGCTATCCAAAAACATTCGAAACACTTATGAAGCAAGTGATTGGTCTTGGTACTTATGAGGCATACACTGAAAAAGGTTGGAGTAGGCAACTTGGTGAGGTTGTTCGGCTTGAACTAGTGCCACTTATTGTTCGTGCGGTGATACTTGGCTGGTATACTTCTTTGTATATGAACAGGCACAGCAAGTGAACGTCCGTATCATTGCAGGTCGATTTGGCGGTCGGATTATTGAAGGTTCCGGTACGACTCGAACACACCCGATGAGTGAGCGCATTCGAAACGCTCTATTTAACAAGATCGCAACTGAGATTAAAGGCGCAGAGGTGTTAGACGCTTTTGCGGGCAGTGGGGCACTTGGCCTTGAATCGCTCAGTCGCGGTGCGCATCATGTGACATTTGTCGAAAAAGACCGAATTGCTCAAAAAATCATTGATAATAACATTGCTGTGTTGAATGTTTCGGGTCAGTCAACGCATATAAAAGCCAACGTCTCCAGTTGGTTGAACAAGACGAATGAACACTATGACCTTATATTCGCCGACCCTCCATTCCATGACCCACAGTTATCCACAGTTTCCGATTTGTTTGCTCTATTAAAACCAAATGGGCTTATGGTATTATCATATCCAGGTAGGGGTGAGATGCCGACCGAAACGGGAGTTGTTGTGGTGGACAATCGTAGTTACGGAAATGCGGCCCTCGCGTTTTACCGAAAAGAAGAAGACGCTTAGGCGTCTTTTTCTATTTTTGCGCACAACATAAACCAAATGAAAAAGTAGGCCAGCCGACCTACTTTTTCATTTGGTGCGCGCGAAAGGACTTGAACCTTCACGCCCGAAAGCACTAGCTCCTAAGGCTAGCGTGTCTACCAATTCCACCACGCGCGCACAATACGTAGGATTATAACAGAGATAGAGACGAATGTCACGAGTCTTATATGTACCCAGTAATGCTTGTGCTATCATAGAGGCAAAGCATACGAATGTTATAGAGGACGGACGGGGAAATGAATAAGATTGCAGTGTATTTGAATGAGCATTTACTGGGCGAAGTTACCAGCTCAAAAGCTATGCGTCGACGATATAGCCGTGACGGAAGTGTTCTGTCTATTACTCCGGAAATCATCGTTTTCCCTCGGATTACCAATGACATCCGTAAAGTTGCTCGTTTTACGTGGCAACTTGCCGAAAAAGGTCACCCAATGGGTGTCACTGTTCGTGGCGCAGGTAGTGACCCGACGGGCGGCGCGATTGGTAAAGGGATGATCTTAAGCACCGCAACACACATGAATAACATCATTACAATTGCTCCAAAGAACCGCCTTGTCCACGTCCAACCTGGCGTTACCTTCGATACACTTAGTAATGCATTGAAATGGCAGGGTCTCAGTATCCTTAACGCTCCAAAAAACGGTCGTTATGGTACCGTCGGTGGTGCGATTGCAACGAATAGTCTCGGTGATAGCGGTGAGGTCAGTAATGCGATCGAAAAGCTTGAAGTCGTGCTTGCAAACGGTGATCTTATTGAAACAGGCAAGCTCAGCAAACATGATCTGAGCAAGAAACTTGGACTCCAAACATTCGAAGGCGAGATCTACCGAAAACTTGAAGGACTTATCGAAGACAACGAAGAGACCATCAAGCAGCTAGCTGCCGATTCAACACCTGACAATGTCGGATACAAGGCAGTTTCTACTATTAAGGCGAAGGATGGTTCATTTGACTTGACGCCACTCTTCGTAGGAAGCCAAGGGACGCTCGGTATTATTTCAGAAGTTGTTCTGAAGGCTGAATTCTACAGCGAAGCACGCTCTGTCGCTATCGCGGTGGCAAATGATCCCGCACTTGCTCGGGATATCACCGATCGTCTGCTAGGACTTGATCCTGCGGTATTGAAGACGATTGACGGTGATCTTTTCCGTCGTGCGGAGAAACTTGGTGCACAGGCAAGCTTGCTCGGCCCTGTCGAATCAGTTGGAACGGTTATTTTCGTTGAGTTTAATGATTTTAATAATCACGCTCGACTTGGAAAGCTCAAGAAAATGAAGAAACTCATGACAAAGCTGAATGTTGGAATGGTGGATTCTACTGACCACCAGTTGGATGAATTTGATACAGTTCTTTCTGTGGCTGATTCACTTCGTCGTGCAGGTAATGATGATGAGATCGCTTTGCCGATCCTAGACGGTGCGTATGTCCCATCCGATCGTCGCGAAGAGTTTACAGAAGCTCTGCATGAGCTTGCGACAAAACACCACACACAGTTGCCATTAATGACGAACGTATTGACCAGAACGTTCGACGTGTTCCCTATATTGAAGCTAGACGTGATTGGCGACAAGCAGAAACTCTTCCGTCTCCTCACTGATTATGCCGACCTCGTCCAAAAGAGTGGTGGAGCATTTGTCAGTGACGGCGCGGAGGGACGATTGAAGGCCAATGCTGCCTGGGCAACGCTTGATGAAGCCGAGGTCGCCCTATATGAGCAACTACGTGCTATTTTTGATCCATTCTCGACACTTAACCCAGACGTGAAGCAGAAAAATGATATCCGTGGGCTTGTCGCGGCACTGCGAACTTCATACGACGCATCTGATTTCGTCGCCTAGTCTGATATAATTTGTCATGCGTATGCGCGCGTGGCGGTTTATGATTATTCGTAGACGCGCTGTGCGCAAACGCATATATGCGCGCGTGGCGGAATTGGTAGACGCGCTAGCTTCAGGTGCTAGTGTCAGCAATGACGTGGAGGTTCAAGTCCTCTCGCGCGCACCAAGCAATACGTCATCCCTCATGGGTAAAAAGATCTCGCATAGTTGGGATCTTTTTTTGAGTAAGCTATACTGAGCTTATGCCTACTCAAACATCATCTGCGACACCTCTTCCAAGAAAATCTCATAAGGCCCTCATCGTCACATTAATTAGCATTGGTGTCGGAATCTTCGTCGTCATACCGACGATTGTGCTGATCTTTGCAGTTCTGCTTGCACCCTCTGTGCGACTATGTTCTGGAACGTACAGTCAGGGTCAAAATGTGAAGCATGCTCTAGCGGATACATTTGATATTCAAAGCTATGGATATAGTTGCCTTGGTGGCGATGCACCAACATCCAAAGACCAACAGGTGACAATTAAAGCAACGACATCGAAGACGTACGGTTCTAGGCCTGAACTTGAGCAAGCTGTGACGGATTCTCTCTCCACAATCGACTGGAAGAGTCAGCCGCTATCTACGGGAACGACCGCTCAAACAGATGTGACACTGAATCAAAATGCTCACTACTACCAGCATGACGGATACACACTTCGACTTGATGTCTATTCTTACGACCCTGGACTTATAAAGGTTTCGATTACAATGGACACGCCATCTGTCGCGTTTGGTATTGTCAGTGATAAAACGCCAAAAAATATGCCCTCAATCTATAATCCGAATGTATCCGCGTACACTTCAGTGCCGATGTATGTCTCGAACTACGTTCCGACAGGATTCGAGGACTGGACGATACCCAGTACGACGTCCGATAGTATCTATCGAGACACTTCATTTGTGAGTTCTGATAGCTATGCAAGGGCAGTAGATAACATGGCCGTCATAGATCTGAGAACAGCACATGTTCCAGGTGACTACAGCGTGACGAACAAGTGTGATATCGCCATCCAAGACCATGAATACTCGTGTATCCTTCTTGGACAAACCAAGTCCGGTATCGCCATATATACTGCGGTAGATGATCAGATAAAGACGGCGAATCGTGCAGTTGCAGTCGTTGACGGATACCTCGTGTATCTTGGAGATTCGAGTAACAGCGTTGGATCAAAAAAGTCGATGCTTCCTATTAGCGCAGAAGAAGTTATCAATATCTACAGTCAACTGACGTATACGAATACACCAGCAAAGTATTAACGTAGAAGAAAGCACAGTATACTACTTATATATGCCACACATTCATTCTGAAGAGAACCAACATGATATGACGGTAACTGCTTATATTGTCCGTATTGATACTCCAGAACCAAAAGCTTTAGTTCATATGCATAAGAAGCTCGGGAGACTGCTACCCGTTGGCGGCCATGTTGAGCTACTTGAAACACCTTGGCAGGCAGTTGGCCATGAACTTGAAGAAGAATCAGGTTACGAGCTTGAACAACTGAAGGTGATACAACCAAAGTCACGTCTAAAGCATATGACGAGGACGGTGCAGCACCCGTACCCTATTTCGATGAATACTCACGATATTCCTGGTAATCATTTTCACACCGATATTGAATATGGGTTTATTGCTGACTCTAACCCGGAGTTATCTATTGGTGATGATGAATCACTTGATCTACGGTGGCTGACGCAGGCAGAACTGAATGCGCTCGATAACTCGTTGCTATTTGATAACACTAAGGAGGTATATAATTTCCTATTTGATGAAGCACTTCCGAACTGGGAACGCGTCGACACGAGTGATTTCGTTCTAGATTTCCCAGATGAGTACAGGGGCTAATCGTATGTCAGGAAAACTCATCTTCGTTTCAGGGTTAACAGGTTCGGGCAAGACAACACTGGTGCAAAAGGTGCTTGGAGCCGTCGAAAATCTGGAAGTACTTTTGACCTACACGACGCGTCCGCAACGAGATGGCGAACAAGACTCTTATGAATATGTATTTGTCACTGATGACGAGTATATCTGGATGAAGAGCGCATCGCTGAAGTGGGACGAAACGATCTTTGGTGAGTATAAATATGCTTCCGATGCGAATAAATACATTGAAGATTTAGGTAATGGTGTAAATATCATTGTTTCCGTTACTCCAGATCTTGGTGATATCCAAGAGATGACTGGCGTATATGGCGTAACACCTGTGAGTATATGGATCAACACTCCGAAAGATGTTGCAATGAATCGAATTAAAGATGATCCACGACGTGCTGGCAGGCAAGAAGACGAGACAGTGAAGGATCATTTTGATATCCTTTTCGATCCAATCGGCATCTTAGAAAAAGATAGCGAGTCTTTCATCGATCTTATCCGTAAAATTACTTTGACATAATGGGCACCTCACGTCACACTAGCTAGATGCAAGAAGAAATTATTGGTGTTGGTCCACACCCTGAACCCTGGCCGACTGACCCGAAGTACGATCGCATGCTCCTCAAAGAAGGTGACAAGCGAAACGTTATTGATAAATATCACTACTGGACTGTTCCAGCGATTAAAGCTGATCTTGACGAGCATCGAATTGATCTTGAGATTGCAATTGAAAACCTGCAACGTGATTACAACATGGGGACGATTGTCCGTGCTGCTAATGCGTTCAACATTAAGAAGGTCCATATTATCGGGCGTAAGCAGTGGAATAAGCGTGGTGCGATGGTGACTGATCTTTACATGAACATTCAGTATCACGATGACGTGAATTCGTTTATGGCCGATATGGCAAAAGCAAAACGTGAAGTGGTCGCGATGGATATTGTGAAGGGTGCGAAGAACCTCTCTGAAACAAAGCTTCCTCTGAATGCGGTGCTTGTTTTTGGTGCTGAAGGACCTGGTTTGAGCAAGGAAATGCTCTCAAAGGCCAAAGAAGTCGTCATGATTGAGCAATTTGGCTCAACAAGGTCTGTGAACGTCGGTGTTGCCGCCGGTATTACGATGTATACCTGGTTGCAACAACATTCGTTGACCCGCTAGATCTAGCGTGTCATACTGTATGCATGGAACAAGCGCACCCACATTTAAATGATGGGAAGCCGCTCGAAGAACTGCGGTTTAATGCGCACGAGCCGCCCTTAAAAGATTCTCTCATGCTTTTGAATGCACAAGGAACGAAACGTGTCTTTCGAGAGGATTTTGAAAGTCGAAATGCTTTCCTGTTTTCAAAAGAACATCTCGTTCTCGATATTGGTGATGCGGTATATCATACTGATGCCGAGGGATATAGTTTAAATGCATCAATCTTCAGTCGCTATAAAATAATTGCTCAGGATGTTTCACGAAGGGGACTTCGAAAGTTTAAGCTCGGCCCTGAAGCAGTGATACGTCCAGCTACTAATGGCGGCCCAAGTCATTATGTCGACATGGAAGTGGTTCTTAATCCAGAGGAGGCGAGTCAGCTTTTGAGGCCACCCCTATACGGGGCGCTTAATTATCTTTTACCAATGGACGATGAAGTAACCGCCAGAGTAAAGCATGAAAATCAAAAAATGGCCGAAATGATTCAAGGAGGCGTACTTCCTGTTTCTTATAGAGTTGATGCAATGGTACAGAATGATGGAGGCGAAGCACTTCAGCGTCTCAACCGAGTGTTAAAAGCAGGGACATATGTTTCCCAATTAATCGTGGTCCCAAATAAAATTGCAGTTGTTAATAAAGTGGTAAATATTGAGCAATCCCCACGATATAAAGACATCTATCCTCGAATTATATCCGATAGGCCATATCCGAAACTTGAAGATATTGATAGTTACCTAGACCGGACGTATGGGCCTGTAGAAGGAAAGAATGCGACTGTGATTGATATTTCACCGGCACCTACAACCCCAGACTCATCCATGAAAAACGTTGGATAATGTCGGATAATGTTGTATAATTACTCTATGGTTACTTACCGAACTCAGCATCTACATATGTCGCCGGAGCGAGTCGGTTAGTTTTCTCTTTTTCAGAATTTAGGAACGCCGAACATTGCTTCGGCGTTTTTTGTGCGTCAATGATACAATTTAAGAAAGGAATAAACGTATGACACTCTCTGCACAACCCTATAAAGGCACTCGGGATTACTATCCCGAAGATAAACGTACCCAAAATTACATTTTTAGCACATGGCGAACGGTTGTTGAACGGTTTGGCTACGAAGAATATGGTGCACCGATTCTTGAACCAATCGATATTTACGCAGCCAAGAGTGGACAGGAACTTGTTAATGACCAGACCTACGTCTTTACCGATCGTGGCGGACGTAATGTAGCGATTCGCCCAGAAATGACACCAACGATTAGCCGTATGGTGGCTGCCAGGCGTCAAGAATTAGCGTATCCTGCACGTCTTTACTCAATTGCGAACTTCATGCGCTACGAGCGCCCTCAACGCGGTCGTGAACGTGAGTTTTGGCAACTGAACGTTGATGTCTTTGGTGTTGACGAAGTCACGGCTGATATCGAAATCATTACGATTTCGGATACGATCTTGAAGGAATTTGGCGCAAAAGCCGGCGACTACATTATTCGAGTGAATAATCGTAGGTTCATTAGCTTTATGATGTCTCAGTATCTTGGACTGGACGAAGTGCAGGCGCAACAAATGACAAAGCTGTTTGATCGTCGTAATAAGATTACAGAGCAAGATTTTAAGGAACAGGCTGGACTTATCTATGGCTTCGATGAAAATGCACAGCTTCCTGATGAACGATTTGAAAAGATCGAACAGCTCGTAAAGGCGACGACGCTTGATGAACTTCCTGAAGAGTTGAAGGAAAGTGCTGCACTTGAAGAGCTTCGGACGGTATTTGAAGGCTTGAAGAAAGCTGGCGTCACCGCGGCGGTCTTTGACGCTAGCTTAATGCGTGGCCTTGATTACTACACAGGTACTGTTTTTGAAGTATTCGACACACACCCAGATAATAATCGCTCATTGTTCGGCGGCGGACGCTACGACGGACTTGTGGGACTGTTTGGCGCTGAACCTATTTCTGCGGTTGGTGTCGCGCCGGGTAACACGATGATTGAGAACTTCTTATCAGTTCGTGGACTTATTCCTGCACAAAAATCACTGACAAAAGTCTACGTCGTCGTTATTGATGATGCACTTGATAAAGCAAACGACGTTGCGACGAAACTTCGTGCAGCGGGCGTTAATACAGAAGTCGACATTACGAATCGTAAGATTGATAAGAAGATTAAAACGGCAACAAAAAAGAATATCGACTACGTCCTTTTTGTTGGTGTAAACGATACCGACACATTCTCGCTGAAGAATCTTTCAACGGAACAAGAGCAGAAACTCTCTGTTGACGACATCGCTCAACTATTTGCGTAGTCATCTCACCTCTGTTATAATTATATGAATGGAGACTACACTTAAATACCTATCTGACACGAAAGTGTCACTAACGATTACCGTTGGTGCACTTGAACTTGGTGAAGCAGAGCAAGTTGCACTGGCGAAACTAAGTAAAACAACTAAAGTTCCCGGCTTCCGTGCGGGCAAAGTGCCTGCGAGTATCGTTGCAAAACACGTTGATCCGAACGCTTTGCAAGAGCAATCACTTGATGCTGCATTGAACCGTGCGGTTGCTGAGGCATTTGCTTCCGAAAAGTTACAGCCACTCGATCGTCCTGAAGTTGAAGTAAAGAAATTCGTTCCTGGTGAAATTCTTGAATTCACTGCTGACGTCGAAGTGCTTCCTAAGGTCGAACTTGGTGACTACAAAAAGCTTTCAACAAAGAAAGAAAAAGTAACGGTCACTGCCAAAGAAATCGATGAAACAATCGAACGGATGCGTGCTGGACTTGCCGAGAAAAAAGAAGTCAAACGTGCAGCCAAAGATGGCGACGAAGTCGTTATTGATTTTGTTGGTAAGAACGACGGCGTTGCATTTGACGGGGGAACGGCAACTGACTACACGCTCAAACTTGGCGCCGGTCAATTTATTCCTGGATTTGAAGAGGGAATTGTCGGACACAAACTTGAAGAGACATTTGATATCGACCTCAAATTCCCTAAAGACTACCACTCTACAGATCTTGCTGGAACGGCTGTTACTTTTACGGTAACACTTAACAAGATTCTTGAAGCGACACTTCCTGAAGTGAACGATGCTTTCGCTGAAAAAGCTGGTCCATTTAAGACTGTTGCTGAACTGAAGGATGACATTAAGCGTGAACTCACCTCCCAAAAAGACCGTGAGTCAAACGACAAGTATAAAGACGCGCTTATCACTGAACTCGTTGAAAAGAGTAAGGTGCCTGTGCCTGATGTACTGATTGATGATCAAATGCGCGCTATCGAGCGTGACTTTGAACAAAACCTTCTGTATCAAGGTCTGACAATCGATTCTTATCTGACGAACAACAAGTTTAAGGATATTGAAGAATGGCGTGAAAAAGAAGTTCGTCCAACTGCTTTGAAACGTGTAAAAGCTGGGCTTGTGCTTGCGCAACTTACGAATACCGAAAATGTCAGTGCAACTGACGCTGAAATTGACGAGCATGTTGAAGTGCACAAGCAACAATATTTGAATAACCCTGAAGTATTGAAGCAATTTGAAACTGAAGAAGTTCGCCGCGATATCGGAAACCACTTTGTAACCGAAAAAACGATTGAACATCTCGTCACTTTAAACGGTGGCACATCAGTCTCTAGCCACTAACACCGGACACATAATTTTAATTAGCACTCTATTGCAACGAGTGCTAATTTTATATACAATAGGTATATGAAACCATCGAATTATCTTGTACCAACAGTGATCGAAAAATCTTATGACGGGGAGAGGGCTTTTGATATCTACTCTCGTCTTCTTAAGGAACGCATTATCTTCCTAGGCGAAGACGTCAACGAACACACCGCCAACGTCGTTGTGGCACAACTGCTTCACCTAGCATATGAAGATCCAAAGAAGGATATCAAACTCTATATCAATAGTCCTGGCGGAAGCGTCTATGACGGACTTGCCATCTATGACACGATTCAACATATCAAGCCAGATGTTCAAACTATCGGTATTGGCCTGCAGGCAAGTATGGGCGCTTTCCTCTTATCAAGCGGTACGAAGGGCAAGCGATTCGCACTTCCTAGTAGCCGTATCATGATCCACCAACCATCAAGTGGGACTCAAGGAAAGATTACTGACCAAGAGATTACGTTGAAGGAAGGCGTTTTCCTCAAGAAGATGTTAAATGAGATCTTAGCGAAAAACACGGGTCAGAAACTGACCAAGATCGAAAAAGACGTCGAACGTGATTATTGGATGAGCGCTTCGGAAGCCAAGACCTATGGTCTCATCGATGAAGTCATTACAAAAGCTTAATTTCGTTGTCAAAACGTATTGACTTCAGCATCATTCAACGACATAATAGGTACCAAGAAGTAGTGTAGCCGTGGTTACTTATGTCTAAACTTTGGGATGTGGCAGTCCCCCTTAGACGAGAATACAACCAGAGGTTAAGGGAATCTTCGGCGCCAAAGAACCCTTCTCGTTTTTCCATTTTCTGACAGGAATGATGGTGAACGGGTCTAAAATAATTTAACTGCGAGGATCACATACGCCTATGGCAACGACCAAACGTGCGAACGACGCGAAGCGTGTTTTCTTTACCAAAGATGACACTGCGTTAGCATTACCAAACCTAATTGATCACCAGCGATCTTCATGGCAAGAATTTGTCGAGACCGGACTTGGTGAGATTTTTGCAGAACTTAACCCAATCGATGACTACACAGGTCAAAAATTGGCTTTGCGATTCGGCAAGTACGCTTTTGAGGAACCAAAGCACTCAGAGCTTCATGCTAAAGAAAACAACCTTACCTTTGATGCACCACTTAAAGCAGTTGTTGAACTCACAAACAAAGTCACCGGTGAAGTAAAAGAACAAGAAATCTACTTGGGTGACTACCCATGGATGACTGAACGTGGAACATTTATTATCAACGGTACTGAACGTGTCGTTGTTTCTCAGCTTATCCGTTCAGCTGGTGTCTTCTTTACTGCAGACCGCCTTGCAACTCGCAACAACTATGGTGCGAAACTAATTCCAGGCCGTGGTGCATGGCTTGAATTTGAAACTGCTTCAAATGGAGCAATCTACGTTAAAATCGACCGCCGTCGTAAACTTCCTGTCACAACTCTTTTCCGTGCTCTTGGCTACAACAAGACAACCGACATTAAAGCGCTCTTCGCTGATGTTGATACTGGAGAAGTTAAATACATTGATGCCACTCTTGATAAAGATCCAGCACGTGGAACAAACGAAGCCCTCATTGAGGTGTACCGCCGTCTTCGTCCAGGTGACCTAGCGACTGTTGATAATGCACGTTCTATGATCGAACGTATGTTCTTTGATTTCAAGCGATTCGACTACAGCCGTGTCGGACGTTACAAGTTGAACCAACGTCTTAACATCACGGTTCCAAACACGACTGAAAACCGTGTCTTCATGGTAAAAGATCTCGAAGCTATCGTTAAGGAAATTATTCGCCTTAACAACACTCAGGAACTTCCAGACGACATCGATGCGCTTTCAAACCGTCGTGTCAAATTAGTGGGTGAGCTTGTTGCTCGTCAGTTCCGCGTTGGTATGCTTCGTATGCAACGAAACGCTATGGACCGTATGTCTATGTCTGACATCGAGAACGTTTCTCCTAACCAATTGATTAACGCTCGTCCTGTTGTCGCTGCTGTTCGTGAATTCTTCGCGAGTTCACAGCTTTCACAGCTAATGGATGAGACAAACCCACTAGCAGAGCTTGCTCACAAGCGACGTCTTTCATCAATGGGTCCTGGTGGACTATCTCGCGAACGTGCCGGATTTGATGTCCGTGACGCCCACCCAACTCACTACGGACGTCTTTGTGCTGTTGAGACACCAGAAGGTGCCAACATTGGACTTGTATTGAACCTTGCAGCTTACGCTCGTATTAACGAGTACGGTTTCATTGAAACTCCTTACCTTAAGGTTGTTAACGGTAAAGTGACTGACAAAGTTGTCTACCTTGATGCTTCAGAAGAAGCAGTTGAAGTGATCGCCGACGCCGGTGCTGAGCTAAACAAAGACGGTAGTTTCGCAGAAGAGCGCCTTAGCGCTCGTAACGGACTCCTCCCAGAGCAAGTTGACGCCAGTGAAGTGACTTACATGGACGCTGCCCACAAGCAGATTCTTGGATCAACTGCATCACTCGTGCCTTTCGTTGAAAAGAACCGTGTTGACCGTTCACTGATGGCTGCAAGCATGCAGAAGCAAGCTGTGCCACTTCTTCAACCTGAATCTCCAGTTGTGGGAACAGGTATCGAACACGAAATTGCAATGAACACAAGCCAACTCATCATCGCTGATGCTGCTGGTGAAGTTATTCGTGCTGACGGTGACGAAGTACACGTTAAGTACGCCGACGGAACTAAGATCTACAAGCCAATTCACTTTACGAAGTCTAACGACGACCGTTCAATCAACCAAAAGGTTCGTGTTGAACGTGGTCAAAAGCTAAAAGCTGGCGACATCATCATTGAAGGTGCGTCTGTTGATCAAGGTGAAATCGCCCTCGGACGTGACCTTCTTGTGGCATACATGCCATGGTCTGGTTACAACATGGACGACGCGATTGTGCTTTCACAGCGCCTTGTACAAGATGACACATTGACCAGCATTAACATCAAGGACTACACAGTTGAAGTCCGTGAGACAAAGCTAGGTCCAGAAATCGTCACACGTGACATTCCAAACGTTTCTGAAGAATCACTTCGTCACCTTGACGAGAACGGTATCGTTCAACTTGGTTCAGAGGTTAAGTCTGGTGATGTGCTTGTTGGAAAGATTACTCCAAAGGGTGAGCAAGAGCTTTCTTCTGAAGAGCGTCTGCTTCGTGCGATCTTCGGTGAAAAAGCCAAAGACGTTCGTGATACTTCACAACGTATGAACAACGCTGGTGGTGGTAAAGTTGTCGGTGTTAAGATCTTCAGCCGTGAAAACGGTCACGAACTTAAGGCTGGTGTCCTTATGCAGATTCAAATCTTCGTTGCTCAGTTCCGAAAAATCTCAGTTGGTGACAAGCTAGCTGGACGTCACGGTAACAAGGGTGTTGTTGCGCGAATCCTTCCTATGGAAGATATGCCATTCATGGAAGACGGAACACCTGTTGATGTCGTCCTGAACCCACTTGGTGTGCCATCACGTATGAACATCGGACAGCTATTTGAAGCGCACCTTGGTATGGCTGCACGTGCTCTCGGGTACAAAGTTGCAACCCCTCCATTTAACGGTGTTGCTGACGAGACTATCTCTGATGAGCTCGAAAAAGCTGGCTTTGCCCGCGACGGAAAGAGTCAACTCTTTGACGGTCGTAACGGTGAACCATTCGAAGAGCGAACCACTGTCGGTGTCATGCACATGTTGAAGCTTCACCACATGGTAAGCGACAAGATTCATGCCCGTTCAACCGGTCCTTACACTATGGTCACGCAGCAACCACTTGGTGGTAAAGCGCAAAATGGTGGTCAACGATTCGGAGAGATGGAAGTCTGGGCCCTCGAAGCCTACGGTGCTGCCGCAACGCTTCAAGAAATGCTCACGATTAAGTCTGACGACGTTTACGGACGCGCAAAGGCGTACGAGTCTATCATTAAGGACGAACCAATTGTTGGTCCAAAGCTTCCTGAAAGCTTTAACGTCCTCGTGAAAGAACTTCAGGGTCTTGGCCTTCGTGTTGATCTTCTTGATGAGACCGAAGATGCGGTGGTTGATGCAGAACAAGTTATTGGAAGCGTCATTAATGGCTCTCCAGTATCTGTTGCGGATGTTGATCTTGCTGAAGAAGTTGAAACAATCCTCGATGAAGCTGATGAAATCGGTGAAATCGAAGACGGTATGACAATCCAGGACATTGATGAAATAGAAACAATTAAGGAGGAGGTGTAATATGTCACGCGTACTAGTGAACAACGGCATCGCCGACTTTGACGCTATCCGACTTTCAGTCGCTAGTCCAGAAGACATCATGAAGTGGAGTTATGGTGAGGTTACAAAACCTGAAACTATTAACTACCGTACTCAGAAACCTGAGCGTGATGGTCTTTTCTGTGAACGAATTTTCGGTCCAGTCAAAGACATTAACCCACACGATAACAAACTAAAGGGTGTTCGTTCTCGCGAAGCTGCTGTCGACAAGAATGGTGACCTCGTTACCAAGTCTATCGTCCGTCGTGAGCGAATGGGACACATCCAACTTGCAAGTCCTGTTGCGCACATCTGGTTTATGCGTGGTACTCCATCAGCAATGTCATTGCTTCTTGGAATTACTGTTCGTAACCTAGAACGTATCGCTTACTTTGCAACTTACGTTATCTTGAAATCAGACGAAGCAACTCGCGACAAGTTTCTTGCCGACCTAGAAGCCGAAACTGAAGCTGGCCGTATGGCTATCAAGATGCGTTACGAAAAAGAAGCAGAAGTTGAAACCGCTGACGTGAAAGTCCTCGCAGAAGGTCAGACACGTGAGATCGAAGAACTCAATGAAGCTTACACGATTAAGAAAGCTCAGCTTGAGAGCCTCGTAAAGAACGCTCTTATCTCTGAGGTTGACTATCGTAACCTTCCTGAAGAGTACCAAGACCTCGCCGAAGTTGGCATGGGTGGAATTGCACTAAAGGCACTTCTTGATGGCATTAAGCTTCCTGAGCTTATCGCTGAACTGACTGAAGAAGTCGCTGGTGCAAAGGGTCAACGTGAGAAGAAGCTATTGAAGCGCCTCAAGGTCCTTGAAGGTATGCAATCAGCTGGTATCAAGCCATCAAGCTTGACTCTGACTGTGCTTCCTGTGATCCCACCGGACCTTCGTCCTATGGTGCAACTTACTGGTGGTCGTTTTGCGACATCAGACCTTAACGACCTTTACCGTCGTGTCATTAACCGTAACAACCGTTTGAAGAAACTGATGGAACTTAACGCTCCTGAAGTGATTCGTCGAAACGAAATGCGTATGTTGCAAGAAGCAGTTGATGCTTTGATCGACAACTCAGCAGCTCGTGGTGGTCGTGCAGTGAATGCAACCGGTGGCCGTCGCCGTCTTAAGTCTATCTCTGACATGCTTAAGGGTAAGCAGGGACGATTCCGCCAGAACCTTCTTGGTAAGCGTGTCGACTACTCTGGACGTTCAGTCATCGTGGTTGGTCCAAAGCTCAAGATTTCAGAATGTGGTCTGCCAAAGCAGATGGCGCTCGAACTCTTTAAGCCTTTCGTCATCCACTGGTTGATTGCAGGTGAGTACGCACACAACATTCGTTCAGCAACACGTCTGATCGAAGCCGGTGAAGCAGTTGTTTGGGATGCCCTCGACGCAGTAATTGCTGGTAAGTACGTTCTTTTGAACCGTGCTCCCTCACTTCACCGTCTTTCAATCCAGGCTTTCATGCCTAAGCTCGTTGAAGGTAAGGCAATCCAGTTGCACCCACTCGTCGCGAACGGTTTCAACGCCGACTACGATGGTGACCAAATGGCAGTCCACCTTCCTTTGTCACGCCAAGCGCAACAAGAAGCTCGTGAGCTCATGAGCGCAACAGCGAACCTCTTGAAGCCAGCTGATGGTGCGCCAGTGCTTTCAATTGCACAGGACATCGTCCTTGGTAACTACTACCTGACCTACAATAAGCCGTCAGCACAAACTGATGTCCGTAAGTCATACAGTTCTGTCTACGAAGCTGAAATGGCCTACGACAGCAAGAAGATTCAGCTACAGACACCAATCCGAGTCTTCGCTAAGGGCGAAATGCGCGAGACAACACTAGGACGAGTATTCTTCAACGAAATTCTTCCGAAGGATCTCGCATTTGACGACAATATTCAGACCAAAAAGCAACTCAAGAAGGTTCTTAACACCATCTTCGAGAAGTATGGTGCTGAGCAAACTGCTGCAACTGCCGACCGCATGAAGGGACTCGCGTTCCGATTTGCAACAATCGCAGCTGTATCAACAAGCAAGGATGACTATGTTGTCTTCCCTGAAACTGATGAGTTCATCGCAGAAGGTGACGCAAAGACAACGCTCATTAGTGAACAGTTCAACCAAGGTCTCATCACCGAAGAAGAGCGATACACATTGACCGTTGCAACTTGGCGTGGCGTTGTTCGTACAATTACAGAGTTCCTTACCGAACGTCTTAAGAATATGGACACCAGCGTTTCTGTCATGGTTAACTCAGGTGCTCGTGGTGATATTTCGAACATCCAGCTTGCAAGCGCGATGATCGGTATCATGGTTGATGCAACTAACCGTGAAATTGAGCTCCCAATCCGTTCTAGCTACAAAAAGGGTCTGTCATCACTTGAGCAATTCGTTGCGACTCGTGGTTCACGTAAGGGTCTGATTGACACCGCGCTAAAGACAGCCGACTCTGGATACCTAACCCGACGTCTCGTCGATGTGTCACAAGACGTATTTACCGTTGAAGACACACCTGGTGATGATGATGGATTTGCGATCTACCGTGCTGAAACTGAACAAACAATGATCGACTTCGGTAACCGTCTTTACGGACGATTTACTGCAGAAGACATTGATGGTCACATCAAGGGCGGACAACTCATTACTCGTGAAATCGCAAAGGCTATCGAAGCTGACCGTGAAATTAGCGAAGTAAAGATCCGTTCAGTCCTTTCAACGAAGAACCTTCGTGGTGTGCCACAGTCAAGCTACGGTATCGACATGTCGACCAACCTGCTTGTTGCGAAAGCACAACCAGTTGGAGTTATCGCAGCGCAATCTGTCGGTGAGCCTGGTACACAGCTAACGCTTCGTACTTTCCACGCCGGTGGTGTGCAGGAAAGTGACATCACCCAGGGTCTCCCTCGTGTTGAAGAGCTCTTCGAAGCTCGTTCACCAAAGGGTCAAGCTCACGTTACTGAGGTAACTGGACTTGTTGAGCAATGGGAAGATGGCAAGAAGTACATCGTTCAGGTGACTCCAGAAGCTGGCCACGTAGAGCAAATCGCTCTCGAAGGCCGTACTGCTGGTGTGAAATCTGGTGCGAATGTAAAGGTTGGTGACGTTCTTGCTTCTGGTGAGAGTGAATCTAAGCCACTTGTTGCTCCATTCGACGGTGTCGTTGAAGTAACGGATGAGTTCCTTGTCCTTGCTGCTAACGCAAGTTCTCCAGTACGTTACGAAATTCCTGGTAACTACCAGTTGACCGTAAAGTCTGGTGACGTTGTTGAAGCAGGTGATCGCCTTACTGGTGGATCACTCAACCTGCACGACATCATGCGCCTCAAGGGTATCGAAGCCACACAGCGATACATCATCAACGAAGTGCTTCGTATCTATGCAGCACAGGGTCAAGACGTTGCCGACAAGCACCTCGAGATCATCGTTCGACAGATGTTTAGCCGTGTCCAGGTTGAAGATCCAGGTGACTCTGCATTCGTGACTGGTGATATCGTTTCTCGTGCTGCCGTTATGGAAGCAATTGAGAAGCTCGCAGTTGAAGGTAAGGAAACGGTTGCATTTACACAACTACTCCTTGGTATCACAAAGGTCTCAATCTGGTCTGACAGCTTCCTTTCTGCTGCATCGTTCCAAGACACGACTCGTGTCTTGATCAACGCCGCAGTCAGTGGCCGTATTGACCGATTGAATGGTTTGAAAGAAAACGTGATCATCGGACGCAAGATTCCTGTCGGAACCGGTGTTGATAGTGCAACTGCACTTGATACTATCGATGAAGACGTTGTTGCGGCTGATATTCTCGAAGACGTCGAACTCGCTGCTTAGTTCTTACTAACAGACATTGGAGCACTCCGAAAGGGGTGCTTTTTTGTTATATTTACTTTTCATCACGATTATGCTATAATAGTAGTTAAGCCCACACCACACAACAACCGGGAGGTTACCATGGGGGAAGACAAGCCTGAAGCCGATGTCTTCGATGCCGCAGATGAAGCCATGTTGGCTGCAATGCGTGTCGCTGAAGCAACAAAGGAGCAGAAGGACGCCATCCGGATCAAGGGCGACTAGGTCGCATCAAGATCCAGGCACAGCCCGCCGAAAGAGCCCGTCCGAGAAATCGGGCGCATGCTCCTCGGCGGGCTCTTTCATATCCTTGATATATAAGCGGTTTGATGTCTGGCTAGCTGACGGTAACAGTGCCAGTCATACCTGTGTGTATTGAACAGTGGTAGTGATAGGTGCCGGCTTTACTAAAAGTGAAGCTGTAACTAGAACCCTTATTAACCGTTTCGCTACTCGGACCAGTTTGGCCGTCCGTTTCTGTAATGGTGTGAGGCGCTGTGTCATTGTTTGTCCATGTGACCTCGGCGCCTACCTTTACGGCTATATCTGAAGGGCTAAAGGCGAAGTTCTGAATTGTGACGGTATTAGTCTCGACAGGTTTGTTTGTCGAGCTGTTAGAATTATTCATATCCATCGAAGTCGCAGGGCTACTTGAGCTACGCGTGACGACAAATAAACCGATGCCGGCCGCTACTATAATCGCTACAATGCCTATTATTATGAAAATGCGCTTCTTCATGCTTTGAACTCCTTTATTAACTTTACTTAGTATACGCCTTGACGGCCCCCATCCTTATCCTTGATATATAAGCGCTTATCTGTTACTATTATTAACGAGTTTCCGTTTATCTATTACAAAGCAGTGTACAAGTTTTGTAACGCGATAAACATTGTTCCTAGAGGATGCTGACCTCTGAGAACCACCCAGCAGAATTCTTTCTGCAAACAATCAATTTAAACGAAAGTTTTATTTTTAATGCCAACAATCAACCAATTAGTGCGCAAGCCACGAAAGACTGCCAACCAGAAGAGTAAATCTCCTGCGCTTGGTCGTATTCACAACGCACTCAAAACTCGTTACTACGAGCAAAATGCTCCACTTAAACGTGGTGTTTGTATCAAAGTAACAACCAAGACACCAAAGAAGCCTAACTCAGCACTTCGTAAAGTTGCTCGTGTTCGTTTGACAAATGGTCAAGAAGTTTGGGCTTACATCGGTGGTGAAGGTCACAACCTCCAGGAACACGCCGTTGTGCTTGTTCGCGGTGGACGTGTGCCAGACCTTCCAGGTGTTCGTTACCACATCGTTCGTGGTGCACTTGACCTTCAAGGTGTCGCTAACCGTAAGCAGGGCCGTAGCAAGTACGGTACAAAGATGGAGACTAAGTAATGCCACGTAAAACGACTGCTAGCCTACAACGCGTACTAAACCCGGACCGCCGTTACCAAAGTGTTTTGGTACAACGTCTTATTAACAAGTCTATGCTTGACGGTAAGAAACTTGTTGCTGAAAAAGCCGTCTACACTGCACTTGAAACTGCAGCCAAGAAGCTTGATAGCGAAAACCCACTTGAAGTGTTCGAACGAGCACTCAAGAACGTATCGCCAAACTTCGAAGTTAAATCTCGTCGTGTCGGTGGTGCTAACTACCAGATTCCATTCCCAGTTGCTGGACACCGTCAGCTGCACTACTCATTTACATGGTTAGTCCAAGCCGCACGTGGTCGTAAGGGTATTCCTTACAGCCAACGTCTTGCTCTTGAGATCGTTGATGCGTACAACGAAACTGGTGCTGCCTTCAAGAAAAAAGAAGACACCCACAAAATGGCAGAAGCGAACCGAGCTTTTGCACACTTCGCTCGCGGCTAATACCCGTAGAGCACGAAAATACCCAGCAGACATGCTGGGTATTTTATTTGGTTTCCCCATTTAGGGGTTTACAAGACCTATTCCGCTCATGTATAACAAAGGCAAATGGGAATGAAAACAAACATGGCGAAGGTGACCGGGGACTAGTATGAACGTCCTGAGCGTGAACGAACCCCAAAGCATCGGGTACGACACGCTCCAAGAGATACAGCAGTACACAACAGGTGAGATATTGGATGCGGAAAAGATTGACCCCTATGTTATCGATCCTTCACATCTTAAGTATTTAGAAAATGATTGGTATCATCACTATTTAAAAATGCATAAAGTCACACTTGGCCAGTCAGGATATGAGGAATTGTATGAGATTGGAGAGGCGTTAGAGGGTGCGTATATGCCAAGGTATATCGATGCCGCCGCCTGGTCTTTTGCGGAGGTAAGTATTTTTGATAGAACGCGAACGCAGGAAGAGCGACGAGCTCTTCTAGTCAGGGCTGAAGATCTTTGGGTAACGGCGTTAGAGCGTGAGGTTCAACTTGAAACCACCGAATATAGCGCTGTTTTTGATGAAGTCGATACGCCATACAGAATTGCGACGGCGATTGCATTTACCCCACTTATTGGAGCACTCATTAATGGAGATATTGCGAGTGAAGTAAGAGAGAAGGTACTTGCGGATGTTGCGGCAATTGCGCAAAATGCTGCAAATGATATGACAAGAGCAGTCGATAATGGCTTTAGATCACAGATCAGTGCATATTCAGGACTATTACATGAGTCAAATGCACTCTCTGCGCTTTTATATAACGATGACCCACGATATGTGCCGCTTCCAGCAACTGCAAGAGCGGATAGCGGGTATTATCACCGTGGTCAAACACATGATATCTCGATCATTAACCAACACTGGGGAACGGTCAAGAAAGTTCTGCCGGTGGAGATTAAGGCGAGTCCTTCTCGAAGGGATAAAAAACGATACAAAGCACTGGTCATTAGAGGTAAGATGCATTTAACTCCCGATGGAGTTGATCCTCGAAAGACAACGCAGGCATTTTATAACTATTCACAGGGGACCGCCGACCTTAGTGAGGTCTTGGTCGTTGAAAGATTATCGCATGACGTGCGTACGATGCTCAGTTTATATCAAAAAGGTGGAACACCCGAAGGTGTGGCGACAGGTGGGCTGACGAGATTTTATGACACAAAAACAGTTGCAAGTGTGTATCCGGGGCTTGCGATATGAGGATAGTATATGTCTGAGCTCCGAATGCTCTCGGTTCCAAAAGAAGGTGATTACCTAGCGGCAACCTTGGCATTAGCGAGCGAAGCGGAACAGTTTGGCGGTATGAAAGGATACCTCAGAGATTATGAATTTCGAGGGTCTGGTGACCATTCTCAAAAGATACAGAATCATATTAGATTGGCGGGCGAAATAGCACTTCGGATTGAACCAAAGAATAGTAGCGGTATTGTGACAGATCGTATGTTTATGGCCATTACACATGCATTCAAACGAGGGCTTATCACCGGAACAAAAATAACGGATAGAGTTCACGACGGACTATTGCCCGACGGATATGTCCTCCAACGGCTGGATAGCGGAACCCCTAAGGAGGTTGTTGCTGAGGATGAAGATAATCCCGTCGAGTTTACTGATGGAAACGGCATGATCGAGTGGGGTGCGATCGGGCTCGAGATCATGGGCGATGATGCAAAATCATTCGTGCACGACATGTCGAGTGTCGTCTATGAACGGCCAGAACACGGCGCACTGTATAAAATGGGTATAGGCGCTGCTGTTTTCTCTGCATATTGCCTAATTATTGATGAAAATGTGACATCTGCGAACCAGTACTTCAAACAAGCGGATCCTTCCCAAGAATTAAAGGAATTAATTGACTCGACCACTGGTGAATAATAAATAAATCTGCTATAATAGGTCTAAAGCGCTATTTTTTATGGCAAAAAATAATTCAGATCATTTAATAGAGAAAGAGATCATTTACTATGGCCCAGAAAACTGTCCCACTTGAGAACTTCCGCAATGTCGGTATTATTGCCCACATTGATGCAGGTAAAACTACAACGACCGAAGGTATCTTGTACCGAACGGGTATTAACCACAAGATTGGTGTTGTTAAGGGTACCGGAGCTGAAGATGGTACGACAACTGACTGGATGGCTCAAGAGAAAGAACGCGGCATTACCATTACCTCTGCCGCAGTTACTGCACAGTGGAAGGGTCACACGATCAACATCATCGACACCCCTGGGCACATCGACTTTACCGTTGAGGTAGAACGTTCACTTCGTGTCCTTGACGGTGCCGTGACTATCTTCGACGGTAAGATGGGTGTTGAAGCTCAGTCCGAAACTGTCTGGCGCCAGGCGAACAAATACGGCGTGCCTCGTATCTGTTTCATTAACAAGATCAACCAAATCGGTGGAGACTTCTACAAATCTCTCGACTCTATTCACCTTCGTCTCTCAAAGCACGCATTGCCCGTTCACCTTCCTATCGGCTTTGAAAAAGAGATCAATGGTGTTGTTGACCTTATCGACATGAAGTCATATACATATGGCGACTACACTGACCACGAACTGGTTGTTGGTGAAATTCCTGCTGATATGCTTGAAAAGGCAAAGAACGCTCGTAGCCTCCTCGTTGAAGCGGCTGTAGAAGCTGAAGATGAACTATTCGAACGTTTCCTTAACGAAGGTGAAGAATCAATTACGGTAGAAGAGCTCAAGCGTGCACTCCGTAAGCGTGTGCTTGCTGGTGACTTCTTCCTCGTTACCGGTGGTGATGGTCGTGGTGTGATTGTCGAAAAGGTCCTTGACCTCATTAACGACTACCTCCCATCTCCACTTGATAAGGGTGCGACACAAGCAACTAACCCTAAGACTGGTGACATTGTTGAACGCCAGCCGTCTAACGACGCACCGCTTTCTGCACTTGCTTTCAAGATTGCAACTGACCCATTTGTTGGTCGTTTGATCTTTGTCCGTGTTTACAGTGGTAAATTAACTGCTGGTAGCTATGTCCTTAACACCACAACTGGCGACAAAGAGCGTATCGGCCGTGTCGTTCGTATGCACGCCGACAAGCGTGAAGACATCGATATGATTGGTGCTGGTGACATCGCTGCAGTTGTTGGACTAAAGGGTACATTTACAGGGCACACACTTGCTGATCCTGCTAACCCAGTGCTACTTGAATCAATCGAATTCCCAGAACCACCTGTTTCGATTGCCGTTGAGCCAAAGACAAAGGCTGACCAAGAAAAAATGGGTATTGCACTGCAACGTCTTGCTGAAGAAGACCCAACTTTCCGTATTCACACTGATGACGAAACTGGCCAGACAATTATGTCAGGAATGGGTGAACTTCACCTTGAAATCCTAGTTGACCGTATGAAGCGTGAATTTAACGTTGAAGCTAACGTTGGTGAACCTCAAGTTGCCTTCCGCGAAGCGATTCGTGGTACTGCTGAAGCGCAAGGTAAGCATGCCAAGCAATCTGGTGGACGTGGTCAGTACGGTGACGTCTGGGTTCGTTTCGAGCCGACAGAATCTGGTGTTGGCTTTGAATTCGTTGATGCCATTAAGGGTGGTGTTGTTCCGAAAGAATACATCAAACCTGTTGAAAAGGGTATCCGCGATACTTTGACGAGCGGTGTCCTTGCTGGCTACCCAATGATCGGCGTGAAAGCCACTCTTTACGATGGTAGTTACCACGACGTGGACTCAAGCGAACTTGCCTTTAACCTTGCCGGTGTCATAGCCGTTAAAGAAGGTATTCCTAAGGCTCGTCCAGTTATCCTTGAGCCTGTCATGAAAGTTGAAGTCTCAACTCCTGAAGAGTTCATGGGTGACATCATCGGTGACCTTAACGGTCGTCGTGGCCGTATCGATGCAATGGAAGACATTCCAGGCGGAGCAAAGCTCATTCGTGCTTTCGTTCCTCTCTCGAACCTCTTTGGGTACACGAATGATATTCGTTCAATGAGTACAGGACGTGCAGCTTCAACGATGGAGGTGGCTCAGTACGAGGAAGTACCGCCAAACGTTCAGGCAGAGATTATTGCCAAACGAGCAAGCAAGTAACAACTCATAAATAACCGTGCATCAAGCGCGGTTATTTTTTATAGATTTAATCCCGTCTTTATATTTGGTCGTTAGACTAAAGATATGGAACAAGGGATTAGCTACGATAGGCCACGCGAAAAACTGCAAAAGAAGGGTGCAGCAGCACTGACGAACGCCGAATTACTGCAAATTCTGATAGGCAGTGGTACGGCGCAAGCGAATGTAACGCGAATTGCTCGTAAGGTAGTGAAGCAACTTGCAAAGCGCGGGAATTCAATTTCCTATGACACGTTGCTCGAAGTTGTGGGACTAGGCCCTGCGAGGTCTTCTCAGATTATAGCCGCTTTTGAATTATCAAGTCGATACCCGATTACCAATAAACAACTCACTATCGATACAGAGGAAAAGGCGAGAGGGCTATTTGTTGAGTTAACATTATCAACGTCACCAAAGTTGGTCTATCTGACGCTAGACGGCGCAAAGAGGTTAATTGCAAAACGGTCAGTTCGAATCAACGGTTCAACTCATCCATCGGCACTGCTACGAGGAATATTTTCAAACGTCGTCACTGATCAGGCGGCAGGAATTATGATTGCGATCGGGCATGCTGGCCATAGTCTTGACCCATCAATGTTTGAGCTCAGTCTTGCGAGGGATCTCAATGGGATGGCGCAATTATTTATTGTGACAATACACGGACTGTCTTTAATGAATAAAACAACCGATAGATCGTTACGGAGTGAATCATGGTGAATGAGGACAGGGTACTGACGCGCCAATTGATGCGTACATGGTTTGAACGTGCGCAGATTGACTACAGTGATCTGTTCGTAAGGCTATATATTACTTATAACGTCTGGTTTCGCAAAGTAACTGGTTGTTCAGAGGATCACGAAGCAATAAGACGTATGACCGAACGATTTGTAATCTGGGATGACTATCTTCATGGACATACTCTGAGTGAGCTTGTTCCTGTTGTTGGGCAAATAGCGCGCTCAAGTGATTTAGTGGACGATGCCTACGACTGGAAGGGGCTGATCGCTTTTTGGTATCAGACCCGTTGCGATCTGTTCCACGGACTGACAATGCCTGGCAAGAAACAACACGATGCCAACATACGGCTTGCCTACGAGTCACTCAATATCTTCATGAGTGAAATTATGCGCCGAATGCGATTTTGCTTTAGTGATGCGGATTATGCACGATTAACCGAGGTGAAGGCGCTGTTGGGATCTGAAGATGGCCCAACGCAAACACTGAAAATAATTGAGGCTCGGTTACATCAAAAATTCATCCATTCGCCTGACCTATGGAATGTGGATATGGAAAGGGTCTGAAATACGTATACTAAAGTGTAATATCTATTTACGTACGCTTAAAAAACCTGTATAATTGTCCCTATACGTCATGAGATGGCTATATTCTTATGCGAAAATAATTAAGAGGAGAATTAATTTAAAATGGCAGATTTCGATCGAACCAAGCCACACGTTAACGTTGGAACTATGGGTCACGTTGACCACGGAAAAACAACACTAACAGCTGCTATCACTACTGTACTTGCAAAGCGTCTTCCAAGCGACGTTAACAAGAAGGTTGACTACGCACAAATCGACAACGCCCCTGAAGAGCGTGCACGTGGTATTACTATCGCGACATCTCACCAGGAATACGAATCAAAAGATCGTCACTACGCTCACGTCGACATGCCTGGACACGCTGACTATGTTAAGAACATGATCACCGGTGCTGCGCAAATCGATGGTGCAATCCTCGTGGTTGCTGCTAACGACGGTCCACTTCCTCAGACTCGTGAGCACGTGCTCCTTGCTCACCAAGTTGGTGTGCCAAAGATCCTTGTTTTCCTAAACAAGATGGACCTTGCAGACCCTGAGCTCGTTGAGCTCGTTGAAATGGACATCCGTGAACTGCTCGCTAAGAACGGTTACGACGAAGATGCTCCTATCATTAAGGGATCAGCAACAAAGGCCCTCGAAGGCGACGAAGCTTCAGAAGACGCTATCATGGAACTTGTACAAGCTCTTGATGACTACTTCCCACAGCCAACACGCGACCTCGACAAGCCTTTCCTTATGCCAATTGAAGACGTTTTCTCAATCAAGGGACGTGGAACAGTTGCAACAGGACGTATCGAAACTGGTGTTATCAACATTAACGACCCAGTTGAAATCGTTGGTGTGAAAGCTACTCAAAACTCAGTTGTTACTGGTATTGAAGCATTCAAAAAGAACCTCGACCGTGGACAAGCTGGCGACAACGCTGGACTCCTTCTTCGTGGTATTGAGCGCGAACAAATCGAACGTGGTCAAGTTATCGTAAAGCCAGGTTCAATTACTCCTCACACTGAATTCGAAGCTGAAGTCTACATCCTCAAGAAAGAGGAAGGTGGTCGTCACACTCCATTCAGCAAGGGTTACAAACCTCAGTTCTACTTCCGTACAACTGACGTTACTGGTGAAGTTGAACTTCCAGCTGACAAGGAACTCGTTATCCCTGGTGACACACTTACCTTCAAGGTTAAGCTTCTTGCGCCTATCGCTATGGAGCAAGGTCTTAACTTCGCAATCCGCGAAGGTGGTAAGACTGTTGGTGCCGGTGTGGTAACCAAGATTGTTAAATAGTTACACCTCGTAATTTAAAAAACCTCCGAGAAATCGGAGGTTTTTTAATTGGGTGACTATTAGTTTTCTTTTTCGCTGACGCCGAGCCATACCCCAGATGTCATTTCGTCAATGCTACGAATGAAGTGAACTTGAGGCTGAAAGTTAGTTCGTACAACACTGTTCCAATAAGGGAGCGCTTCTAAAGTAAGTACACTTCCGTGTGTAAAATGTCGGCTGCGACTTATAAGTGCGTGTCTGTTTAACGCCATGTACGGTTGTTCTTCCAGAGCCATTCGGGCAATAAGAATAACCGGTCGCAGAAAACGGGTTGCTGTAGGACGGTATTCACGGTCAAAGATAGTTTCTTCAGCCATCTTTTCACGCAAGTCTTCATCAATAAGCTCTACTATCTCACCAAGAGCATCGGGTGAATAATCGACAGTCTCAAGAGAACTTCCGTTAATTTCAAGAATATTACGAAGTCGAAAGCTGATTTGTGGCTCGGGGAGCATGCCGTTGTTCATATCCATAGTATATACATAAATTAATTACTTACTTTAAATGCGAAACCCCGCCGACTCCCGGAGGGAGCCGGGTAGGGCTCCGCATCAACGGGAGGCGACGGGGAATTTGATGGCGATTTCGAAACGGTAGCCACCATTTTGTCCGTAGGCCTCGTACTTGGTGAGTACAAGGCCGCTGTCCTCGAGGAGTTGTGAGCTGAGGTAGTCGACGACTTGCTCCTGCTGGGATGCAGTGAGAATGTCGAACCACATACCCGGAATCATGAATTGACCCAAGGGGTTATTCTCCACGACCTCCGGAAGATCGAAGATGAGATAGTCCAGGACTGTCTCGATCTCGGATCGGCTGAGCTTGTCGAGCACGTCTTCCAATCGGAAGGTCGGGATAGGTATTACCGGCTCGATGTAGTTCGCCATTTCACGTCTTACTGTCTCCAGCCGATCCTTTGCTTGTGACACTCTTTCGTAAGCGCTCATGTTCGAGCTCATAAATCTCATTTCTCTCATGTACGAATAGGACAGTGGTCTACTATAGCGTTTTAAAGCGCATATGTCAATCCGTACGGCATTTACATCTGTTATAAAAACTGTTACAGTAACGGAGTATATTAATCCGTATTGAGAACTCGGCCAGACGTAATAAAAGCGATTCGAGCAGAGGTTACAATACACCAACAAAGAAAGGTTTCTTCCACATGGCAGAAGCAGCAAAAGACCAAGGCCTACGTATTCGTATTCGCCTGAAGGCATATGACCACAAAGTCATCGATCAATCAGCAAAGCAAATCATTGACACAGCTATCCGTAGCGGTGCAAATATTGCAGGACCAGTACCACTTCCTACGCGTCGTAGTACTTTCACTGTCGTGAAAAGCCCACACGTCTACAAAAAAGGTGGTGAAGCTTTTGAAATGCGTATTCACAAACGTCTTATCGACATTACGAACGCAACTCCAAAGACTATTGATAGCCTTCAAAACCTCAGCCTTCCAGCTGGTGTTGACGCCGAAATTCGTATGTAATCGACGCGCAATAAAAAATAGCTCTCAGAAACGAGGGCTATTTTTTATTGGAAAAGAATTAATTATTGAGTAGCGCGTTTGTGAGATTAGAGATATCTAACTGCACTTTAAGTATCCAAAGTTGCGTAATGACGATGAAGATTAATAAGATTGACCAATAAACAGTTTGTTTTGTGATGCGGAACGTCGTGAATGGCTTATCGTCTTTGTACAGTTTGAATGACTTCATCTGTGATGGCTTCTTTGAAGGAGCGCGTTTACGTGTCGTTTTCTTTACAGGTTTCTTTGCTGTTGTCTTCTTGGTGACCATACAGTTCCTTATATAGTTATGAACCTAGTGATAATAGTATTGCGCATTACTTCTTTAAGCACAAGCTCGTTAGTAGTAATCGCCACCAGTGATATTCCAGTATTGTTCGAGTGTTTTAATACCTTTTGTCTGCATGTCTTTGGCTACGGTCACGCCAACATAGCGATAATGCCATTCTTCGGTCTCGTAGCCGGTAATTGACTCGTATCCTGCATAATACCGCTGAATAAAGCCATAGTCGGCTGCGTGAGCTTGTAGCCAGGTGTACTGCGATGTTTTATTAAAGTCACTCAGTACGTAATTAGTGCCGTTCACGGTCGCTGCGACATCAAAAGCCAGTCCGGTCTGGTGTTCACTGTATCCTGGACGAGCACTATAGGTGTCAGCGCCAGCTTTTCCGCTGGTATTCACCCAGTAGGCATAGGTTGAGACTTGGTCACTGTATGATCGATAGGTACTGGTGAGATAAAAGCTTTGTCCTGCCGCGGTCGCTGCATCAGACATCAACTTAAAGCTAGATGCTGCTTTGGCGCTTAGTAAATAGCTACTCCCTTTTGAGTCAATGACCGAGACAAGGTCGCCCGGTGCATAGGTGACAGGTTGCATACAGTGCTTCTTATTCACGACGACATCAATAGAACTAGGGTCGTTATGGGTCTTAGAGGCATTGCAAGTGGAAGAATCGACAGTTGCAGCAGTCGAACTATTGGCTGTTTGAGCTTGATCGGCTGCGGCCTTTGCGGCTGCTTCTTGTTGTGCTTTCAGTTCGGCGGCTTTTTTAGCCTTAAGGTCGGCGATAGTCTTGTCTAACTTGATGTTAGCAGTAAGAGCGTCGAGCGTCATTTTATCCATTTCGGCATTCTTCGTATCGTTATACCAATACAAAAAACCTCCGGCCGCACCAATCGCAACAATGATTATAATAATGCTGACAAGGTGTCGTTTTAGTAAGCCTTTAAGCCCCCGCTTGGTGTGTATTTGCATACCATTTACTATACAGTACGACACGCTCTTTGCTCAGCTGATTGTAAGAGGTTAAACACCTTGACGGCGAGACTGTTTTTTGCTATATTAAGTCGGTAACATTACGAAGATATTAAACAGTTCTTGGTGAATTGGTAAGTCCTACCCCCGTTATAGTACGTAGCATAGCTGCGACTTGGGGCAAAGATACTGCCTTCCGCCAAGAATTTTAAGTGGGAGTTAAGAAGTCTATGAAAGCACTTCTCGGTACCAAAATTGGTATGACCCAAATCATCAGTGAAGATGGCAAGGCAGTTCCTGTCACGCTTATTCAAGCTGGTCCTGTGACTGTGACTCAGGTGAAGTCTGTCGAAATCGACGGCTACAACGCAGTACAAGTAGGATTTGATTTAGGTAAGAACCTGAGCAAGGCCGTTGCTGGACACGTAAAGTCCAGCTCTGTCACCCCGAAGTATATTCGGGAATTCCGCGTGGATACTCTTCCAGAAGAGTTAACTGTGGGAAGTACAATTGATGTCAACGCATTTGCAATTGGCGATATCGTCGATGCAACTGGTACAAGCAAGGGAAAAGGTTTTGCAGGTACTGTAAAACGACACAACTTTGCAACCAGCAAAAGTACTCACGGTGGAAACGGAAACGTTCGTAAAGTGGGGTCAATCGGTTCGATGTACCCACAAAAAGTCTTTAAAGGTAAGCGTATGGCTGGTCGTATGGGCCACGACCAAGTTACCGTTAAGAACCTCATCGTCAGCTACATTGACATTGAGCATAATCTTATCGGTCTTCGTGGAGCTGTACCTGGACCAAAGAAAGGTCTCATTGTGATCGGAGGAAAAGCATAATGGCGGTTAATGATTCTAAAGCTGTTGCTAAAGCACCAGTGACTACGCCTAAGCTTCCAGAGGAAGTATTTAACGTGGAAGTTAAAAACCACGAGCTTTTGAAGCTCGCCTACGATGCATACCTTGCAAACAGCCGTAAGGCATCTGCAACAACCTTAACCCGCGGACTCGTTCGCGGTGGTGGTAAGAAACCTTGGGCCCAAAAGGGAACTGGTCGTGCACGATTTGGTTCATCACGTAACCCAATCTGGCGCGGTGGTGGTATCGTTTTCGGTCCTCTCGGCATCGAAAACTACAAGCTAAAGATCTCTACTCAGTCAAAGCGACAGGCAATTCGCCAAGCGTTGACGCTTGCAAGCCAAGAAGGTAAAGTCTCAATCCTTGATTTCAAGACAACTGGTAAAACAGCTGAAACAATCAAGTTCCTCGAAGCAAACAAGTTAACTCGAAACGTCCTTATGGTCGTCGAAGAGAAAACACCTGAACTACTTCGTGCAACAAACAACGTCCAGAACGTATTACTCGTCAGTACCAAGTACTTGAGCGTTTACTACCTACTGAACGCTGATGCGATTGTGATCTCTAAGGATTCACTCCCAACTCTTAAGAGCTGGCTAGTCAAACCATCAGAAGGGGAAGAGGCATAATATGACAAATATGGCTGCACCTATCCTTGTTACTCCAGTAACAACTGAAAAGGCTTACGGACAGAGCCAGAAGAATATTTATGTCTTCAACGTTCCTATGACTGCTAACAAGCAACAAATCAAGGAAACCGTCCAAAAAGAATATGGTGTCACGATCGTTGCGATCAAAACCCTTGTTCAAAGTGGTAAAGCAATTCGTTTCTCACGCGGTAAGAACAAATACCCTGGAACAACGAAGCGCACTGACAGCAAGAAGGCATACGTCACACTTGCTGCTGGTAACACGATTAACGTCTTCGACCAAGAAGTGGTAGAAGAGGAGAAGAAGTAATGGCTATTAAACTTTACAACCCAACTACTCCTGCCCGCCGTGGTATGACAACTCAGGATATGAGCGAAGTCACGACACGCAAACCGCTTAAATCTCTCTTGAAGAGCAAAAAGCAAAATGCCGGTCGTAACAACTCTGGTCGTATCACTGTTCGTCACCGTGGTGGTGGTGTTAAACGTCACTATCGTTTGATGAACCACAACTTGGCTGCAGGGACAACTGCAACGATTGAAGAAATCGAATACGATCCAAACCGAAGCGCGCGTATTGCACGTATCAAGGATCAAAACAGCGACTACCACTACGTCCTTGCCGATACGTCTATGACGAAGGGTAAAGTGATCACTAGTGGTGAAGACGCTGCTGTTGAAGCTTCAAACCGTATGCCACTGTCTAAGATTCCTGTTGGTACTCAGATCTACGCGATCGAGCTCCACCCAGGAAAGGGTGCACAGATGGTTCGTTCTGCAGGAACAAAGGCACAACTTATGGCTAAAGAAGGTGACTACGCTCAAGTACGTCTTCCTTCTGGCGAAGTCCGTAAGTTCCGACTTGAAGTGACTGCTGCAATCGGTGTTGTTGGAAACGTTCAACACCAAAATATTAAGATTGGTTC
>DIZA01000002.1 GCA_002429245.1 Candidatus Saccharibacteria bacterium UBA6040
AGCGGCGATTATACTGCCACAAGTGGGAAACTAGCACGGTGCCGAATTATAAGAAGGACTTCCGAATAGGAAGTCCTTTTTCCTTGTTTAAATTAGCATGAGCTTTTTCATAAGCGATCCTACTATTGTTCCAAAAGTCCTTGATGTTGGCGCTACGCTTCAACGCTTTTAAGCCTTTTGGATCAATAGCAGTCTCGCTTATGGCCGAGCTTATGTTACCTATCAAAGAACCTCCCAATCGGAGGTTTTATTGTTATTTGGAGGAGTGTGAGTGTTTCCGGTGTTATTCCAAAAGACTTACAAGCGTTGGAGCGCTAGCGAACAACATCAAGGTCTTTTGGGATAATACTGGAGACACGGGGCATATACTCATAAATACAAAAAAACGACCAATCTCGCAGATGTGGTCGTTCTTTGTCGTATGAATCATAATTTTGGATTCAAACAGGTGCTTATTTATATTATCGCATGAGCAGTATATATGCAACGGTAGCATAAACATAAAAACATGCTTACGTATATATTGACAAACCGCCTAAGCTATGATACAATGCATAGCATACACATACCATGTGTGAGGTATAAATGAGGGTTTCCACGGCTAAACACCGGTGGAAATCTTTTTAATTAAGAGGAGAACTGTAAAATGGCAGGAACAAAACTCGGCGGCCAAAAGGCTGCTGCAAAGAACCTACAACGTGACCCAGACTTCTACGCGAAGATTGGTCGCCGTGGTGGACAAAACGGCCACACTGGCGGATTCGCTGCCAACCCTGACCTTGCACGTGTTGCAGGCGCTAAGGGTGGACGAATCTCTCGTCGCCGTAGCAAAAAAGTAGAAGCGTAACTTACGCCGATACAAAAATAACCCCTTCATTATGAGGGGGTTATTTTGTTTGTCTTGGTTATTTGGTTGAATATCGTCGCAGGGCACACAGACGGGCTTCGTTGACACGCCATTCGTGTGAACAAGCGACGCAAGTGTAGAGGTTTTTACCTGATTGATAGCCTGTTGCTTCGCATTCTGGGCAGGTGCTACGGGCATGTAACCACTCCCTGTAGGTATCAAGGCTATCTTGGACAGTATCATCGGTGATCTTGATGCCGTAGAGGGGAGCAAGCTCGAGGGCTTTGTCCCAGGCTTGGCTTTCCATGGCAACTAGTTCGATATCTTTTGAATAATCGTGGTGATCAAGTAAGCCATGGGCTAGTTCGTGTAGTAAAAGACTCGTGTTAGAGGTGTCTACTTCGTCGTAAAAGACCGTGTGTGCACCGGGCGACCATGAAAAGTGGCCACTTGGGGTGAATAAGAGCTGGGGGTAGTCTTTTTTTAGCTTAGGCAGTAGCGAGCGCGTCGAGGGCATAGTAGTAACATCCGTAGATTACGGCAAGTTCGGGGTGTTTTGCTTGAACAAATTTTGGCGTCGGAATATGGGCAGGCATGTGTTCTTTAAGGATTCCGACGAGGTCTTTTCCATAGCGTTCGAAGTAGGTACCGATACTTCCGCCGATGATAATGACATCGGGCTGAAGTACGGGGATAATCGCCAGAAACCCACGGCTAATACGGTCAGCAATTTGGTGCCAGGCACGTTTACTTGTGATGTCACGAGCATACTTTCCGTAAGCCTTGTAGATTGCTTTTCCAGAGGCGAAAGTCTCCCATTCGCGGACAGCGCCGTCGAACTCAACCAAAGAGCGGCCGACTTCACTGTAACGGAGCTCTGGGTTGATTTTACCTTCGGTGATGATGCCACTACCGATACCGGTACTGACGGTCACGTAAAGGGATAGCGCAGGGATCTCTTTTAGCTGACGCGTCTCGGCAAGTCCGGCAAGGTTGGCGTCATTCTCGATAAAGAGAGGCGCATCGCCTAAAACGCCTTTTAAAGCGCTTTCAACGTCAAAATTAGCCCATTTGAGGTTGTTGCACCAGACGGCAACGCCGTTTCTGACGATTCCGGGCATCGCAACCACGATTGCCTCGACCGTTTCGTTACCAAAGTGGGTTTCAAGAACTTCGCGAAGCTCTTTCGTCCATTCGGAGGTCGAAGGGGGAGTAGGGAACTTAAATTGTTCCCCGATGCGGCCGTCTTCTAAGAAGCTTGCCACTAATGTCTTTGTCCCACCCGTATCGACCGCCACTAACATGTTTCAAGTTTAGCATGCGTGCGTAAGCGGAGATAGTGCTAAAATTGAAGCTATGACAGAGATACGCAAGAAGATGTGGCCTGAATCTTACGAAAAGGTGCTTTCGGGAAGTAAGACTTACGATATAAGACTTGCTGATTGGGATATAAACCCTGGTGATGTGATCCTGTTTCAAGAATGGGACCCCGCGACAGAAGGCTATACCGGACGAGAGATATCTCGAAAAGTTGGGTATGTTGGGAAGACGAAAGACTGGGAAGTTTGGCCGAAGGAAGATATCGAGAAGTATGGTTTTCAGATCATTTCGTTGCTCTAAATTGAGGCTTAAGGGGATAGAGCGAGGACAGATTATTCACTAGAAGGGGATGTCCCCATCAGGGCGAGCCGAACGCCATGGGCGAACTTTAGTTCCCCATAGAGTGGCCCCTTCGAGGGAGTAATCTGTCGTCGCGATCTTGATGAAAGCGCTTATGCTAGCAGTGTACGAGTGATAGGGGTACAATAGAGGTCATAAAGGGAGAAGAATTATGGCAGTATTAGGCGGATGGCGATTAACTCGGACAGGACTTCTGTTTGTTGTTGGTATTTTGGTACTTGGCGGTCTCGTGACCGGTGGCGTATTCCTCGTGAAGAACCACGGTGAGGCGGTCAGGCGTGATCAGGCGGTGAAAGTCGCCGAGCAGAACCTCAAGGATCAGTCACAGGTTGCAACACAACCAGTAAATACCGATACTTCTTCATCAGATGCGAGCTCCGATGCAGCTAAAGCTAATTCGACGACGACTGATACTGGCTCATCTTCGGCAACAACTGCAGCCTCGACGGCCGGCTCGAACGCGAGCGCACTTCCTGAAACAGGAATCGATGACTTCAAGACGCTTGGAAGCACGATTATTGTCGCCATTTTGGCATTTTCAGTCGCCTCATACGTGGCATCTCGCCGCGCCAGTTCACGCCTCTAGACTTATCTCTGTATCTGGGGTAGAATAGTAACAATCGACCGAGGCAAGAGTTACTAGCAGTAGATAACTATGCTCAAGCGAAAATACAATTTTGAAGGGAGTCTTAAAAGACTTATCATGGCTAAAGCCACATTTACAATGGACGAACTTTTAGCTGGCGAAGACGCTAGCTTAAAGCAACTCACACAAGGAGAGGTCGTCGACGGAACGGTCCTATCAATTCGAAAACACGAGGTATTAATCGACCTTGGCCCACACGGAGTTGGCCTTGTTCCTCGCCGCGAGATCGGATTTTCTCGTGCGCTAAACGAAGGTGACGAAGTGACCGCAAGCATCGTCGATCCAGAACTCGAGAACGGCCAAGTGCTTCTCTCACTGCGAAAAGCAGCGAAAGACAAGGGCTGGGACGAACTGGCAGCAAAGATGGAAAGCGGCGAGATTATCGACGTTTCACCATACGATGCAAACCGCGGTGGACTATTGGTTGAATATGACGGCGTTCGTGGATTCCTTCCAGTTTCACAACTATCAGCAGAGCACTACCCACGGGTTGGCTCAAGTGACAAAGAAGAAATTCTTCAGCGTCTTAACTCACTGATTAACCAAATGTTGAAGGTACGTATTCTTGATGCAGACCGTAAGGCAAACAAGTTAATCTTCAGTGAAAAAGAAGCTGTTAAAGAAGGCCTTGTTGCTCGATTTGAGAAGCTCGCTATCGGTGACACTGTTAAGGGTGTTGCAACTGGAGTTGTCGACTACGGAGTATTCGTCAACGTTGAAGGTATCGAAGGTTTGGTTCATATCTCAGAAATCTCTTGGGAACGTGTTAACAATCCATCAGACTACGTCAAGGTTGGTCAGACAATCGAAGCGAAGATTATCGCTATCGACAAAGACCGCCTCAGCCTCAGCATGAAGCAACTCACCGAGGATCCTTGGATGAGCGAAGTTGACCAGTTTAAGTCTGGTGACAAAGTTGAAGGTACAGTTACTCGAATTACACCATTCGGTGCATTCGTACAGATCAGCCCAGCAGTTGAAGCCCTTGTCCACGTCAGTGAACTTGGTGAAGGCGACAGCGCTGACCCAGAAAAGGTCTTTACTCTTAACGAACGCAAAGAATTTGTTGTGCTCGATGTAGAGAAAGAAAGCCGCAAGATCTCTTTGGGTCTTCCTGGAGCTGTTTCTAAGAAGAAATAGGGTACTAAATTGGGTCGTATTTTATACGACCCAAAACAATTATTATAATATATGACCGTGTTCCACACGGATACGGAGAGAAAGGAGCACACATGGCTGAGAAAGTCTTAACGATTGCCGACTCAATTACAGTTGGTGAATTAGCCGAAACGCTCAATCTCTCTGTGACTACACTGGTTGGCGAGCTTTTCAAGAATGGTATCGCCGCAACGATTAACCAACGCATCGACTTTGAGACCGCAACGATTATTGTTGAGGAATTAGGACTTGATGTTGAGCTTGAGAAGAAATCAACTGAAGGAGCTGGTCCTGAACGTAAAGTTCACGAACTATCTGCCAATGCAGTTGATCGTCCACCGATCGTTGCTGTCATGGGTCACGTTGACCATGGTAAGACCAGCCTGCTTGATGCAATCCTCGGACAAAAGGTCGTTGATGGCGAAGCGGGTGGTATTACGCAGCACATTAGCGCCTACCAGACGATCCGTAAGGGTCGCTCAATCACACTGCTTGATACTCCAGGACACGAAGCCTTTGCGGCCCTTCGTCAGCATGGCGCAGCGTTGACTGACGTTGTGGTAATCGTTGTCGCCGCAGATGATGGCGTGAAGCCTCAGACAATTGAAGCGATTCGCTTTGCACGTTCTGCTAACGCAAAAATCGTCGTTGCTATCAACAAGGTTGATAAAGAAACCGCCAACGTCCAATTGGTGAAGACGCAACTTGCAACTGAACACAATTTGAACCCAGAAGAATGGGGTGGTGACACTGTCATGGTTGAAGTCAGCGCAAAGACTGGCCAAGGTGTTGATAAACTCCTCGACCTCGTCCTTTTGGTTGCTGATCTTGAAGAACTCAAAGCAGACGTTGACGTTCCCGCTGAAGGCCTCGTGATTGAAGCTCATATGGAAGTCGGGCGCGGTCCCGTTGTGGGACTCCTCGTCGAACAAGGTATCCTAAAACCTGGTAACTTCCTCGTTGCAGGAACTACGTACGGCAAGATCCGAACCCTCCTCGACTTTAACGGCAAGCCACTCAAAGAAGCTGGTCCATCAACACCTGCAACTATTACAGGCTTTAAAGAAATTCCTCAATTTGGTGACAGTTTCGAACTCTTCAAGACTGAAAAAGAAGCCCGTACTCGTATTGCTGCTGCCAAGCTTGAAAACGAACGTAACGCTGCTAGCACAAACGTGACTGGTGCTGATATGTTGAAGCTGATGACGCAAAAAAGCGAAACGCCCGACTTTAACGTCATCGTCAAAGCTGATGTTCAAGGTTCATTGACCTCAGTTATGGACAGCCTGCGTTTGATTGAAACTGGCGGACAGGTAAACCTCCACGTGATCAGTAGCGGTGTCGGTAATATTACTGAAAATGACATTCGCCTGGTTGCCTCTGATGACAAGACAGTTATCTATGGCTTTAACGTTGACCTTCCTCCTGCAGTGAAGCGTCTTGCGACTCGTGAACGAACTGAAGTTCGTCTGTACCGAGTGATCTATGAACTGCTTGATAACGCTAAAGATTCAATGGAAGCACTGCTTGCCCCTGAGGTTGTCGAAACTGTTAGTGGAACGCTGACTATAAAAGGTGTTTTCCGAACTTTGAAAGACCAAGTCATTGCCGGTGGTGAAGTAACCAGCGGAAAAGTCGTGAACAACGTCCTTGTTCGTGCCTTACGGGGTGAAGAAGTCCTTGGTGAAGCCGAAATTACCAGCCTTCAACGTGAAAAAGTCGAAGCAAAAGAAGTCTTCGAAGGCGACCTTTGTGGATTTAGCCTGAAGACACACCGAAAACTCGCACTCGAAGTTGGTGACAAGCTCGAATTCTTTACCCGTGAACTGGTTACTCGTACGCTAAAGTAAAACGTTGTAATAAATTACAGGCAATACTATAATGTTCTCTAGAACACAACAAAAAATAAAAAAACGAATTAGGACACATCATGGATCAGCTTGACGAATTTGTCACAGAGATAATTGAAGCTAAGAATCTCCCCGGCCTCACCGATGAAGTGAGAGCAAATCTTATTGAAGATATGAAGTCGCAGCTTTTCGATCAAGTTGATCGTGCGCTCCTCGACGAATTAACCGATGATCAGTTGGATGCATTCAACGAACGGATGGAAAACGATACGAGTGAAACAGCGCCTCACGACTTTTTGGTTGAAAACGGTGTCGATATTCAAAAAGTGACCGCACGGACAATGCTGAAATTCCGTGATTTGTACCTGCAAACTCCACAGGAGCGCTCGGAAGCGTAGTTTCTTATGTCTGAGGTACCTCCAGTAAGCCCTCCATCATCTGAATCACTAAAACTGGTTATTGTTGACCAGTCGAAAGATGCCCTGGAGGCCGCTCGTGATCGTGCTGATGCGCAACTTGTTGAAGAACTTGGCGAAGGTGGCGGATTTAAGCGTTTTGTTAATGGTATCTGGAAAGGTAACATTGCCAAAGAGTTTTACCGCCAACGCTATATCCGCACTGCGACAGAGAGTATTGAGGCATCTCAGAATGTTCTGACTCATGAAGTTGCATTAAGTGCTGAAGCTCGAAGTCGTGCAATTGATGCAACAATTGAACGTTTCCAGAGTGATCACGATGAAGTGATTCATGAGGACGCAGGTGAAAAGAAAGAAATTCAATCAGATGATTCTGAGGTTGCGACCGCATTTAAAGATATGATCCGTCGCTACGCGCAGGGCGATTTGAACGATACGACGCTTCGTGAAGAACGCACTCGATTTATGCAGGCGTATCGTGAAACACACGACGAAGAAACATTCGGAAGAGGCCTCGTCACCACTGACAATATGATGGAGATTGCTCGGGCTGTCATGGGTGCCGTTGAGCATGGTGAAAGCATGGACAACGTTATTTCGAACATGCAGGTTATTACTGGTGAAGCTCGTGGTGGTGTTCGTACTGAAGCACGTTACAACAAGATCGACAGCGCCATCGATAAGCTTTCTCGCACAAAGTTTGGATCAATGCTTGGTCCTGAAATTGTTATCAGCTCGATTACTATCGGTGCGACAATTGCGAAGTGGGGAAGTCACTCAGTTGTCGGTGCTGCATTAAAGACAATTGCTCCAGGCGCTGGTGCAGGTATTTGGGCAGGACTTCGCGAAAACAAACGTGTCAAAGACGAACGTGTTCAGCACTCTCGTGAAGTTGCGATGGGTAAAGAATTCAGTACTGACTCAAAACGTCGCGCTGAGATGGAAGAGACTCGGTACGAATCTCGTACGGCCGTTGATCTAACTGATTTCGTCCGCAGCACTGGTGATGCCGAAGTCTTGGAGGCGGGAGGCAATGATGCACTTCAGGCTGCCCTTGATTCACTCGCACAGGTCCAATCACGCATCGATCTATCAAACCGTCGTAGTATCGACCTTATTAGTTATACGGATGCTGCAGCTATTGGTGATGAACGTATGGAACTTGACCTTGCCCGTGCTGAAGTTCGTGTTGCACTGGAAAGTCGCCTGACTGCTGAGGTTCGTACCGAATTAGGGCTACACGCCGAAGCATCTGTCGCTGATCTTGTGTCTGAAAAATCAACGCAGTACATCGAATTACTTGATCAGGATATCTCCGCAAAAGATAAAGCCTTCCGAAGTTTGAAAGCTCGTCGTGTGGCAAAAGCAGCCGCTATCGGCGTCGCAACGGGTGTTGTTGGTGGACTAGTTGCACAAGAATTTATCGCTGCTATTGACCCGACTCGAGCCGGATTATTTGAACAAGCATGGGGTGCACATAACGAACTAGCTACCGATGGAACCCAGCACCAGACGCTGCTTGAAGGGATGGTCCAAGGCGATCACCGAGTGCTTCATACGGGCCCATCCAGTAGTTTTGAAAATTACTCAACGGCAGAAAAAGGCCTCGGTACCGTCAATTTATCTGCAGATCACACACTTGTTGAGAATGGTGATGGGACGGTTAACTTCGTTGATCCAAATGGCCATGCAACAATTAATCATCTGCCGATTAACAAGGACGGTAGTTTCCCTAAAGATTCTCTCGATCAGCTAAAAGCAGCCGGTATGAAAGTCGACGACCACTCATTCGATAAAGAGATTAAGACAACAACAGCCGCACAAGTCAGCAGTGAGCAGTTTGTTCAAAACCACCTAGCTGAAACAACGCATGTTAAGCGTGATCTTTGGTATGCCAATGATACTCCTAATGTCTACGACAAGAACGAGCTACGTGTCTATTGGGGTGGCCATGGTGGCTTAACTGACGGTGGTTACCAACTTTCTGCAGCCGGCATGAAACCTGGTGGATCGTACGAAGGCAATCAATCGGTTGACTGGAATAAGGCCGCTGCATCAGGCAATTTGTTTATGTCGATTTCTGCATCAGTTGATACACAGACGCAAACCTTCATGGTGCCAATCGGTCCTGATGGTGCAATTAATATTCCAGCAAATAGTCCTGCAGGACACTTCTTTGCTGATGTAAATGGACACGCTCAATTTACGGGTGCTTACGCTGAGGTCGTGCAAACAACTGGTGTCGATACAAACGGCACGGTTCATATGCGTCCACTTGCCACACTCGTTGGAGAGGGTGGGCACAGCCCCGTTACTGACACGATTACAACAACGACGACTGAGCACCACGCAGTGTATTCCATTACAACCGAGGGCTATGACACAACAGTTCAAAACTACACCGAAGCAGCACCTGTACTTCCTATCGATAGCCGTCGATCGATGGAGGCGCCGATTTCTCGACGTGTAGGATATTATTATCACGGCGTAGAAGCGCTAAGTAGTGCGGAAATTCAACGTCGACGACAAGAAACTTCACCACGTCTATTGCGTAACCCTGATGCCGATCTTGTTCCTGGTCAAGAATTCGCTTGGTATCGAAGTGCGGTTGAAAAGAAACGCGGTCGTGCATATGCGAAATCTATAGATGCCGTCGTGCATGCAACGCCAGAACTTGCTCAGTTGAATAATCGAACAAAAACTATTGTTCAGATTCCCGTTAATGCAGCGGGTGGTGCTGAATCAAAAAATATTTATAATCTTCTTACCAAAGTATATGGTGAGCAATCCGCAGAATCCCTAGATGGAACAATGATCATGCTTCACGTTAACTGGCGAGATGTTTATGAGGGTGATGATACGGTAGCCCGACAGAATATTGCACAAACTCGAGCTGAGATTGATCGAGCTAAGGCAGATCGACCTGATTTAAATATTGCGGTCATAGAGACTGAGTTTAATAATGACGAAGTTCAGAATGGCATTATAGGATTTATCGGACGAAAGATGCATGATGTTGCGCTTTTTGCACTGGATACGGCTCGTGAAGAAGGTCGGATATCAAATGACGATGACGTTCTTTTAATCCGTAATGATGCGGATGCGAAGGGTATTTCATCAAATTACCTGCGAAATTATCGACGTCAGTTCGAGAAACTAAAAGAGACGGATATTTTTCAGGGTTTGACGACATTTGATAATACAAAAGCAGCACGTCTACCTGGATTAGTTTATTCAGTTAACTTCATGCAGAGTCTTGAGCTACTTGCACATGTTAGGGGCGGTACCGCTAATACTGGCGGTGCTAACTTTGGTGTCCGCGCATCAACTTTTGCGGCTGTTGGTGGAACGGGCTTTAACGATACGTATACAAGTGCAGGCTCTGATGACGTTATGATTGGCCACTATATCAAACAAGCACGTGATGGCGCACTCGCCACCTCTCGTGCAGGAAAGTTGCGATATGTTAGGGGTGGGTATCAATCTGGAAAAAACACGGGTAGGACAAAAAATAGAAAGGTTGCACAAAAAATCAGTGCTCGCGTTGATACAGACTCGGATCGCCAAGAGGACCTCTACTTAAAGGGTATGTCCGTGTATGACGTTTGGAGTCCCGAGCATGGATTCGATGAAAACGGATATAAAGATCGTGATGCCGAATTAAATAAACGTGGGGTCACAAGTGAGTCACTGAGGGATAATCCTACGGAAGTGATTGAACGGATTAGATTTAATATGGAAGCACTGATTAATGCGTACGAAGATTCTCCTGCTCTTGTCAGCAGCGCGTTGACATTCGCATTTATGGGTGCTCCATCACAAGGATATAAGCTTATACGCAAAAAAGGGGCTCTAACATTGCAATTTACTCCGGCTGGTGAAGAATTCCTCATCAATCACCTGACACGTGATGCAAAGGGACGCTTCGATTCATACGGAGGTCGCAAACAACGACAGCTATACGGAAGAGCGAAACCAAACGCAAAACGTCAGCCGACTCGACAATCACTGATCAGCGTGTGATACAATAATGCTAATACTTAGGGGGTGGGAATGAACAAAGACGAACTAATTGCATTACGAGAACGACTCTTGGCTGAAATCACGCCACTTGTTATTGAGAACGCCGGTGACGGTGTTGATCGTTTCTCTCTTTTACTTCGTGTGATCCAAGGTGGACATGCAACAAGTCAAATTTATGCCAAAGCATTTGAAAGCGCTAACTCAATCGACCAAAGCCCCGATAGGCTTGAGGCATTGTTAGCGCTTCTTGATGAAGTTGAAGTTGATATCGATAGTGACAGTGACAAAGCTGATCAATCCGTCGAAGAAGCGCCTCAAGCTGCCCCTGATCAGCAACCAGAGCATCACGATCAACAAGATAACGACCAAGACCAGAACCACGAACAACACCACGACCAGTAATGACGTTTTTAGTTTTACGTCATATCTGTTAGCATTGAATGTAGGAGATAAAACGTATGTTTCAACTAGACGATCAATTTTTGAATGATGTAGGCCTCGGGAATCTGCCAGAAGAGCAGAAGAAGCCATTTTTGCAACACACCTATGACCAACTTGAGTACAAAGTAGGGATTCGCCTCAGCGAAGGTATGAGCGACGCGCAACTTGAAGAATTCGAGTCTATTATTGACCGTAAAGAAGACGTCATTGTGACGTGGCTCTCTACGCACGCGCCAAACTACCAAAACGAAGAAGTATTTACTCGTTTAATGCAGGCAAGTAACCTACCGGCGACTGATCCTGGACTTCGTGCGGAGTATGCGGCGACCAAATGGCTTGAAGTAAACCGGCCAGACTATCGTGATGTTGTTGCGGCGACACTTGAAGAGATCAAGCAAGAGATTATCGGCAACAAAGACGCGATTCTTGGTTCAATCGCTGCGAGTTAGGCTTTGTAGCCGTTCAGGAAGGCATTTCCTGACATCGAACGACCGCTTGGTCCAATAAGTTCATCAATAGATAAGAATTGTCCGCCTTCGAAAGCAATATCGAGGGCGGATGTTTGTTCTGAAGAGACGTGCGCCTTTGTAATAATCACAGGCTGATCTAACAGGGTCAGTTTTGTTTTTGGGAACGCAAGGTAGGCGCGAACGTGGCGCTCGGCTTCGACAGCAGTGATTTCTGCAGGATTGAGAAACGCATCCTCCTTTTTCAAAAGGTAGCAGTAGATTGTGGCATTTTGTTGTGGGCTAGGCAGGAGGTTTCCTTCGATAATACTTGGCAACGTTTCGATAAGCATACGACCACCGAGAGCGGACAATTCTTCGTATAGCCCAGGCGCAGTTTCGGTACCATCTAATGTATACACTTCTTGGGCGTAGACTGGTCCAGCATCCATTTCAGCGCTGAGCTTCATGATCGAAACGCCTGTTTGCGTGTCACCATTCGCAATCGCTGTTTCGATAGGTGACGGTCCACGATAGAGAGGTAAAAGAGACGGGTGAATGTTAATAATCCCTGGGTTGAAGAGGTCGATGATCGCTTGTGGAATGATCTTTCCGTAGCTTGAGAGGACGCCAATTACCTCGGTTACGTCATTAATCGCTTTGATATCATCAATAACGTCGATAAGTTTGGCGGGTTGCCAGACGGGAATGTTGTGCGCTTCGGCGATCTGTTTTACGAGAGGAGCGCTGAGATGTTGGCCGCGGCCTGATTTGCTGTCAGGCTTCGTAATCACAGCGCCGATCGTATAGTCGGCGTCTATCAGGCTTCGTAGCGCAGCTGCGCTAAACGTATCAGTCCCAAAGAATATGACTGTTTTTGACATGCTTTATATAGTCGAGCGGTTGAAGCTCGCCTTTCTCGTCCAACGTATAGAACGATGTGGCCTGATCCTTAATGTGATCAATAAAGACGATTCCCTGAGTGTGGTCAATTTCGTGCTGAATCACACGGGCAAGGAAGCCCTCGGCCTTGAAACGTATTTCGTTTCCTTCGATATCAATCGCTTTGACACGGATCTTGGTGTGGCGGGGGACTTTTCCGTAGACGTCACGGACGCTAAGGCAGCCTTCATAGTCGGCAACGATGTCGCCTTCGTATTTCACGATTTCAGGGTTAATCAGAGCGGTGAAGCCTTTTTCGGCTTTATCATCGAAGTCACTACGGACGATAACGACACGGTCTAGGCGATCAAGCTGAACAGCGGCAAGGGCCGCACTGATTTCGTGGGGACGAGAATTCTCCCAATCAACGGCAGCGGCAGTCATACCTTCAACTAATGCGATAATATCGTCATTAATTTCTTTCACACGGATCGATTTTTCACGAAGATGTGGATTTGGCAGTGTGATGATGTCGTCTTTGGTCATTCCCGCCATTATACATGACAAATGAGGTCAAAACAACAGGGGTCGCTCCCAGAATATTTTAGAGAAGGCTTTGTGGGTCGAGCTCACTTTGCCAGTGAGTGGTTGGCACGTACCTCAGGGCATCGATCAGATATTCACGCTTTGGGCTTTTTAAGACTAATTGCCAACGATACGTATCGTGCTGTCGTTCGTAGAAGGACGGCGTTGGTCCAAGCAGGCGAACATCAGGATTGAGTACTTTTTTTAATTCTGTGGCCAGTGCCTTGGCCGAACGAATGGCCGCCTGTTCTGTTTTGTAGACAGTCGTTAATTTCAGAAGGTACGTGTACGGTGGGAAGTAGCCTTTTTTGCGTGTTTCGAGTGCGTAGGTATAGAACGACTCATAATCTTGTTTTAATCCAAAGACGATTGCCGGGTTCGTTGGCTGATAGGTCTGGACGACGACTTCGCTGGCGTGTTCATCGCGTCCGACGCGTCCAATGACTTGGGCAAGGAGTTGAAAGGCTCGCTCGCTGGCCGCAAAATCAGGTAAAGAGAGTCCACTGTCGGCTTGAATAACCCCGACGGTGCGCAGATTTGGGAGGTCTAACCCCTTTGCGACGACTTGTGTGCCGATGGCAATATCAATCACGCCTTTATACAGGTCTTCGTACAGGGAATTTACTGTTTCGTCAGTTTTGTTGTCAGAGTCAAAGCGCGCCACGTTGGCTTTTGGAAAAAGTTTATGCAGTTCGGTCTCGATCAGTTTTGTGCCGATGCCCTTATGAATAATATCGGCAGAGTGACAGACGGGACAGCTAGTCGGGACTTTTTCGTGGTGGCCACAAATGTGACAGGTGAGGTCGTAGGTGTCAGCGTGCAGGACAAGTGGGACGAAACAATTCGGACACACTGCCGCCCAGCCACAGTTCTCGCAAAGTGTCGTTGAGGCGCTCCCGCGACGATTATGGAAGATAAGGGTTTGTTTGCCTCGTTCGAGGTTCCGATCGATACTCTCAATCAGTTGGTTTGAGATAAAGCGATGCCGAGTGAACGATTCGCGTTTGGTCATGTCGACGACTTTGACGTCTGAGGCTTGGGCGCCAGAACGAGCTGATTTATCGAGGCGAATAATTGGCCGATGTGCCGCTTCAGCCAGGTAGCGATCGGTAATTGAAGGAGTAGCGCTACCCAGGATGACTTTTGCCCCGGCATATTTTCCGAGGACACTGGCGGCACGAATGGCCGAGTAGCGCGGGGCTTGTTCTTGCTTGTAACTTGGTTCATGTGCCTCATCAATAATGATTGCACCAAGTTTCGGCACGGGCATAAAGAGGGCAGAGCGTGGCCCAATGACAACTCGCGGTGTTTCAGACTCTAGGATCTGCTTCCAGGCCATATGGCGCTCAGCTTCGGTCATGTGCGAGTGGGTGACGATGACATCAGGGAAGTCGTGCAGAAATTCACTAATAATCTGGCTGGTCAGGCTGATTTCAGGCACCAATACGATGACCGATTGACCCGCCGCAACTGTTCGACGAGCGATCTCTTTGTAGACTTCGGTTTTGCCTGATCCTGTAACGCCTTGTAGGATAATCGTGCCTTCTTGGTTCTGCATTATCTCTGTTATTGCTTGCTCTTGGTCAGGATTGAACACAATAGTTGTTCGGTCTCGCTTTGAAGTATGTTCCTGATTTGAGCGGTTTCGGCGTGTTTTATCGAGGCCTCGTGGCAAGACAGTTTGCAGGACGGTTGCAAGGGGAGTGGTGTAGTATTCAGCTAGCCATAACGCCAGCTTTATAAGAGATTCAGGGAGTGGCGTCGACTCGATGACTGATGAAATAGGCTTGGTTTTATACGTCGGTTCTGTCACCTGCGCCATGACCAACCCGATCAACTCTTTCTTGCCCACTTCGATCGTCACAATCTGCCCTGGCTGGAGGGGAGTTTCCGAGGCATAGGTAAAAGTCGAGCTGCCAGCTCTAATAATCCGTAGTGGTGCCACCTCGTAGTACTGCATATAAATAGTATAGCGCTTTTCGGGTGAGTAACGGCCTGGCTGCATGCTAGAATAAACATATGTATTTTGAGAGTCGTGAAGAAGCGGGGCAAAAACTTGCCGCGCAAATGTTTGAACGCTACCGCTACGAGAACTGTGCGGTCGTTGCTTTAAGTGACGGGGGTGTTGTTGTTGGCGAGCAGATCGCGGCCGCACTCCACAGTATTTTGACGATGCTTCTCGTAGAAAGTATTGATATTCCGGGGGAAAGTGCCAGTTTCGGAGCGGTATCTCAAGATGGATCGTTTAGTTACGATAGTTCGTTCTCGGAAGGTGAAATGGCCGAATATACCAGCGAATACCATGGGTACCTTGATGAGCAAAAGCGTGAAGCTTTTCAAAAGATTAACCGTTTGCTTGGTGACGGGGGACTTATTGATCACGAAATGCTTCGCGACCATGTCGTCATTCTGGTAGCAGATGGATTTAATAGTGGTGCTGCACTCGACGCAGCCATCGATTTCTTGAAACCGATTCGTATTTCTCGTCTGGTGATCGCAGCCCCTGTAGCGTCAGTGCAGGCAGTCGACAAACTCCACATGCTTGCTGATGAGCTTCACATACTGGACGTGAAAGATAATTATCTGGATACAAATCATTATTACAATCAAAATACGATCCCATCTCACGAGGAAACAGTCGCCAAAATTAATAAAATAGTCCTTAATTGGCGTTGACCATAGACGGTCAAAAAGTGTAGAATAAAAATCAACGATATAGAAATATTTGTGTTGAGAGGTTAGTTAATTAAGGGGAGACATGTTAGACGTATTTATTACATCTCGGGTGCGACGTAAAATTGTGGTGGTCTATGCCAAGTACCCCGATTTTCGTACTCATGTGCGTGGGCTCGCAAAATTGATTAAAGAAGACCCAGGAAATATTCAACGCGAGCTAAAGCGTCTCGAAAAAGTCGGCTTCCTCACCAGTGAGAAGCAAGGCAACACTAAAATTTATGCAACCAACAAGCAGTTCCCGATCTTTAAGGAACTCCAGAGCATCGTCATCAAGTCACAGCAACAGGCAACTCGTCCAAAGCGAACGACACCTAGCCAGAACTAGCGGCTTCTCGCATGTCACTCATCGAAGACATCTTAACGAACCGAGGAATAACGCCCGACAAACGGGCTGTTTTTTTGTCGCCAGCGTATGAACAAAAGCATGATCCGTTTCTACTACCAGATATGCAGGCGGCGGTTGATCGGCTAGTAATAGCGCAGGATAAGCAACAGAATATCACGATTTATGGCGACTATGACATCGATGGATTAACTGCGACGACGGTGCTTATCGACGCTTTGGCAAGCTTTGGGTTTCAGAATGTTTCCGCCTTCATTCCAAATCGTTTTGTTGAAGGCTATGGATTGACGGTTGATGCCGTTGAGAAGATTGCCGCCACTGGTGCCGAACTTATTTTGACCGTCGACTGCGGAAGTTTGAGCCATAAAGAAATCGAGCGAGCGAATGAACTGGGCGTCGACGTGATTGTCACTGATCATCACAATGTTGCCGATACGCCACCGCCAGCAATCGCGACGATTAACCCAAAGCGACTTCTGCACGATCATCCCGATAGTTATGAAGGCTTTGTATTGAAGCTTGATGCCGACAAAACGCTGTATCCATTTCTTGATATCCCAGGGGTAGGAGTGGCGTTCAAGCTCGTCCAAGCACTGCAGACTGTTTTTGAAGGGCTCCCGACAGGCCAAGAGAAGTGGCTCCTTGACCTTGTTGCACTTGGCACGGTCTGCGACGTCGTGACGTTGATCGACGAAAATCGCATGCACGTTTTTTGGGGGCTGAAGGTCCTGTCCGGGACGCGCCGTCCGGGCCTGAAAGCGCTTATGGCGGTCGCTGGCATCCGACCTGAGGCTTTGAACGCTCGCAGCCTTGGCTTCGGTCTGGGGCCTCGTATGAATGCCTCAGGGCGTATGGAGACTGCGCAGCATTCGCTCGATCTCCTGACTGCAACCGATGGACTAAAAGCTTTGGAAATTGCCAACCAACTGGATGCAATGAATAAAGCCCGTCGCGCCGAACAGGATGAGATCTTGAAGGCAGCGATTATTCAGGCAGAGGAATTCGCTTCGATGCCCGTATTGGTTGTCAGTGCATCGGGCTGGAATCACGGCATCGTCGGCATCGTTGCGGCGAAACTTCTCGAAAAGTACAAGAAACCGACCTATGTGTTGGAAGAAATGGGTGAAGAATCAAAAGGTTCGGCCAGAAGTTACGGTGACTTTAGCGCCGCCGATGCGATTCGTGCCGCAGACGACATTATTACAAAGGGCGGGGGACACAAACTGGCCGCCGGCGTGACCTTGCCTACCAAGAACATTCCAGCATTCCGAAAACGAGTGAACGATTTCTATAAGCAACAAAAACTCATCAATCAGTCGTTATTATTACTGCCAAAAGCAGATAGCGATGCCAAGCTACACGACCTTGACGAAGCGCTCGTTGATGCACTCAAGCAACTCGAGCCATTTGGGAGTGGTAATCCGCAACCAATCTTAAAGTCGCACAATGTCGTTGTCGTGAATCAACGTAAAATGGGTGCCGATAATCAGCATGTTAAATTAACGCTTGAGATGGAAAAGCGAAAAGTCGACATGATCGCCTTTAATGCACCAGATCATTTCTTTGTTGAGCCGGGTGAGACTGTGACCGTGTGGTATACCGTTGATGTGGATGAGTGGAACGGCCGACGGAATGTCGAAGGGCAATTACTTCACCTTGAACAATCGGTAGTCGACTAGTATTGCTTCATCGCCTGACATCTGTTACAATACATCGCATATGGTACAAGTAACACGTAAAGACGAACGAGAAGCAAACGAGAATATTATTCGTCGTTTCAACCGAAAGGTTTTGCAAAGTGGTGTCCTCGCAGAAGCGAAAGCTTCGATGCGATTCGCGAAACCAATTAGCAAGCCTGAACGCCGTGCAAAAGCGATTATTCGCAAAGAGCGCAAAGCTGACAAGCTAAACAAAGCCCGCCTGGGTCTAAAGTAGTTCCGCTGTAATGGCACAGGCTTTAAAAGCACAATTCGATCAAGATATAAAAGCCGCTCTTTTGAGCGGTGATCGTTTTTCTGCAAGCGTGCTTCGTGATTTTAAGGCTGCTGTTCTTAACGAAGAAGTCGCGCAAAAAAAACGTGAAGAAGGATTATCTGACGAAGAAATCGAAAAAGTTCTTATTCGTGAAGTAAAGAAACGTGCCGAGAGTGCCGCAATTTACGACGGTGCAGAGCGCCCAGAACTTGCACAGCAAGAACGTGCCGAGTCAAAAGTGCTTGAAGCCTACCTACCCGAACAAACTTCAGAGGCGGATATTAAAACTGCTGTTGATGAGGCGATTGTCGCTACCGGTGCAACCAGCCCAGCTCAAATGGGCCAAGTTATCGGTGCAGTCAAAAGCCAACTCGGCAACAGTGCTGACGGTGGAACAATCGCCCGTCTTGTTAAAGAAGCATTGGCTAATCTTTAGCCACCCTATACTATAGAGATATGATTGTATTTTTCGGACCTGCAGGAGCAGGAAAAAGCGTCCAAGGACAACTACTCGCAGCGCGGTTAAACTGGCGTTGGTTAAGTATCGGGCAAATCTTGCGTGATACGAAAGATCCTGAAATCCACGCTGCAATGCGTGAGGGCATTCTTATTGATGTCAGCATTTCAGAGCGCGTTATGGGTGAAACGCTCGAGAGTGCCAAAGGCATTAGTGAATTGATTCTTGATGGCTTTCCACGCGAACTGCATCAGGCGGAGTGGCTTATCACCCACCAAGGTGATTACGATCGTCACGTGGACCTTGCGGTTGTTCTGGAAGTCCCGCGCGAAGAACTGCTAAAGCGTCTGGCGATTCGTGGACGTGCTGACGATACTCCTGAAGCGATCGATGAGCGCCTGAGTATTTATCGCCAAGAAATCTATCCGATTCTCGACTATCTTAGTGAACAAAACGTGCCAGTTGCACACATCGATGGTAACGCCACTGTTGGACAAGTACATGATCGAATTGTCGTCGAACTGACTAATCGAGGACTTGCCGAATAATGCACGGTCCCGTCAAAACTGATGCCGAAATTCAAGCAATGCGCGAAGGCGGTAAGATCCTCGCGACTATTTTTGATGGTCTTAAGAAGCGAATTAAACCCGGTGTCAGCGAAAAAGAACTCGACGCTTGGGTTGATAAAGAAATTATGCGACTTGGTGCAATTGCGACGTATAAAACCGCTGAAGTTAATTTCCCCGCAGCGATCTGTATCTCGGTAAACGAGCAAGTCGTCCACGGTATCCCGACGGACTACATCCTGCAGGCAGGGGACATTGCGAGTTTTGACCTCGTTATTACCTATAAAGGCATGAAGACCGACAGCGCATTTAGTGTCGTCGTCGGTGATAAACCAAACGGTGCCCAAAAGCATTTACTGAATGCTACCGAACGAAGTCTTTACGCAGGTATTGATGCAATTAAAGGTCCCGTCCGAGCCGGTGACATTGGCGCTGCTGTCGAAAAAGTATTGAAAGAAGCAAAACTTGGCATTATTCGCGAACTCGTTGGTCACGGTGTTGGTCACGAAATGCACCAAGACCCTGAAGTACCAAACTATGGCCGAAAAGGAACAGGCGCATTCTTAACTCCTGGTGATACAATTGCAATCGAACCAATGGCAACGCTTGGTGGCGAACGCGTCAGACAAGACGACGACGGCTGGACTATCTCGACCCGAGACGGCAGCCTTGCTGCTCATTTCGAACATACAGTGCTAATCACTGAAAACGGTGCTGAAATCTTAACCCAATTGTAGGAATAAAATGATTGAATACGATCCAAATTACGTCGAGGTAAAACATTTTTATCGAGTTGGCGTGAAAGTTGTTGTCATAAATGGTAATAATGAAGTCTTGATCCTCAGGCGATCAGACAAAACACCCCGCGCAGGTGGCTGGGATCTTCCTGGCGGTGCTGTCGACGAAAACGAAGCTCCTGAAGCAGCTGCAATCCGCGAAACCATTGAAGAAACAGGCGTCGTCACTGAACACCAAAAGATTATCGTCTCTGACTATATTCCACACACCGACCCCTGGGTCATTCTTGGCTTTAGCGTCCATGTCGACCAACCTGAAGTCACGCTCAGCTGGGAACACGACGAATACCAATGGATCCCCATCGACGACATCGAATCGACCGAACTTCCCGAAGGCTACAAACTACTCGTCCGCGTTGCTCAAAACAGCTAGCCTCATTCCATCCTTTCCTCCCCGTTCTCTCTCGGAGGCCACTCTACAGGTGACTTTGTCAGCCTGTGGCGTTCGGCTCGCCCTGAAGGGGACATCCTCCTCTAGAAAACGGGGAGGAAAGGATGGGGCAAGGTTGGGTATTTTGGTGCTATAATTTGACTATGAATAACGAAGGCGTGACCAAAGGATCTGTGAACCACCCTATAGCTAGTCCGGTAAGCCTAGTTGATGTAACCCCTGTGGTTGAAAAAATCGTTGAAGTTGACGATAAAAACGTAGGTTGATATGGGAGTGAAAAACAAAGCCCCATTTCAGAAAAGTGTAGAACACGCTATGGAACTAAGGGGTATTGATGTCGGGACCGCAGTAACAGAAGTTCAGGCAAGATACGATAGCTTCATTGAGAGAAATGAAAAACTTGTTCAAAGGCAAAATGATCAAGGAAATAGGGCTCAGATTCAGTTGATATCTCACTTTGCCCTGCTCGCAACACTAGCGCTAACGGTTACCGGGTTTCTAATTACTCAGACCGAACAGCCCCTCACCGATCCACAAAAGAACCTCATACTCGTAATCCTACTTGCGCAGGCGGTTTCACTCTTTTTTGGAGCATTAGACTATTTGCAAACGATAAAATTTCACATGGTTTGGGCTAAAGTCTATCAGCTAGTTGGAAGAGAAGTTGAGAAACGGGTCGGCTCGGGAGATATACAGACAGTTAATGAGATGGGCGAGATTGAGCAGGATTTGGTTAATAAGACATCTGAGAGCACGAAAGTGTGGATTACGTATCTTATGGTTATATTTTGTTTAGTAGGCTTAGGGCTTCTGATCTTTCTATTTTATGCATATTTTTTTGACGTACCTTTCTGGCAAAACTCCTAACGGCTATACACTCTAGGCGCATCTCAACAATCCACCAGTTAGTTGACCGAAGAGGATGTCCCCGAAAGGGCGAGCCGAACGCCACAGGCTGACGAAGTCACCTGTAGAGTGGCCTCTGAAGGCGACAAACTGGCGGATTGTTGCGCTGAACTATAAGAAATTGGCTATTATTTAGTTTTGTGACTTTGCAACATCAGGCGTAAGCGATATACTAAGCTTCATGCAAGAAGGTTCTACCTACGCCGTCGGAATTGACGTTGGAACAACGACTGTCAGAACCGTAGTGGCACACATTGACGGTTCAACAGGCGTTCCAACTATTGTTGGTGTCGGCCAAGCTCCAAACAGCGGCATGCGCAAAGGCGTTGTCGTTAACTTAAACGGTCCTGCGCAAGCTATCGATGATGCGCTGGGCGAAGCAGAACGAATGAGTGGCTATCAAGTCGACTCAGCGACAATTAGCGTCAATGGCGCTCACATCTTAAGCACACACGCGGACGGCATGGTTGCTGTCGGCGCTGCTGACCACGAAATTACTCGGGATGACTTATCTCGCATCGAAGAAGTCGCAACTTTAGGAAAAGTTCCTGCGAACCGCGAAATTCTCGACGTGATTCCTCACGCATATAAATTAGATGGCCAAGATAACATCAAAGATCCACTCGGCATGACCGGAACGCGTCTTGAAATTGATGCACATGTCATTTCGGGACTCAGCCCATACCTCGTGAATGTCCAAAAAGCCTCTGAAACGGCGAAAGTTCAGCCAAATGCGATCGTTCCAACGGCAATTGCCGCCGCTCGTGCCGTACTGGGTGAACAACAACTTGAAAACGGCGTTGCAGTTATCGACATGGGTGGCGCAACCACCAGCATCGCCGTCTATGAAGAGGGCGACCTGCAATATGTTGGTGTTGTGCCAATTGGTGGCGTGAACATCACTAACGACCTCGCAATCGGCCTCAAGACCGATCCTGAAGTTGCTGAAAAGATTAAACTCGAACATGCCTCTGCAATTATTCGCAAAGAAGACGCTGGCATCAGCTTGAAACACGATGGGGAAGTGCTGACATTCAAAACCAGTGATATCGATGAAATCGTCGAAGCGCGCCTTGAGGAAATTTTTGAGTCAATTCAGCTGCAACTTCGAAAAGCAGGCCGAGCGGGCAAATTGCCAAGCGGTGTTGTCTTAACTGGTGGCGGTGCACAATTAAAGCATATTGCTGAGTATGCCAAGAACTTCCTTGGTCTGGCCGCTCGCGTCGGCAAACCAACGGGCTACGGCGGTGTTGCCGATCACATCGAAAAGCCTTCATTCGCCACTGCTATCGGATTGATGCTTGTTGATGCAGAACGTATTGCCGTCGATGGGCGCAGTTCAAAAAGTAAGAAATCGAACCACACGATAAAGGACGCTCAAGGCTTCCTGACGAAATTATTTGCTCGATTTAGAGCTTAGTATCCGCCACCCCTTTATTACATGCGTCGAAATGGTATACTGGGAAAAGATAAGTAGAAGAGACTGAGGAGAAAAGGGACGACATGCCTGAAGTAAAGCCAAGTGATATACAGACGTTTGCCAGCATTAAGGTGGTTGGTGTTGGTGGTGCCGGTGGTTCAGCAGTTAACCGCATGAAAGATGCTGGACTTGCTGGAGTTCAATTTATTGCCATGAACACAGATGCGCAAGCACTCCATAATTCTAAAGCAGATATCAAGATTCACCTCGGTCACAGCACCACTGGTGGACTTGGTGCAGGTGCAGATCCAACTGTTGGTGAAGCCGCAGCGAACGAAACTCGTGAAGAAATCAAAGACGCCCTTCAAGGTGCTGACATGGTCTTCGTTACGATCGGTGCTGGTGGTGGAACTGGTTCAGGTGCTGGGTACGTTGTGGCGGAAGTCGCTCGTGAACTCGGCATCCTTGTGGTTGGTGTTGCAACCAAGCCATTTAGCTTCGAAGGTGAAAAGCGCCGTCAGAACGCTGACTGGGCTATTTCTCAACTTCGTCGCCACGTCGACACACTGATTACCATCCCTAACGACCGTCTCCTTCAGACGATCGACCGCCGCACGCCGCTTCTTGAGACATTCAAGATTGCTGATGACGTGCTTCGCCAGGGTGTTCAAGGTATTTCAGAGCTAATCACCGAACACGGTTTGATTAACCTCGACTTTGCCGACGTAAAAGCGATTATGAGCAACGCAGGCTCGGCTCTTATGGGTATTGGCCGTGCAAGTGGTGACAACCGTGCTTCACAGGCCGCCCAGCAAGCGATTGAGTCACCACTCATCGAAGTATCAATCGATGGCGCAAAGGGTGTCCTGTTCAACGTGACAGGTGGCTACGACATGAGTATGTCTGAAATCCAAGAAGCTGCCGAGATCATCACCAGCGCTGTTTCGCCGGATGCAAACATCATCTTTGGTGCAACCTTGAAGCCTGAAATCGAAGATGAACTGATCATCACTGTCATCGCGACTGGGTTTGACTCAGCCTATTTCCAAGAAACTGAAACTGAACAGCAAGAAGCCCAAACCACACAGCTCAACGACCGTATGGCTGATGAAGTTGTTAATGATGTCGACATGAATCTTGATCACAGCGAAGCAGCGGCAATCTTTAATGAAGAACCAGCAGATAACATCTGGAGTCAGCCTGTTGAACACGAAGAAGAGTCAGACACACCTGCCTTCCTTCGCCGCCGCAAAAAGCGCAATAAAAAGTCAGAGGAGTAGACAACAATGGCACAATTAAACATTGGTGACAGTCGAGTTATCGAATCGCGCGAAGTCAGCGATGGTGTCACTATTCGTCGTCGTCGGGAATCTCCAGACGGCAAGCGATTTACGACCTATGAACGTATCGAAAAGCCGAATCTTGCGGTGATCAAAAAAAATGGAACACGAACGTTGTTCGACCGTGACAAACTTTCGATTGCTGTGAAGCGTTCTGTCGGAAAGTTCTTCGATTCAGAGGTAGAAGTCGAAGAAATGATCGACGAAATCGAAGATGGCCTTTACGCTCTTGGTGAAAACGAGATTACCTCAAAGCAAATTGGCGACAAAGTACTCGACGAACTGGCGATCCGTAATGAAGTTGCCTACGTCCGTTTTGCTAGTGTTTACCAAGACTTCAAAACTCTTGATGACTTCGTGCAAATTCTTGAACAACGAAAGCAAGTGAACGAACAAAAGAAGGTTGCTTAAATCGCTATGCGTGTCGTGGTGGTCTATAGAGAACAGACTGACTACGCGCGTCAGGTGATTGATTTCTTAGCTGACTTCAAGCGCCAAACGGGGCACGACCTCGAGACTCTGGACCCTGAGTCTTCAGCCGGCATCGATTTCACGCAGGTGTACGACATCATGGAACTGCCGACGATTATCGCGATTTCCGATGAGGGAGCATTACAAAATACATGGGTAGGATTGCCGCTGCCAACAATAAGTGAGGTAAGTTATTATGTCCAATAAATTTACACAGATGTTCACTAAAGAGCATCGTAACAAGAACTACACCTACTACGTGTTCGCTATTATGCTCCTCGGGGGAATCGCAGCGCTTGTCGCGGCCTTTGTCCTGAGCTTAGACAAGCTAAAAGTTCTCGAAGACCCAAACGCGGTCCTTTCGTGCAGCGTCAACGTCGTCCTTAACTGTTCAACTGTCATGCAAACCTGGCAGTCACACGTTTTTGGCTTTCCGAACATGTACCTTGGGCTTATCGCTTTTCCTGTCATGATTACCGTCGCCGTTCTGGGGCTCGGTCGAGTAAAACTTCCGCGTTGGTTCTTGATCGCTGCGAATATTGGCTTTTTACTGGCAATACTGTTCTCTTACTGGCTCTTCTTCCAAAGCGTCTTTGTGATTCAAGTGCTTTGTCCGTGGTGTTTAGTCGTCACAACTTCTATGACCCTTGTATTCTCAACCATGTTGCACTTCAACTTGAAAGAAAATACGTTTAAATTTGCCAAGAAATATAACGACCGCATTCAGCGCTTCCTCGAAGGGGGATACCACCAAATGGTCGTCCTGAGCTGGATCGCTTTAATGGTTGTCATCGTCTTCGTGAAATTCGGACAAGCACTCTTCGCGCAGTAGTTAACAGGGGCGACTATTGACATTTAACCCTTTTCGTGCATAATAATACGCACATGAATAACTTTGATAACGATCAGTTCGGTACAAAGCAGGAATCAACGCCTGGATCTTTCGAAAACAAATCACACACCATTCTGAAATTTCCTAAGATGGAAATTGATCTTGCCCAACCAAGTCGCACAGAGCAAGACATTGTTGATGAAACTGTTGGGATGGAAGGGGCGAAACAAGTCGCCGAAATCCGTACACCTACCGGTGCTGCGGACATATTCTATATAAAAGAACTCGATTACGACCCGGTGGTACTTATCATTGATACCAAGGATAGGACGAAGCGTGACGCGATCGGTCTGGACGAAACGATCGACCTGAGCGGCGATGAAGGCAAGTGCATCATTACATTCGACGAATACGGTCGTCTTCTTGTTCATGCGGAAGATGTCGATACCTCGTATCAGATTTTTGCTCGTGAAATCGGCTACGAGGTACCTGAGACCACTTCGGATTTTTCAGACGATCCAGAATCGTAGTCTTCTTGCTTCATCACCACAGGAGGTGGTAAAATACAAACAAGACGTTTTAGTGGTCATCAGCCATGAGTCTTCGGAAGAACAGCCTAGTCATTGACAGGGCCAAGTAGAACCGAACGTGCACGCGACGACATAGCGATAAACTAAGCGCTAAAAGAATCACTTCTTTTGGAAGCCAGATGGAACCGTCCTGACAAGGGACTCTGGCGTCTAAGAGAAGTGATTTTTATTTTATATAAGGAAAAGCCGGACATGGAAGAAAAAGAACCAACTGTCGCCAAGAAAAATTTCTATAGCACCGAATGGCGACGTTTGATGGAAGTGGTAAAGTACAACTTCGCTGAAGACGAAGTATTGCTACAGGACTTTGATCTTGATAGTGCAATTGCATTTGTATCAGCTCGTCTGATCGACAAGGGGCTCGATCCTCATGAAATTTTTAAAGCAGTGGGAGTAGAAAAATAATGAAGTTTCAATCTGGCACCAGGCGTCGCGCCCTTGAATACGAAAAGGACATTATTCGCTATTGGAAAGATAACAAAACCTTCGAGAAATCGATCGAGCAACGTCCTGTAAGTAATTCGTACGTCTTTTACGATGGCCCTCCATTTATTACTGGTGTCCCACATCACGGAACACTCCTTAGTTCGATCGTCAAAGATGCTGTACCTCGCTACCAAACGATGAAGGGCAAGCACGTTGAACGCGTTTGGGGCTGGGACACACACGGACTACCAGCTGAAAACTTTGTTGAGAAAAAACTCGGGATTACCAGTCGTCACGAAGTCGGAGAGAAGATCAGCTTGGCTGATTATATTACGACCGCCCGTGAGAGCATGGTCAGTAACGCCGCGCTGTGGGAAGACACGATTGACCGCGTCGGTCGTTGGGTCGACTTTAAGGGCGCTTACAAAACCATGGACAAAGACTACATGGAGTCTATTTGGTGGGCCTTTAAAACACTCTACGAGAAGGGTAAAATTTACGAAGGCGAACGCGTCTTGATGTACGACACACAGTGGGCAACACCACTTTCTAAAGCCGAAGTAACCATGGATGCAGGTGCGTATATTGATGTGACCGACCCAAGCGTGTATACGAAGTTTAAGATTGTCGGTGAAGAGTACTCATTGCTTGCCTGGACAACGACACCGTGGACATTGCCTGCAAATACAGCACTTGCGGTAAACCCTGACGTTGAATACGCCGAAGTTGAGATTGACGGCGAACATCTGGTTATCGCGAAAGAATTACTTAATACAGTTTTGACTGACGAAAAACATAACGTTCTGAACTATAAAATTCTTCGTGCGATAAACGGTGAATCTCTTGTCGGCAAGAGCTACGAACCGCTATTCGTTGATCGCGGCGAAAACGCCCATAAAGTCTGGGCAGCCGATTATGTCACGACCGACTCTGGTACGGGTATCGTTCACTTGGCGCCTGCCTATGGTGAAGAAGACTTTATTCTCGCAAAAAGCCTTGGCATTCCTATTATTCACGTACTAGATGAATACGGCGTGTACACCGAGGGTGAGTGGACTGGGCTTGAGGTCTGGGCTACAAATAAGATTATCGCCAAGGCACTGCTTGAAAAGGGCATCGTCTGGAAAATCGATTATATCCGCCACGAATATCCGCACAACCCGCGCACTGGGCAGCGCCTTATGTACCGCGCGCACCCAAGCTGGTTTATGGACATCGACGGACAACGCGTTCAAATGCTGGAAGAGAACACCGAACACATTAATTGGTTTCCAGATCATATCAAGCACGGTCGTTTCGAAAAGACGATTGAGACCGCACCCGACTGGAACTTATCGCGTGACCGTTTCTGGGCAACGGCAATGCCTGTTTGGAAGGGAACTGATGACGAAGGCAACGAGCACGTCAAAGTCATCGGTAGCTATGCAGAACTTAAGGAATTAAGTGGCCAAGAACTTGATGACTACCACCGTCCGTGGGTTGATGATGTTGAATTTGACCTTGACGGCATCCATTACGCACGTATCGATAAGGTGCTTGACGGTTGGTTTGAGTCTGGCTCAATGCCATTCGCACAGTTCCACTATCCGTTTGAAAACGTCGAAAAATTCGAAGCAAATTTCCCTGGTGATTTCATCGTCGAATACGTTGGACAAGTTCGTGCCTGGTTTTATTATGTCCATGCCGTTAATGTTGGACTGTTCGGACACAATGCGTTTAAGAACGTGATTGTGACTGGAAACGTGGCCGGTAACGACGGTCTCAAGATGAGTAAGAGTAAGGGTAACTATACCGATCCGAACTTACTGATGGATCAGTACAGCGCCGATAGCCTTCGTTTTACATTACTCTCAAGTCCGTTGCTATCAGGTGAAGATTTCGCTCTGAAGGATAAAGAAGTGGGTGATGTTGCTCGCAAACTCAGCATGGTTTGGAACATGTACGACTTCTTTACGCTGTACGCCGAAGTCGATGGCTGGGAATTCAACGGCGAACTAAAAGATCCGTCGGAAGACCTCGAAAATCCACTCGATCAGTGGATCGTTAGTCGTGTGCACCAACTCATCGAAGAGATCGAAAAGAGCATGGATGGCTATGATATTCCAAACGCTGTCAAACCAATCTTGCCGTTCATCGATGATGCGAGTAACTGGTTTGTTCGCCGCTCGCGTCGCCGTTTCTGGAAATCAGAAGATGACACCGACAAGAACAACGCCTACCGAACGCTTCACTATGTCCTCGTCCGTCTCAGCCAAGCCCTGGCGCCATTCGTGCCATTCTTATCTGAAGAGTTGTACCGAAATCTGACAGACCAAGAAAGTGTTCATCTGACAGACTGGCCAGAAGTTGGTCATATCAATGAGTTGGTCGTCAAAGACATGGAGACCGTTCGTGAGTACGTGAATCAAGCATTGAGCCTGCGCGCTGCTGCGAAAATGAAAATTCGTCAGCCACTCGCCAGCGTGACGATTCCAACTCGTGGCGAATTCGTGAACTTCGAGGACGTCCTCACTGAAGAATTGAATGTGAAGTCAGTTATCGTTGGGGGAGAACTCGCACTCGACCTTGAAATTACCCCAGAACTGAAACGTGAAGGCTACGCCCGTGAAATCATTCGCTACGTGCAAGCGGCGCGTAAGAACGCAGGGCTGAACGTGGACGATCATATCGACCTCGCTATCTTAACGTCCGACGAAGACCTTCAGCGAACACTTGATGAGTTCGGAAAAGTCATTGCGGCAGAAACACTCGCCGCCGAAATCACTGGCAACGTATACGCTCATGCTGAATCGATCACTATCGAGGGTTTGAGCCTTGAATTATCTCTGCAAAAAGCAGCGTAGGATTGACTTTTCATTCTATTTATGCTTAAATAGAAGTGTTAGCAATTAAACACAAAAACATATGCCATTTTTAACAATTCTCAAATACCTCAAACTACAACCCGTTGAACCCACTGATGATGGGACGACCAGTCCGTTGGACGAATACGAGCGAGACGAGACAATTGATTTGAATGCAGACATTGACGAAAACGTGCTCGACCAAGAATGGGCGGCCGTTATCAACGATCTTAAAGAAGATCCCGACGTAATTAACTTTTCGCAAGAATAAGCGCTATACTAAATATAGTTTATGGAACTTTCAGACGACGAATTCGATCGACTCATTAGTCGAGCTATGGATGAACTCCCCCAAGAGTATATTAAGGGACTTCACAACGTGGCTATCCTGTACGCAGATGACCCTGACGAGTATCAGATTCAAAAATCTGGCCTACGTGAGGGCAACATCTTGCTTGGATTATATGAGGGGATTCCGCTGACGAAACGCGGCGGTAATTATACTTTCGTCTTGCCCGATAAAATTACATTATTTAAGAATTCGATCCTTATGATTGTCCGCAATCCAGCGGAATTGTTTGAGCAAATCAAGCGAACGCTATGGCACGAGATTGCTCATTACTATGGTCTTGATCACGAACGAATCCATGCCCTTGAAAGAGGTGAAGCGCCCGCCGAGTAAGCTTTTTGTGGTATACTGGAGATGCGAAGCACTACCAGTAGGCTCTGCGAAAAGGGAGGATGGTTATCAAGATACGATATGGTCATGCACCAGTCCTGCGAGGCGCAAAAATCGCAACATTTTTGCTGAGTCTTATCTTTGTCGCTGTTCTTACATCTGGAATCTTATCTCGGCCAACTTCGGCCGAGAGTCTTTTTTATACAACCACCTGTGGTCTCTTCGGATTACTCGGCGTGCAGTGCAAAACTGCGCCTGCTACACAACCGACAGTGGCGCCTGGATCCGGATCGAGTAAGTCGAGCGATACGACAGGATCGCCTAATAAAGCTACGACTCCATCAGGATCGACGAGCCAATCTTCTACAACACCACCGACATCTTCATCATTTGCGCCTGTGAACATGCCTGATCAATCTTTGCCGGCTATGACGCCCATTGGTGATAAAACGAATACCGGGTCGACGGTGCCCCAGAGTATAGACGGACGGAGCTTGTCGAATACTATTGGCAATACAGCAAATGACAGTGCAGTGCTGGGGACGATGGATCAGACTCCTTTACATCCAAGCGATGCGGGGTGGATGCTTTTTGGCACCGCTTGGTACTGGTGGGTAGCTATCATCGGAGTGCTATTTGTGAGCTGGAAACTACTAAAAAAGTTTGTTATTACGCGTGTAGCAGAACATTCTTAAGTTTTGATGAAATCTCATTGCCGGTTTGCTGTTAAAGTGGTAAAGTTAAGCAAAATACAAAAGGTGAGAGCGTTGTATTATTAGAAATTATACGTTGGTTGGTGGTGAAACCAGCAAGAGGAGTGTGGAGTCTATGAGTTTTTTTGCGGGTAAACGTAACCAACGATTTGTTAACCTAGCGCTAGCTGCAATTCTTGCTGTTAGTACCCTTACGGCCAGTGTGCCGTTTTTGTTCGCCAATAAAGCGAACGCTGCGCCAGGAGTTTCATATAGTACTGTTCCATTCACAGGCCTTGGTCTAAGCACGGACCGTTCTGCTCCTTCGGGTGGCTCAACTATTGGAACTAACAGTCTGCAGCTAAAAGTAGATAATACTCACGCAAACACTTCAGCTCACTTTTATCAAACCGAAGGTCTTGGATCTGCTCACTTTACAGAAGCGAACAGTGTACAAGCAACGTTATCTGTACCAAGCGATTGGCAGAATAAGCCTGTTGATGCTGGGCTTTGGGGAGTTTCAACACTCAGTACAAACGCAAGCGAAATTGGTTGGCCGATTATTGCGTTCATAAGTGGTGCTACTGATCCTTACCTCCCAACAGGTACCGGTTTTTCAGTTTATAATACCTTTACGGGTGCTTGGACAACACCGACTGATTTTGACGCCTCAACCGGGTGGGACAAGACTTATAACCTAGAGATTACTTATAACCCCTCTACTAATAACTTTGACTTTTACGTCAATGGATCACTGCTCACATCTTATGCAGCTAGTAATGGAGTAGATTCTTACGACGGTCTTGATGCGGTAATCTTTGATGAATTTAATACAGCAACTAACAATAACGCTGATAACTACACAGTTAACTGGACTAATTTCGCAACTGGAAACTATACCCCTACAGCGCCAACAACACTTCAGTTTAAAAATGGCTCAACAGTCATTCCTAGTGGTAGTACGTTCAATAACACAACGGTTACTAACAACACTGACCTAGAGTGGGCGAATGGTAGTGCCGAAGCGACTGATGCATACCAAACATTGATTACGTATCCAGACGGCACAACAAGTACACAGTGGACAAGCACGAAGAATCTTTGGATTGGACACACGGCTTACGGTAATAACTTCTTCGGACAGAAGGGCGATGGCGTCTATAGCTACCAGGTGAAAGCACGAAGCACCTCTACGGGTCTTTGGTCAGATTGGTCAAGTGTTGTATCGCTTAACTACGATACTCACAGCCCAACGGCACAATTTACAGTCACACCTCCACAATACGTTAATGGTAACTTCCATGTTACAGGTACAGCAAGCGATAACGTAAAACTGAGCAACGTATTCTTTGACGTACGAGACTCAAGTGGATGGGTTGCTGGATGTGTCAGTGGTTCAACCGTTCTTAATTACGACGCCAATCAAAAGAACGCAACCATTAGCTGTGACATTAATACTGCGAGCTTAGTCGAGGGACAGTCATATACACTTCGTATTCATGCGAGCGACAACGCGGGCTACGGTGGCGGACAGAGTACAACAATTACGGTTGATAAAACTGCGCCAAGCGTACCGGTTATTACAGCGCCGTTGAATAATGCGTTCTTCAATACATCACCAATTCTTGATAAGTGGAATCCATCAGCCGATGGAGCAAGCGGCGTTGTAAATTACCAGATCGCTTACAACTACGACGACGGACACTCATTTGGCGGTAGCACTTGTCCTTCAGTTTTGATTGCAGGATACTCAGGATTCATAGGTTGTAGGGATCTAACAGGTACTTCACGCAACCATACACCTGCAATTAACGAACAGGGCGGCGTTACTATCTGGGTACGTGCAGTAGACAACGCTGGCAACGTAAGTAACTGGAGCACACCTGTCCACTACACATACGATTCGACCGCTCCTACCGGCCTCGCAAACCTTTCCCCGGCCAACGGGACATATGGCACAACCGCTAGTTTAACTAGTATTGACTGGACTGACGCAAGTGATTCAAGCACACCAATCTCTTACTACTATGAAAGCTCTCACTCCGCAGCGGTAAACTCAGATGGTTCATTCGTCACTCCTGTCTACCAATCAGGTGCGCTCAGTAGTTCTACGATTCCAACATCGGGTACTCCAGAAGGTGTCTATTACTGGCACGTTCGTGCAGTAGACGCTGCTGGTAATTCGACGGCTTGGACAACTCCATGGAAGATAACTGTCGATAATACCGCGCCAGTGGTTACTATCACTTCTCAATCAAATGGTGATCTCCTTCGAGGAAGTGTTACTGTAAGCGGAACTGTGACTGACGCCAACCCAGACCACTATTACTTCGTAGTGAAAGATTCACAAGGTCATGTTGTAGCTGGTCCTGGCACGGTAAACCAAGCAACCGTATCAGACTGGACGTGGGATACAACAGGTGTTGCTGACGGTACCTACACGATTGATCTAGAAGCTCGAGATGCCGCAAATAACAAGGATGCGAGTTCTGTGACAACGGTGAGCGTGACAGTCGATAACGCTTCTCCTGTAGTAACTATTACACCTGCTTCTGGTAACTACGGATTTATCAACACCGTAAACATCGGTGCGAATATCGACGATGCAGTCAGTTACCGAGTACTCGTAAACGGTAGTGACGTCCATGATGGCACGGGCGCATATGTGCCTTATGCCCTCTCAGTTACAGACGGTACATACACGATTCAAGTTGAAGCAACGGATGCAGCGGGTAATGTCGGTGTGTCAACACTTAATACAATCAACATTGACGACACAGCACCAGCTTTGACTGTCACCGGTTACAATGGTACGAGTTTAACACCAACCATCACTGGTACGACCGATAACGCAACTGATGTCGTGACTGTCGATGGTAATAGTGCAACGGTCAGCTCAACAGTGAACGGTAGCGGTACTTACGACTGGACATACGCATACCCAACTCAATCAGTTGGCACTCATACATCAACTGTCGTTAGTGCAGATACTTACGGTAACGCAGCGGGTGAGCCCGTCGTTGTGACGGTTAATTCAGCCCCTGCAACCACAGTTACTCCGACAGGGACTGTCACGCCTAACATTACCAACCAAGGTGTCCTCGGTGCGACAACCACCAATGATGGCTCAACAACGGGTGATACCGGTGTAAAGGGTGCAACTGACGACAAGGTAGCTGCAGCCGCGGTTAACTCAGATGCGAACCAAGGAAAGATCTTCGGCATCGCATGGTTCTGGTGGATCTTGATCCTTGCCGCAATTGCTGCGATCGCATGGTTCATCGCTGCAGCGGTTCGTCGTCGAGGCGAAGCAAATTCTTAAATAAACAAAAAGTAAATTTAGAAAGACTCTCCGACAGGGGAGTTTTTCTTTTTGAAAGCTAACATAAGTGGTATAGTATACCTAGCGTGAAAACAAAACAAAAACGCAGCAAAAAAAGTCCAGATTCAATCATCCGTAAACATCTAAAGCACGCGCTGGTCCCTCATAAAGGAAACCAGTATCGTCCGCATTTAGTTCGCCTTCACGGCATTACGGCTGTTTTAGTCTTGGCTGTTTTTATGCAACTTGGGTACGGAATTTTAACGTCGGGACGGCTGGAAGTATTGGGACGAGTTTCTGATATTAGCGCCAGCGATCTTGTGGCTGATACGAATGTCGAACGAGAAAAAGCGTCGCTTCCAGATCTGAAGGTAAATGACCAGTTGACTTCAGCTGCCTTTGCGAAAGCAAAAGATATGTTTGCGAATAATTATTGGGCGCATGTGTCACCGTCCGGCGTAACGCCATGGAAGTGGATAGGGGATGCGGGCTACAACTACAACGTTGCAGGTGAAAACTTAGCAAAGAATTACCCGACTGCGCAGGCAACACTAAATGCATGGATGGGATCAACCACGCACCGAGAAAATATTTTGAATGCGAAGTATCAAGATGTCGGTTTTGCGGTCGTTGACGGACTGCTTGATGGGCGGAATACGACGCTTGTTGTCGCATACTACGGAGCTCCGGCAACTGCTGCGGCAGTTCAAGGGACAACTGATACAAAAATACCTGTCGTCTACGCAGCGCCTGTTGAGAACGGTATCGGAAATCCGCTAACATACTTTGGAATAGCGCTACAATCAATGAGTCCAGCTACCTTGGGCGCATTGGCGCTACTGGCGATCGTGGCTGCAGTTGCCGTCGCGGCACATCACTATCGCAAGAAACTTCCCGTTGCATGGCGGCGAACATGGAGGCTTCATCATGGCATGTATACCTTCGTTGGAGCACTATTACTTGCCGTTGTCGTTGTCTTTGCGACGGGTGGCGGTCAGATCTAGCTTTACATAAGAGGTCATCTCTGTTAAAGTAGGAAACTGATCGTTAAATAATAAAGGAATTATATGACAAAAGCAGTCGTTAAGATCGGTGGCAAGCAATTCGTTGTCAGCGAAAAAGAGACCCTACTGGTGGACCTCCTCCAGGAAGGAACTAAAGAGCTCACTCTTGATGCACTGTTGGTTATTGATGGTGACACTGTTACCGTTGGTACGCCAACCGTCAAAGATGTGAAAGTTACCGCGAAGGTCCTTGAAGACCTCGTAAAGGGTGACAAAGTCCAAGTCATTCGCTACAAAGCGAAGAAGCGTGTTCACAAAGTGAACGGACACCGCCAAAAGTACAGCAAGATCGAAATTACTTCGATCAAGTAGTACTCTAGTGAATCGTTTTCGCAGTCTTAACGGCTGAGAAAACACTCTTTAAAAAGAAACTCCCACCGGGAGTTTCTTTTTGCGTTATTACAGTATAGCTTCGCTTTTAACGGCGTTGTATGGCGACAAAAGTGTGTGAAAAATATCCTTAGATATTTTTCAGCCCAACGCTTAAACGATCCTCCTGTGGAGGAATGTTTAAAAAGAGTGCTTTTGGAGCCATATAACGGCGGTAAAAACAAACCATACAATCTTGCTCGTGCTACAATGTATATAAAGAAAAGGGAACAATACTTTAGTGCCGATTGTAATTGCTGTGACGAATCAGAAGGGGGGCGTTGGGAAGACAACGACTGCTATTAATTTGGCTTATTTCCTGGCCAAAGCTGATAAAAAGACGCTTCTCATTGACTTTGATCCACAGGGGAACGCAACCAGTGGTCTCGGGGTCGATAAGACCGTCCTGACGGCGACAATGACTGATGTCATTATGGGAACGACCGAACTTGGTAGCATTGTTGTTGCTACAGAGCACAAGAACCTCTGGTTGGCCCCAACAACGTCAATCTTGGCGAATACCGAAGTAGAACTTGCGAAGGGCGATAAGCGCTTTACACGGCTAAAGAATGCCATTGATGCCAGTGGTGAAACCTACGATTTTATTATTATCGACAGTCCACCGAGTTTGAGCCTTTTGACGGTCAATGGACTGATTGCTGCGAAGTACGTCCTGCTTCCCGTCCAGGCTGAATTCTATGCGCTTGAAGGTCTGGGACAATTGCTGGAAACGATGAAGATCGTGCGAAAGGGGATGAATCCAGGGCTAGAACTACTTGGCGTGCTTCCAACCATGCTCGATAGCCGCACAACCCTCAGTAACCAAGTGCACGAAGAGATCAAACGTCATTTCCCGGGCAAAGTTTTTGATATTACGATTCCACGCAATATTCGTCTTGCCGAGGCACCAAGTCACGGTGTCCCAATTGGCGTATATGACAAGTTTTCAAAGGGTTCACGAGCCTATAAGGCGCTTGCCAAAGAAGTCATTCTTCGTACTTCTGCGAGGACTGCATAATGGCACAGAAAAAAGGCCTCGGGCGCGGCTTTGAGTCATTGATTCCAATGGATTTGTTGGATGATTCCTTCGATCCAACGAATGAACTCGACGGGAAGTTGAGCGAGCTGCGTGAACTGTCGATTAGTTCAGTGACTGCCGATCCAGACCAGCCACGACGTACTTTCGACAAAGAGGCTCTCGATGAATTAGCTGAATCTGTCAAAGAACACGGCGTCCTTCAGCCGATTATTGTGACGAAAAAAGGTGATGGCTACCAAATTGTCGCTGGCGAACGTCGTTACCGCGCATCGAAACTTGCAGGGCTCACAAAAATTCCCGCACTTGTTCGTTCGATGAGCGATCAGAATAAACTTGAAATCTCATTAATTGAAAACCTTCAGCGTCGTGATCTTAATACAATTGAAACGGCGACTGCTTACCAAAAGCTTCGCGATCAATTTAACCTGACTAACGAAGCGATCGGTAAACGAGTAAACAAATCTCAAAGCGCCGTTCAAAATACGATGCGCCTCCTCAAGCTTCCGAAGAACGTTCGTGAAGCAATCGCCGAAGGTCGCCTCACCGAAGGTCAAGCTCGTCCACTTATCTCTTGGGACGAGAAGTTCATCAATGAAGTCGTGCCCCGCATTATCGCTGAAGAGTGGAGTGCTCGTAAAGTTGAACAATACGTCGTCAACGCTCGAAACGGTCGCAAAGAACCCGAAGTCAAGACCGTCAAAGAAACTGAATCTCGTCACGAAGCAAAAATCGTGTCACTCCGCGGTCGCCTCAAGACTGATGTGAACATTCGCGTGAATAACAAGGGCGCAGGAACAATCGTTATTAAGTTCACTGACGAAAAAGACCTAGACCGTTTACAGAAATTACTTGGCGAATAAAGCCACGTAAACGCACAGCTTGGCGCAGTGAAATTCGGAGCGCACGGCAGAGAAAACGTGTGAAAAATAGCCCTAGCTATTTTTCAGCCCAACGCTTAAAGAACCTCCCAGTGGGAGGTTCTTTAAAAAGAGTGTTTTCTCGGCCGTGTGATGCGGAGTTCGCTGCCCCTAAGTTGGGAACGCGCGAACTTTATTGAAAGGGAAGATTCGAAGCGTTGCAGGGCCGATAACGTCGTAAAGCGGAATTGTCCCAAGTCCGCTTCGTGAGTCATAAGAATAATTACCTTGACGGTGGTCACCCGAAACGAACAGCTCGCCTGCTGGCACGATCTCATCGACAGTACCGCTGGTTGGGCTGCCTGGTTCACCGTGGTTGTTATCGTCTGGGTTAAAGCCAGTTGGATACGCACCATTATAGACAGTGTAGTGGCCATCTTTCAGGACGACGTGTTCACCAGGAAGGCCAATCACACGTTTGACGATGTATTCATCTTCGCTACCTGGGGCATACTGAGGATTCTTAAAGACAATAATTTGCCCACGTTTTGGCGTGTATGTTTTATTTTGTAACTGTGCCCACGTGACGGGAAGGCGGTCAACGATTAAGCGGTCGCCAGTAAAGAGAGTTGATTCCATGCTTGGCCCGACGACATTAAAGCTTCGGAAAACAAATGTATTGATCAGAATTGTTCCAATTACTACACAGGTAATAAAAACCAAAATACTAATGATGTCTTTCGCAAATGGGTGGCGAGTGAAATAAGATGGCTTCATAAACTTGGTTTATTATAGCACGACGATATTAAGAATCCGCTTATGTCGGACTTCATAATTTAAGCTTCGTCGGGTATAGTAGGTAAAGTATTTATGAAGAAGAACACACGACCTTCAATTGATGGCTTTATCCCTCGTCGTCCCGGCAGTCCGCTTGGAGACCTACATGAGAGAGAGGTTGAGAAGCCGATTGACCGATCACTGCACACTGGCGAAAGCACTCGTCAAGCGGTGGTAGGTGTTGCTCGTGAAGAAAAAATGATTGGTCGATCAGACCTTGATGAGTCACTTCGCCAACTTGATGATCCTGATGAAAAGTCTACTCGACGTTCCCGTCGTGCGCAGAAAAAACTCGACAAGCAAAAACGTCCGAAGAGTAAAGTCAAACGCATTATTAAGTGGACACTTATCCTTCTTTCGATCATTGGGCTTGGTCTTGGTGGCTACTTGTTGTTCAAAGCAGTCAACGCTAGTGATTCGGTATTTAAAGGAAGCTTCTTTGATATCGTCAAAAACGATCCTTTAAAGCAAGACGCGAATGGACGAAGTAACTTCCTTATTCTCGGTACATCAGAAGACGATCCAGGACACCAAGGTGCGAATTTAACTGACACAATTATGGTCCTGAGTATTAATCAGACGACAAAAGATGCGTATACCTTTAGTGTTCCACGTGACTTGACCGTTCAGTACGGCGAAGCCTGTGTCTCTGGCTATTCAGGTAAGGTGAACGTTTACTTTAGTTGTGCGAACGACGGAACAGATGCTGCATCAGAGCAAGATCGCCTGACGAAGACGCAAGCTTTCATCGGTAATATCGTCGGTATGGACATCCAATACGGTATTCATGTTAATTACACAGTGATGCGTGACGTCGTGAATGCGATCGGTGGTAATATCACCGTGAACATCGAAGGTGACCAGGGTCAAGGACCTGATCCAAAAATCGGTATTATGGACGCAAACTTCGACTGGAAGTGTGGCGCGAACTACGCAAAACGTAAGACAATCTGTCCTCCGGACGGCCACTTCATCGATTACCAGCCAGGCCCTCAGGTCCTTGATGCAGAGCACGCATTGTACTTGGCTCAGGCTCGTGGTGACACAACAAATGTTGGACTCGCACAATCTAACTTCGACCGTGAACGAAACCAACAAAAGATTTTATTGGCGGTTCGTGAAAAGGCGATGTCAACTGGAACGCTGACGAATATAAACGCTGTATCTCAGTTAATTGATGCACTTGGTAATAACCTTCGTACAAACATTCAGACAAAAGAGATCCGCACATTGTTAGGACTTGCGAAAGATATTCCGTCTGACAAGATTACTTCGATTGATCTTCACGCACCAACAAACCCAATCTTCGATGGATCTGGACAACCAACCGCAGGGTCGTTCTCGTACACTGCGCTGCAGGCATACTTAAATAAAGTCATTACGCAGGAACCATTTGTGAAGGAAGAGCCACACGTTACCGTTCTGAACGGGAGCGGTACGGCAGGTATGGCGCAAACCGAAGCCGATAAGTTAATTGCTAAGGGATTCACCGTGGATACGGTAGGGAACGCCCCTGATACAACAGACGGCAGTGTCTATCCTGCGGTCACTGTATATCAACTGACCGACAAGAAGCCGCTGACAGCTGCCAAACTCAAAACGTTATATGGTGTCACTCTTAAGACAACCAAGCCACCAGTCAGCGTCGTTGGCGCGACAGACTTCTTGATCATTATTGGTCCAACCCAGTAAACCAGTAGCCGTGTTATAATAGACCCAATATGGAGTTCTTGAAACTAGTCCGACGTCGCTCTTTTTTGAGTGAAGTGGTGTACACGATTCTTAACATCGCTTTTGCAATTGCACTTGTGGTCGTGATTCGTTATACCGAGTCAATTCCGTTGGCACTTGGCCTCGTCCTTATCAGTAAGTGGCGCGTGCTCGCAGTGCGTGTTCGTTATTGGTTTGTGAATATTCGCTCGAACCTGGTCGATATTATCGTGAGCGTCAGTGTTGTGCTTCATTTGTACACGATTGATACAGCGAATATCGAAGATTACAAGAAACTTATTTTGCTTGGTATCGCAACGGCACTCTACGTTGTTTGGCTATTGATCATTAAGCCTCGTTCAAAGCGAAGCTACGTTGCTGCGCAAGCGGGGATTGCGATTATTCTTGGAACTGCGGCACTCTACACGATTTCATTTAGCTGGCCCGCTTCTGTTGTGGTTATTGGTATGTGGCTGATCGGGTACAGTACTGCGAACCACATCCTTAATACCTATGACGATGAGACGCATCCTTTATTCTTGAGCCTGGCATGGAGTACCGTCTTTGCTGAAATCGGTTGGGTTGCTTACCACTGGACGATCGCTTACTCATTACCTGTCGTTACAAGCCTCCTGGTGCCACAAGTTGCCATCATTGCATTGTTACTCGGATTCGTTGCGTACAAGGCATACGATTCGTTTTATCACCACCAAAAGATTCGCACCAGTGATATTGTCTTGCCGTTATTGTTTACGCTCAGCGTGATTACGATTCTTGTCTTTGTTTTCAACCGCGTCGGCACAGCGATCTAACTTAGTCAGAGATTTTCTCGAACAACAATCCATAGCCATCTTGTTCTGAAAGTAGGAGGCCGTATTTTTTTGCTTCAGCGATAATCGCATTGTGCTGTTCCGGGTCGGCTTCAAGAATCAGGGAGCCACCGTTAATAAGCTTATCTTTCGTTTGCACAAGTAATTCGTAAATCAGTGCTTTGCCATTGTTGGCCGCAAATAATGCGTCAGCCGGCTCGTGTTCAGTTTCCGGGGATCGTTCCCACTGCGGATCGACGTAGGGGAGGTTAGCGATGATTATATTAGCGGTGAAGGGGAAGTCGGCTAGCAGGTTACTTTGGATGATTGAAACAAAGGCTTTGAGGTCGGCCGCATTCTTCTCGGCAATCTTTAGCGCGTGACGGCTAATGTCAACGAGAGATACGGTTAATTCTGGGTAGAGAAGCTTGGCGGTAATACCGAGGCTACCACTTCCAGTTCCAACGTCGACTAAGCGAAGGGGGTTCTCTTTTAAGAGTGAGATATTTCGGGGAATGACCTTTTTTAGGAGTTCAATGAGTGCTTCCGATTCAGGACGGGGAATCAGGGTCGCTGTTGTGACAGAAAATTGGTGGCCATAAAACTCTTTGTGGCCGATGATATAGGCAACAGGAACGCGTTCAATACGGAGCGCCAGGCGAGCATTGGCAATATCAATCGCACGATCAGTCAGGATTTCTTCGGGGTGGGCATGCAGGTGACTACGATTGGTACGCAGTGTGTGTGCTAGGATTAATTCGCTATCGAGACGAGCAGAGGGAATCTCAGCAAATACCAACTGACGGGTTGCGTCAGCCAGCCAATCGTTAATTGCTAGCGCTGGAGACAGCGAGTTCTCGTTCATATGCTTGAAGATTTTCTACGAGATCGTCAATCGATCCGTTTAATGCTTGTGGGATATTACTTCGGCTGTAGCCAATGCGGTGATCGGTAATACGGTCTTGAGGGAAGTTATACGTACGGATTTTTTCAGAGCGGTCACCAGACCCGATCAGGCCACGTCGTTCAGCGGTTAACTTCGCATTTTCGGCGTCAGTTTTAATTTGCAGAAGGCGACTACGAAGCACGCTCATGGCTTTTTGCTTGTTCTTGAGTTGGGATTTCTCGTCTTGGTTAATCACGACGAGTCCTGATGGGATGTGAGTAATACGCACGGCGCTGTCAGTCGTGTTGACTGATTGGCCACCGTGACCACCAGAGCGATAGATGTCGATACGAAGGTCGGCTGGGTTAATTTCGATGTCAGTTTCTTCTGCTTCAGGAAGCACAGCAACGGTCACGGTACTGGTGTGAATACGGCCTTGTGATTCGGTGGCGGGGACACGTTGGACGCGGTGCACGCCAGACTCAAACTTTAATTGAGAATACACAGAGTCGCCACGAACGCTGAAAACAACTTCTTTGTAGCCACCAGTATCATTGGCGCTTTCGCTGATAAGCTCGGTCTTCAAGTCATGGTTTTCGCAGTAGCGCAGGTACATACGATACAGTTCGGCCGCGAAAAGACTAGCTTCGTCGCCACCGGCGCCGGCACGGATTTCGATAATCACGTTTTTGTCGTCGTTGGGGTCTTTTGGTGCCAGCATGAGGAAGAGTTCTTCTTCAAGATCGGCTAGTTTTTGGGTATTTTCTTCGATTTCAAGCTTTGCGAGATCTGCAAGTTCGTCGTTTCCACCAGCCATTTCTTTGGCATCAACAATTTGCGCCTCTAAAGATTCGCGGAGGAGGGCTTTCTCTAAGATCGTTTGTACTTCAATGAAGCGCTTGTTCTTTTTCGAGTAATCAGCGTCAGCGTAGGCATCAGGACGTGCTAAAAAGGCATCGAGCTCTGCTTGCTCGGTCTGTAATTCTGTAATGTTTAGATTAATCTTTGGCATATTATTTCTTTGTCGTCGCGAGGAGGACGATTCCTATAATTAAAGCGGGGAGCCACGTAAGAACACTGACACTACCCATGACGAACAGAAGGATGTTGACAATCGTGATACCGATAGGGGTTGGCGCGAAGGCTTCACCGTCGGCAGGGAGTTGCGTTGTTGGGTTAAATACGAAGTTAATAACTGCGAAGAGGAGAAAGGCAACGATAATAAGTACCGTTGGTGCAATCAGGAGCCATAGGGCGCCTTTTGTGCGTCGAGTCACTTTGTGCGGTGCTGATTGTGTTGTTGCCACTGTGTTCTCCTTAAATAACTATCTTTATTCTAACAAAAAAGAGCCTTATCAGATATAAGGCTCTTTTTGAAAGGGTGGCTAGTTTTCGCTTGAAGCTTTTTTAGCTTTGTTCGCAGCGTTTTTCTTTGCCTTGTTAGCAAGTTCAACTTTGCGAGCTTCTGCAGCTGCAGCACGGTTCTTGAATCGGTCGACACGACCTTCGGTGTCGATGATCTTTTCTTCACCGGTGAAGAACGGGTGAGAAGCACTTGAAATGTGCAACTTAACGAGTGGGTACTCGTTGCCGTCTTCCCATTTAATAGTTTCGGTGGTTTGTGCCGTTGACTGAGTCAAGAAAGCAAAACCGGCCGTATCATCGCTAAATACGACGGGGCGGTAGTCACTTGGGTGTAGGTTAGTCTTCATAATCTGAATTATTGTATCTGTTTTTGGTCGTTTTGTCCAGAGGTAAGCAGAACTTTGCGTATTTTACCAACCCTAGACAGCTGACCTCTGTAATGCTATAATACTCGGGTAACACTATTTAATGACACAGCTTTCCGCATAACTCCTAGCAATTCATTGTCGGGGCGGAAAGTGAGGAACAAGGAGTTCAACAATTATGGCAGTATCTGTCGATATTAAAGCTTTGCTTGAAGCTGGCGTCCACTTCGGACACCAAACAAGCCGTTGGCACCCTAAAATGGCGCCATACATTCACAGCAAACGTCAGGATAACCACATCATTGACCTCAACAAAACTGTTGAAGGTCTTGAAGTTGCGCTTCCTTTCTTAACGAAGGTCGCAGCTAGCGGAAAGCCAATCCTTTTCGTTGCAACCAAGAAGCACACCAAAGACGCAGTGAAAGCTGCAGCTGAAGCGCTCAAGCAACCGTACATGGTTAATAGGTGGCTCGGTGGAACACTTACAAATGTGAACACCGTGACTGCACAAATCAAGAAACTTAAAGATCTTGAAAAGAAGCTTTCTACTGGTGAACTTGAAAAGAAGTACAACAAGCTTGAGATCCAACGATTCCAAGAAGAACTTGACGAACTAGAACTAAAATACGGTGGTATCAAAGACCTAAATGGTAAACCTGGTGCAGTCTTTATCATCGACGTACTTGGTGATATCAATGCGATTAAAGAAGCAAAGACAATTGGCGTACCAGTTGTTGCTATCGTCGACACAAACGCTGACCCATCGCTTGTTGACTACGTGATTCCAGCAAACGACGACGCGATTAAGGGTGTCCACCTTCTGCTTGACTACGTCAGCCAAGCAATCAACGAAGGCAAGAGCCAAGCAAAGCCGACTAAAGAAGAAGCCGGAGATAAGACAACAGTTGAAAAAGTAGAGGAAGCATAAATCTAATGGCAGTATCAATTGATGACATCAAGAAGCTAAAAGAACTAACCGGTGTTGGTTTGACTGACGCAAAGGTAGCACTCGTTGCTGCTGACGGTAACTTTGATAAAGCACTTGAAGAAATGCGCAAAAAAGGCCTGACAAAGGCTGAGAAAAAAGCTGACCGCGAAGCACTTGAAGGTGTGATCGACAGCTACGTTCACGGCGGACGCATTGGCGTTCTCGTCGAAGTAAACTGTGAGACTGACTTTGTTGCTCGTACTGACGGCTTTAAAGAATTTGCTCACATGATTTCTTTGCAGGTTGCTTCAATGTCACCTGTATATGTTTCTGAGGAAGAAATTCCAGCTGAAGAGCTTGAACGAGTCCGAAACGAAGCGATCGAAAGCGGTTCTACCAAAGGTAAGCCAGCTGATATCGCTGAAAAGATCATTGATGGTCAGGTAAAGAAGTATTTTGCTGAAAAGGTTCTTTTGAACCAACAGTACATCATGGATGATTCTATGACTGTCGGTACGTACTTGAAGCAGACTATTGGGCAAGTTGGTGAAAACATCATCGTTCGTCGCTTCAAGCGAATCGAACTTGGTGTGAACGACTAATCAGTACACGCAAAAACGAAAAAGACCTCTTGTCCACAGGAGGTCTTTTTTAATAGCTATATAAGAGGTGAGTTTGATATACTAGGGGTATTATGTTTGATACGAAATCCTATGAAGACCGATTTAGTGCTGCTGTCAGTCACTTTGAAGATGAACTAAAGAAAGTCCGTACTGGACGCGCGCATCCAGGGATGCTCGACGGTGTCCATGTCGAGGTGTACGGCCAGCGAATGCCGCTGAATCAGGTTGCGAACGTGACTGCGTCCGAATCACAGATGCTGACGATTACACCCTTTGACCCAAGTAATATTCAGCCAATTGCGGCTGCGATTCGTCAGGATCAATCACTAGGCCTCAATCCAAGCGATGATGGGCGAGTAATTCGTGTCCCTATCCCACCGTTAACCGAAGAACGTCGTAAGCTCCTCGTAAAGCAGACCAGTGAAAAGGTTGAAGAAGCCCGTATTGCCCTTCGAAACGTTCGTCAGGACGCTCTCAAAGAAGCAAAACGCAAGAAAGACGCCAAAGAACTGTCAGAAGATGACTTGAAGGGAATCGAAAAGTCTATCGACGCCAGTATCGTGACCTATAACGGTAAACTCGATGCTGCTTTTAAAGAAAAAGAGAAAGACATTCTCACGCTCTAATGCCTGACTCTGAAAAACCCGCTATTCCGCGGCATGTCGGGTACATTGTTGACGGAAACAGGCGCTGGGCGAAGAAGCACGGTCTTCCTGCGTATGAAGGACACTTGGCCGGCTACAATACGCTGAAAGATATTGGTATCGCAACGCTTGAAGCGGGTGCTGAGTACGCCAGTGCCTATGTATTTTCGACCGAGAACTGGAAGCGAAGTGCTGATGAGGTAAAGCGATTGATGAGCCTGACGCTAAAGGTTGTTCCCTCTGACGTGCCGTTCTTTAATAAGAAAAACGTACGTCTTAAGTTTATTGGCACACGCGAAGGGGTAAACCCAAAGATCATTAAAGAAATCGAAAAAGCCGAAGAAGCGACTGACAAAAACACTGGTGGAACGCTCATATTGTGCTTCAATTATGGTGGTCAACAAGAGATTGCTGATGCGGTTAAAAAAATTGTTCAGTCGGGTATTAGTGAAGACAAGGTAACGCCGGAACTTATTAGCGAAAACCTTTACTCACCGGACCTTCCACCTGCTGACGTCATTATTCGTACCAGCGGTGAACAGCGCATTAGTAACTTCATGTTGTGGAGATCAGCTTATAGTGAATTTATTTTTCTTGATAAGCTTTGGCCGGACATGACAAAAGACGATGTCACCGCTATAATGAAAGAATATTCGCGCCGACAACGACGCTTCGGATCATAAGTGGAGGATACATGGATCTAGTACTGGGCATCATCATTGGGATTATTGTACTTGTCGTTTTAGTGGCAGTGCATGAACTTGGACACGGGATTGTTGCGATGCGTAACGGCGTTGTTCTCGAAGAGTTCGGTATTGGCTTTCCGCCGCGAGCATGGAGTCGAAAGCTAAAGAATGGTGTATTGTTCAGCCTTAACTGGCTGCCTCTGGGCGGTTTCGTGAAACTTCAGGGTGAGAACGATTCAGCATCGAAAAAGGGTGATTTTGGCGCAGCGACGTTCTGGCAAAAAACTAAGATTATGTTTGCGGGAGTAGTTGTTAACTGGCTGGTTGCTGTTGTTATTCTTACCATTCTTGCGTTAATTGGACTTCCGAAAATTCTTCCAAATCAATTCTCGATTCCCGCTGATACACAGCAGGTTTCGGCACCAGTTGTTCTCTCGTCTCTGGTAAAGGGGTATCCGGCAACGGATGCGGGACTAAAGAGTGGCGACAAGATTGTCAGTGTGAACGGCCAAAAAATAGATACAGTTGACACCTTTATTGCGGTCACAAAAGCGAATAGGGGCAAAACGATTACTATCGACTACACACGTAACGGTCAGAGTGAAACAGCATCAGTGCCACTTCGCAATGCGGATAGTGCCGTCTTTGGTTCGACGCTATCACAACAGCAATCGATCCGTGCAACGTGGTCTGCGCCAATTGTTGGCATTGCGACGACAGGGCAGTTTACCTGGGCAACGATTCAAGGGCTTGGCCAATTAGTCGGCAACCTTTTCTCTGGTATTTTCCTTCATTTCAGTCCTGATGCCGCGACACGCAAGCAAGCGGATACGAATCTGGCCGCAGCAGGGGACGGCGTCGCTGGTCCAATCGGTATTCTTGGAACTATCTTCCCGGCGGCCAGTAAGGCAGGACCAGTTGAGGTCCTATTCCTGGCTGCGATCATTTCACTCACGCTGGCAGTTATGAACGTACTTCCTATTCCTGCGCTGGATGGTGGAAGTTGGTTCCTGATGGCGCTGTATAAGCTTCGGAAGAAGACGCTGACGAAAGAGCGCGAAGAGAAGGTCAAGGGAATCGGATTTGCAGCGCTCATGATATTAATTTTGGTGGTTACTATCGGCGATGTCACAAAACTCTTTAAGTAAGAAACTCTTTACCAAACCCCAGGACTTTAAGTGGTGGATGGGGATCGTGCTACCCGTATGGGTGCTGGCTGGCTTTGTCTTGGCGCAAGTCATCGTAGGGCTTATCCTTGTTCTTTTAAAGACGTTCGGCGTTACGTTCCAAGGCGTGAACGAATCGACTTTCCAGACGGTGGTATCGGCGGTTATTTATGTCCTGTCAATCTCGCTTGTCATCGGAGTGCCGTGGTTAGTTCGTCACTATCGAACGACGAAACAAGACCTTGGTGTCGATCAACCAGTTGCGTGGACGGATTTATTGTTGGCCCCAGCGGGCTTTATTGTCTACATACTTTTGTCGTTTGTTTTGACGACAATCGCGCCACACATTATTCCGTTTTATAACGTTGATCAAGTGCAAGATACTGGCTTCACGGGACTTAGTCAGGGGTTTGAATACGTATTAGCCTTTGCGACACTGGTTATTATCGCGCCGATTTCGGAAGAGCTTTTGTTCCGTGGCTATCTGTTAGGGAAGCTTCGTAAGCACGTTTCGACGTGGGTAGCGGTGCTTCTGACGAGTCTTTTATTTGGTGCAATCCACTTAGCTTGGAATGTTGGCGTTGATGTTTTTGCGCTCAGCATCGTGCTGTGTTTGCTTCGCATTCAAACTGGTCGCTTGTGGCCATCGATCTTACTTCACATGATTAAAAATGCGATCGCTTTCTACTTCCTCTTTATTAATCCACTTCTTTAAATTAAAGTAGGGGATAGATTATGAGAGTTACTAAGTTATTTACAAAGACAACCAAAGACGCACCTGCTGACGAAGTCGCTAAGAATGCGCAGCTTTTGATCCGTGCTGGCTACGTTTACAAGGTCATGGCCGGTGTATATGCATATACACCACTTGGCCTTCGTGTCGTCGAAAATATTAAACAAATTGTTCGTGAAGAAATGAATGCTGTTGGCGGCCAAGAATTGATCATGACGAACCTTCAGCCGAAAGAGGACTGGGAAATCACCACACGTTGGGATGACAGTGTCGTCGATATTTGGTTCAAGACGAAATTAAAAGACGATACCGAAGTTGGGCTCGCGTGGTCACACGAAGAAGCCATCATGACTATGATGAAAAATTACATCAAGAGTTATAAAGATCTTCCTGCGTACGTGTATCAGTTCCAAACGAAGCTTCGTAACGAGGTTCGTGCGAAGAGCGGTATTATGCGCGGTCGTGAGTTCGTTATGAAAGATATGTACTCGCTTAGTACGGATGCTGACCAACACGAGAAGTTCTATCAAGCGACAATTGGTGCCTATAAGAAAGTCTATGACCGCCTTGGGTTAGGCGAAGACACCTATGTGACATTTGCAAGCGGTGGTGCATTTACGCAGTTCAGCCACGAATTCCAAACAATTTGTGAAGCAGGCGAAGATGTCATTTACGTGAACCGCGAAAAGGGCATTGCAGTGAATGAAGAGGTGTTGAACGACGAAACGCTCGCGACGCTAGGCGTGACTCGGGATGAGTTAACGGAGACAAAAAGTGCTGAAGTAGGGAACATCTTTAACTTCGGAACTGAAAAGTCTGAGCAAATGGGTATCTATTACACCGATGAAAACGATCAAAAGGTACCTATCTTCCTTGGTTCGTACGGAATCGGTATTACTCGTGTCATGGGCGTGATCGTCGAGAAATTTGGCGACGACAAGGGTCTTGTTTGGCCGGAGAGCATTGCGCCGTACAAAGTCTACCTCGTGAGTATCGGAGATGTTGCAACTCAGGCAGATGCACTGTATGATGAATTGACCTCAAAGGGAATCGAAGTATTGTACGACGATCGTGATGAGCGAGCGGGTGCAAAATTTGCCGATGCTGAACTTCTCGGAATCCCATTCCGTGTCACTATCAGCGAACGACTCATTGCGGACCAAAAATTTGAATTCACCCCACGAAAAACTGGTGAATCAGAGGTATTGACAGGTGATGAACTGCTTGCTAAACTAAGCTAAATAGAGATGCAAAGCGGGCGTCCTACGCTATATATGGTGTAGGGCGCCTTCAAAACAAAGATTTTGAGTCGCAAAGCCACCTATTTGAAGAAAGAGAACTTATGAAGAAACACTATCAAATCACTAGCGAAGGACAGAAGGAACTCGAAACCGAGTTAACTTCTCTTAAATCACGCCGCGGCGACGTTGCAGACAAGATTGCAGAAGCTCGTGACTTTGGTGACCTTAGCGAAAATGCCGAATATGACGCCGCTCGCGAAGAGCAGGGTCTTCTTGAAACCCGTATCGCTGAAATCGAAGACATCCTACGTAATGCAGACATCATCAAGGGCGGCCCCAAGGCACTTGTTGGACTTGGAAGCAAAGTCGCACTGAAGATGGGAAACAAGACCGTGACATACACGATTGTTGGTCCTGTCGAAGCAAACCCGCTTGAGGGTAAGATTAGCAACGAATCACCAATCGGACTCGCGCTTTTCGGACGCAAGGTTGGCGATGACGCTGAGATTACGACTCCCAAAGGTACTGTTAAGTACAAGATCGCTCAGATTAACTAGAAGTATTAAGGCAAACCTGAGTTACTTCAGGCTCCTCTTAAACCAATTCGAAAACACGATATAACTCATGTCGTGTTTTCTTGTATTCTGCGTAACTCGACTTCGTCTCAAACATACTCGAATAGGCATGAAAACCCTCCATGAGTTATTCGGTTTTCTCACAGGTTTATTCGTAGCCTGAAGTAGCTCGGGTTTGCCCAGCGCAACCTTTTTGTTATGATGAATCAATGAAACATGCAGTTATTGTTCACGGTTTTAAGGGTGCGCCTGACACAAACTGGAAGCCTTGGTTGAAGCGTGAGCTGGAAGCTGGTGGCTTCCGTGTGGACGTACCAACGATGCCGGATACCGAACATCCCGATGTCTCAGCTTGGGTGGATATGCTCGCTCGGACAGTCGGCGGTGCTGATGCTGAAGAGGTATATCTTATAGGTCACAGTCTTGGATGTATCACGATACTGAAATATCTTGAGAGTCTCGGCAACCAACAGAAAGTGAAAGCGTGTGTATTTGTCGCAGGATTCAGCCAAAGATTCGATGGATACGAAGGTGGACATGATAGCTTTTTTGCTAAATCACTTGATTGGGAGAAGGTTAAAAGTCATTGTGATACTTTTATTGCAGTTCACTCAAAGGACGACCAGAATGTTGGATTTGATCAATTGAAGATCTTTGAAGATAATCTAGGTGCGAAAGCAATTTTGGTTGATGGGATGGGACACTTCGGTTCGGCAGATGGCGTTTTCGAAGTTCCGCTTATCAAGGAAGTGCTAGTGAACATATAGATTTGCCCAGCGCAACTTGGTGCCTGGTTGTGAAACATCTGGACCCCGTGATTTAAAGGGAGCGACAGCCCCGCTAAATCCGGCGGGAAGCCGTTTCACGAACAGGCACCAAGCTGGGGTGGAGACTCAAGGGGATTATGGTATACTTTAACCTGATATGGCAACACTAAAAGACTTCCGTGACGAACGACTTCGCAAGCTCGAAGACCTAAAAGGATTAGGATTTAATCCTTATCCTGCTGAATCGCATCGAACGCACAATGCGGGTGCGGTTATTGCTGACTTTGATGCACTTGAAAACCAAACCGTTACCGTTGCAGGGCGTATTACCGCAATTCGTAAGTTCGGAAAGCTCGCATTCATCGTTGTTAAAGACTTTAGCGGTCAAGTACAACTGTATTTGAACGAATCTGAAGTTGAAGGACGGGATGTTCCTTCGAATCGTCTTGGTATCGAAGACCTACCGCTACTTGATACCGGCGACTTTATTGAAGCCACTGGATCTGTTGGGAAGAGTAAGACTGGCGAGATCTCTGTCTTCGTCAAGCAAATCCGCTTGCTTACTAAAACGCTTCGCCCAATGCCAAGCGCACAAGAAGGCTTTACGAACAAAGAAGAGCGCATGCGTCGTCGTTACATCGATATGAACGTGAACCAAGAGGTTCGTGATCGCTTTATTCGTCGCAGTAAGTTTTGGCAGGCGACTCGTGATTTCTTGAACACAAATGATTTTATTGAAGTAAACGTTCCTGTGCTTGAGCACACCACCGGTGGCGCTGATGCGACTCCTTTTGTGACACACATGGATGCTTTGGACCAAGACTTTTACCTACGTATTAGTCATGAACTTCCTTTGAAACGTCTTATCGGTGCTGGCTTTGAAAAAGTCTACGATATTGGTGCACGATTTAGGAACGAAAACTACAGCGACGAACACCTTCCTGAGCACGTTGCGATGGAATGGTACTGGGCATACGCTAACTGGCAAGACGGCCGTAAGTTTATGGAAGACATGTACAAAGATGTTTTGAAAAAAACATTTGGGACACTGCAATTTAAGCTTGGTAAGTTCGATGTGAACATGGACGGCGACTGGGAGATCTGGGACTACGCGACCGTTATTAAAGAACGATATGGCATCGACGTGTTTGAATCGTCCCTCGATGATGTCAAGAAAGCACTGGCTGATAACAAACTTGAAGTTGAACAAACTGAAAACCGCGCTCGCGGTATCGACAAGCTTTGGAAGAACATTCGTAAGGATGTGGCGGGACCTGTCTGGCTGGTTAATACACCGACATTCATTAGTCCTTTGTCTAAAACAAATCCTGACGATGCGCGTACGGTACAACGTTTTCAGCCTGTCATTGCTGGGTCTGAACTCGGTAACGGATTCTCTGAATTGAACGACCCGGTTGACCAACTGGATCGTTTCGTCGAGCAACAAGGTATGCGCGACAGTGGTGATGATGAAGCAATGATGCTTGATATCGATTACGTTGAAATGCTCGAATACGGTATGCCACCAGCTGTAGGTTGGGGATATAGTGAACGTGTCTTCTGGATCTTTGAAGGTGTCACTGCTCGGGAAGGCGTGCCTTTCCCGCAACTTCGTCACGAATACGACGAAGTCACCAAGGGTCTCTACCCTGATGTCAAATTCGACTAAGGGTTCAAACAAGCACTAACACTTAGCCTGATTTTGCTCTATAGTAGAACCATATGATTGAGATTAAGGGCATTACGAAAACGTACGGGAAAAAGCAGAATGCTTTTTTGGCACTGGATAATATTAGTTTTGAAATTCCAGATGGAACGACAATTGCGATTATCGGAAAATCGGGAAGTGGTAAATCCACTTTGATGCACGCCATGAGCGGACTCGATCGTCCTGAAATTGGTGAAGTTGTGATTGATGGCGAAAATATTTTGACGCTAAAACAGCGCCAGATTGATGCCTTCCGTGCCTCAAAAATGAGCTTTATTTTCCAGAGTTTCTTTATCCAGCCAAATGAAACGTGTTATGACAACGTCGTATTGCCACTTGAAATCGCCGAAGTTCCCCGCGGAGAACGACGCGCCAAAGTCGAAGCGGCGCTTGCTGCGGTTGAACTGACGGACAAGATTAAATCGAAAGCCGCGAATCTTTCTGGTGGCCAAAAACAACGCCTTGCGATTGCCCGTGCCATTGTGAACGAACCAAAGATTTTATTTGCTGACGAACCGACTGGAAATCTCGACTCGACAACAGGTGAGGTGGTTGAAGATTTCTTATTTAACTATTCGAAAGAAAACAACGCTACGCTGATTGTGGTGACGCACGACGCTGACCTTGCAAATAAATGTGACGCGCAAATTGAAATCGTTGACGGTAAGATCCACTCAACCAAGGGTTTGAAGAAAACTAGTGAAGGGAAGGCGGCATAATGAAAATTACCGATACGATTCGACGCGCTGGACGAAGCCTTCGCCAAGCAAAAGCCCGGACACTCTTAACGAGTCTTGCGATTGGTGTGGGCGCCTTTACGATTACCCTCAGCCTCGCTGGAGGACAAGGTGGACGTGATTATACTGATGCGATTGTCAAAGCAAACACCGATGTCAACGAATTAGTCGTGACGAAAAAAGCGCCAGTCTCGTCAACGATTCAAGAATATTCTAATGATGGCAGTGCAACCACCACAGGGACATTTGGACGGACGGTGCCAACTATTAAAGACGCCGATATCGCCGTAATCCAAAAAGTCGATGGCGTGAAAAGTGTGACACCAAACTATTCACCATCGGTGAACTATGTGACGGCAGGTCAAAAGAAGTATGTTGCGGCGCTGAGTACATTTGCTCCAAGCGTGACGCTAACCTATGCGGCGGGCTCAGTTAGCGGTGATCTGAAAGATAGTGAAATCATTTTGACCGAAGAGTATGCTTCAGTACTTGGCTTTGCAAGTCCAGCCGATGCGATTGGCAAAACAGTGACGATTAATGCGACCATGCTTTCAACTATTTTTGCAGTGGCTCCAACAACTGAGGATGTTGCCTTTACAGTAAAAGCGGTAAGTAGCGCATCTGGCCTGGCATTTAGATCACAAAGCTCAATGCTTATCTCAACGAGCGAAGCCAAGGATATCTATACATTTGTGAACCAAGGAACGGCAGCTTACGGCCAATTTCAGTTAGCATCAGTTGAAGTGAACGACGCAAGTAAAGCGAACGACGTGAAAAGTGTCCTCGAAGGTAAAGGCTTTGATGCCCAGACTGCAGCCGATGTCCTTGGAACGGTGAACACATTTATTAATGTGCTCCAGGGAATCTTACTTGGATTCGGTTTTCTGGCGGTACTGACATCAATCTTCGGCATCATTAACACGCAGTACATCAGCGTGCTCGAACGAACTCAGCAGATTGGGTTGATGAAAGCTCTCGGTATGAGCGCCCGTGACGTTGGACGACTGTTTAAGTACGAAGCAGCCTGGGTTGGCTTCCTCGGTGGTGCAATTGGTTCTGCCTTCGCATTCATCGTTGGAACGGCCGCGAATCCTCTCATCACAAAAGCGCTCAACCTTGGTGATATTTCACTCATAAAGTTCACGCCACTGCAAATAGTCATCGTCATTGCTGGTCTGATGCTGGTATCTGTGGGTGCAGGAATCTTACCAGCCCGAAAAGCATCTCGCCTTGATCCAATTGAAGCTCTTCGGACAGAGTAGGGATCTGGTACAATAGTCCTATGTTAGATATCCGCTTTATCCGAGAGAATCCCGAACTCGTCCAAGATCACGCCAAGAAGAAAGGCTACACCGTTAATGTTGCCGAGGTTCTTGAGCTGTATGCAAAAGCCGTTGAAATGGGTCAAAAGCAAGACGTTCTTCGTGAAGAGAAAAACAGCTTGGCTGCCGAGACTAAAAACGGTGGACGTCCCTCTGATGAAGTGATTGAGCGCGGTCGTGCGATTCGTGATGAAATTCAACAGAATGATGAAGCATTCTTGGCTGCAACAAAAGCGTATCAAGATGTATTGTGGCAAATTCCGAATATCCTTCAAGACGACGTACCAATTGGCGGTGAAGAAGACAGTGTTGAGATCAAGAAATGGGGTGAACAAACGTCAGGTGCAATCGATCACCTCGATTTTGCAACCAAACGCGATTGGGTTGATTTCGAACGTGGCGCAAAAGTTGCCGGTGCGAAGTTCTACTATCTCAAAGGCGACCTCGCCCTGCTTGAGAATGCGATCACACAGTACGCGCTAAACCTCGTCCTTTCAAAAGGCTTTACATACCTGACAGTTCCTTCACTCGTGAACAGCCGAACAGCTACGGGAACAGGCTTTGCACCTCGCACCAGCGACCAGAGTGATGAATACTACATCGAAGGCGAGGACCTGACGCTTATTGGTACGGCTGAGATTCCTATTACTGGCTATCACGCTGACGAAATTATCGACGAAGCAAAACTGCCATTATTCTATGTTGGCTACAGCCCGTCATTCCGCAAAGAGGCGGGGACCTACGGCAAGCATGCCCGTGGACTCTTCCGTGTACACCAATTTAATAAACTCGAAATGTACGCCTTCACAACGCCCGAACAAAGTAACGAAGTGCATGAGAAAATTCTTGCGATCGAAGAAGAGATCTGGCAAGCAATCGGTATTCCATACCACGTCATCAATATCGCCAGTGGCGACCTTGGTGCACCTGCGACCAAGAAGTATGACCTTGAATACTGGTCGCCAGTCGATAGTGTTTACCGCGAACTCACCAGCGCCTCAAACTGCACCGACTTCCAGGCGCGTAATCTGAACATTCGTGTTCGACGAACGGAATCAGCCAAGGTTGAAGTGCTACACACGCTGAACGGAACCGCCGTTTCCCTGGCTCGTTCGTTAGTAGCCATTATCGAACACTACCAAAATCCAGATGGGACACTACGTGTGCCAGCGGTATTGCAACCATACTTGAACGGCCGAGAAGTTCTATAGCATGAGTAAAAAGTTCGTAATGATCAGACAGCAAGATCAAGGCGGCGTATCCGGTGTAGGTCATGTTCTTGACGGAATAGAATTTAGCAACAAGAAAGTTGCAGTCGCATGGTTAGGTAAGGGTACCGTCCATGGCGATAGCGTCGCTGTGTATGACAACTTTGCCGACTTTATGGCAATACATGTTGATAGTCATCCTGCGAATGGCACTATTATTTTATGGGAAGACGATCCAGACTTTCCTTCGTAAGAACTTGGTATCGCAGGGAGCGACTGTACTTCACCCGAAAAATATCTGGAACCCGAGCTTTTCCCGGTACTGAAACAGAGAAAAGCCCGGAGTGAAGCGTTTTGAGAGTGAAGTACAGGCGATCTCCGCTCCTCTTATGCTAATGAGAGTATAATAAGACCATCAATAACCGACAGTTCTTAAGAAACGGAGGCTAAGATGATAGCATCAATTGATATCACCGGCGTGAAGTATACAGCAGGCGACCAAGTACAAAAATACGTCATGCGTAAAATCGCAAAACTAGACAGGTACTTGCCGCGCCACGCTCGCAAAAGCGTGACCGCAGATGTAAAACTCAAGCAGGTAAATCGAGACCACGGTAACAAATACGAAGCCGAGATTATCATCAACGTCCCCGAAAAGCGACTGACCGCCAAAGACTCAACCGTCAACATGTTCGCTGCAATCGACATTGTCGAAGCAAAACTTATTAATCAAATGCGCAGATACAAGCACGCGAGTATCACCCATATGGGCAATCGGCGAGTCTTGAGTCGCTTCAAGCGCACACAGCGTCCAGAACAGGAGTAGATCGCTTAAAATTGCGTCAAAAATCCTTGTTAAGTACCCCGTAAGATCGTATAATAATACGAAAGAGCAAATTGACTGAAGAATTTCCTGAAAGGCGAGGGTACGTGTAATGATTAGTAGGCAGGGTGCGCTCACCAAAATTTTTGGTGACCCGCAAGCAAAGACGCTAAAGCGACTACAGAAAAAAGTAGTCTCTATTAATGAGCTTGAAGATAAATACAAGAAACTATCGAAAACTGATCTTAAGAAGCAAACAGAAGTCCTAAAAAAGCGACTTCAAAAGAAGGGCGAGTCACTCGACACTATCCTGCCTGATGCCTTTGCGCTTGTTCGTGAAGCGAGCAACCGTGTTCTTGGCATGCGTCACTTCGACGTTCAGCTTATTGGTGGTATGGTGCTCCATGAAGGCAGTGTTGCTGAAATGAAGACCGGTGAAGGGAAGACGCTTGTTGCCACTTTGCCAGCCTACTTGAACGCACTTGAAGAAAAAGGCGTCCACGTCATCAGTGTGAACGATTACCTTGTTCAACGTGATGCTGCTTGGATGGGTGAGTTATATCACTTCCTTGGCCTGACGACTGCCGTTATTATTAACGAAGCCTCATTTATCTTTGATCCTAGCTACACAGCTGACGCATCACATGATGACCCACGCCTGTTGCACCTTCGCCCCGTTACACGCAAAGAAGCCTACGCTGCTGATATTACTTACGGCACAAACAATGAATTCGGATTCGACTATCTTCGCGACAACATGGTGAACGAAGTTGATCTGCTTCGCCAGCGTGATCTTCACTACGCGATCGTCGATGAGGTTGACTCGATTCTGATCGACGAAGCCCGAACGCCACTTATCATTAGTGCGCCGGCCGCTGAAAACCCTGAAAGCTATATTCAATTTGCTAAAGTTGCCGCAAAACTCGTACCAGATGACTATGTTCTCGACGAAAAGCGCAAAATGGTTGCTTTGACTGACGATGGTGTCGACAAGATTCAACGTCTGCTTGGGGTAAAGAACCTTTACAGTCCTGAGTACGTTCGTTCTGTCTATCACCTTGATCAAGCGCTTCGCGCGCAGACACTATTCCGCCGTGATAAAGACTACGTCGTGACAAAAGACGGTGAAGTCGTGATCGTTGACGAATTTACGGGTCGTCTGATGCAAGGTCGTCGTTATAACGAAGGACTGCACCAGGCAATCGAAGCAAAAGAAAAGGTAGAAGTGCTACAAGAGAGCATGACCCTTGCGACTGTCTCATTCCAAAACTACTTCCGTTTGTATACGAAGCTATCTGGTATGACAGGTACAGCCTTTACTGAAGCCGAAGAATTTCAACAGATCTACAAGATTGATGTGATTCAAATTCCTTCAAACAAGCCAATTGCGCGTGAAGATCGCCAGGATTTGATCTTTAAGACCGAAAAAGGCAAGCTCAAGGCTATCGCTGATGTCATCGCTGAGTACCACAAAGAAGGACGTCCTGTCTTGGTCGGTTCTGCATCAATTTCAAAGAATGAATTGATTGCCGACTGGTTAAAGAAATCAAAGATTCCTTACGAAATCTTGAACGCTAAAAACAACGAACGTGAAGCAGCGATTATTGAAAAAGCTGGTGAAAAGGGCGCGATTACCCTCGCAACCAACATCGCGGGACGTGGTACTGACATCAAACTTGGTGAAGGTGTGACAGAACTCGGCGGACTGGTTGTGATCGGTTCAGAGCGACACGAATCTCGTCGTATCGACAATCAGCTTCGTGGTCGTGGTGGTCGTCAAGGTGACCCAGGACTGACTCAATTCTACGTTTCAACCGAAGACGATTTGATGCGCATTTTCCAGGGTGAACGCATTGCTTCACTGATGGGCCGTATTGGTATGGACGACGAAACGCCGATCCAACACAAGATGGTTTCAAATACCCTCGAAGCAGCTCAAAAGCGTGTTGAAGGCTTTAACTTTGATATTCGTAAGAACGTCGTCCAGTACGACAACGTGATTAACCGTCACCGTCGTGTGGTCTACGTGATTCGTCGCAAGATTCTCGAAGGCGCTGATATCAAATCCGAAATTGAACGCTTGATTGAAGCAAAAGTTCGTGAATTGACCTTACTTCCAGCGAAGAACAATCCAAACTTTAATTCTCAATTTGAAGATATCTTCCCATTAAACGACAAGCGCCTCAAGGCAATTGGTGCCGAGAAGAACGACAAAGCTCGTTTCAACCTTGCGATGAAAGAAGTTGCGAAACTCTACAAAGCAAAAGAGGAAGAAGTGGAAGTTGATGCACTTCGAAAAGTCGAACGTGAAGTCTATCTTCAAGTCCTCGACACGCTTTGGATGCAACACCTCGAGAACATGCAGCACCTTCGTGACGGTATTCACTGGCGAAGTGTTGGACAACGTGACCCACTTGTTGAATACCGTAGCGAATCTCAAAAACTATTCGATAGTTTGCAATCAACGCTTCGTGATGAAGTGCTTCGTGCTGTGACGCATGTGACTGCTCGTGATGCGGCTATTCGTGCCGAGGAAGAGCATGACACCGAACTGACACGTTTGGCTGAGTCCGCTGTTATTAAGGGCGTCAATGAAGTCACCTCTGGTGAAGCAAACCGCGACAAAGACTTTAAGGTGAAAAAAGCCGAATCAGCTTCTGAAGCAAGTCAAAAGAAGAGCCAGGCTCGTAAGAAAAAGAAAAGTCAGCGCCAAAATCGTAAAACTGGCCGTAAATAACCGCGATTCTGCGCATCCGAACCAACATTAATTAGTAAAAAAGAAAAGTTACCGTTTATGAACCATACCGTTGAAGAAGTGAAGCTAAAAAATGGCGCAAAAGGCCTGTTTATCAATATTCCTGGCGCCACCGTCATGAGCATGCAGTTTCAGTTCAGAGCCGGTAGTCGATATGCGAAAAATAAGGATATCGAGCAAGTTGCGCACATTATGGAGCACATGGCTTTCGGTGCCAACGCGCAGTTTAAGTCTGAACATGATTTTGAGTCAGAGTTCACCAAAAACGGCGCTTACCATAACGCCTATACCAGCGACCTTTCGATGGTGTATGACACAGACTGTGCTGACTTTGAATGGGATCGTATTCTTGATCTACAAAAAGTCAGTATTTGTCAGCCTCGATTTAACGCCGTTGAGCTTGAAGCCGAAAAGGGAAATGTTCGAAGCGAACTTACCAACTATTTGAACGATCACCACCGTATTTTGTGGCCTCGTGTCCAACAACTGCTTGGTGAAGACGTTTTGACCTATCGTCAGGCGATTCCAACGATCGCAACCGTGACATTGGCTGATATTCGTGAACATCACCGGCGCACGCACACAACGCGTAATATGCGCTTTGTGATCGCTGGAAAGCTTCGCGGACGCAAGAGTGACATCATTCGCCAGCTCGAATCATTCGAACTTCCTGAAGGTGAACGCTTTGAGGTCCCGCGCGACGAACTTAGTAGTGCGCGCCCAACGGTGATTCGCCGTAAGGACGCAACAAACCTTACCTTTGGGTTGACGCTGAGCGTGCCACGTGAACTTTCTGATGAAGAACTGGATGCGATGCACAACTTGAATCATATTTTGACGGGGACAACGCATTCGCGCATCTTTGGAAAAGCTCGTGCCAAAGGCCTCGCGTATAGTGTTGGTTCATACACTGGTGCTGGCTTCTACGACAGTGCTTGGGATATCTCTGGCCAAGTAAATCACGACACGGCGCCTGCCTTATTCGACATTATCGCGAATGAAATTAAAGATGTCCTCGACGGTAACCTTACTGAAGAAGAAATCGATGCTGCGAAGTCATTCGGACTTGGTCGCTACCAAATGGGCGCGCAAACGGTATCGCAAATTAGTGGCTTCTACACGAATCGCTATTTCGCCGATGACTTTATTAAAGATTACGAAAAAGTGCCTGATATGATCCGTAAAGTTACCCGTGAAAAGATTATGGTGACCGCAAAAAGTTTTGTTGAAGCGAACACTTGGGTACTAGCTGCAGTGAGTAATGGTGACCGCGACGAAATCGTCGAATTAAATGATAAGCTTACAGGATTGTTTAATTCACCCGAAGCCGAGTAGAATAGAATTATGAAGATTGCTATCGCGGGTTATGGGGTTGAGGGTGAAGCAAATTACAACTATTGGTCCGCTGATTCAGCCAATGAAATAACGATTGTTGATGACTCTGAGACACCGAAATTTGCTGTTCCAGAAGGGGTGAAAACACTTCTTGGTGAGGACGCTTTTCAAAAACTCGATGGCTTTGATCTGGTGATACGAACGCCTGGACTGTCGCCACACCGCATCAAGACTGACGGTAAGATCTGGTCTGCAACGAATGAATTCTTTGAAAAATGTCCCGCGCCAATCATTGGTGTGACTGGCTCAAAAGGCAAGGGGACAACAGCCAGCCTGATTGCTTCGATTTTGCAGGCTGCTGGCCGTACAGTATACCTTGTTGGTAATATCGGACAGCCTGCGCTTAACCTCCTCCCGCACATTCAACCAAGCGATATTATTGTGTACGAACTCTCTAGCTTTCAGCTGTGGGACATTGAGCGCTCACCTCAGACGGCAGTCGTGCTGTTTATTGAACCAGAGCACCTTGATGTTCATACAGATATGGCAGAATACGTTGCCGCAAAAGCGAATATTGCTCGTTTTCAGTACACGAGCGAAGACATTATTATCTATAACAACGAGAATGAATACTCTCGTACAATTGCCGACCTCTCCTCTGGTATAAAAATAGGATATCCGAGTGAAAGTACGACGCATATTAAAGAGGGTAGCTTCTATAATGGTGAACAAAAAATTTGTTCAGTCGATGTTTTACGGATACGGGGTGCACATAATCAATCGAATGCCATCGCGGCTATCGATGCTGCCTGGAAGTTCGTCAAAGACCCTGAAACCATTGAGGTGGGGCTTCGTACGTTCAGAGGATTGCCACACCGACTCGCTTTTGTCCGTAACGTGAAAGGTGTTGATTTCTACGATGATAGTATCGCAACGACGCCAACGAGTGCCGTGGCCGCAATCGCAGCATTTGAGCAACCGAAAGTACTTATTATCGGTGGATCTGACAAGGGTGCCGATTACAAACCACTCATAACAGCCATTGCTGGGAGTGGCTCTATCCGTGCCATCATTTCAGTAGGGGCGAATGGTGCTCACATTACAGGCATGCTTGATGATCACAGCCTTCCAAAAGTACACCGTGTCGACTCGACGGATATGAGTGAGATCGTTAAAACAGCGGCTTCACTCGCAAAACCAAATGATGTCGTTATCTTAAGTCCTGCTGCAGCAAGCTTTGATATGTTCAAGAGTTATGTTGATCGCGGTGAGCAGTTTGTTGCTGCCGTGAATGCACTCGAAGACTAGACGCTTTCACTTCCCAGTAAACTAATAATTCGACTACCAATCGCATCGGATGGTTCGAGGACAAGTGCACGTGATCCAGCTTCGGTGACGGCTCGTTCTTTAAGCCAGTGGTAGTGGGTGCAAGCAAGTACGATGATGTCGACGTTTTGTTCGATCAGTTGAAAGACGGTTTCTTCGATAGGGACTTCATCCGCTTTTCCTGCTTCAATGAGTGATGCCCATGAGGTGGTGTCGGGTTCTAAAACGATGACGCCTTCGGCCCAGGTTTCTTTTAGAAGTTTGTAAGAATGACTCGCTAAAGTAACAGGAGTGGCGAGTACTGCAATAACGCCAGATTTGGTTTGGGTAGCGGCAGGCTTGACCATTGGCTCGATGCCGACGAAATTCATGTCGGGGTATTCAGTGCGTAGGTGCGTAATGGCAACCGTCGTGACGGTATTACAGGCAATGACGATCGCGTCACACTTCGCATCGATCAGGGGGTGAATCGCCGTATCGGTCAGTTGGATGATCTCTTCCTCGGGGCGACTGCCGTAGGGGACGTGTTCGTGGTCGTCGACGCAGATAATCTCGGCATCGGGCAATAGTTCACTGAGCCGCTTTGCAACCGCTCGTCCGCCAATACCAGAATCAAAAACGCCAATCTTCATCTATAAGCAGTATAGCAAATATATTTGTTTGAAATATTCGCTACTTATTTTTCGTATAATGAGCATGATGGACGAACAACGATACATAAATCGAATATTAAAAGGGGACGCGGACGCTTATCGTCATTTAGTGGAGCGGTATCAAACCGGTCTCATTATTCATTGTGAAAATATTTTAAAAGATCGCCAAGATGGGGAAGATATTGCGCAGGAATCTTTTATTAAGGCTTATAGAAATCTTCATAAATTTTCAAATGAAAAAGCTAATTTTTCAACCTGGTTATATCGTATTGCAACAAACCTTTGCATTGATCTACTCCGTAAGAATAAGAAACAAGTTATCGTCAAGGATGTTGAAGCATTTCTCGAAGTAACAAACCCTCAGCACATTAAAGAGGACGAAATTCACCGTCTTCGTCAATTGATCGAAGAACTCGAACCGCCAAAGTATGCGGAAGTTATTAAAGCGTATTTTTGGGAAGGCAAAAGTTACCAGGAAATTGCGAGTATCTATAAAACCTCTACAAACACTATTGGTACGTGGATGAGCCGTGCAAAACAGCAACTAAAGGAGAATCTTGTATGAAAGATACTTATTTTGATGCTTTAATGGCTGCTACACGACCAAAAAGCTACCACGCAAAGACGGATTTTACGGATAGAGTTATGACATCGATTCGTTCGCCTGAAATATTATCGTCGCAGTTTCGTAAAAAGAGTGTCAATAAAAAGGAGACACTATTTATGAAACTTCGTCATTTACCAAAGTTTGCTATCGTGGCTATCGCTATCGGTGCACTCTTGGTTGTATCAGGAAGCGCCTTTGCGGCGTATCAATTGTTGTGGCCAAAACCTGAGGTCCATGTTTCGCAGCCAACTACTTCCGCAAGTGGTCGCAAGGAAGTCGCAATTTCATTTGCACAGTGTGGATCAACGACACTGGCATCTCACTACGAGTTAAAATCTAACGCGACGATAACGATTGACGAGGTGCCGATGGTGTTGAAGGCGCACTGTGAACTTGATGCAATTGGGGCTTGGGCAGATACGACCTTTCCACATGATGGCCCAGGAATGGGAATCGGTGCCGGTGGGGCAAGTATGACCGAACACGACTCAACTTATGTAAATGTCTCGCTCGCAACTCATGTGAAAGCGAAAGATGCGCAGTCCATTACCTTTGAAGGCCTGACGAAATATAATCAGACTGATACAACGATGACACCGACCTCAGCAACAAGGTATATTGCAGATGGTCGTGATGTTACGGCGGATGGGATACAGGTAGGAGATGCGGTAGCGTATGTGACGAGTAATGTGGCTCATTACACACCAAGTAGCACTTGTAATGCAACGACTTGTAGCATGACGGGAAAGCCAGTGAGCTCAACACTTGTTGCGGTCGTAAAGCTCGACCAACCTTTCCAATATTACGATCAATTGGCATGGCAATCACTCAGTGAAGTCACGGTATGTAGTGGTAACCCAGAAGATACCTGTACTGCTGGGTATGGTGGCGCGATTGATTTATATAACGGAAATGCCGTCTTTAAAGATAAAGGCGATCAAATGAAAGAAATACAAGGTGTCGTGACGCAGTTAAACGGTCCATCGACGGTGATTCGTTCGACATCAGGGACGCTCTTTACGATTGTGACTAATACCGACGTTGTGTCGACATATAATACACAAAAAGCCGCTCAGTACTACAACAACCAGGTGGTCAAAATTGGAAGCACACTCTTTGTACGCTACGTCGAAAGTGCTGATCAACACAACCATACGTTATACGCGGATCAGCTGAGTTCATTTCAGCTTAGCCTCGAACTTGTTGGGAAGAGTGATCTGCCAAAAGCCTACTAACTTCCTGTATAGTAGAGGTAATGCAACCCCTGATAAAACGACTGAATGAACTCCGCCTTCAAGTAGATGCCGCTTTGGCACGACTGGATATTGAAACCAAAAAAGGTGAGGTTGAAGCGCTTGAAGCGCAACTCGCCACACCTGAAATTTGGAATAATCCTTCCAATGCACAAAACTTGAGTAAACAACTCGCCGCCGTCAAATCGATGGTGGATCCGTGGCTGACGCTCCATGCGCAGACCAGCGACATGGTAGAACTGATGGACTTGGACGACGACAGTCTATTGGGTGAATTCGAAGGTCAGATTATCGCCCTTGAAAAAGAGTTTGCCAGCCTTCGAAAAGATCTACTATTCGACGGTGAATTCGACGATCACAATGCAATCCTGCGCCTCAGTGCCGGTGCTGGCGGAACCGATGCACAAGACTGGACGGAGATGCTGGAACGCATGTATCTTCGTTGGGCAGAAAAGTCAGGCATGTCGGCATCAACCATTGAACGATCGGCAGGTGAAGAAGCTGGCGTAAAATCAGTCGTGATCGAAATTACAGGCGGATTTGCCTACGGGAAGTTACGGAGCGAAAACGGCGTACACCGCTTGGTGCGACTGAGTCCATTTAACAGTGACAATCTTCGCCAGACCAGCTTTGCGCTTGTTGAAGTGCTGCCACAAATTGATCGTCCTGACGAACTCAAAATCGACGATAAAGACCTCAAAATTGATGTCTATCGTGCTGGTGGCCATGGTGGCCAGTCGGTTAATACGACCGATAGCGCTGTTCGCGTGACGCATATTCCAACAGGTATTGTCGTTGCGATTCAAAACGAACGCTCACAGCTACAGAACAAAGAGACAGCCATGAAGATTCTTCGCTCAAAGTTAGCGCAGATGCAACTTGATCAGCACACCAGTTCAATTACAGAACTACAGGCAGGGGAGTCAGCCAATTGGGGGAGCCAAATTCGTAATTATGTCCTGCATCCATACACCCTCGTTAAAGACACTCGGACCAAGTTTGAGACCAACAACATCCAGGGCGTATTGGACGGTGACCTTGATCCGTTTATGGAAGCTTTTCTCGAAGCACCGACTAAGGACTAGAACTCTTGAATAATTCTGCCAACTATGGCATAATACGCTAATCGAAATGACAGTTTCGTGAAACTTTACATCACCTATCTATAGATACGGGGCCTTAAAACCTCGAAACAAACTCAGTTCTTTCACTACGACACATCTAGGAGCATCAATGGACTTTCTCCAGCTTTCCCCAGTTATCGAACAGGCTCACAAGCACGCGGGCTTCGAGGCTGGCGCGCTCAATCATGAGCTGCGAGAGCCGGGACATCTGCTACTTGGGATCTTGAAGATCCTGGGAAGCAATAACACCGCAAGAACCGCTCTGACGAGCTACGGGATTACCTATGAGGTGGTCTTCAAAGCCGTCGGAGGCTGGTACAAATCGGCTGAGACTTCAAGTAGTTTCGTCGAGCTGGACAGCCCGGACACGATCGATGTGTTGCTCCTCACAGATCAGCTGGCGCAACAGGACGGGGATCACATCGCATATCAGCGACTCGACCACCTCCTGCGCGTACTCATTGAGCACGACATCGACAACCGAATCAGGGTCCTCCTGACCAATGCCGGCATTTACTACGGGGATATGCTTTGGCGCCTCGACATCGAAGTCGCGAACAGTTCGAACTGAGTTCACCCTGGGGAAGGGCCTGCCGTACAAACGGTACGGTCCTTCCCTGGGTAACTCAACTTTTGAGACCTTGTATCTATTGATATCTCCATTTCGGAGGTAGTGTTTATGCTATACTAACTACAGAAATGATTCTGTTAGATAGGGTAACAAAGACATACGGAAAGGACACAGCACCGGCATTAAGTCGGCTGAGTCTCTTTATTGAACCACGAGAATTCGTGATTATTGTTGGTGCCTCTGGAGCAGGGAAATCAACGCTCTTAAAACTCCTCACGCGTGAAGAGAAACCAACCAGTGGCAAGATCGTTGTTGGTGGTATTGACTACGACACGCTCAAAGATAGCCAAATTCCAATGCTTCGTCGCAAGATCGGTGTTGTTTTTCAGGACTTTAAACTTTTGCCACAACGAACGGTGTTCGAAAACATCGCTTTTGCCCTTGAGATCGCTGGTATGACTGGCCGCGAAATTAAGAATACCGTACCAAAGGTGATTGACTTGGTCGGGCTATCTGGCAAAGAAAAGAACTTCCCAAGTCAGCTTTCTGGTGGTGAACGACAGCGTGTTGCGATTGCTCGCGCGGTGGTTCGTCAACCAAAAATTCTCATCGCCGATGAGCCAACGGGAAACCTTGACCCAAAGCACTCTTGGGACATTGTAAGACTTTTGGAGAAAATCAATAAGTACGGCACTACAGTCCTCTTGACGACGCACAATGCGGAGATCGTGAACAAGCTGAAACGGCGAGTCATCACGATTGAAGGCGGCAAAATTACTGGTGACCAGGCCGAAGGAAGTTATCGTCAGTAGGGCGCAAAGGAATAGATATGGCTAAGGGAAAAAAGAAACTCGACTCAAAAACCTACGCGAAGCAGAAGCGTCACCACCGACAGTGGACGACGTTCATGCGCATGATCCGTTACGGTGTTAATAATTTTACCCGTAATGCATGGCTAACGATTGCCGCCACGGCAATTATGACGATCACACTGCTTGTGATCTTTACGAGCGTTGTTTCACGTAATGTCCTTATTGATACGCTGACAAACCTTCGTGATAACGTCAGCATGTCGATTTATCTTAAGACTGAAACGACGCAGGATGACGCAAGCAAGATTGCAAATGAACTCCGCAAAGAGTCGAGTGTCATTACGGTTGCTGTTGTCACGCCAGAACAAGCCCGTGACAAATATATTGAACAAAACAAAGTTGATCCACAGTCACTTGATGTTTTGAAACAAGCGACGAATAAATTCCCATGGACGCTTGATATTAAAGTCCAAGATATTAACGATACGAAACAATTATCTGATTTCGTGAAGACGAATGAAACATATAAAGCCAATGCCGATCCAGATCACGCACCATCCTTCGCGGGAACACGGAGGGCAACGATTGAATCAATCGGAAATGCGGCCAACTTTGCGCAAAAGATCGGTATCGTGGTGAGCGCTGTTTTCGTAGTTGTCTCAACTTTGATTATCTTTAATACGATTCGTATGGCGATCTTTAACCGACGCGAAGAAATTCAAATGATGAAACTCATTGGCGCTGAACGATCCTTTATTCGTGGTCCATTCGTGGTAGAAGCAATCGTGTACGGCTTCTTCGCGGCATTGATTGCGACAGTGATTGGTGGGGGAATGTTACTCCTTGCCGCACCGTCGCTATCGAACTACTTCAATATTCAGCCGACGATTGACGGACTGACATTATATGCGGGATTTGTCTTGCTTGCTATGATTCTGATCGGCGCGTTTATCGGCATTATTTCGTCCCTCATGGCGACCCGTCGTTACCTCAAGCTGTAGGCCAGCTGAGAGAGGTTGACTAAGCTTCTCGCTTATGCTAAAGTTGGAGCAGGTATGAAACTGCGCACCACCACACCAGTCTCAATTTCTCGAATATCTAAGGGTATCTTGCTTGTTGCTATCTCGGCATTAATGGTTGTTGGAACGATTCCAATCGTTAAACCTGCCGCAGCCGACCAGTATGATGACAAGATCGCCGCACTGACGGCCGACATGGCGCAGTACCAAGCGCAAGCTGACGCATTGAATGCACAGGCGAACACCCTCGCAAACGCCGTTGCCCAACTCGACAACGAACGGAGTGCGCTCCAATCACAAATCGACTTGAACCAAGCGCAGTCTGACAAGCTTGTCGTTAGTATTGCGGACACGACGAAACAGATTAAGGACAATCAGGACGCACTCGGAAAAACGATTGCCGATCTCTATATCGATGACGACACATCACCAATTGAACTACTCGCAAGCAGCACTAATATCGGTGATTTCCTCAACAAGCAAGAGTACCGAACTTCTGTAAAGAACCAATTGAATGACACGATCGTCAAAGTGAAAGCTTTAAAGGTCCAACTTGATACTCAGAAATCCGATCTTGATAAAGTACTGGCTCAACAAAAAGATGCTCGTGACACATTAGTCGCAAAGCAGAATGAACAGCAAGCGCTGTTGAACCAAACGCAGAGTAACGAAGCGAACTACCAGACGATGATCCAAAGCAACTCTGCGCAAATTGCCGCAGCGAAAGCAACTCAAGCAGCCCTACGTGCTCGATCCAATGCAACCGGTGGCTACACATTAGTTGACGGCGGTTCTTTGCCAGACTACCCATGGAACAGTTCAAACTGTCCAATGTCTGGCTACATGTCAACCGAAGGGTCTGACGGTAACGGTGGTGATGGTCATGGCTATGGCTGCCGTCAATGTGTCAGCTACGTTGCATACCGTGTTGCGAAGGCAACAGGCGTGTACTACAACGACCTCGGTAACGGTGGGCAGACTGCGCAAAACCTCGTCAGTAAGCATGGTTGGACGAACCTTGGCAGCACTCCAGAGGCCGGCTCGGTTGCGTCACTGTGGGGAAACCCAGGACACACCGCATATGTCGAAGCAGTTGACGGTGGAAAGATCCTTGTTACTCAATATAACTACGACTACGGTACTGGATACGGTATGTATAGCGAAATGTGGTTATCTGCTAACTTCTTTAACCAATACGTAAAACCTTAAAAATAATTTCTTAAGCAAAGCATAACTTTTATAGCGTACTCTTGGTCAGGTACGCTATAATTGTATGAAGAAATCAACAAGGGGAGTTACACTACATGGCCGATCATCTACCAAAATTACGACGTGTCCGAAAGGATAACGAACGTCGCATTCCACCAGCTGTTTTAACGATCGGACTTGTCTTTGTCGTTGGCCTCGGCTACATCGCAGGAACGTTTAATAACCAGATCGTCAGCATGATTGCGCCCGCTTTTGGGATTAAGTCATCATCGGCGACACTCGACCTCTCAAGCCTGCAGACAACGTACCAGGCCTTAAAAGCGAACTACGATGGCACGCTTGATGACTCAAAGTTGATTGAAGCTGCGAATAAGGGCATGGTGGATTCACTAGGTGACCAATACACAGTCTTCTTTAATAAAACTGAAGCAGCTAGCTTTAACAATGACCTGACCGGAACTATCGGTGGGGGAATTGGCGTTGAATTAAGCCTTCGTAACGGCCAGATCACAGTTGTTCGTGTCCTAGCCGACAACCCAGCTGAAAAAGCAGGCGTTGCCGTCGGTGATGTGATTGCAAAGGTGAACGATGAAGTAATTCCTTCGACGATGACTATCGATAGTGTTGTGACGAAGATCCGTGGTGACGCAGGGACGACCGTCAAAATTACCGTGACTCGCGGAACTGATATGAAAGACTTCACGATTACTCGTGCAGAAGTGACGAACCCAAGCGTGTATAGCTCAGTTCAAGATGGTATCGGCATCATGACCATTACTCGATTTGATGATCAAACAGGACAGCTCGCACGAGCTGCCGCACAGAGCTTCAAGAGCCAGAACGTAAAGTCGGTCATTCTCGACCTTCGTGGCAACGGTGGCGGCTATCTGACGGCTGCACAGGACGTTGTTGGCATTTGGGAGAACAACAAGACGGTAGTAACCGAAAAAACCAACGGTAAGGTCGTTGATGAGCTTAAATCAGGGACTGACCCAATCCTTGGCGGCATCCCAACGGTTGTTCTAGTCAACTCAAGCACTGCCAGTGCAAGTGAAATTACTGCGGGCGCATTGCAGGATTACGGGACTGCAAAACTTGTCGGTGAAACAACATTTGGAAAGGGAGTAGTGCAAAAACTCGTTAACCTTCCTGAAGGTGCGGTCCTCAAAGTGACCATTGCGAAATGGTACACTCCGAACGGTAAGAACATCTCAAAGCAAGGTATTGCACCGGATAAGGCAGTCCAACTGACAACCGACGATATCAATGCCGGACGTGACCCGCAACTTGACGCAGCAAAGGCGTTGTTACAGTAGAGGCAACACGGAAAAGCACACTGCTTGTGCTTTTCTTTGCCTCTGTAGTACAATTGAACCAATATGGATACAAAGAAAAAAATCCTCCTTGTCGAAGATGACGAAGCACTGGCCTCAGTCTACAAGTCTCGCCTTGATATCGAAGGCTTCGAAACCAGGGGTGTCTTCAATGGCGAAGATGCGTTATCTGCAGCCATGGACTTTAAGCCTGACCTTATCTTGCTCGATGCGATGATGCCAAAGATTAGCGGATTTGATGTCCTTGATATCCTTCGTAACACTCCTGAGACATCTCAGACTCGCGTCATTATGTTGACCGCACTCAGCCAGCCAAAAGACAAAGAGCGTGCCGAAGCACTTGGTGTTAACGATTACCTCGTGAAATCACAAGTCGTCATCGGTGACGTTATTGAACGCGTCAAGTTCCACCTTGGCATGCTTGCCGAAAAACCAACAGAATAGGAGAAACCGCCATGAGCCCTGAATCATTTAGTCCTAAAGCCACAGTCGCCGCTGAAAGCATTATTGGTCCGCTACCAACAGCAACGGCCGAGCAACTCGCCGCCGCCGAAGCAGGTATAAAGGCAGCAGGTTCTTATGAAGCTCCTCAACAAAAGCCCACTGAGCCACTGCAGGATCCAAATCTCAATGAACATACTCAGAACGTGCATATAACAACTATTATTGCTCAACCTCCTAAATAGCACCCTCATGCCTGAAGCACTACCTGACGAACTTGAAAAAGGTCCCGAAACTGCAAAATCAGTTAGTTTAACTGGTGCAGAGAATCTTCAGATGTTCATGGGCGATCCTGAGAGTTCTGAGACGAAAGCTATCATGGAAGCGCATGGTATTGCTTTTGGTGACACTGTCGTTGTGAACGTTGAAGGCCAGAAGCCTATGGTGGTCAAAGCGGACAAGGAAGATTTCTGGACGCGTGATAAGGCAGCTTCTGAAGTGATTGCCGCAACGGTTGAGGTTTCAGAGCCCCAACCAACAGAGCTTCACGAGACGGCTAGCCTTGCCAAGATGATGATGGGTGAAACCGCACCAGACGCTGTCGAGAAGCATGAAGAACTCGTTGCCGATGCAATTGAGCCACTTGGTGAGGAGGCACTTGAGGTGACACTTGTGAATGCCGAGGCATTTGCCGAAGAGGTACCATCTGAGGGGGCTACGCCTGTAGTTGAAAACAAATCAGAGACGCCACCAAAAGAAGAACTTATTCCCGAAAAGGACGCAAACCTTGCAGGCTCGGTGGTGAACAAGATGGCAACAATGGCAGAGTCGTATCGTGACGGCTTTGAACCTGGCGAGGGCGATCATTTGCAGGCTCGGTTCATTAAAGGTGTCGCACATGACATGACAGAGATGCTACAGAAAAGTGAGCTTGGCGCTGAAGCCTATGCATTTGTGATGGGCTCACTGATTGGTGGACTTAAAGAACAGGGTTCGATGCAGGAAGTTGCACAGCTCATGCATACTTCGGGTGACTTTTCGGAGGAAGACATAAATAGGGTTCACGATCACTTTTATGCGCTTGATAGAATTGGGAGAGAAGCTGGTCCGGACGCTGATAGCAGAAGGAGTCGGTATATATTTGACCTTGAGCAAGAGGCTAATTCGATGATTGAGCATAACGGAAACGTGCCGGATAAAGTCGCACTCAGCACCCTGGGTATTATCGCCGGCCTGACGACACACATGCAAAGTCAGTATGATGGTGGCATGAAACGATATGGACTCATGGAGTACGTCGCAAAGATGAAAAAATAACCTCCGTATCAACGGAGGTTATTTTATATGTCGGCGAGTTATTAAATAACGCTGACTTCGGTTCGTTGTGCAGTTTTACCTGTGAAACGAGTTTTCTTAATTTTAGAGAAGGTAACAATACCGTCTTTTGCAGCGTGGATAGTGAAGTTACGGCTGATAAATGTACCAGGTCCAGAAACTTTAGTGCTACCAGTCTGACGAACAAGAATTTCGCCAGTATTTACTGTTTGGCCACCAAAGCGTTTCACACCAAGACGTTGTCCGGCATTGTTGCGGTTATTTTTACTTGAACCACCAGCTTTTACGTGTGACATATATTATTTCTCCTTATGGCGAGGCTCTTTTGCTTCGCTCATTCAATCTGTTCAATTTTACTCGAAAACAGGGGAATAGTCAAGGGGTTGGCTGGAGGGTTTATGTTTAGCTCGTTCCGTCGGGGCTTAATAAGAAGTTAATGATTGGTGTGCTACAATCGAGGGTAGCATTTCGGTGCCAATAACAATTCGGCAAACAACCTAACCCATTTCTTACTAAAGAGGTGGCATGGTCAAAAAAACGCGTAAACCATACTGATCCCGTCGTTCAGGTTCGTTTACGCGTCATGGAGGGAAACTTTCATGGGGCCCTTAAAAAGGTCCGCTTAGCGGCGGGTTTTGTGTACCCTCGGCTAAGCAACTTTTAAAGGGTTAGGAGGATATATGCAAAACCAAAAGACGCGTACACGAATATTAGGGATCGAATCGGATAGCCGATTAGAAACTGCAGCAGTTATTGGAACACTCATACTTTTTGCCGTCGTGGCAGTCATCGCATGGATTGCGATTGATATGCAGGCGCGGCCGTAGCGAACTTAATTTTTAACGAGAACAAGAATTTCACGCGCCACAATTTGGTCGGGGCGGAAATACAGCAGCTGATCGGGACGAACGTTACGCAGTTCAACGTAACTAAATCCAAGGTCTTCTACTTTTGTTAACAGCGGCAGGTGAGTGAAGCGACCGTCGATATCTTTCCAGGCAGGGACGCCGAACACGACGGGTGTTCCTGGTTCAATTTGGCCAGCGAGGTTTTTCAAGAACTCTGAAAGAATATGGTTGGTATTACCACGTACTTCGGTCAGCTTTGAGTTTGATGGTGGCGCACTGAATGGTTGTCCAAGGTAGCCTTCGGCAACAACGGCATCAATCTTCAACTTCTGTGGAGTATCGTTAATGTTGCTTTGCCACGTCGTTGTCGTTGCGTCACCAACGGTCCATTCGGCAGTCTGATTCTTAAAATCGTGATTGTTCTCGAGCCACTGAATATTGGCTTCGGTGTATGAGATCATTTTTTCAGCAATGTCACTTCCGAAGACGTTGTAGCCCATCAGAAGTCCTTCTTGAAGGATGACACCAGTACCACAGAACGGGTCGAGGATGAGGCCTTTTTCAAGTCCAGCGAGGTTGATCATAATCTGTGCCAGCTTTGGAGGAAGCATGCCGACGAAGGCGTCACGCTTCGGACGACCTTGGTCACGAGCGGCGAGAGCAGTGATATTCTGCGCACCAGTGCTTTCGGCGATGACGATGCCCGATTGTCCTTTAACGACGATTAACTCAACCTTATTATCAGCAAGCCCAAGTTTATTATGGTGCGACGTCGCCGTTGAAAGGGCAGCTTCTTGGTTTGGGATAAGGCGAAGACTGGTGCCAGTTGGCTTTAGTTTACTTTTTAAAACAAGCCCAGTTTTTTGAATGTCACGAGGGCCCTCACTAAATCCATAGGCGCTGATACCGAGGGTGATTTTGCCGTCTTTTTTAGCCCAAGCTTTTGAATAGTGTTGAACAATCTTTAGCGAGGCGGCGCGCCAGTCACGGCCAGGAACCTGTAAGACAACTTTGCCTGCTTTTTGAGAACCACCGAGTCGCTGGATATCGATGTAGTCGGCTTCAGCCGATGGTTGGACGAGGGCGCTGATTTCTGAAAACCAGCTAACATCGCCGTATACTCGTTCGAGTTCGGCGATCGAGATTGCTGGCTGGCGTCCCAAGATGGCGATGTGCATAGCTTTAGTATACCTGAATGCTATATAATGAGGCCATATGCGAAAGATGTCCCAAAAATTGTCATTTCGGGGTTGGTTGACAACGATAACACTTCTACTGCTTGCAGTAGTCGTTTTTTTTGCTTGGCCAGAGATCGTAAAGGCCTACCGTTTGCTCGACCGAGTCGACCTGCGTATCCTCGCACTTCTGATTCCCGTTCAGTTCTTTAGTTACTATGCCGGTGGCGGCATGATTTTTTCATATCTGCGCTCAAAAGGTGATTTAAAAACAATGTCACATTGGCGCATTACTCGGATCGCACTCGAACTTAACTTCGTGAACCACATTCTTCCCAGCGGGGGAGCGGCCGGTTTTTCATACCTTGGCTGGGTACTTGGTAAATATGGGGTCAAGGCAAGCCGTGCGACAATTTCGCAGTTGATTCGTTTTACCTTAACCTTCCTTGCCTTCGTCATTATTTTGATTGTTGCGGTGGTATTCCTTGCGTACGATGGTCGTATCAATCGTCTGATCATTGTTCTCGCGAGTCTGATTGCAGTGGTGAGCCTGACGGTTATTTTTGGAACGGTTTATATTATTGGTAACGCCCGTCGTTTGACGAAGTTTTCGACATGGCTGACGAATCTTGCCAATGGCTTTGTAAGCAAAATTACTCGGGGTAAAAAGCCACAGATACTAAAAGAAAACGTGATTCCAGATTTCTTCGGAGAACTGCATCAAGATTATCTTGCGATTCGAAAAGATGCGCGAATTCTCATCAAGCCATTTATTTGGGCAATTTTTGTGAACCTCGCGGATGTGGCGTTGATCTGGATCGCCTTCTTCTCACTTGGCTACGAAGTCAGCCCTTCGATCCTATTCGTTGCTTTCGGCGTTTCGTCGCTCGCCAGTGCCTTTTCCGTGACACCAGGTGGCGCAGGTGTCTATGAGGCGATTATGATCGCATTCCTTGCATCAAGTAATGTGCCACCGGATGTGGCGATTGCCGGAACGTTGCTTGCTCGTGTGACGCTGGTTCTTGGAACGATTATCTTTGGCTACGTGTTCTATCAATTGACGGTATTGAAGTATGGAAAACGTACTACTTAGCGTCAGCGATTTTGTCGCGCTCACCAATCAAACACTTGAATACGCGTATCCAACCGTCCAGGTCGAGGGTGAAATCGCAGAGTTCAAAATTATCCAAAACAAATGGGTGAGTTTTAAATTAAAAGATGACGGCGCTCTCGTTAGTTGTTTTACGACGCTGTTCCAAATGCGGACGCCCCTTGAGGATGGCATGAAAGTCATCGTTGTTGCCGCACCTCGTTTAAACAACAAGGGTTTCTTTACGCTGAACTTGAAATCGGTCAAACCAGTTGGTGAAGGCTCTATTAAAAAAGGCTTTGAATTACTGAAAGCAAAACTTGAAAAGGAAGGACTGTTTGCGGAGGAGCGAAAGCGAACCTTACCTCGTGTTCCAAAACGCGTCGCAGTGATTGCGAGTACAGAATCAGCCGGCTACGCAGACTTTATCAAAATCATTAACGAACGGTGGAGCGGACTTGCGGTTGAAGTCGCACATACCCAAGTACAAGGTGTTCCTGCACCCGATCAAATGATCCGTGCGATTCGCTATTTCAATAGTCTTGAAGTTTTACCTGAAGTGCTCGTTATCATCCGTGGTGGAGGAAGCGCCGAAGACCTTTCGACCTTTAACGACGAGCCGTTAGTACGAGCAATTGCTGAAAGTCGTGTTCCAACACTGGTTGGCGTGGGGCATGAGGTTGACCATACGCTTGCCGACATGATCTCTGACGTCCGAGCGGCGACGCCAACCAATGCGGCGCAGATTTTGGTACCAGACAAACAGGAAATTATTCGTGGTGCCTGGGCACAGGCGAATTCGGTCGGCAATCTCGTTACGCAAGCGATTGATAGTTACTCACGTCAGACGAAAGAAAATCTTTCGATGGCGTTTACACGGACTCAGCAAAAACTTGACGACACGTTTGAGCGATTGGGGATTTTGCGTGTTGCGATTTCACAACTGAATCCAGAGAATGTGCTGAAACGAGGCTATGCACTGTTACGCGGATCGCAGACGGTCGGGGCAGTACTAGAAATTGAAACAGTAGAGAATATTATAAAAGCGGAGGTTCAACATGTCAGAAGCAAATAATGATGCAAAGAAAAAATCAGTCCAAGAAAAATTAACTGATCTATCAGAACTCGTCGGGTGGTTTCAGGGTGACTCATTCAAACTTGAAGACGCACTGGATAAGTTCAAAGACGCCGAGGCGCTGGCTGAAGAGATCGAAAAGGATCTGACGAAACTTAAAAATGATATTCAAGTCGTCAAAAAGCGATTTGATACACAAGAATAGGGGGTATAAGTGATTTCACCAAGCGCTGTCATTATTTTTATCATCGTCTGCTTGGTGGTGTTCTTTGGGCTGGTTGTTTTCGTCGGTGCGCCATATGTGCCTAGTCAGAAAAAGTATGTCAAACGGGCTTTCGATTATCTTGGTATTGATTCGGCCGATTTGCTTGTCGATGTTGGCAGTGGTGATGGGATTATTCTGCGCATCGCCTCCAACTATGGTGCAAAAGCGATAGGATACGAGATTAACCCTGTATTGGTCGCGATTTCACGGTTACTTTCTTTCCGTGATCCGCACGTAAAGGTATTGATGCAAAATTTGTGGCTGGCAAAATTGCCCGATGAAACAACGATCGTATACGCATTTGCTGTTCAGCGTGATGAAAAGAAATTACGAACGCTTTTGCAACGTGAAGCGAATCGGCTGGGGCGACCTCTGAAATTACTGTGTTTTGGGAGTCCATTTAAGCATATGCAATCGGTTGATACGTTCGAAGCGTACCATCTTTATATATTCCAACCTTTACAGCCAAAAAATGCTTAAGGTATAATGGCGATATGACTCATATTCTTGCAGCGCATAAAAACGAAGTCGGAGCAGTAAATACCTGGCTGGTTATCAGTATCGCCTTTATCGTGGCGACTGTTGCGCTTGGGGGAGCGTTTGCTTGGGCGCTGATTAACTATTTTGATCAAAAAGATACTGTCGACACCAAAGTATCAACTGCTGTGACGACTGCAGTCAAGAAACAAGCCGATACAGATGCGGCAAACTTTGAAGCAAAAGATAAGCAACCAAACCGCCAGTTTGCTGGTCCAGAAGACTTTGGATCGCTGAGCTTCTCTTACCCAAAGACATGGAGCACGTATATCAACAAAGATGCTTCAACGGGAACCTTTCAGGCCTATTTGAATCCCGTCTCTGTCCCAACTATTAACTCTTCGACGCAGTATGCATTAGAAGTGACTATCGAGACAAAGAATTACGACACAATCCTTAACACATACACCGCGCTGGTGAAAAAAGGTGACCTAAAATCAAGCACGGTCAGGATTAACGGCGTTGATAGTGCTCGACTCGACGGTGTATTTTCGAAAGATATTCGTGGTTCAGCAGTGATCTTTAAAATCCGCGACAAAACGGTCACGATTCGTACTGATGCCGACACATTCAAGCCTGATTTTGAAGCATTAGTTGCCTCAATCAAGTTCAACCAATAATCTTCTAAAATCAATCACGCTCATCTTTGTCACAGGCTACCAGCTGATGCTACACTAAAGTATATGAAAAAGAGTGAGGGACTCGGAGTCGAATCTTCTGAGAAGGTGATTGATGCTACAGAAGTATCTTCACTGACGGCAGCTGCTCACGAGCTTAAATCTCCTCTTGCATTGGTACGCCAATTAGCACTTCGATTGGATGCCAGTGATGTCTCGGACGAGCAACGACGTCTTATTCAACAAATTACACTGACCAGTGAACGTGCACTGCGTCTGACGAGTGATCTGACACGTGTTGCGAGGCTTGATGATGCTATGTTTGAGCTGGAACCGATTAATCCTGAACAGTTGTGTCGAGACATAGCCACGGAGCTTGCACCGCTATTTGAAGCTCATGGCAGGTCGCTTGCGGTGAGTCACCGAGTTCATCCTTTACTACTGGTTGCCAACCGAGATTTACTCCGTCGTATCATTATGAATTTTAGCGATAACGCATTGTATTATAGTCAGCCAGGAACGGCGGTGCATATGCAGATTCAAGCGCTGACAAAAGCAGGAACGATTCGTGTGGGAATTCGTGATTTTGGACCGGCACTATCGAATGATATGTGGCGAAAACTCCAAAAGAAATTAAAACATTCACCGCAAGCAATTCACGCGCGTCCGCAAAGTAGTGGGCTGGGGCTTTTCATCGCTAGCCAGTTTGCTGAGGTGATGAACGGCACGATTGGGGCAACCAGGCACCGTGACGGCGCAACCTTTTACGTTGAACTGCAGGCATCAAGGCAACTTAGCCTGTTATGACAAATGTACTACTGGTCGAAGATGATCCGTGGTTGGCTGAGCTCGAGGCTGGCGTGCTGGTTGGAGCTGGATTTACGGTTGTTCATTCACCGCACGCACCATCTGCGATCGCCAAGATTGATGAAACGCAACCAGATATTATTATTCTTGACGTGCTTTTAACGGGCAGCACAGCGTTTGCGTTATTGCATGAATTGCAGTCCTACGGTGACACCAAAACGATCCCCGTTATTCTGTGTACGAATATGGCCGAGAGTCTAAAACTTGAAGACTTGAAACAATATGGTGTTCGTAGAATCGTTGATAAGACGACGATGCAACTTGACGACCTACCTGCGGCGATTAAAGCCGTGCTTGGAAAAGTGATGTTATGAAAACAACGACAACACGTGCAATTGTCTTACGGCGAACGAACTACGGCGAAGCTGATCGGATACTACAATTGTTAACACCCGAAGGTCGACGTAGTGTTATGGCCCGAGGTGTGCGCAAGCAAAAAAGTAAACTCGCAGGGGGCATCGAGTTATTCGCAATCTGCGACGTTGTATTAGGGGAAGGGAAGGGGCAGCTTGGCGTGTTGACGTCATCGCGGCTGGTTCACTTCTATCGCCATATTATCGAGGATTATGACCGCTTACAATTCGGCTATTTCGTGATTCAACAGGTGACAAAGGCGAGTGAAAATGTCGATGAGCCAGAGTGGTTTGATCTGATGTCGGAGATTTTGATGGGGCTCGATGTTGCGACGATTCCGCTTTCGTTGACGCAGACTTGGTTTTATTTGAAGTTTGCGGGCTTGCTGGGACACCAACTCAACTTAGAAATTGATACTAATGGCGAAAAGCTAGATCCAGAACGGTTTTATCGCTACGACGTTGGTGAACAAGGACTGCGCGAAGTACCGAATGGTGAAATCACGGGCGAGCATATTAAGCTTTTGCGGCTGATCTCAACCAGGTCGATTAAAATTCTTGCCCAAATCGGGGGAGTCGAGGCTATTTTACCCGCTTGTTTGCAGGTGGCACGAGAGCATGCTTCTATCTAGAGGCTTGTGGTATAATCAACCCCAGTTATGGCTACAGAAAAAAACGAAAAAATGGAGCAGATTGTCTCACTCGCAAAGCGACGTGGATTTATCTATCCTGGATCAGATGTCTATGGTGGATTAAGTGGTACGTGGGACTTTGGTCCTCTTGGTGTCGCATTAAAGCGAAACGTTATGCAACTTTGGTGGAAACTGTTTGTTGAAGACCGTGAAGATATGTACGGTGTCGACGCAGCGATCCTTATGAACCAAAAAGTGTGGAAGGCGAGTGGGCACGTCGATACGTTTACTGACCCGTTGGTTGAAGATCTTGAAACAAAGCAACGATTTCGTGCTGACCACCTCTTAAAAGATGCCGGTTTTCCCGTAGATGGATTAAGCCTTGATCAAATGTCACAGTTGATCAAAGACAACGATATTAAAAGTCCGAACGGTAACGCTTTATCTGAAGTGCGAACATTTAACATGATGTTTAAAACAACCGTTGGTCCAATTGATGACGAAGCCAGCATTAGCTATCTTCGTCCTGAAACTGCCCAGGGAATCTTCACGAACTACAAAAACGTGCTGGATAGCTTTTACCCCGACTTACCATTTGGGTTAGCACAGCAGGGCAAGGCTTTTCGTAATGAAATTAGCCCGCGCGACTTTATTTTCCGTTCTCGCGAGTTTGAACAAATGGAGATTGAATACTTTGTTGATCCAGCCAAATGGGAAGAAGCATTCGAGCATTGGCGTCAGCAAGTCTGGAAGTGGACACAGGCGTTGGGACTTCCCGACGAGAACGTTCACGAGCTAGAAGTACCAGAGGCGGATCGCGCGCATTACAGCAAGCGAACTATCGACTTTGAATTCGATTTTCCTATCGGTAAAGAAGAGCTTTTGGGCCTTGCCTACCGTACTGATTTTGACCTAATGAATATTCAGAATGCTACTGGCAAGAATATGGATTACCTGGTTAAGGGAACGAACACAAAATTTGTTCCTCATGTTATCGAACCTTCATTTGGTGTTGAGCGCGCGATTATGGCAGTCCTTACTGCTGCGTATACAGAAGACGAGGTAAACGGTGAAACACGAACATTCTTGAAGCTCCCAGAGCACCTTGCGCCCGTTAAATATGCTGTTTCGCCACTAGTACGTAATAAGCCCGAGTTGGTTGCCAAAGCTCGTGAAGTCTATAATGCCCTTAAAGCGAAACACGGTGCAGTCATGTGGGATGACAACGGCAACATCGGAAAACGGTATCGTCGTCAGGATGAAATTGGAACGCCACATTGCGTGGTTGTCGACTTCGAAACACTGGAAGACAATACTGTCACCGTTCGTGAACGTGATACGACCGAACAGCACCGAATTAGTATCGAAGAGTTGATTAAATAATGGCGAAGGGTGGGACCGACACAGTGAGCAAAGGAGCAAAGTCAGCTTTCACTATTGTTGAGCTACTCATCGTGATTGTCGTGATTGGTATATTGGCCGGCATTATACTGGTTGGCTATAGCGCAGTGATCAATAATGCAAATGATAAGTCCGTACAGGCCGATATATCAAAACTGGCTGATTCCGTAAAGTTGTTAACTCTTGATAATAATGGCGTGCCTGACGGGGGCGCTACTTCATCAAACACGGGTGACTCGACAGTGTTAAACGGTATCAGGTTTAAAACTAACGTTGTCTCATATGATCAAACCGTGGCAAATCTATATTATTGCTCGGGGATGATCAATGGCACCGAGGAGTTTACTATTGTTGCACGTTCAAAATCAGGGAATGCTTACTCTTACAGTTCAAAAAGTGGTGTTGCTGGCTTCAGTGGCTACACGTGGACGGGTTCAAACAATGGGGTAGCGGTGTGTGGACTGGCTGGGTATACTGCACCATTTACTTGGTCGTATGGCTATAACCCGGCTGCGAATTACGGATGGTATGCCTGGGCGTTCAATGGAGAAGTTCTCACTAATTTGGCAACAAACCCGTCAATCGAATCCAATACGACTGGTTGGGCAAAATATACAGGCGTCAGTGCTAGCATGACGAGGGTCACTTCTGGCGGCTGGTCTGGCACATCGTACCTTTCGACCGTCGGTGATAATACAAACACGATTCCACGAGTATATACGGATATTCCGACTTCGGATGGAGATGTTATATCGGTGATCTTCCATGTTAAGAGTACCGGTCAAGCCGCAACGAGTGCACTACTAGCAGCAAAACTTGTCTCGGGTGGCACGGAAATCAGTACGTTTAATACGTCGTATCCTTCGTGGAGCCCAGATGCAAATGGATGGTCTACTGCGACCGCTACATTTACAGTACCAGCAGGAGGTGATCACGTTCGTCTTAGCATGGGTCTTACGAGTGCCGCAAATTATACAGGAACAATGGGTATTGATGGCGTGATGGCCGTGAAGAGTAGTACGGTGCCTACTTATGCAGACGGCAATACGCCAAGGTGGGTATGGACGGGGACTGCTAATAACTCCGCTTCAACAGGCCCTGCGCTGTAAAGTAATAACGTATTGGCACATTGAAGTTACTGAATAAATCACACAAAATATAAGCCTCTTTTCAGAATGTAGCAGTACCCTTTATATATAAAGGAGAATTAACTACTATGGCTGAAAAAGAACAGAAAATTGAAGAAGAGACCGCGGAAACGAAACCAACTTCTGCACATGCTTCAAAAAGACCGGCTTCAAAGTGGATACTATGGGTCGTTATCGGCATTGTTGCTGTCTATGTCATCTTGATGGTGATTGGTTTTGGGGTATTCCGTGCAATCGCTAACCGTAACGGAAACAGTATGATGAATGGCGCGCGAACAGCACAAATGATGGATCGTCCACGATTTTCTAATGAACGCTCATACAACGTTCAGCAGAGTAGTTCGGATGGATTGACCACAACGACCACGAATACTACTTACACGCAGACACAAGGCGTCGTGACGGCCGTGAATAGCGATAGTATCGTTGTTGCTGGTGGCGGAAAGACGCAGACGATCAAGACGAACTCATCGACCACGTATGCTAGCGACACGAAGCCTGCAGTCAATGACACGGTTGTCGTTGTAGGAACAAAAGACGGTGACACAATCACCGCAACTCAGATCGCCGTCTACAATTAGATAGTGTAAAATGGTGAGTAATGATTATTTACTATACCGACGGAAGCTGTAGCCCGAATCCAGGACCTGGAGGCTTCGCAGTGATAAAAGAAATGCAACCATCGATCGTTGGTCATGAACTAAATTCAACGAATATTCGTATGGAAGGTCAAGCGCTGATCGCCGCCATGAAAGATGCTGGTGGACAAGAGTGTGAGATATATACTGACAGTGAGTTTTGGATCAACGTGATTACGAAATGGGCCCCTGGATGGGAAGCAAAAAACTGGGTAAAAAAAGGTGGCGAAATCAAGAACCTCGAGATCGTCAAAGAGGCGCTAGCGTTATATCAGACGTCTCAAGCGATTTTGACATGGGTGCGCGGACACGAAGGTGATCCAGGTAACGAACTTGCCGATGAGTGGGCAAATTATGCTCGTAGCAAACGTTTGACTGGCGCCGTTGATCCAGCAAGTGTCTAGATATTACTGAGTTGTGTATACTGAAATGAATATACCGGTGGGAGAAGTGGAGCGGGGTTGTGCCGGAACGAGAGTGGCAGCTATCATTAGACGCCGAGAATGATCAAAAAATGCAACTTCTTTCAAGGCTTACTTCGCAAGTTGTTCGAGCTAACTCGGAGACGATCCCTGCGCAACTCTTTGAATCCCACTATGCTTACGAGGACGAAGACATTCTCGATATGGTCGACGAATATCTCAGCGGTGAATTTTACGCGTCTCTGACGGCAGAACAGAAAGAGTATGTATCTCGAGCAATCAGTTTGCCCGCCGACAGAACATGGCGATATGGCAACAAACTATACACCGATGGACTTTGGGATGCAGAGGGAGCTGCTTTCGTGCACCCCTTACAGTCGCAAGATACACTGATCTTAACCGGGCTCGCAGGTGCGGATTTGTTTGGCTTGAGTAAGCGACTTGATCGACTGGCAGCCGGTATTGAACCCGATGTTTTAAAACGTGCAGTATTACTCGGTGGGGTTGCGCTTGCAAGTCCACATATGCGATATAGCCAACCCGGTGTCGCATACAGAGGAGAGGCTCAGGATGAAATGGTACCCGAAACGTATATTGGCGGAACACATCATGGTGACTTTTGGACGTCTCGTGGCGTACGATTTGAACACGATGCCTTATCGCCAATAGGTGAGCCATCGACTTTTGCGCCCGCAGTAGAAAAGGTCCACATACCTGGCTATCACGGTACTGAAACAGGCGTTATGCGGGCATTGTTGGCATATCGGGCAGGATACCAAGGCGCTGATCGCTTGGAGGTATTTCAAAAGATTGCAGGATACTTACAGGAGCAACCAACAAAGGGTGCGGGAAACTTTGCTGATTTTGGCGATGACGATGGCTTTCGTGACGCATCCGTTTTGGGTGATGTACTTGAGGGCGAGATAAAAGAAAATGATGTGCTTCTTAATACTTTAGTAACACCAGACAATCACGACCTACGGCTGCAGCTTGCAGTGAGGAAAGAGGGTGTTGAATTTGCGTTCATGTCAGACATGGGTGAGACAATTCGCTCATTTGTCTTGCCTTCGAATGAAATTGAGATGTACGCCGCGCAGCTAATAGGTTCCGGATACGGAAGAACATCGCAATGGGCATTGGTGAATATCGTGAAAGTACTCCGCGACGGTAAACCTGCTCGCCGTAGCGATGGATACGATATCGACGAATAGTTGTGTTTTTTATCATTGACCCCGCAAGTCGCTAACGGCTATAGTAAACAACGCTAGCTAAACGAAAGAGAACCATGGAAGATACGTCCGAACCCACTCCCGAAATTGTAGATACTTCAGAAGTTCCTGATATCGATGCGCCCGTTGAAGCATTTGCCGCGGTGAATGTTCCAACCGAAGTTGCTGAACATGTTGAAAAAATTGAGACTGCTAGTGAAGACCAAGATTATACTGACATTTTCCAATGGGCGAACTCGACCGATGCTGTAAAGAACGAACTTGACGTTGAATTTTTTCTTTTCAATCGAAATTACACGCCGTACACGACGACACTAGGAAATGACCTCGATACGCAGATTAAGCCTGTTTTTTTGTTTGACCTTGTTAACCAAGTGATCTTGGGTGCCGGGACAGGGCTTTCGGTTCGTGATTATGAACTGACTGAGAAAGAAGAGAACACGTTGCTACGGACTGATCTTGAAAAAGTTGGTCGTGCAAATACGCTGATTCACCTGATTGAACACGAACGTAAAGACATCGTGGAATTCTCTGAAGAAGAGCATGAATTCAAACGCATCAAAGGAATTATTGCGCGCTTCTCGAGCAAGGATAAGAAAAAAGTATTCTACGTCGTCAAACAGGTGAGTAGTGGCCAAGCTTTGAAGGGCGTCAATGCATGGGAATTCCGCGACGGTAAGTTTGAACTATTCAAGGCTGACCTTGGTTGGAAAGTGCCAACTGATAACCAGGTGTTGATTACCGGTAAGGACATCTTTATTTTTGCGCAGAGTAAATTTGAGCGTTTATTCAACTACGAATTTAAAAAGCAATTACTGGCTGATCAAAAAGTTGCCGAAATCGAAAAACTCTACAAACTGAGTTTCCCTGATGGTATGGATCTGCAATCTGCGGTTATGGAACGCAAGAAAGTCGTCAACAAACTACAGAAACTTGAAGTTGGTGTCGTGTCGCAAGAACAGGCGATTGAATACGCTGATGTCATGCAACTCGAACTAATGACCGACGATGAAGGCGCGATTATCATCATGGATGGCAACGATCTTGATATGTTTGTAAACTTGATTAACGAAGACTATATCACGAATGAGATCACTGGTCGTCGCTATGAAATTAAGGGCAAGCGACTGCTTGATGATCCCGAAGGCGAGCCACCACGAGGCTAGTGCTGGGTAGTGGTTACGCTTTAATCACTTGCAAATATATAGCGTTCGGGTTTTAATAGATGTAGGAAGCGACACCCCGTCGCAGCACATCGAAACGAAGGACGGTGAGATACCGTGTTGAAAAAAACCAAGTTTTTTGATGTTGAATGCGCCTATGGCCGCGCATACGACCTCAAACAACTTCGTCGAATCCTCGATAAAGTGATTGGCACGCGCGTGCGAGAATTGCGAGTGGTCCGCATGGGCCGTCGTACTGTGCGCGCTGTTGTCGAGCTACACGACTACACAGAGGTGAACTTTAAGGCAATTCAGCAAAATATGCTGAATGACCAAGGAGTGATCCTGATCGAGGTCGCACTCGATGGAAGCAGCCAATCCATGCAAGTGGATCCAGAAACGGTTGCTCCGTCGACCATTCCGGTGAAAATTATTCCACCATCGGCGGTACCGGTAACAATCGAGGTGATAAAGCAGCCTGCTGCCAAACCACGTCGTTCACCACGTCCCGCTCGTCACCCAGCTGCGGCATAAATGCCTTCCGCGCCCGTGGCAATGAAGTCGAGAGCCTGCTCCTTCATTGGTGCGGGCTCTCTTCGCTTTAAGTCAGACATTTTGGTTGTGCTTGCTAGATGAGAAAGTAAACGCTATAAAATAGATATACCCAAACGTGTTTCTAGAGATCCTGAGAGAGTGGAGTGAAATATGGCGAAAACAGTGACCGTACTGATGAATATCGAAAAGGCATCTGTGTGGGTGCTGATGACGGATCTCGTGGAGAAGCATGAGGCAGAATTTAAGAGGAATGTACTGGTAAGATTGCAGTACGTGAGGTTCCTGAAATTCGGCCATACGCATCTTCGGGTGATCTGCGAGCAGTATCCCTATGAAGTCGTCGAGAAAGTCGTCGAAGAGGTCCTTCTCGAGCTGGAGGTATAATGCCCGCCCGATAAGTAGAGCAGTCGCCTTGTGTGACACCGCTCCTTGTGGGCGGGCTCTTCTTATTTTTAATAATTCTAATCGGTTTATTCGGGTATAATAGAAGTAATGAATCAGGGGTTAGCACTCGAGATAATGCTCTCGGGACAAAGCGTTCTTTTAACTGGTCCTGCGGGGGCCGGTAAGACTTTTGTGTTGAATCAATTTATCAAGCTTGCCAAGTATGAAGGTAAGCATGTATCGGTCACGGCAACGACCGGCCTGGCCGCAACGCACTTGGGCGGAACGACCATTCATAGCTGGGCAGGGATTGGTGTTCATGACTCAATCGGCCACGGTTTCGTCGATCACATCGCCAAGGGCCGTCGTGAAATTATTGAAAAGACCGATGTACTGATCATCGATGAGATCAGTATGCTTCATGATTTCCGCCTTGATATGGTGGATGAGGTGTGTCGCATCGTCCGCAAAAAAGATGAACCATTTGGTGGTGTCCAGATTATTATGTCGGGTGATTTCTTTCAGTTGCCTCCAATCAACAGAGGTGACTCGCGGGCCGGCGGTTTCGTGGTGAATTCGGAAGTCTGGCGTGAACTTGATCCAGTTATTTGTTATCTGCAAGAACAGCACCGACAAGACGACGAGCAACTACTTGATATCTTGAACGCAATGCGCGCAGGTGATGTTCGTCGTCATCACGCCGAACTACTCTTGGCGCGATCTGAAGTTTTCCCTGATGACCTTGAGCAATTAACGGAGCTACACACAGTAAACGTTGATGTCGATAAGATTAACGAGGCAAAACTTGAAACACTCGAAGGCGACGAAGTGGTGTATAGCCAAATGACAACCGGTTCTGAAAGTTATGTTGAAACCTTGCAACGATCTGTTCTGGCGCCTTCTGCATTGAAAGTAAAAAAGGGTGCGTTAGTCATGGCGGTGAAAAATAGTCCTGAGCGCAAGTACGTGAACGGGAGTATCGGAACAGTGATCGACTTCGAACCATACACCGATTATCCAATCGTTGAATTCAAGAATGGCAAAGAAGTATCGATGGTTCCTGACACATGGGAACTGCGTGATGGTGATAAAAAACGGGCCAGTATTAGCCAGATCCCACTGCGTCTCGCATGGGCAATTACGATTCACAAGTCGCAAGGAATGACGCTCGACGCTGCTCGAATTGACCTTCGCAAAGCGTTTGTCGAAGGCATGGGATACGTTGCTTTAAGCCGAGTAAAAAATTTGAACAATCTTTATTTAACAGGTATTAACCAAATGGCACTGAAGGTCAGCGAGGATGCGCAGACGATTGACGGAATCCTTCGCGACAAGGCCGCATCAGACGCGAAACGCTTTGCTCCACTGCAAAAGAAGGCCGAAGAGCGTGCCAAGAAACCAGTTGTTGAAAAAACAACGTCTGACAAAAAAAGTGGCTGGAATGAAAAGATCGCCAAGATGCGTGAGACGTATCCAAACGCTTATAAACCTTGGGAAGACAGTCAAGATGCTGAATTGAAGCAAGAGTTTCAGCAGGGTCTGACGATTGAAGAGCTCAGTAAATTGCTGGGACGACACGAGGGCTCGATCAAAATGCGTCTGCAAAAGCATTTCGGTGAAGACGTTGTTCAATAGCTGTTACTTGGGTGAGACGTCTTAGCAGGGTATAATGAAGAGATGACTGCTGACCAGAAACAACCGAATCGGGGATTTCCAAAGCACTTCTTATGGGGAGCAGCCACTGCTGCACACCAAGTTGAGGGTGATAATCACAATCAGTGGACAGTGTGGGAGTTAGAAAACGCAAAAGCGAAAGCAGCGCAGGCTGATTTTCATCTTCACGATTATCCGACCTGGGACAAGATAAGGGTTGAGGCGAACATGCCAGAGAACTATGTCTCGGGCGAATTGGCTGACCATTACCACCGGTATAAAGAAGATTTCGACTTTCTTGAAAAGATGAATATGAATGCCTACCGCTTTAGTGTGGAATGGTCACGCATTGAACCGAAAGAGGGGACTTGGAATAGTGAAGCGATTGCTCATTATAAAGACTATCTTGAAGAGTTACGTCGCCGAGATATTGAACCGGTTGTGACGTTATTGCATTTTACGTTACCTGTCTGGTTTGCTGAAATGGGTGGCTTTGAAAAACGAAAGAATGTGAAGTACTTTGTTCGCTACGCTGAAAAAATCATGAGTGAACTTGGCAACAGTATTCGTTTTATTATCACGATTAACGAACCGGAAGTGTATGGCTTTGAGAGTTATTACCTGCAAAACTGGCCGCCGAACAAATCGAGCCTCTTTAAAGTCTGGCGCGTCGGAGTGAATCAAGCCGTTGCGCACCGTAAGGCGGCCAAAGTACTCCATAGTCTTAACCGTCGGTACAGGATTGGTATCGCAAAGAATACGGTCTACTTTTTTCCCGGTGATAGTGCATGGGTCAGTCGACTGAGCGCCAATCTTTTCCAGTTTTTCCAAGATGATTACTTTATTAGAAAATATATTAAACACAGCGATTTCCTCGGGGTAAATTACTATCAGTCGGCTCGACTATTGGGGTACCGTGTGCACAACTCCGAAAAACTAGATTACAGCGATGTTGACTGGCCACTTGCACCGGCTGACATTGAATATGCACTTGAACGACTCAGTAGGAAATATAAAAAACCACTGATGATTACCGAAAATGGGCTTGCTGATGCAGACGATGAACACCGTGAGTGGTGGATTAAAGAAACGATTATCGGGATGCAAAAAGCACTAAAGGGTGGCGTTGATTTGATTGGTTACTTCCATTGGAGCCTCATGGATAATTTTGAGTGGGCTTATGGAAAATGGCCACGATTTGGTCTGATTGCGATAGACTATAAAACAGGAAAGCGAACACTTCGCCCAAGCGCTGCTTGGTTCGGCCGAGTCATTAAGAAACTGAAGGATTAAGATGAAAGACCCGTTTGCAAAGAGCGAGATTAAAATTGCGGTTATCGGTGGGGGAACGGGCAGTTTCACGATGCTTTCGGCTTTGAAGGGCTACACGTCGCAAATCGCGGCAATTGTCAGTATGGCCGATGACGGCAGTAGTACAGGGGTGCTTCGCGATGAACTGGGTACATTGCCTGCGGGTGACGTACGTCAGTGCCTTGTTGCGTTGAGTGATTCTCCAAAAGTTCGTGACTTGTTCGACTATCGATTTGAAGAGGGGACATTTGCTGGACACTCATTTGGTAACCTTCTTTTGACAGCACTTGAGAAAGTGACTGGTGATTTTTCAGAAGCAGTTGAGACAGCTTCTGAAATTTTGCGCGTCAACGGCATAGTTATTCCTGCGACACTCGACAACGTTCGATTAAAGATGGAATGGCCTGAAAAGAGCCTGATTCTTCATGGCGAGCGAGTGATTGACGCCGAGTTTTTTAAACATGATCCACGAAAAGCTGAATTATCATTGGTTCCGGCCGCGAAAGCGAACCCAACTGCTATCGCAGCCATTGAGCAAGCTGACCTAGTCGTTATCGCACCGGGTGACTTGTATACGTCACTTGGTCCACTGCTCGTTATCGGTGGTATTGGAGAAGCACTACAGAAAACGAAAGCCTTGAAAGTCTATGTTTCGAACTTAGTGAGTAAACAAGGTCAGACTGATGGATTTACGGTTGGAGATCACGCTGCAGAAATTGAACGGTTTGCAGGAAGTGAGTTTTTGGATTACGTTGTCTATAACGACGAAGAACCTTCGGAACACATTGCGGCTGCCTATAAATCTGAAGGGGGTTATGTCACTGAAATCGACAGCGAACACCTTGCGCAGTCGCATTTCAAGGTAGCGAGTGGTAAACTGCTTGGTAAGATGGCAGATGCACCAACCACGAATGGTATTTCAATTCACCGAACGCTGATTCGTCACGATACACGGCAAGTCGCAAAACTCTTAATGGAACTTTATACTCGTGAACAACAATAACCTTGCCGCTTATTACATTCTTGACCTCGACCGAACCCTTTTCAATACCGAAAAGGCGATGGATGTCATGCGTGGCGTGGTCGCATTGCACGATTCTAATCTTGCGTCAGCACTAGCGCAACGATTCGAAGAATACACTTTGCTGGGAGAGTCTTTCTCTGTTCGAGACTTTATCATCGAGAATGTTGGTGAAGAAGAAATGGCGAAAATTGAAGTGAAGTATCACGAAGTAGGGTTGCAACAGGACTTGCTTCACGATGGTGCCACAGAACTCCTGGCGTATATCCGTGCGAAGGACAACACCGAACTAGGGATTTTGACGTACGGCTCACCACAAGGGCAGACGATGAAAATCAACGCTGCGACAGGACTTGAAGGGATTCCATTTCTCGTCACGTCTGAGACCTTCAAGGGTGCGCTGATTGCTAGTTGGCGCCAAGATGATGATCTATACCATTTACCGGAAGAATTGGGCGGATTTATCACGGATAGTATTGTTTTTGTTGATGACAAGCCGTTCTCGTTTAAGGGGCTGCCAATCGATATTGTCGGGTATCTTGTGGACTCAGGCTACGATGCCGGTATTCAGAATATTCCAGTCAATGTGACGATCGTAAAAAGCTTGAACGAAGTGATAACGCTGGAAAAAGCGCGTCTCGCCTAAATTTCGCCACCTCTGTTATCAAATTGACAAACCATAAGTGGTATGCAAAAGTGGAGACATGGCAAAAGCAACTTCTAAAAAAGCAGCAAAAAAGACAGCAAAAAAAGTACTCTCCGGCTGGTTTCCTGCGCCACGTCAGGCAAGTACATTGAACGATGTAAAGACGGCGGTACTACTTGTTTCACTGACGTTGAACCTTGTGGTATTTATTGCATGGCTTATTCTTCGAATAACGACTGTTTACGACCAGCAAGTCTACAACTTTTTGTTCGTCCGCTAGACATCTATAGCAGACAAAATTACCACGCTTTCCAAGATAGGGGCGTGGTTTTGGTTTACCCCTTAAAACGTAAGAGTTATTCGCAAAACTGTGGATAAATCAACAGGTATAAATAATTCTGTCAAAATTGGGGGTTGTAGTGGGTAATAGTGGGTTGTATGATGAGTCCAAGTGGCAAACAAAAAGAGCCCACTAAAACAAACAATTACATTAAAAAATAACCTATACAAAATCCATCGAATTAATCGAGGAGAAGAACACATAGTGGCAAGCGTAGATTATTTTGAGCGAAGACTCGATGACAAGCGTCGTTTGACGATCCCATCTGAGCTCCGTACGGAATTTATCTCCGGAGTCGTTCTTACTCGTGGATTCGGTCGTTATCTGCATCTCTATCCTAAAGATATTTGGGACGGGGAAGTCGAAACCGCACTCAGCGCTAGCTCTAGTATTCTCGATGAGAAAACTGCTGACGTCAACGTGCAATTTCGCCGTGGCAAGACCGAAGCCGAACTTGATCAAAAACAGGGACGTATAACGATCGAACAGCATCTTTTAGACTATGCTGGCATTGGTCGTGATATTGAAGCTGTTCGAGCGGGTAAGTACTGGCGTTTAATGACGTCTGAGTAGTATAGGCCGTTTCCCGACATTCCGTAATTGTTAATCATTCGTTCTTTAACAAACAAACACAAGAGAAACACTCTCGAGATCAACTATCTGGTAGTGAGGCGTGGATTCTAGGAACACATTAACCAACCTAGAGCACCTTCCTCAAAAAACAACACCTCCCAAACTCCACCTCACATAAGTCTCTCAACAAGTTTTAGTCCTGAACGTTAAATGGGTATGAGTTGCATTCTGCAGCCCCCATGTTCTTCACTAAAACTGACTTTTTAAAACAAACACACCTTGCGAAAACAAACAGCTTCACTATCAGTTAGGTGATCTCGAACGTCTTACAGCGTACCAAATGGTATACTGTAGGCAATGAGTAAAGAATATCCACCACATCATATTCCGGTTCTGCTTGATGCAACCCTAAAAACCCTTGATCCCAAGGAAGGCGAGACATATCTCGACCTGACTGCAGGCTACGGAGGTCACGCGGGTGAAATCTTAAAGCTAACAGGAAATTTCGAGGGTAGCGTTCTTGTTGATCGTGATGACTATGCTATTGAGCATTTGTCTGACTACGAAAACAAAGGCGTCCGTCTTATGCATACCGACTTTGAATCCGCTGCACGTCAGCTGGTCTTGGAAGGGAAGACATTTGACCTTATCCTGATAGATCTGGGGGTGTCGTCACCACAGCTCGATCAGAGCAACCGAGGGTTTTCTTTTAAAAATAGTGGTCCGCTAGATATGCGCATGGATCGTCGACAACCATTGTCGGCACACGATCTGATACAAGGTGCATCTCTAGATGAACTGACAAGGATTATTCATGAATACGGTGAAGAACCGTACATGAATGCAAAGCATATTGCTGAGCTGATCATTGCCAATCGACCATTCAGTTCCACTGAAGACCTCGCTAGACTGATCGCAGAAAACCAACGAGGCGCACGATGGACGCAAAGAATCCATCCCGCCACGCGCACATTCCAATCGCTCCGCATTGCCGTCAACGACGAGCTCGGGCAAATTGAAAGAACCTTACCGTTACTTCCGAAACTGCTCACAAAGCAGGGGAAAGTAGCAGTGATCAGCTTTCACAGCCTTGAAGACCGACTCGTTAAGCGTTTTTTCAAAGATCAATTTGAGCTAGGCCTTGAAGCCGAACTCGAACCAATCACGAAGAAGCCGATTCCAGGAGCCACTGAAGACGTTCACAATCCGCGTTCTCGTAGTGCAAAGCTACGGGTCGCCGTGAAAAAATAAACAAAAACAGGGAAAGGGCAAAACACCATGCCAATTCACATCACAGTACAGTACTCAGACCAACCACAAATTGTGGCAGTTCGAGTAAAGTAACCAGAACAGTCTAACCAGGGGGCGGTGCGCCTCCTGGTTGGGCACCATATACACGCACCAAAAACCACCACAAAAATAAACAAAGAAAATACACTGCACGCTCTCATTCTATGATTGCGCTGCGCGCAAATACCACTATGTCGCAAACACAAAATAATTATTACACGAGCCGTCGACAGCAGAATTGGTCCAGGAACCAAAACACAACTCGATTTAAATCGTCAGTGAAACTCGGGCCAGTTGCGCATACTGTTCTTGTTGCGTTGATGATTACCGTTCTCGGTCTTATCTATTTAACTCAAGCAACGAGGGCGACAGGCTACGACTACCAATCACAAAAGATCGATAGTCAGATCGCTGACCTCAACAACCAGAAGAGCGATCTTCAAATTGAAAACGCTCGTCTGACTGCACTATCGACAGTCAAGGATAGCAGTGTCGCCCGTGAAGTGACGACCCCCGCTAGTACAGATTACGTCCAACAATAAGTTATAATAATACACAATGAACCTAGAACTGCTTAAGGGAAGCCGCACCCGAATATTGGCTACCGTGATACTTGTTATCGTAGCTATTTTTGTCGTGCGCCTTTTTTATCTACAGGTGATTAGGCATGACTATTATGTCGGAGTCGCAAAACAAACTCAGGAGAGTCGGTTCATCATTCCAGCTAGTCGCGGCGAGATCTACGCAATGAATGGTGATATACCGGATCAAATCGTGATGAACGAAAGTGTCTACACCGTCTTCGCTGACCCGTTTACCGTCGACGATAAGACTAAGGTCGTTGACTCTCTAAAACAAATTGCCGGTGGCAATGTTCGCCCGAATTTTGATCAACTTCTTGATTTGAAACAAACACGCTATCAAATACTCGCAAATAAGCTGACGCGTACACAAGCTGACAAGCTAAAGGCACTTAACCTTCAAGGTATTGGCTTTCAAGAAGTGAGTCAGCGTGTTTATCCTGAGGGTGCGCTGGCAGCACAGGTGCTTGGATTCGTCGATACGAACGGAGCTGGTCAGTATGGCATCGAGCAATATGAAAATGATGCGCTGAATGGTAAAAACGGACTTTTACAGGCAGTGACAGACGTCAGTAAAGTGCCACTTACAATTGGTAAGGACAATACGAGTATTCCTGCGCAAAATGGAAAAAATATTGTGTTGACGATTGATAGGAATGTACAGTCACAGGTCGAAAATATCCTTGCTACTGACATGCAAAAATTGAACGTTAAAAATGGGAGTGTGTTAGTCATGAACCCAAACAATGGGAAAGTGCTCGCCATGGCAAATAACCCATCTTTTGATCCCGCAAACTACGGACAAGTAGCCGATCCTGCCGACTTTAATAACAATACAGTTTCTGCACCTTACGAACCGGGTTCAGACGTGAAAACCTATACCTTGGCAACGGGCATCGACAAAGGTGTCGTAAAGGCAAGTGATACCTACAATAACACCGATCACATCAAAGTCGAGGATATTACTGTTTCAAACGCGACGCTTGGTCATACGGGTAATATTACTTTCCAAACGGCCTTAACGTGGTCACTCAATACAGGATTTGTAACGGTTGCTGAGAGACTTGGAGATGGAAAGAATATTACCAAGAGTGCCCGTGACGTCATGTACGACTACTTTCATAATCGATTTGGACTGGGAAGCCTGACGGGAATTGAGCTGGCAAATGAGCAAGCTGGAACAGTTATCTCGCCCGACGATCCAAGTGGGCAGGGTAATGCGGTACGTTACTCTAACATGGCCTTTGGTCAGGGGCTCGACGCAACCTTGATTCAAGTTTCTTCTGGGTTTAGTGCGATCGTTAATGGTGGGAACTACTACAAACCAACAGTGATCAACGGCTATATGAGTGATGATGGGACATTCCAGAAAGTTGCAGATCCCTCGCCGCTCCGTACGAACATTATTCAGAAATCAACTTCTGCTCAAATTAAAGAGGCAACTCATGATGCGCGGGCTGTGTCATTTGGTCGGACAGACAAGCCTGGCTACTACATCGGAGGAAAGACCGGAACTTCACAGGTGATCGTAAATGGGCAGTATAGTAATACCGAAACAGTCGGCACGTATCTCGGTTTTGGTGGAGGTAGTGAAGATTCGACGCAATATGTCATAATGGTACAAGTATCAGGCAAAGATCAGATTCTTGGAGGGGCTCAAGAAGCGCTCCCGATTTTCACTGATATCTCTAACTGGATGCTTGGATATTTAAAGATCCAACCGAAAGGCTAACAAACATGAATATAACTGTCCAAATCCTCACCAGCGAATTAACCCGAACCTTCCTTCTGAGTGTCGGCGCATTCCTTTTTGCTATGTTCTTGACGCCGATTTATACGTTTGTTGCGTATCGTTTTAAATTCTGGAAAAAGCAACGCAAAACCAGTACGACAGGGGAAGTGCTGTCTGTCTTCACAAAGCTTCACGCCGATAAGTTCAAACGTAATATTCCAACGATGGCGGGAATCATCTTTGTCTTTGCAATTACTTTTATCACGTTCTTCTTTAACCTTGATCGAAAAGAGACATGGTTGCCACTGGCTGCACTTCTTGGGGGCGCAGCTGTCGGACTGCTTGATGACATCATTAACCTTCGAGGAACAGGACAGGGTGTTGCAGGGCTTCGTTCGAGCTTGAAGTTTATGATGATCACCGTTGTTGGTCTTGTGCTGGGCTGGTTCTTCTATGCGAAGCTTGGTATTGATGCTGTTCACATTCCATTTCTCGGCGACATTGCACTTGGATGGGGGATCGTTCCTCTGTTTGCCTTTGCGGTTGTTGCGGCCGGTAACGCAGTCAACATTAGTGATGGGCTTGATGGACTCGCTGGTGGCTTGGCAGTGATTGCCTATGGCGCTTTTGGAACGATTGCCATTTTACAGGGGACGCCGTTAATCGCTGGATTTTGTTTCACGGTTGCTGGTGCGCTGTTGAGCTATCTTTGGTTTAATATTCACCCGGCTCGCTTCTTTATGGGTGACGTGGGAAGCTTCGCGCTCGGTGCTTCACTGGGTGTTGTCGCAATGTTAACAAATACATTATTGCTTCTGCCGGTGATCGGGATTGTCTTTGTGGTTGAAGCGGGTTCAAGTGCGCTTCAGATCTTTAGCAAGAAAGTCTTTAAGCGAAAAATCTTCCTATCTGCACCGGTTCATCATCACTTGGAAGCAAGTGGTTGGCCTGAAACAAAGGTCACGATGCGTTTCTGGGTCATCGCTGCCGTCGCCGCATTCTTTGGAGTTATGCTGGCAGTTGCTGGAGGCAACATTTAATGTCCCTCCGGAGTGGTGGGGGTGGGCGTCATTCACTTCGGTCAAAAGAGACTGTTAATGGAATTGTCACTCGTCGGCATCGTCCCGATTACATGATTGTCCTTTTTATGGGGCTGTTGATGTTGATTGGACTGATCACGCTCTATGCCATTGGGCCACAGCGTGCAAATGTCCTAAATAACTCATATGGAAGTAGTTATGGTTCGACGTACTTCTTTGTAAAGCAGATCATTAGCCTAGCAATTGCCTTGATTGGCTTTTTTATATTTTCAACGATTCCTTATGAACGGGTTATCAAACAGGGTAAAAAACTACTTTGGATTGGTTTTGGGCTATGTACGGTTTTATTTCTTGCAGGCGCAGCTCACCTGAGCATTGCACCAGCAACACTTGGTGCGGTGAGGTGGTTTCAGCTCGGTACGATCGGAAGTGTCCAGCCAGCTGAAATGCTTAAATTTGGCATTCTTGTATTCCTTGGAGGATTTATTGGAACTCGCGCCAAACAGGGCCTCATCAATGACCGCTATAAAACGCTTATACCTGTGGCAGCGGTGACGATGCTCGCGTTGCTGTTCGTTGTCGTGTTACAAAAAGACCTCGGTACTGGTGTCGCGATTGCGGGTATGATTGCTGCAATGATGATGATCGCGGGAGTAAACAAACGTATCGGAGTTATCGCCCTCGCTGCATTGCTATTGATTGGTGTTATCTTTATCTTGATCGCCCCACACCGTGTGCAGCGAATTGTCACCTATGTTGGTGGTTCGGACTCAACAGGCGGGAGTAGCTATCAAATAGATAATGCCTTAATCGCAATTGGCACCGGTGGCCCCTTCGGTGTCGGTATTGGGAATAGCGTACAGGCAAGCGGGTATCTGCCCGAAGCAACAAATGACTCCGTCTTTGCAATCATGGGAGAGATCTTTGGATTTGTTGGATTAATGATTATTCTGTTGATCTTGTTCAGCCTCTTAATGCGCCTCTTGTCGATTATGGATCACTTGGTTGATATTCGCCTCAAACTGCTCGTTGCGGGCGTGTTTGGCTGGTTTGGTGCCCATGTTATTCTTAATATATCGGCAATCATCGGTGTATTCCCGCTGACAGGTATTACACTGCCGTTACTGAGCTTTGGTGGTACCAGTATGATATTCCTTACAGCAGCACTCGGGCTGGTATTTCAATTATCTAGGTACACCGTACATTCATCAAGATTATCAAACGTAGGAGACAACAAGCATGAAGATTCTCGCAGTGGGCGGCGGATCGGGCGGACACGTTACGCCAGTCGTCGCAGTTCTTAAAGAAATCAGGGCTATGCATCCAAAAGCCGAGCTTCGCTTTTGGTGTGACACGAAGTTTGCTCCTCAAGCACGGGCAACCGTTGAGGCATTTGATGCTACCATTCCCGTGCACACGATTGTGGCAGGAAAGTTTCGTCGCTATTATCACTTAACTGTATTCCAACAATTAACCTGGCCATCATTAGTGCTTAAGAATGTAGGTGATGCGTTCAAGGTTGGCATCGGCTTTGTTCAGAGTTTCTTTAAGCTCATTTTTTGGCGTCCTGACGTCGTCTTCACTAAGGGCGGGTATGTCTGTTTGCCTGTTGGATTTGCAGCTCACTTGTTGCGGATTCCGTTGGTGATTCATGATTCCGATGCGCATCCGGGTCTGACGAATCGTGTTCTATCGAAGTGGGCGACTGCGATTGGCACTGGTGCGCCATTAGAATACTATCCATACCCTAAGTCAAAAACGACCTATGTTGGTATCCCGATTGCGGCTGAATTTCACCCCTATACGGCCTCTGAGCAAATTGCGGCAAAAAAAGAGTGGGGAATTGCTACTGATCGACCGTTGATTGTTGTGACTGGCGGTGGGCTTGGTGCAACAAGAATTAACGAAGTAGTGGCAGAATCGTTGCGTTCATTACAACAATTAGGTTCAGTCGTGTTAGTTGCTGGAGCAGGGCAGTATGATGAACTTCGCTCTTTGATGCCAGCTGACAGTGAGCATTTTCAGCTGTATCCATTCGTCACAAATATGCATAGTTTGCTAGGAGCCTCTGATATTGTTGTCACGAGAGCCGGGGCAACGACGATTCTTGAACTTGCGGCCCTTGAAAAGCCAACGATCCTGATTCCAAATGGCAAACTTACCGGTGGACACCAGCTGAAAAATGCGGCCGTGTATCAAGAAGCTGGGGCAGTTTCCGTACTTGATGAAGAGTTTCTCGTCGCTAATCCACAGCTATTAGCGAAAGAAATTAAACTCCTTTTCTCTGAACCAAAAGAAACTGCCGCAATGGCACATCGTTTCAAAGCGTTCAGTAAACCTGACGCGTCGAAAGATATGGCAACAATGATTATCAGGGCAGTGCGTTCGTAAGCTATAATAAACATAACTATGATAAAGTTCAGATCTAAAGCGAAAAACGACGCTCCTCGTCGCAGGCAACATAATGGCGATTTTGTTCGTACTCCTGCTGTTCCAGACGCCGGGACGCAGTTTCGTCGCAATCAGACTCTGAGCGGTGTCCGTCGCCCCGAATCTGAACCCGTGTCTGAACGGACTCGCATGCACGCACTGGCGCGTCGTCGTCGGAACGTTGGGGCGATCTTTACGCTTGTCGTCGGCGTTATCATTGTGCTGGCTATCCTTTTGAGTCAGTTTACGGGGAACGTGATTGTCGCCGGCTCTTCACAAGCCGTTACACGTACCATTCAACCTTCGGCTTATGCGAAAGCGATTAACGACTATCTGGCGATTCACCCCGTCGAAAGACTTCGGTTTGCTTTAAATGAAACCGCGCTTAGTTTATACGTAACGGGCATTCTTCCTGAGGTATCGCACGTTTCTTTGACGAGTACGAGTAATGTCGTTGAGTCGAACTTTACCTTAACCTTCCGTAAACCTGTTGCTGGTTGGCAGATTAATGGGCATCAATACTACGTTGACGAGACGGGGGTCGTTTTTCAGAATAACTATTACGAAACCCCCACGGTGCAGATTGTTGACCAAAGTGGTGTCTCGCCAGAGCAAGGGACGATTGTTGCGAGTGCTCGCCTCCTGAGCTTCGTGGGAAGGGTTGTTGCGCTGGCAGGGCAGGGGAGTTATACCGTGACGCAGGCTATCCTTCCGTCTGGTACAACTCGTGAAATCGATATCCAATTAAAAGATGTACAGCCGTTAATAAAATTATCGATCGACAGGGGAGCGGGGGAGCAGGTTGAGGATATGACTCGGTCACTGAATTACTTGAAGTCTGTGGGGCGTGGTGCGCAGTACGTTGATGTACGCGTGTCGGGCCGAGCCGTATACCAATAAGCAAGCTCGTGACTATGTAGTAAAAATCATAGCCCCCCGCTCCTCTCTTTTCTCACACTCAATGTTCTATTTTTGTTCTACTGGTGTGTGTTTGTGAAAAAAACATATAACAATACACAAAACGCAAAATGTCAAAAAGCAGGGTAGTGGAGGAGAATAGGGGGAGTAGGAATTATTTCACGGGCCATGGTTAGGCCGCGGCGATTTGGATAAGTGTGGATAACTTATGTTGTAGTATGTATTAAATGCGACATTAAATACAACACGATATAGACCTAAGGCTACATGCCATACATAGGCGTGGATATGATCGTAAATAACAGTGTAACAAGTATGTTTGTAAACGCATGCGTACAATAACAGTGGCAAACCTCCAGTACTACACTACTCCAGAGGTATAAGTAATCAACTATGATTAGTATAGTCTATGTCGTAAAAGATATATTGTGCGACGTTAAATCTATATTCATGTAGCTACCTACTAATCACACTTGCACTCGATTTATCCCACTGACTTTCGTGTTTTTGTTTTTAATTATTGCTACTACGTCCTATCGCACTATGCATTCCGTTTCGTGGAATTGCCTGCGCGTTTATATATGTACGTAGCTTTGTTTTTATGGCTGTTCGATTATGTTCTATTTTTGTTCTATAAACTTTCAGAACAAAAAAAGCCTGTATGACGAGGCTTCCCTTTTGCGTATTGATTTACTTAGGCACTAGCTTGCTTGGGCTTCATGCACTCGTTTAAGAAGTTCTAATCTTTTTTCCATAGATCCCTTAACGGCTTCTTCTACATTGGATTTATCCTGGACATAATTAATAAGATCACGTTGTGATAGCGTGGTTTTTGTTTTAGTATTTTTTAGTCCAAGTAGTTCAAAAAGTTTTTTCATAACATTCTTTCCAATTCTTCAATATTATAACCTTGTTTGAGAAATGTGTCAATATCTTTGTCTTCATCTATGATATCATACTCTCTGATTCTTAATTCTTTCTGTTTTACGATCGTGATATCAAACCATTCATTCTTTTTAAACCGCTTCACTGCCTCGCGGATATTTATGAATACATTTGAACATGATTCGAGAAACCCTGCTTTATCGATCCCTCTCTCTGTTTCGACTTCTCGAGATTGTGTGTACTGCCACGCTACTTCTGCTCTATCGTACATAAACACTAACAGTACCGCATAGCCTGCATCTAGAAGTCTTCCGACATTAGTAATTGATGCACCAGATTTTCCGGAAAATGTTCCGTCAATCAGCATATTATATCTACCTTTACGTAACGCGTCCACACATCTGGCAACTACCAGATTACCCTGACTGCGAAATAGTTTGTCGGTTTTTGGGGTATATTCTGGATAGAGTGATACGATTTGATCTAAATCAATATCTACAAATTTCAGATTCCCATAGGACTCGTCTTGCGAAAGCTTCTCCATGTACGATTGGAGGAATTCTGTTTTACCGGCGCCCGGGATTCCGGCCATAATGATAGCAACAGGGTGCTGACCGTCCTCTACGGGTTTTGCCTCGGAGTTTCGAATAAGTAGGTTAACGACATAGCGTTTTTGTCCTTCTTTGGAAAGTTTACTAAACTCGTCAGCGCCTATGTCTCGTTGCATTCTCTAATTATATCATCGTAAGATTAAAGACTGATGTCCTTAGTCTGAAGTAGTTGTTGGTTTTTTCTTCCGCGTTCGTGTTCGCTTGCGCTTTGGCTTGTCAGTAGGAGTCCCCTGCTCTGGCCCTGTTGGCGCCTCAGATCCAAAGGCAGGACTCACGACTTGTTGCACGGCCACTGCCCCGCTATCGACAGGCCAGATACGCTCTTGTGCTAGGGCCTGAGGCTGTGGCCTCGACTGTTGCGCACCTTGTTGTTGGACGGCGATTGCCTCTGAGATTTCGACTTCTACCTCTGAGCGAGGACGGCTGTAGTTACGGCGAGTATTCTCGATAATCCGACCAGTGTTATCAATCTGTTCGGGGGGAAGTGTCAATGTAGTCGCACTAAAGGCCGGTGCTTTCTCACCAGCAATCACCATGTTGATGATGAAGTGACGGTTGTGCATTTGTAAGAGATCTTGCGGCTCAAACTGCGGTTCGAACTGCTTTGACAGGATTGGTGCATCGTCAGCTGAGACACGGAATGAGATCATGGTTCCAACGTTACCAAAGACGGCGTCACGGACAGTCTCGGTCATCTGTGAGATGTATTGGTTGGCCACAGTCAAATTCAGTCCGTACTTACGAGCTTCAGAAAGAATCGTTGCAAATGAGTCAGTCGCAAAGTTCTGGAATTCGTCCACGTACAAGTAGAACGGACGGCGGTCTTCGATGTTAGGAATGTCGCTTCGGCTCATAGCAGCAAGTTGGATTTTGGTCACCAGGAAGGCACCAAGAATTGCGGCGTTGTCTTCGCCGATTAACCCCTTTGAGAGGTTGACGATCAGGATCTTTCCTTCGTCCATAATTTCACGGATGTTGAAGGTCGATTTTGGTTGGCCGATAATGTTACGGATGATTGGGTTGGCCGTGAAGGCACCAACTTTGTTCAAGACTGGAGCGATTGCTTCAGATTGGAACTTCTCGTTCCAGCTGGCGAACTCAACATTCCAGAATTGCAAGACGACGGTATCGGTTGAGTATTCGAGCGTTTCTTTACGGAACTTTTTGTCCGTCAGCATGCGGGTAATATCGAGCATCGTTGTCGATGGGCGGTCCAGCAAAGCTAAGATTGTGTAACGTAGAATGTATTCCAGGCGTGGTCCCCATGACTCACCGAACATACGCTTCAAGACCCCGATGACTTCAGAGCTAATGTTCGTCTTTTGGCTTGGGTTGGTAACCTCTAATGGGTTAAATCCTAATGGGAAGGCGGTATCGGCTGGGTTGAAGTAGACGACGTCGTCCATACGACTACCAGGGATAAAGCGCATGTTATCGACGGCAAAGTCACCGTGCGGGTCGATAATCGCGTAGCCGTGGCCATGGAAGATGTCACTAAGTGCAAACAGTTCGAGCGTTCCTGACTTACCTGCACCGGTTTGTCCGATGATATAAACGTGACGAGAGCGGTCAGATCGCAGCATGCCAAACTGGTGGTTGATCCCGCGGAAGTTTGTCAGTCCAAAGGCGCTGATGTTCTCGTCGATCGATGGGTCACCTGTGATGATAGGAAGCTTTGCAGGCGGTTCTGCGGTCTTTGACGATGCCCAGACGATATTTGGTGTCTCAACGTTCGTGTGTGGCAAGTGGAAGACCGAGGCGAGCTCTTCGATGTTCAAAATAAAGCCACCGCGTCCAAAGGCGCGTTTTCGATACTTGATAAGATCTTCAGATTTAAAGCTGGCGCCTGAAATCTTAAATCCGTTCAAGTTGGTTGAGTTGTACTGTTTGAATGTTCCAACCAATGCTTGCATACGTTGACGGGCATTTACTTGGTCTTCACCAAGATATGCCAAGCGAATCTTGACTTCGTAACCAAGTTTTGTTGCCTTCTTCTCTGCTTCGGCGATACGTGTTTTGTCGCGGTCGGATAGTTCTTTCGGTGCTGCAGTTTTGGTTGCTTCTTCAGGCGGTTTCCAAAGGGCTTCGAAGACGCCACTCAGAAAAGAAGCTCCCCCGCCCTTTCCAAATCCAAAGCCACCAGACTTACCCTCTTTGACAGATTTGATCCACTTTTCAGACCCTTTGTGCCAGTCGTCAGCGATTGGTTTTGCAAGGATTTGGATCCAGACTTCTTCACCAGCTGTTTCGAGTTTTGCGAGCGTTCCCGTAATACCCGCCAGAGGGTCCACTTCAAAGTTCTGGAATGTTTTAATCGGCAACATTTGATTGTCGGTCAGGACGATTTCGGCAGTATAGACCACGCTATGTTCGCGTTCGTGAGCGACGTAATCTTCTTCAGCGTCACGAATTTGAACGGTTGGGTATTGAGAATAGATCTGGCTCTCAACAAAGCTACGGAGTGTCTTTGGTACCCAAGTGTAGAAACGGATCTGACCATTAACCGAGGCAACCTCGAGGCTGACATGTTCTTGGACGCCGGCGTTGTCGCGTAGTTCGGTTCGATCACGAAGAATACCGTGCAGACTGGCGAATAGCTGTTCAGCGGCAAGTTCTTGCTTGTCATTAGTCTTTGGAATCTCAAGAATTAAGAGGTCGGCTTCGACTTCTTTTTCAACGATTTCCGCACGTTTATAATTGCGCCAGGTTAAGAATGCGAGGATTAAAACGATCGGTAGCCAAACGTATACCTGCAAGAAAAAGTTAATAATGATTCCGATGATACTCATACTGTCTATGTTATTCTCTCACCTCTTTAGAGATAAGGCAACGACCTCTCGTAAAGGTTTAATCCAAAGATTACTTTTGTTCGAGTGTGTAAGTCGCTTTTGCAACTCGCTTGAACTGTGGTTTGCTTTGCAAGTTAAGAAGGATCGTTGTCTCTTTCACTTGGCGACTTTTCAGCACGCGTTTGACGATTTCGTCGCGGTGAAGAGGTTCGGTTGAGTCACGAAGGACTTGCGCGATGATGTCAGAGACAGTTCCCTTGCTGTAGCCCCAGTTATCGAGGGCGTAGATGCCACGGCCGATAAGGACGAATCGCTTGTCTTTAATAAGTTCGTTGTGAATTGCTTGTGTGGTAACGTCTTTTCGTTTGAAGCTTGAGTCTTTGATGCTTTTAGCGATCTCTGAAAAGTGAAGTGGCTTTTTGTTATCAGCGAGGATGACGTAGATCTTGTCGCGGATATTCTTTGGGTTAACGGTTGGCCACTTAGTAAGTCCCCAACTGTCACGAAGGTGTGCAAGTTGCTTGCTGATGCTGGCAAGTGCAGATACGTGGCTAGGGTGCTCGTAGTTAAGCTTGTCGTGGAGTTGGTCGAGAGACATAGGCTCTTTGTTCTCTTTGATGACACGAACGATGTCGTCAACTTCGCTACGGATTTTCTTTTCGTCACCGTATTCTGCGATTCCCACAGCGTGGAAGTAGTTATCGTTTTCATCGATAACAGTCAGTCCGGGTGCAAGTGTCGCAATAAATGCAACATGAGCACGTTCCTGAAGATTAGTTGCACGACCATAGATTTTGTCGGCCAAGTCTTGGACACGAGCGACACGTCCCATTTCGCTCAGGGTGCGAATGAATGTCTTTTCAAGAGTGGTAACGACTTCAGTCTTCCCTTCTTCTGCAGCAATTTTTAGACGAATAAGAATCGCTTTTTCAAGCTGACGAACACGCTCACGAGTGATGCCAAGCAACTCACCGATCTGCTCGAGTGTTTCGCGACGGTCATAAAGCCCAAAACGACGTGTAATAATTTCACGCTCACGTTCTTGCTCGATAAGTGCTAAAACGTCACTCACGCCTGATTTCAGGTCGATAGTTGGCTGTTTTTGGTCAGTCGCGTCGCTCATATATTGTCTTTCTTCCTGCGCCACCTCAGGGGGTTAATTTGCTATCCAAATATGCTTATCATTATACAAGATTATGTAATTTATGTCAAACATTTTGTATGGTTAATTTATTATAGCATGAAGTAGACACCCACTGTAAATAGTGTTCTCAGACTTTAGTTATCCACAATATGTGGTATTGGTGGTAGCGACGAGAATGCTAGCAACTGTACTGTTTTAGCTTCAAGTCCTCTGTTATATGCCACTTGTCGGAGTCGCCGCAACCCGTAATGTAGGCATTGGTGACGCCACTTTGGTTGACGCCTTTGCCTTCGCTCTCACTGACAAGGTCCTGACAAATCTGGGCTAATAAGACACTATTTTGCACTGCAGTCACGTTGCTGTAATGGTTAATGGTGCCTGATTTTTGAGCACCCACTCTTATCCCTTATCCGTAGCCCTAGCTTACCATGAGCGGAACTAAAAGAGCCCGCATCGTCGACACGAGTTCCATTAGGTCGTCGCGGACGGTGCGGGTTCAGTTCCCTGCTCTGGTGGTTTAGAGGTCGGTGTCGAGGTTGAGTGCGTATCGAAGCCCGAAGGCGTCGATACCGCTGGTGTCGTAGGCCTCGTGCGCTTTTCGCACTCTCCAGCTTCGACGCTGTGGCTTGATGTTGACGATGTGCCATAGCTGAACGCGGTGACGTGCCCCTCGTAGTCCACTTTGCGGCGGATAGATGAAGAGAACTCCTTTCCTGTTGGGTGTTTCGACGACGCTGAACGGCTCACCTTCAGGGTAACTGTTGATGAAACTCGGCTCATCGGGGATGAGTACAACTGGTTTTGCGCTGGTTTGCACCGTGGCGGCCTCTCTCTAAATTGTGGAGTGCATGCAGAATGTGCAGTGTTCAAGGGAACTGTCTATATTATAGCATAAATATAACAGGAAAGCAATATCTGCCTCTGTGAAATGTCCTAAGAAAGCGAAAACCCGCGCCATTCGAAGGAAATGAATCCTTGAACGACGCGGGTCTTCCCGCAGAGGGCGGCCACAGGGCGTTTGTTACGACGCCCCGACCAGTTCACTGTCGCCGATGAGCACTTCCGTAGCGGTCAGCATCGACTCGCGGATGGCAGGATCGGTGATGATCTCGTCGTCGAAGCAGATGCGTGCCTGCGTGACGTCGAGTGCTGCACGGAGCACCGGGTCTTTCGTGATGTCCGGGATGTTGCTGACCTCGCTGACCGCGAGACCGATGTTGTAGACGAGCCGGAGCTTGACCCAGATCTGGTAGGTGTCCTTCGATAGGACCTCTTCCAGCGCTGCGACTAGCTGTGCCGATCGTTCGTCGGCGTTCTTGTAGAGCTGTTTGCTGTACAGGGTGGTCACGACGAGTCGGATCACCGGCAGGGGGTTCTCGGCCTCCTGGTCGATGACGACGTCAGCTTCGGGTTCGTAGATCGCTGCGTCTGCGAAGACGACATCGTCAGAGGACCACGGGTACTTCTTGGTGCTGAAGATCACGGGGATCATCTCCTCGCTGCAGATCTTGATGCCGTCGATGATCGACGATTCGAGGTCTGAGGAGGAGTAGAGTTCTGCAGTCAACATGGGGTGAAGCCCTTCTATGCGGGGGATGCACTTTTCAGCGCATTTGTTCGTGTTGAACCTGTGTATTACACCAGATCACAGAAAAGATGTCAATAATGAAAATCCCGCGCCGTATACCTGGCGGGGACTTTCATCCTTTCAGGGGTTAGGCGCGGGTATTCCCACACATGGAGGCGTCGATGCGACAGGGTGTCAGTGCGACGAGGCGTGTGCCAGTGCTTTGGCACGAATGCCTTGCATGGACGACACCTCTTGATCGATGATCGCGAGGTCGTTCTCGTTGATAGTGCCGATGACCAGAGGTCGGGCATTGAAGCGCTCGATCTGCATGTCGAACGACAGCAATACATTGAACAGGGCGAAGTCAGGATAGACACGCGCAATGGCGCCCTCGATCAGTCCGCGAAGGGCCAATCGATTGTCTTCCGTCAGACGCTCGTCTTTCGACTCCACCGAAGCAGAGACGATGATCATGACCTGTCTCGTGCTGAGCTGTCGTGCGTTGGCTCGCTGGGAGCTGACGGTGACGAGCCGAGGGTTGATCTTGCTTGAAGGCCTGACGACGGTGTTGAGCGCAGCCACGACAAGTCGACGGCTGACGAGCTTCAACTCGTCGACAGAACCTTTGAAGCTGGGACCATAAACAACGGTGATGCTGAGCATGACGGCTCTCCTTGAATTGTGTGAGGACGCGCGACGAATTGTCGCGTGGGTTTTGGGGGTTCAGAAGTGAACTTGAAGTATATTATAGCATAAGTATTATAAAAAAGCAATAACCCCCTCTGTTTGGAGGGGGTTATGTATTACTTTTTCTTTGCTGCTGGTTTGCGTTTGGCAGTGACTTTTCTCGCTGCAGGCTTCTTTGTTGTTGTGGTTGCACCTCGCCTGGCGAAACGTCCCTTCCCCGCTGCGGGAGCCTCGGCGATCATTTGCTTGGCTTGGTCGTGCGTAATTTCTTCAGGCTTTTGGTCCTTTGGAATCTTGGCGTTCTTTTTGCCGTCGGTGATGTATGGACCGTAACGGCCATTCAGGACTTTGATGCCATCACCAAAGTCAGTGATGTTCTTTTCCGCTTCAGATTTGAGTTTGGCAGCATACAGTTCTTGCGCCTGTCCGAGGGTAATATCGTGCGGATCGAGCGGTTTAATGCTGACGAAAAGCTTGTCGATTTGGATATAAGGACCAAAGCGACCGATGTTAGCTTTGATCTCTTTACCATCATCCGTCGTTCCAACAACACGTGGCAATTGGAATGCGATCAACGCTTGTTCAAGGGTGACAGTTTCGATACGAGCACCCGCTGGCATAGGGGCGAATTGCAGTTTTTCTTCCTTATTTTCAGGATCACCAAGTTGAAGCATTGGGCCGAAGCGACCAAAACGAGCCGAGATTGGTTTGCCAGATTTAGGGTCGATACCGATTTGGGTTGCTTGAGCAACAGCCGATCGATCGATACTGCCAGATCCTTCCACGAGTTTGTGGAATGGCGTGTAGAATTTCTCGAGCATGACGTTACGAGCTAAGGCACCCGCTGCGATCTTGTCGAATTCCTCTTCCACGTTAGCGGTAAAACTGTAGTCGACGACTTGTTCGAAGTGATCAGTCAAGAAATCGCTGATCATTTCACCGACGCCCGTAGGGACTAACTTACCCTTGTCAGAGCCAGTCTTTTCCTTGATAACTTCGCGTGTGGCATCTTGCTTTGGGGTAACCGTAAAGGTAACAACGTCACGTTCTTCACCTTCGCCATCGCCCTTAACGACGTAGTCACGGGCTTGGATGGTGTTGATAATCGTTGCAAAAGTTGAAGGTCGGCCGATGCCTAATTCTTCTAGCTTCTTCACTAAAGAACCTTCGGTGTAGCGAGCTGGTGGACGCGCAAAGGTTTGTTTCGCAAGCGCAGATTCAAGATCGAGCGTGTTACCAGATTCCATTGCAGGTAGAATGTCAGGATCTTTTTTGCCAGCGCCGTAGACTTTCAAGAATCCAGGGAAGATAATGACTTCACCCTTTGCTTCAAAGATTTCTTTCGCGGTGCTAATGGTGATCGTGACGGTCGTCTTTTCCAGTTTTGCTGGTGACATTTGACTAGCAAGCGCACGGTTACGGATAAGGTCGTAGATCTTTTGGTCGTATTCGTTACTACTCCCCTTCACTGCCGACATGTCAGTTGGACGAATCGCTTCGTGAGCTTCTTGAGCACTGGCGTTCTTTGTCTTGAATTGACGAACGGTTGAGTATTCAGGACCGTACTGGCTGGTGATAAAGTCTTTGGCTGCAGCGATTGCTTGGCCGCTCAGGTTGACTGAGTCAGTACGCATGTAAGTGATCTTACCTTCTTGGTAGAGTTTTTGCGCTGATGACATTGTCGCACGTGCACCGTAGCCGAGTTTTGAGTTGGCTTCTTGCTGCAGGGTGCTGGTCGTGAAAGGTGCACCAGGGTTACGAGTACCAGGACTCTTAGTGACGTCACTCACAGCAAAAGTTGCATCCTTCAAAGATTGGAGGAAGTTCTGAGCTGCCTCTTCTGAATCAAAACGATCAGGTAATTCGGCTTTGACGATCTGGCCATCGTGCATGAATTCAGCAGTGACCTTGAATTGGAAAGAGCCTTCGAACTTCTGAATTTCACGCTCACGTTCGACTAATAGACGAACTGCTGGTGATTGGACGCGTCCTGCAGATTTACCGCCAGGGACTTTTTGCCAGACGACAGGAGATAATTCAAAACCAACAAGGCGGTCCAAGATTTGACGAGCTTGTTGTGCGGCCACGAGTTGCATGTCGACATTACGGGGTTCTTTAACGGCTGCTTCGATGGCAGTTTTGGTAATTTCGTGGAAGACGATGCGTTTGGTCGTTAAAGGATCAAGGCCAAGGACCTCACAAAGATGCCAGGCGATGGCTTCCCCTTCGCGGTCTTCATCAGTTGCGAGCCAGACAGTGTCAGCGGCTTTTGTCGCTTTCTTAAGTTCTGTAATCGTTTTCTTTTTATCTGGGTCAATTTCGTAAGTTGTCTCGAAATTGTTCTTTACATCAATAGGAGGGGTGCCGGTTTTAGTCTTCTTGGCAATCGAGCGAATGTGGCCAATACTTGAAAGTACTTGAAAGTCACTACCGAGGTATTTCTCGATGGTTTTGGCTTTTGCCGGGGACTCTACAATTACTAAGTTTTTTGCCATGTATCTCTTCCATTCTGCTCGTGGTAACCTAACCAGCTAAGCACAAGGCTCGACTTTACACAACTTGGGGACGTTTGTAAATGGCTGGCGAGGATAGCCGTCACGTTGTTGTCCATTGGTTCCCGCCCAGAGGCCTGATGAGCCCCGCGATTTCGAGCATGGTGATTGCTTGCGAGAATTCACTGACATCGTAGCCTGATTGTTGTTGCAATAGGTCTCCGTCTCGAATGCCCGATTTCAATAGATCGATAACTTTTATTTCGACCGGGCTACTCCCCATATTGAGTGTCGTTTGCTGCGTTAGTAAGTAAGGCGCAATAATTTGTAGGATATCATTTGGTTCTAAGGCTGGATGCGCGCCTTGAATAATCATACGATTTGGCCCCACTGACATCGGACTGGTGATATTGCCCGGGACGGCGAAGACTTCCCTATTTTGTTCAAGGGCGTACGCCACCGTGGCGAGTGTTCCACTGCGGGCTGCGGCTTCGGTGACGATAACGGCATCGGATAGCCCGCTCACGATCCTATTACGGGCTAAGAACTGAAAATCACGTGCTGGTGTGCCTGGCGGGTACTCACTTATAATAAGGCCGCCTTTTGCGACGATTTCTTCGGCCAGTGCTCGATGGGATGCCGGATACACAGAGTCGAGTCCGTTTGCCAGGACCGCAACAGTGGTCCCACCAGCTTCTAGCGCTGCTCGATGCGCAATCGCATCTATCCCTAAGGCAAGCCCACTGACAATAATAATCCCCTGCTTCGCCAGTTTATAAGCTAAATTAAAGGTTACTTCTTTACCATAAGAAGTGGGTTTCCTAGTTCCTACAATTGCCACCACTGGAAGCCGCTCCGTCGGGAGTGAACCTACAAAGTACAATGTTTTTGGCTTAAGCGCAATAGTGTCGATGATCTGTAAGAAAACAGATTCATCTGGTGAAATAGCCTTGATTTTCATAGATTTTATTTCAATACGTATTGACTTTATGTCAAATACGTGCTAAAATGCAAAGCGATTGGTTAGTCCTGCGAGGCTTACCAAGCACCTTATACCCCCTATTCTAACTTATGTTAGGTTACGCACACGGTGTTCATATAGTAACTACCCTCCACTGTATGAGCCTTCTCTTCGGAGATGCCAGCCTTGTGTGTATACTAATCCCTTTAACACTTTATTTCGAAAGAGATAAAGGATCCCAATAAAGATTTCTCACTATAGTGACTATCCAGTAGTGGCCCTCCCTCGGGAGAGTCAGGCGCGCACCATATATTTACTACGGTTGCTACCGCTTCACTGAGAAATCTGGGTGGGTTAAAGGGTAAAATACGCTCACAGTGATGCCCACCCTTACTGTGAGCGTTTTTTATTGGAAACTTATTAACTTCCGGATTATCAGCATATTGACTTTTTAAAGCATTAGTGGTATAATGTTCTTCGTTGTACCATTCGGTATGACGACACCCGTTTCACCGTTCGAAGGAAACTTAACATGATTGTTCCCATGGCCACTGGCCCTGCGCCCGAGACCTACTACCAGTACGTCGCCCTTCAGTGGACGACGGCAGTTGTGCTCTCATTTGTCGCCGTCTTCGCCGCCATCATGGCGTTCAAGATGTACCGACTATCGCGCATTCAGCACAAGAATCCGCAGCAGCAGCTGCAGATCCGCAACCTGATCGTCATGCTCCTATGGGCTGGCGGCGCTTTCGTGGCGTTGTCCGTTCTGGTCCATACGGTCTTCGGCCCGACACTCGCCCTTCTGGGTGATCGTCTGGGCCTGGGCTACACGCAGCCGCTGACGATCAGCTTCAACATCTTGGTGTTGGGCGTATTGCTCTTCCTGGTCGCTGGCGTGATCGCACTGATCACCCGCAAGCCCTCGAAGCGCGATGAGCGCAAGGCGGCGAAGACTGTAGTCAACACGGGAACTCACGAACACGTCGATCACTGATCGACAACGGGTGTCCCGGGTTTTTACCCGAAGGGGGCGGTGATTGATTTCACCGCCCCTCTTCATACCCTAGTGATTTTATATATAAATACCCCCTCATTTTCAGAGGGGGTATTTTGCTGTCTTGGGTGTAGGTGTGGGGTGACGGGGAGAAATTGCTCTCCCCATCACCCCTGCCCGTCACTGGACCGATGCCTTGCCGTACGACTTGACCTGCTCTTCGAGCATGATCTCCAGTGCAGCGATGACGCCAACCATGGCACGGCCCTCGATCAGAGCGATGCTGTGATGGCTCATGAGCCGCGGCTTGGCCTTGCGGTCGAACAGTGTTCGATCGACGCGTGCCAGGCCTTTGGTGGTCATGAGGTAGTGCTTGTCGATGGGTCGACAGATGGCCGTCGTCTCCACACCGTCGGTGTCGATGATCGGCTCTTGCCTCGGACCGATGACGAGGTGTGACAGGTGCGGTTGAACCTTCTGCACCAGCTCAACGAGCCAGTGGCCGGGATCAACAGCGTTGTCGTCCAGACTTGTTTGCAAAGCGGACATGGCCGCTCCTTTCTTTTGATAGAGGGATGGTGCGGTCTGCCAGCGAGTATACGCCTCTTGACGAATGAAATAAACCCCTTACATAGAGGCGCTGGAAACTTCGAGGGTGCCGCCGACGAACTTTTCAATCAGGTCGTTGACGTGAGGGATAATAACTTTCTCTACCTTTTCGAATTCAGCTTTAGGAAAGACGCCTAACACGAAGTTGACGTCGTCCATTTTATCGCGGTCCTCGGTCCAGATGCCGACACGGATTCGTTTGTAGTGTTGACCCAGGTGAAGGTTAAGATCTTTGACGCCGTTATTGCCAGCATCGCTACCACTGTCTCGGACACGAATGGTCCCTAGTGGCAAAGCAAGGTCATCATGGACGACAAGGAAATCAGTTGCGGGGTTCAATTTATAGTAATCAACCAATAGTCGGGCAACCATCCCTGTGTCGTTGTAATAGCTCAAGGGCTTCACGAGGATGACTTTCTCGCCACCTATCTCGATATTGGCGATGTGGCCTTTATACTTGTCGATAACGCGCCAGACGGCATCATACTTCTCGCCTAACGCATCCACGATAAGAAAACCCGTGTTATGGCGGGTTTTTTGATATTTTTTATCTGGGTTGCCTTGGGCGAAGACGATCTTCATATGTTCATTCTACTACATTCTCTTGAGGATAGGTATTGATTTTTCTAATAATTAGTTTCATAATAACTCAAGTCTTTTTCGGGACAATTGCACTGCACATCGAATATCGGGGAGGCACTACATGGAAAAGGAATTGCCAGGTCTTAACTGGCGCGAAGTAAAGCGCTGGGCATGGATCGTGGCATCGGTCGGAGTCTTCGGACTGATGTACTACTGGGTCCTGGGGTATGCTTCGGCACACACCAGGCAGGGAAACTTGATCCTGGCAGTACTGACCGCAGTTGGAGCCCTTGGGATCTACGCAGCCGTCGCAGGAACAAACGAGTTCTACGGTCGTCGCAAATGGTCATACCATCGCTACGGACGCATCATCGCACTGGTCGTCACGGGTCTGGTTGTCTCTCACGTCGTGGGATTCATCATGCCGACGCCTGGGCTACAGAGCTACTTCGTGTTCGCACCACTGGTGCTGTTCACGGCGAGCGTGTTCGTCCTGGTCGCCATCGGATGGGTCAGATCCTTCAGGCGCGACTAGAAGAAACAACGGGAGCAATCCCACAATTAATACCCTGCTTCACGGTTGAGCCTCGCTCTCTGGAGCGGGGTTCTTCCTTTTTAAGAGAGTTTACTCAGAAAGATTTTTGCGAGCTTCTTTTTTGGCTTCGCGGCCAGCTTCTTGCCGAGCGGCAAGATTCACTTTGGCTTCTTCGTTCTTGGCTTTTGCCTTGTTGATGGGCTCTTTACCTTCAGCAATACGAGCTTTGTTGTCTTTGACTTGTTTCTCGTCGACGAAACTAAATTTAATCGGGGTGCCGACGTAGTCAAAAGCTTCGCGGAAGTTGCGTTCGATATAGCGTTTATAAGACCAGTGAATAAATTTGAGGTTGCTGCCGTGAATGACGAACCATGGTGGTGATGTGTCAGTCTGGACGACGTAACGAAGACGCGGATGGGTGTTTTTAAGCCCTGCTGGTGGGTGCTTTTGAACAATAGTTTGCAAGAGGTCGTTCATTTGACGAGTCTTGTGTTCAGTCAAGCGGCGTTCGTCTATTTCAAGCGCAAGATCAAACAATTTGGTGACATTTTGGCCAGTCACGCTACTGGTGAAGATAAGAGGTGCCCAAGGCACGAACTCAAACGTATGAGCGATCTTTGGAGCAATGGCATCACGGGTAAATTCGTCTTTGTCTTCGACGATATCCCATTTACTGACGACAATAACGAGGCCCTTGCCTGCTTCGTCGATAATACCAGCGAGGCGTTGGTCGAGCGCCGTGTTCAGTTCGTTCGCTTCCATCAGAAGGAAACAAATATCAGATTCTTCAATTGCCTGGAGCGTACGAAGGACTGAAAATTTCTCGATGCCGACTTCTTGCTTACCAGGTTTTCGCATACCAGCGGTATCGAGGATTTCGATGTTGACGTTTTTGTATTTGATAGCGATACGGTTAACGTCGCGAGTGGTTCCTGCGATATTAGCGACAATTGCTTGTTGCTTGCCTGCGAGGGTGTTGAAGAGATTACTCTTACCCACATTCGGACGGCCGATAAGTGAAATACGGATAACGTCGCCAGCTGGTTCGTCTTGTGCGGGTGGAATCAGCTCGGTGATTGTCTGAATCGCCGCTTCGATACCGATGTTGTGTTCGGCGCTGGTACGGATAATTTCTTTAATGCCGAGGCGTTTGAATTCGTCAGACGGAAGGCTGCCCGAAAGGTCAACTTTGTTGATGAGGAGCAAGACAGGCTTCTTGCTGCGAAGTGCTTTCTTGGCAACAAACTTGTCTTGGTCGCTGGCATATTGCGTACCGTCGACGACAACCATGATGACATCAGCAGCTTCAGCCGCCTCTGTAATTTGTTCTTGGATTGAGGCTTCAAAGTCGTCGGCTGCGTCTTTAAGACCAGCGGTGTCGACCAGCCAAAACGTGTGATCGTTGTGGGTTACTTTACCCAGAACGTTGTCACGAGTAGTACCTGCTTCTTTTGCCACAATTGCCTGACGAGACCGTACGAAACGGTTAAAGAGCGAACTCTTTCCGACATTCGCTTGTCCAATAATTGCAACGGTTGGTAATTTAGAGGCCATAACAGAGGGTAATTATAACAGAGGTCGCATTATTTTGCGAGCATAAGCGCTATTGTACCCAAGGGTGCTTGTAGAATGCGTGAACTGCGAGCTCGCCAGCCCAAGGTGCAAAACGATTAAAGATTGGCCACGGCGTAAGAACTCCGTCGTTCATTTCGATCGCAGGGCAACCACGATTGTTGCTGACATCTACGGATTGGTCTACTTCAATTGCCTGCTCGTCGGGACTTAAACGATAAATTTCCCCTGGCCTATCAAACAACTGCCAACTTCGTTCAGGTTTTTGTTTTGCCATAATCGCAAGCCCATCGAGTGTTCGCTGGTGTCGTGCGATGGCGATAGCCCTCTCTATTGGGATGCCTGGGTGATGAGCCATGGTTTCAGAGACGTACATTGATACTTGGCCGATGCCGTATAAGAGTAGATAGCCAAGCTCGGACTTCTCCCCTGTCTTCTCGCCGTATTCAGCCATAAGATGTGTTCGCGCAGTACCGGGAAGTTCATGTGTTCTTGGCTGGCCCAAGTCTTCATACAGTTGGGCTGGATCGTGCGCGACAGCAAAGCCAAAAAGCTTTCTGGCTTCATGATCACGATCAACAACTACATTCTGATTAATAACATCTGTCATGGTGGTGGTAATCAGAAGACTATACAATAAATACTGATTCTTGTGAAGACCTACAGCTTCTCAACAATAGAAAACTCACCAGGCTTTATATCACCCAGCGTATAATGGCCAAAATCTGTTCGATGTAGTCGTGTCACGTTATAGCCGATAGAGAAAAAGGTTCGGCGAATCTGACGGTTGCGTCCTTCATGCATGGTGACAATCCAGTTCTCGCGACTGTCATCAACGCGTTCCAGGCTTAATTGGCTTGGGCCGTCCTCTAATTGAATGCCGTGATCGGCTATCATCTGTTGGTGTAATGGCGCTAAGGGGATATCAAGGGTAATTTCGTACTTCTTTGTCTTGTAGAATTTCGGGTGCGTCATCTGATACGCAAAGTCACCATCATTAGTCAGGAGCATGAGGCCACTACTGTCTTTATCGAGACGTCCGACAGGTTTAAGCGTGTGGTATTTTTCAGGTAATAACGAGTAGATTGTCTGTGTTTCACCCTGTTGTTTACGGGATGATACGTAGCCCGTCGGCTTGTTGAGGGCAATATATTCAAAGTCCACCGCTGCACCAAGTGGTTGATTGCGGATAGTGATCTCATCCCCTTCTTCGAAGCGAGCGCCGAGGGTGACTTTGGCACCGTTTACTTTGACGTGCCCATAGTCAATAAGCTCGTCGGCTTCACGACGTGAGATGCCCATTTGAAGGGCGAGATGTTTATTAAGACGTTCTCTCATGCTGACTAGTATAACAGCTTACGGGGGTTACACGCCCGGTTGAGGTGGAAGCGGAGGAACTGGGGGATTCGGAGGGAGAGGGATTGCATACTGCTGAGGAGGCAGTGGTGCTGGTGCAACTGGCGCAGGATCCGGGTTGAGTGCTTGGATATGCGCATTCAGCTCTTGGTTCATCTGAGAAGCGATATCGGCGACGCCACCTTGGGTGAGGCTGTCGGCTGATGGAAGCGGATTAATGATGCGGTCACCAAGCCCTGCTGGGGGATCTGATGAGAACGGCGCAGTTGGCTGTGGAAGCGGTGTCGGTGCTACTGGCGCAGGAGCAATAGGAACTACTGGAGCAATAAAGACTGGCTGTGCAGGAGGTGGCGCTACTGGAGCAATAGGCGCTACTGCTGGTGTCACGGGAACTTCGTAAGGGGCAGGAGCCGCTACTGGTTGTGGCATCGGTGTAAGGGCTGGAGTATCAACAGCAACTGGCACGGGTGCGGTTACGGCTTCAACTTCAACAGGAGCTGCAATCACAGGTGTTGGTTGGATGGGAGCAACTGGTGCTGGTGCAAGCGGATCAACTGGTGCAGGAACGGCCGTAGGAGCTGCAGGAGTCGCAACGGGAGCCGCCGCAGGAAATACTGGTCCAGCAGGAGCCGCACCACCGATGCCGTCACCAAGGACGTCATGGACGGTCCGGACAACGTCTTCGATACCAACTTGAGATTTAACCAAGTAACGATCTGCGCCAAGGGCTTCGCCACGGGCGCGTTGATCTTCGCTGGAAAGCGCGGTCATCATAATGACTTTAATATCTTTTGTTTCTGTTGTGCTTCGCAGGATGTCGAGCATGTCGAATCCACTAATCTTTGGCATCATGACGTCGCTAACGATCAAGTCAGGACGCTCTTTAATTGCTACAGCTAATGCTTCTTCGCCGTCACCAGCAGAGGTAATAGTGTACCCTTCGGCCATGAGGCGGACTCCATAAATTTCGCGGAGGCTTTTGTCGTCTTCTACCAGTAAAATTTTTGCCATAATTACCCTTTATTCTATCTGATGATCTTTAAAATTACTATAGTGCTTATGGTTACTGTTGTCCAGCTGGCGGGGGTGGTGTGTTTTGTGCTTTTGCCATTGCCTCTAGTTCGCGGACGTGCGCCATGATCTGCTCACGGCTAAGACTTTCACCACGTGGGACGGTTGTGGCTGCTTTGACGGCGCCTGGAGCCTCTTGAGCCACTGGTTGTTGTTGAGCAACCTGTCCTGCTGCTGGAGGGTACGGATTAACGACGGGAGGCATCGCTGGTGCGGTCGGTGGCGCAACTGGCGCTTGTGTCGCCTGTTGCGCTGCGGCGGCGGCTTGGGCAAATTGCTTTTGACGTAAGTCGGCAGCTTCTTGGCTATCGATGCGAGGTAGTTCGAGGAAGAAGGTACTTCCCTGTCCGTGGACGCTTTCTAGATATAAACGACCCTGCATTGCTTCGGCTAAGCGGCGTGAAAGATATAATCCAAGCCCAGTTCCACCGATTTGTTGGCGGTCGGCATTATCGACGCGGTAGAACTTTTGGAACAAGTGTGGCACGTCTTCGGCGGGAATACCAAGACCGCTGTCTTTGACGCTAACGATGACCTTGCTGTCTGTGCCTGTGACGTCGACGACAACTTCGCCCTTCAATGTGTACTTTATGGCATTTTCGACCAAGTTATCGATGATTTCACGGATGTGATCGTTGTCTTGGTTAACGAAGAGGACGGGCGTAATAGTCTTTTGATTGTTGTTGTCTTTCGGTTTGAAAGTCAGGGTAAGTCCCTTTTCGGTCGCCTTTTGGATTAAGCCTTGCACGATCGTTTCTGTATAGGTCGCAAGATCGACAACCTTTGGTGTGTTCGTCAGGCGACCATCTTCGGATTTAGAGACGTCTAGGAGGTCCTGGAACAGCCGTCCAAGGTGTTGAGCCGCCTCGTGTGCCTTCATGATGAAGTCACGGGCCTTGGCGTCGATTTGAGCAGTATTCGGGTTCAGTGCCAAGCCCAAGTAGCCTTCAATCGAAGCAACTGGCGTACGCATTTCGTGACTGGCAGTGCTGATAAATTCGGCCTGTTCGCGCTCTTCTGCCTTTTCTTTTGTCATGTCGCGGAAGACGGTAATGACACCAGAACCAGCGGTCCCGATCGGTGATACCACTAGCGACGAGGTGACCTTTTTACCTGATTTTGTCAGGATGATGAGGGCGCTGGAGCGGATCTGCTGGTTGGTATTAAGGACCTGCATGATTGGGTCGTTGGTCGGATCAAGCGGTTTATTATTGAGGTCGGTCAGTTGTAAAATCGATTTGTAGTTCAGCATTAGGGCATCTTGCTTGCCCCACCCGAGGATCTCTTGGGCCGCCGGGTTAATCAGCTGAATAGTCCCCTGCGCGTCGATTGCAATGACGCCGTCACCGATAGCGTTAATGACGATTTCAGAACGGTTGGCGACTTCGGACAGTTCGCTGGCTAGTGTTTTGACGCTTTTTTCGGCTTCCGTCGTCGTGTGGTTGCGCCAGAGGATGATACCGATGATGGTTGGCAGTAACGAACTGACCCCTACTATGCCGATGAGGCTAGGGCTGAACTTGTTGGCGAGGTACTGCTCGGCGAAAAATACCCCCGTCGCGACGATGATTGGGAGCCACCCGTAGACGGCGAAGACGCCACTAAAGAAAGCGGCTAGCATCCAGAGCATCAAGAATGGTGACGTAATGCCACCTGTTTGGAAGACTAAAAGCCCAACCGCGAGGCTGAATAACAGATAGACAACCAGCGGTTCGATAAAGTGGTGTGTTTTTGGTTCGATGAAGTAGCTGAGGATACTCATTAATATCGTAGCGGTGGCGGCGATTGCGACGAAAATACTGACATTAAACGGTCCAACTGCCGCAATACTCGTAACGAGCGGGAGAATATAAAGCACCAAAATAGCCAACGAAAGCAAAAAAGCCACCTCGTAGATGCGGCGATGCCAAAAACGTGACAATGTAAGCGGTGTTATAGCTGCCCCCTAATTTACTTCGGTCAAAGTGCTTGTGGATAGTATGACTTATGACGGGGGTTGTGGCAAGAGAAAAGCTACTGTGCGTGGCTGGTTTCGTAAGCATCAAGGACTTCTTGCAGGCTGACGCTGTGGCGGAAGGCTCCTTCAGTCAGGTTTTCGGGTGCAATCCATTCGGCGATGCCATTTGTGTATTTCGTCTCGCTGTCGGTTATTGCAGCGTTTGAGATCTCGCCAGACACGTATTCGCCGTCAAAGAAGAACATAAATGCTTGGACAGGTTTGCTGTCTTTGTCGCGCTGGAAAAAGCGGGAGGTATTGTAGAAGACTTTGCCTGGTGTGACGACGAGGCCGGTTTCTTCTTTGAGTTCTCGGATCAGGGCGTCTTCAAGCGTTTCACCCTTCTCTACTCCACCGCCGGGCCAGCTGACGCCGTCCCATTGTTTGGTGACGAGAATTTTATCGTCTTTTTTGATGACGGCGTAGACGCGGATTGTTTGGGTGAGGTCGGCGAGGTTGGCTTGGTATGAATTGCCGTAGACGTCGTGGGTGGTGACAGTGTTACTCATAGTTTTTAAATTATTTACTTTCGTCTGCAGCTTTTAGCACACGCTTTATTAAGTCGGCGTCTTTTAATGGGGGCAAGCCAGGTTTGTCTTCTACGACTTCTTTAGTATCTAAATCAACAAAATAAGTTAGTTCATCGAGCTTAATAACTAATAGTGGTTTATCGTCTAATGTTCCAACCATAAATGTTCGTGGCATACTATTAGTCCTCCTGCGGTTCTTTATTAGTTAGTTTCTTTAGTATAATCTCAAAGTTTGCTTCGCCAATATTCTTTGGGGATATGGTGACATTGAGGGAGCTATTAAGTGTCATATAGGGATACGCGTCAAGTTCAGGCACTGCTTCTAACCATAGCTTTTTACTACGCATGATAACGATTGTTTTTTGCCGACTTATTGCTTCGCGAACTAGGTTGAAAGAGAAATGTTGTGACGGCACCTTGAGACCTTTAATTTTATCGGCGTTTTTAGAATGATATCCCAAGTACTCGATAAGCATAATTTTTTCACGAAGCACTGATTCGGTAATCCCTGCTTGTAAAAGTGGCTTGAGTTTTCTCTTCCACCATATGTGACCACCGGTCTCTTCAAAGGAACCGCTAAAGTAGTAAAATGGTGAACCGTGTGGGTCATTTAGATTTGTGCGGTTAGCTTCTAAGAATTCTGGCATCTTTAGGTTTAGCTCAATGTCACTATCTATGAAGCCCGGGTTTAATGCTAGAAATATGACTTCAGCGGACTCTAGTCCTCCGACGAATGGATCGGGTAAAGTATCTATTCTCAACTCCTTTGCGTGTCGCGAGCGTTCAATAATAAACATGTCTTCAGGTAGCACGTAAGGAGGTTTTGACGATAAATTTTTCCAAGGATTTTGTAGAGATTTGTCCATCGGGTTACTCATAGTGATAATTAGTGTGACGGAATAACAGGGCTGTGGCAAGAGAAGCAGATACGTATTGCGTTTACGTCTGAAACAACTATGCTTAAGGCAAGGAGCGATTTATGAATTTATTTAATCTTTTTAGCACAACAACGGTTACGAATTATAACGTCCCATCATCGCAAGGATCGAACTCTTACGGCGAATTTATACAAGGCTTGTCTGCTGCGGGAGTATTACTATTTTTTCTAGGAATCGCTGCCCTTATTGTCGCAATAGTTTTCCTATTCAGGTGGTGGCTAGTACAGACTGCAATCTTCAAGATACAGCGAGATCTTAGTGAGATTAATGAGCGACAAAGAGAAAAGTCGCCGTCAAACGATGATACTGAATCTTAGGCCAGTACTCTTTTGCCATAAGGACGTTTATCATAGATAAACAAACTATACCATCTATTATTTGCAAAAAAATGTAATATTTACACTATAATCCTCCATCGTTAAATGCTACAATTCATTGTAGTTATGTTTAATATATCGAATAGAAGATACACGGGTAGTAAATCTCAGCTAGTAGATTGGATAATGGAACTTTCAAGAAATCATTGTTCAGGAGATTCTTTCCTGGATTTGTTTGGAGGAACCGGTGTGGTCGCAGAAGCGGCTTCGGAGCATTACAGGAACATCCTAATCAACGATTTCTTGCCGTCTAACCATGCTACATATCAAGCCTTTTTTGGTAAGGGTAGGTTTAGCCAGAAGAAGATAGATAAATACATTCTTGAATTTAATATGTTGAATGCTTCAGATCTGGAGCCTAACTATTTTTCTGAAAGCTATGGGGACAGGTATTTTTCAATGGAGAATGCGAAGAAAATTGGATATATTCGCGATTTCATTGAGTCGGGAAAAGACAAAATTACAAAACGAGAGTATTGGATCTTAATAACATCTCTGATGTATTCTGCCGATAAGATTGCGAACACTGTCGGACACTATGATGCATATTTTAGAACCTCGAATAATCGCGGAACCCTTCTTGTAAAGTCGATTAGTCCCAAAGAGGATAGTAAGTTTGATATATATTGTGAGGACTCCAATAAGCTTGCTCGGAGAGTAGAAAGCGACATTGTCTATATTGATCCTCCTTACAATTCTCGCCAGTACAGCAGGTTCTATCACGTCCTTGATAACTTGGTGAGTTGGCAGAAGCCAGAATTATTTGGTGTAGCTATGAAGCCCGAGCCAGTTAACATGAGTGATTATTCTAAAGTAAGTGCAAAGAAGGCATTCGCTGACTTAATCGATTCATTAAATTGTAAACACATAATTGTTTCGTACAATAATACCTACAATCCAAAGAGTAGCTCTTCTAAAAACAAGATCACTCTAGAGGAGATAGTGGAGATTCTATCTAAAAAAGGAAAGACGATTTCAGAGTCAAAATCTCATAAACATTTTAATGCAGGGAATACACAGTTCGATGACCACAAAGAATACGTCTTTATTACACAAGTTCAATAAGCAACTGGTTCGATCCCCCCTATTTTATGTAGGCGATAAATATAAGTTGATTTCTCAACTCTTGGGTATTTTCCCGACTGATATAAAACGATTCGTGGAGCCTTTCACGGGTGGCGGCTCTGTAGCGATGAATGTTGATGCTGACGAATACTATTTGAATGATATCGATGAGAATATCGTAAATATCCACAAGCTACTCGAAAGATATGCGACAAATGAGAAGGAATTTTTTGATGTTGTTTCTTCAATGATCGAGTCTTATGGATTGAGCAGATCTTACTCATCGGATATCGTCCCGTCAATACTTAGAGCCCAGTGGAAAAAGACTTACTATGCTAGGTTCAACGAGAGTTCGTATAGGAAACTTAGGGATGACTACAATTCTGATATCGAAAAGGACGCATTTAAGTTGTACCTCCTTCTTATCTACGGCTTTAATCGTATGATACGCTTCAACGGACAAGGAAACTTCAACCTTCCCGTAGGAAACGTCGACTTTAACAAGAATGTCGTTCAGTCACTAGAGGCATATTTCGCATGGGCTAGAAAAAAGAAGGTTCTATGGAATAACCTGGACTATCTTGAATTTCTGAAGACATTTAAATTCAAAAAGGGCGACTTTCTATACCTAGATCCGCCATACCTAATTACATTCAGTGAATACAATAAGATTTGGGACGAAAAAAATGAATCAGAAATTCTGATGCTCTTGGACAGATTAGATAAAAAAGGGGTTAGATTTGCAATATCTAACGTAACCAACTATAAAGGTAGAGTAAACTTACTATTTCTTGAGTGGTCAAAAAAGTACCAAGTACATAGTATAAAGAGTAACTATATTAGTTATCACGACAATTCAATAAAAGAATTTAAAGAAGTATTGGTTACAAATTATGACGAGATCGAAGTACAAACCTCTGCTTTTTACCACAACGATGAGGAATCCGGAAAGACTTAAGCTATTTCTCGCGGTCCTATACCAATTTGATGGCCTTATCCTTGATGATTCATTGATAGATAAAATATGTATAAATATAATAAAAGCTCGTCTATATAAGCCGACTATCATTTCCGACTATCTAAAGTTAGCTTGGAAAGAAGGACGTGAGCTATCTGACGCTGAGGCCACCAAAGCTTTTGAAGATAATCCCCAGGATCATAAAGAGGCTGGTTTTGACCACGGATGGCCATCTCGTTTTGATACATGGTTTAAGATTTCAAAAGAGTTGGGTTTTGTTTGGTATTGGCCGGGTGAAAAAATAGCTTTTAGTGATAGCGGAAAGCTCTTAATCGATCAAGATAACCCACAGAATGAGACATTGGTTTTTGCAAATGCTTTTGCAAAATATAATCGCAATAATCCATTTAGGGGGGTTCTAAACACTAATACTCCGCTAATTTTGCTTCTTGAGACTATTAAACATTTGAACGATGACCCCGATTATAAAGGGGCAGGTATTTCAAAAAGCGAACTGCCCATTCTTCTTTGTTGGCGCGATGATGACTCGATTGGCTTATATAAGTATATTAAATCAATAAGAACAAAATACGGCTTTACGCCCAGTGACGAAGTTGTGATTGAGGCGTGTAGAATGTTACTCGACGCAACAAAACGAAGCGACAACACGCTTCTTACGGATTATCCGGATGATTTTATTAGAAAAATGCGTCTAACTGGTTTGATTTCTATTCGCGGTGGAGGTAGATTTGTGGACATAAATAAGAAAGAGCAGAATGCTGTCGATTATGTACTCGAAGCCTATCATTCTATAGATTACTCTCATCAGCGGAACGAAAAAGTGTTCTTTGAGTATATTGGTCAAGTCGATAGTATTCTAGCGGAGAAGCTAGGTTTAAAGAAACCTAGCGAGCAAGATAGTGTGACTGAATTGCAGAAATGGTCTGAGTATTACGGCTGGAACGCCATCTCATTAGAGTTATTAATTTTATCAAATAAACGAAAATCCGCAGACCCAATTCTTATGTTGATTGATCAACCGCTAAGACTAGAATTCCTTACTGCGTTAGCAATTTTTAAACAATTACCAAATGTTACCGTTAATCCTAACTATATCTCTGACGACGAAGGGCTTCCTACGAGCTTTGCTGGTGGAGGAATGCCTGACATTGAATGTATTGAGAATGGACACGGCGTGCTCATTGAAGCAACCCTCCTGAAGGGAGCGCAGCAGCATATCAGAGAATCCTTTTCAGTTAAACGGCATTTGGAGGAATACTTAATTAAGGATGACAAGGCATATTCTATACTCCTCTCTCCGCAGACATATATTGATACAGCTCGACACGCAGCTTTCTCAAAAGCCGCTGATAACACAGATGTCCGTACGCTTGGAATTCCAAGGTTCGTAGAGCTGCTAAGTCTACAAACTAGTTTGAGCGAGTTATCTGAAGTTTTATAGAAAAAGCGCCACATAAATGTGACGCACTTTCTATGGTGAACCTTGAGCCTTCGATTTATAACCAAATGGTGGAAGAAATAGTTCGTTGGAATGTCTTAATTGTGTCTCACCGCCCAGAAACTCAATAGCGTTGAATGCTTGGGTGGTGCCTGGTGCCCTGCGTATATCGCAGGGCACCAGTAGTTCTCGATGCAGTTCTTAGGGCGTCGGCACCTCGAGCGGTCGCTTGAGGTGGACAGAGAAGGCGAAGAGAGTGATGTGTGGCGTTACGAGCGGCGCGTAGAAGATGTCGACCACCTCCCACCCGTCCGAGGTGTAGTCTCGGATGAGCCGGTTGCAGTCCGAAGTTGCCGTTCCCACATGGTCACTAGTCGGTGTCGACTGGACCTTGTGTTCAAATTTCTTTCGTGCCATTATGTCCTCTTTCGTACTGGTTGAATGTGAACGTGCAGAGAATTTTACCGAAGATACGGCTAAGTATTATGATAGCATAAGCTGTATAAAAAGTCAATAGTAAAGTAACTCCTGAGAAGGAGTTACTAAGCATAATCATTTTGGTGATCCCGCGGAGAATCGAACTCCGATTGCCAGGATGAGAACCTGGTGTCCTAACCGTTAGACGACGGGACCGTGAAAATGAGTGATGCGAAAATAAGTAAACTTATTTTCATATCCGAATTGAACTGTTCCGTACCTTAGTACGGGACCGTAGCTGGTTTGTTGAACTTGCCTAATATACCAAATAACAGTGGTAATGTCTAGCTATGTCAGGTATGCGACAGCGACTGCAGCTCCAAATAATGCCAACAAAATGAAGATTTTTAGTAACCCTGGTATCCACTTTGTGGTCCAGATAAATATCAAGACGATCGAAACGGCGATCCCAATGACCAATAACGAAGCAAGCCAGATGATTTGGCCAGTTATATCAGCATAGTGTTTCGTAAAGTACATAAACGTAGGTCGAACCAAAAAACCCAAAATCAACAGTGTCGTCAGAGTAATAGGAGGTGCCTTTAGTGTATGCTGGCGGAATGTCTCCCCTATCCATCTAAACAATCGATAGGTCACGATTGCCCAGATCGCTGCTGCAAAAAGAAGCACGAATGCCAAAACAAGCGAAGTAGCTTGATCAAGAGTGGCGCGGACGATCGCGAAATCATACAGCAAGATGCCCGCAACGACCGGTGCGCTGATAGCAAGACCGATGAGGAGCGAAGATTTGCGCAGACTGGTGATGACTTTTTGTCGGTCCTTCTCCATTGCTAACTGTCGCTCATCCTCTTTCATCCAGGGGCCGAGCGTTTCTTTGTTTGCATCACGGTAGGCTGTCGTTAAGTCACTACGCGACGGGACACCCTCGGCAGCAATGTGTTGGTCCTTCGGGTCGACGTAATGATTTTCAGTCATCGTTATGCGGGTTTATCGAGTTGGGTGATGACGCTGATGAGTTTGCTTGGCGTGATTTCGGCTTTGATAAGGTAACCGTCTGCATTCTTCTCCATCGCCATGCGAGATTCGTCATCTTGTTCAAAATTAGTTAAGATCAACACTTTAGTATTAGGGATGAGGTCCTCGGTGCCGCCTCGGAGGGCTTCGAGGATCTCTGTGCCCCTTCGTTCAGGTAACATGACATCCAATAGGATCAAGTCGTACGGTTTGTTACGCGCAGCGATAAGGCCGTCGTTGCCATCAACCATCCAGTCGATTTCGTAGCCGGCTTTTTTAAGGCTACGGACGTACATCTCGCCGATAAATCGATCGTCTTCGATAATGAGTATAGTTTTGATTGCCATATGTGTTGTTTAACCCCTTAGATTATCCTCTGTACATGGAGTGGTTCTTAATCCAACCCGATCCCTGATCAATTAATCCTTTATTACTATTATCACCTGCTTTGAGCTTGTCTGCAACTGATTGGAATGTTGGCAGTGAAACGATGAAGGTTGATCCTCGCCCCTCTTCACTACGTACGCTGATCGTACCTCCGTGGGATTCGACAATTGCCTTCGAAATATAGAGGCCAATGCCGGTTCCTGCGACGGTCTCGCGGGAACGGTGTGAACGGTAGAATTTCTGGAACAGATTGCCGATGACACTTGCGGGCATACCGATACCGTGGTCTTCGATGGTCAGTTCGACGAGATCACCTTTGGTGGATGCCCCGACGTTAATTGAGCCACCTTCGTTGCTGTATTTAATGGCGTTGTCGATCAGGTTACCGAAGACTTCGCTGAGGCTGGCTGGATCACCGGCAATCTTTGGCAGGTCGGCGGGAATGTTAACGGTTAGCAAACGGTTCTGCGCACTAGCACGGAGGTCCATATCGTCACGAATGGTGTCGTAGACTTCGGTGACGGTTGTTTCACCCAGATGCAGATTGAGGTGACGACGGTCGTAGCGCGAGGTGTTCAAGATGTTGTTGATGTAGCCCGACAGACGGTTGGCAGAAACGGTCAGGCGGCGGAATAGTTCGTGTTGGTCATCTTTGAGGACATCTTTTAGTTCGTCTTCAAGAACATCCAGGTAGCCACGAATCACCGTAATTGGTCCACGAAGTTCGTGGGCAGCAAAGGCGATGAAGTCCAGCTCTTGTTCGCCAACGGCGTAGAGGCTGGTGCGATCGATCAACGTGAGGACGACTTCACTCTCGGCACCCTTGTCATATGATGCGATAACGTCAAAGAAACGACGGCCCTCTTCCTCGGGAAGTTTGTTTGGAATGCGTGACCAGGTTCGTTCGGCGTGAACGGCGTTCTTGTCGCAGTCCTCTAGCCAAGCATCGAGGGTTTCTTGGCCGTTAAATATCAGGCTCAGTGAGGTGACGCCTTGTGCATCGATGTTAATCGGCGCTGCTTTATTCGAGAAGGTAATCTTTCGATCGTGATTCATAACAACGAACCCGCATGACGTTTCGTTGAGGGCGGCTTCAATCATAGCAGTTGGCGATTTGGTAGGTATGGCAACTTGGGCGGTTGGCGTTACGCCCGCTCCGCTTGCTGGTGTAGATGAGATAACACCGGCAGGCACACCGTCTTTACTGGCAAGTTCGTAGATAGTTTGCAGGACATCTTTAAAGCCACTTTTATCGAACCGTTCGTCGTTCGGGTTTGGTGGTGTGGTCGCAGTTGGTTCGCCGGAAATATGAATAATTGCCGCAAGTAGGTCTTTCAGCGGTTGTGCGGCCAACTTATATACGAAAATTGACGACACGATGCCTAGGATTAACTGCGCGACGAGGATACAAATAAATGCCAAAAGATTGGTCGACAGGAAGTTGAACATGAAAAGAATTGCAGCGGTGGTGACCAGAATGACAAGCTGTGAAAAGACAATGACGGTCGTGACGACTTTATTAAAGTAGGGCCAAAAGTCTTTGGCGAATTTCTGCGGCCCAGTTACTGCCATGTGACGCCCCCGTCTTCAGGGACTGATGTTAGCCAGGTTTGTCCACGAGCTAGTGGTACATCTTTACCTTCTGCATCCGTAAACGTGATTTGGTCGAGCATCGATTTTTTGGTCCAGGTTACTTTTTGTACGGTACCGTCTTGGAAAATAGTCGCTTCTCCACTGCCAATTGCGTCGATTTGTTCACGATAGCCATCTTCAAGGACGGTTCGTTCTGGGATTTTCATGACAATAACGACACGTGGACTAATCTGGCCCAGTTCGCGGTCCAAGTGTGGCGCACCACCTTCTGAACGATCATACGTATTGGTCGTTGCATTGTAGGCGTACGAACTATCATAGAGGTTACTGCTGATATCGACGCTGATTGCTGTTGCGGTCGGTGTTGTCACTGCTACGCTATCTTTACGGGTGAATCCAGTGAATGTCGAGCTGGTGTAGCCTTTACTGGCGTTGAGGGCATCAAGTCGTGTCGCTGTTGTATACACATTGTGTGGCGCATAACGATCGGTTGAGCGGTAATATGAATTACCGTTGAAGAATTCGTCGATGTCACGATAGTTGCCATTACGAACTTCATTCAGGGCCGCAAGGCTTCCGCCGACGTGGGCAATGCTGGCATTAAATGCAGCTAGCCAATCGACAAAGTACATACGGACGCTACGAACGGGGCCAATCAGACCGGGCTTTTCTTGCTGGTATAGAACGGCAAAGCGAGTAATGCCACCTTCGGCAATGGCTTCAAAGACGACGCCGGCTTCCTTGAGGCCTGATTGCGGGCGAGCATTGGGACTATTCTCGATCATGACGGCGGTGACGGCTTGTTTTGTCGATGCCTCGTCGGTCACTTGGTTACCTGTTAGTGGCGAATAGAATTTCGGTGCTGGTGGTTTCACGATAGGCTTCACGACTTTTGCTGGCGCAACTGTCGCTGGTTTTTTGTTCGCAAAATACAGTGCAGTAGCTGTCCCCGCCCCTGCGAGAAGGACAACGACAACACCTAAAATAATGGCGAGTTTTTTATGTCGACGAAACCAGTTTGGCGATTTTGGGCCAATATCAATGAACTCTTTTTTTGGTTTGCGTTTGAACATACGTATAGCCGTCATTATAGCAAAGTACTTACGCTTTGTAACTCTTCTCGGGGGCGAAGCTACTGGGCGCTGGTTGCAGTACGGAGTCGTTCAAGGACGACGTCTTTTCCGAGTACGGCGAGTGTGTCGTTCAAGGCGGGGCTAAATGGTGCCCATGAAACAGCAAGGCGGATCAAACTGAACAGAATCCCCGGTTTTTGGCCAGTAATTTCCAGTAGTTGATTGAGTGTTTCTTGGATCGCTTCAGGGGTAAAGTCGCTTTCCTCTAGAGAAACGACTGCTTCGCTAAGCAGCGTGTTGATCTCGACTGCTTCGAGCTTTGAAAGCTGTTTGTTGCCCTCAATCATTGACCAATCAGGTGTTGGCTCAGTAAAGAAATAGTCAGTCAGGATCGCAAGGTCCTTCAATGTTTTCAGGCGATCTTGGACAAGACCGAGGACTAGTTTCTTTTTGTCTTCAGTAGCGTCTTTGGCGGATTCTGGCCAAAAGTCAGTAACGCGGGCGTACAAATCATCCAGTGAAAGCAAACGAATGTGTTGGCCGTTCATCCATTCAAGTCGCTTTTCATCAAAGCGTGCACCACTTTTTTGGACACGGTCGAGGCTAAACTTTTCGATCATTTCAGGGATCGTGAAAATTTCTTGTTCAGTGCCGTCGTTCCAGCCGAGGCTAGCGATAAAGTTAATCATTGTTTCGGGTAGGTAGCCGTCTTTTAGGTAATCAAGGACGTCTTTTGCACCGTCGCGCTTCCCGAGTTTCTTGTTGCCTGCTTCGGCCATAATGTGAGGCATAGTTGCAAAAATCGGGTGATCAATTTCAAGTGCGTCGTAAATATTGAGGTAGTTTGGCTGACTAGCGATAAATTCTTGGCCACGAATAATGTGGGTGATCTTCATCTCGGCATCGTCAACGATGTGAGCAAAGTTGTAGGTCGGAAAACCATCAGACTTCATCAAAATAATATCGTCGATGACTTCTGGGCCAGTTGAAAGATCACCAAGCACTTCGTCGTGCCACTGGTACGGCTTCGGGTCAGACTTCAATCGAAGTGGCGTCGTGCCATCCCACTCTGGTGGGTTTTCAGGGCGGTGTTCACGGTATAGGAAAGCTTTTTTGTTAGCTTTGGCAGATTCACGGAATGCTTCTAGCTCGACAGGTGTGTACGGATCAGCATAAGCCCTGCCGACGTCAATCAGTTTCTGTGCCCAGGCTTTGTAGATATCGAGTCGTTCGCTTTGGACATACGGCGCGTACGGACCACCGATGTCTGGTCCTTCGTCATGCGTAATGCCGAGTGCGCCGAGTGCAGCAAGGATATGGTCAGCGGAGCCCTCGACTTCCCTCTTTTGGTCAGTATCTTCAAGACGAAGAATAAACGCGCCCTCACTTTGGCGAGCAACGAACCACGCAAAGAGCGCAGTGCGAATACCGCCGACATGCATAAAACCGGTTGGACTTGGGGCAAAACGAGTACGAATAACAGAATGTGACATTAGTGACAGTATAACAGATTAAAGACGGCTTATAAACTGGTAGCGATGTGACGAATTTGTTCGCCAGAAAGTGGTGCGTTGCTGTTGATCGTGTAAAGGATGCCACCATTTACCCAGGTCGCCGAGTTGCTGTATGAGTAAATTGTCAGGCCGCTTTCTTGCGTGGTGATGTAGTTATCGCCAGCTGCTTTTTTGACGATGTTGGTCAGGACGGCAGTTGAATCCCATGAGCTTCGGGCTTGGATGATTGAATATTCGCTATTATCTGAGTTTGAGTGGAACTTCAACGTGACGGTGCCATCGCTGAATGTGACGGGCTGACTAAGACTATAGCCGTCTGGCTTGTACTGAGGATAGGTCGCGTCAATACCTGCTTGTGAGGCAGCGAATCCAACGGAAATGCTTGGGATGTTCACCCAGGTTAAATAGGCCCCGACGATGAGCACGGCAAAAATAGCGGTGATGATCGCGAAGCGACGAGAAATATGGAAGCCACGTTTCTTTTTGGCTGGTTTCTCGGTCGGCGTAGATAGCGCCTTAGCGATTGCTTCGTCTTTGATTTGCTTTGGAGTTTTTGAAGACGAGAAAATTGAGACGACTGGTTTTGTGCTTCGGGCAAGTGCACGAGTAACAATAGGATGTGCTTTTGGCGCAATGTCAGGGATCTCGGCTGCCTTTGGTTTTAGGGTAGCAATTGGATGTGGCGCAAACCGTGCTATCTTTGAACTTCGAGAGATATCCATGTGGCGACCTGGCTGTGGACGTTTAGCGATACCGGGTGTTGCCGCTTTTTTGGCTGCACGACGGTGTAAGGTCATAGATCGTTGTGGCTGTGCGTGAACGCTGCTTGAAGCAACTTCAGCGGCTCGTTTTTTGACGACGGCTGGAGAGACGGGCTTTTCATCCGCTTTCAATGCTTTAACAGGTAATCCAGTCTTGGCGTCATAAAGACGCCCGTTGATTGTTACCGTTTTGTTCGATTGCATACTGTCTTTATTCCTCGCAGGTCAAAAAATGGAGTATGGGGTTTGTCCGCATACATTGTTACTTATATTAGAAGTATCATTACGCTTATGCAAGCCCTGATTTTAAAATGTACACAGACTGCTATTCATGATTTATACTAAAGGGTGACTATGTTTCGACGCCCTACTAAAAGACAACTCCTGATTCGTCGCATTATTACCTATGTTGTGATGGTGATAGCCGTGATCGTGATTGTCGCAGGAACGATTCTCTTCATCCTTGGCTACCGTTTGGATGGTGACAAAGGCAAGCTTGAACAGGGTGCGCTCGTCCAGTTTGATTCAAAGCCAAACGGTGCTGATGCAAAAATCGACGGAAAATCAATCAACGCTAATACGCCGTCAAAACAGACGGTTATGGCTGGCGTTCATGCATTTGCGATGAACAAGACTGGTTACCAACCATGGTCAAAGACATTGAATGTCAAAGCAGGAACACTTGAATGGCTTGATTACGTTCGTCTGGTTCCGAAAGCGCTTCCTGTTGAGTCAGTTGCAAACTATGCGACGATCTATGGCGAAAAAGCCTCACCTGATTACAAATGGCTATTAGTGCAAGAAAAAGCCGATACGCCAAACTTTCAGTTAGTTGACCTTCGTTCGACGCAAATTAAGACGTCGACGATTTCTTTGCCGACTAGTCTTTACACCGATGCAACCACCGAGGGTGTGACTCACTCATTCTCGATGGAAAGCTGGGACGCTGACGGCCGTTACGTGATTGTCAGACATACCTTCAACGACAAGTCTGAATACATCGTCATCGACACGCAAGATCCCGGCACCAGCGTGAACGTCTCGACATTACTCAGCGTTTCTCTGTCCGAATTAAAATTCTCTGGTACGAGCGGCAATATTCTCTACGGCCTGAGTGATGGGGTGATCCGAAAACTTGATCTATCTGGTGCGACGATTTCTCGTGGCTTGGTTTCGAACGTGAAGAGTTTCGACATGTTTGATACTAATATTATTACCTACACAGGGACTGACCCATCTGACGCCACGCATCAAGTTGCCGGTATTTATCGTGAGGGTGACGAAGTATCACACGTGCTTCGAACTGTTGGAAACCTAACGACGCCACTGTCGATTGCGTTGACGCAGTACTATAGCGATGATGTCGTTGCGATCTCTGAAGGATTAAAAGTGACGGTCCTGAAGGGTAACTTCCCTTCTTCAAGCGATACGCTCAGCGCTAGCCTCAAGCCGTACGATGAGTTTAAGACCACCGCAAACGTCGACACGACGTCGTTTAGCAAAACGGGTGACCATTTAATTGTTCAATCGGGCCTAAACTTCGTTAGCTACGAAGTTGAGTACATGCGCCAGACTGGTGCAACTGTCACAACTAGCGAAACCACGCCGCACACGATGCAGTGGCTTGACGATGCCTACCTATGGGCTGTCTACGATGGTCACCTCTCAATTCGTGAGTTCGATGGCACAAATACCCATGTCATTATGAATATGGAACCAGGCTTCGATGCAACGCTCAGCCAGAACGGTAAGTACCTATACGGCGTTGCGAAGGCAAGCAACGGCACGAGTTACCAATTACAGCGCGTCATGATGATCTTGAACTAGTTTTTTATTCTTTCTAGTGACCACCACCGAATAATTTTTCAAAGAGTGTGCCATTATCACCTGGGATGGATGTTGTCGCTGGACCTGTCTGTGCGGGCGCTGCGGCTGCGGCGCTTGGATCTGGACTGACTTGCTCGGCTGTCACCAGTAAGCGGTTGAGAGCGGTTCCTAGTGGTGTACATGTCAGAAGTGTCAGGATAGGTTTCGTTGTTGGGTAGATCAGTGCGCTGACATCGGTTGGCCTGACGACTTGCGTCTTAGTCACGACATAGGTGTATCGCTTGCCTTTGTAGTTGGCATACACCGTATCACCGACAACCAATTTATCAAGTTGGGCAAAGATGAACTTGTAATCACCTGTATCAAATAAGTCATTACTACTGTGACCAGCCAGAACGGTATTACCGATTTCACCCGGGTGGCTACTAGCGCCAGCAACTGGGAAATGCGCCAGACCATTTGCCATTGCGGCCATTTGTGAAGCATTGTCTGTGCCAATGTCATACGTGACGGGCACGTCGACGTTAATCTTTGGAATGATGATGCGAGGGTCTTGCGACACGACGTTATCACTACTTGGATCGACGACGATATTTTGTGGGTCAATGCTCCCCGGAGACACGTAGGCTTTGACGTTGGCGATAAATACTTGGTTGTACTGGATAAAGACAAAGATGGCGACGACACCGACGGCTGAAAGAATTGGGACGAAGTGACGGCTTTTTCGGATTTTGGTGGCAGAAGCCTGCACTTTCCCCAGTAGTTTTTGGCGGAGTTCGTATAATGCTTGGTCGTTCGACAATGCTTCGGGCGTTTCTTCTGGCCCTTCTGATTCAGCTGGCTGGGTACTAAAGTAGCCTTCTTTTTTAACATCAGGTTGGCCTGAGGTAACGTTGGCCTTTTCGGCCAAAGCTTGCACGGGGTTTTTTGCCTGCGCTGTATAGAAGTTTTCGTAATATTTCTGGTAGTAGTTCTGCCAGGCAGTATGGTACTCTTTCCACTGCTCTGCCTCAGGTTTTGGGTGTGGATTATGGGTGCGGTGGTATGTGCTGGGTTCTTGTTGAGGTTGAGCTTTTGCTTCAGCTTCGGTGTGTACTTCGCTGGTATAAAGAGTGTCGATTTGAGACCGAATAACGTTAGCTGCCGCAGTTTGCTGCGTTTTCTCGTCGTCAGGACTGCTTTCGTCGGGGTTCATATCTTTGATTCCTACTGGTTTCTATTGTACAATACATTGGTACTTTTCAGTAGTAGAGTCGCTTATGCCGCGGTGGTGTCAAATATGAGTAGACACGCCAGGCGACGCAAAAAGTATGCCGCGGTGGTGTCAAATATGAGTAGACACGCTAGGCGACGCAAAAAATATGCCGCGGTGGTGTCAAATATGAGTAGACACGCTAGGCGACGCAAAAAATATGCCGCGGTGGTGGAATGGTAGACACGCTAGACTCAAAATCTGGTGTCCTTCATGGACGTACCGGTTCAAATCCGGTTCGCGGTACCAAAGAAAAAAGCTCGTCGTTATGGCGGGCTTTTTTCTTAGGCGATTTGTTCGTTTTCGATGGCGTTCTGTAGATCTTCTTGGACGACATCCGCGCGCAGTTCGGGCAAGATTCGAGCCGAAAGATTATGGACTGCTTGGTTCATGAATGGCTTTCGTCCCCTACTGAGTTCAATTGCGATCCGACGTGAGCGCATGAATGCTGGCTTTGCGACGGCACGAGGCGGTTTGTTAATCGGACGTTCGCTGAGTAAGCTCAGGGCGAGTTGGCCTGGAAGGTTTTGTCGCCGACCAGCATGGCGCATTGTATAGGCTGTATTGCCAAGCTCGTGGGCACTGTCGATAACAGTCGCAAAGTGTGCGTCATAGTGTTTTTTGTCGACATCATCACTGATGTCGACGGTATTTGTTTTCACCTGCAATCCTTGAACCTGTTTTGTCACCGTGTCGATGAGGAGAGCATCGACGTTGCGCCAAAAAGCACGTGGATTGTGCTCGAATAATTCGGGTGCAGGCAGTGCGATCAGGCCGGGTTCTTTTTTCATAAGTTCCATGAGGACGATAATCGCGTCGGCTTCAGAAAGTGTTCCCTTGAGGCGATTATGCTCTTTGGCTGTTTCGATGCTTGGGTTCTCGTCTATTTTCCTGAGGCGATTGCTGGGTTCGGCCATTGTGATCGCAAGATGCGCCTGCATATCTGCTATTTCGGGCACTGAGTACGCGTTGGTCTCATGGTAAAGCAAGCTGTACCAAAGAAACGTAAGGGGTCCATTAATTTGGTGAAAACTAAATTCGCTTGAAATGTCGCTTTCGATCAATGGGTCGTCAATCTCGTTTGCGCGCTTCATGAGGGTATTGAGGTTAATTTGTGACCACGCGAAGTATTCTGTCATTTTTTCGATGAATACTTCTTTTTCTGGAGGTTGATTACCGACAAGATAGTTTTTTAAAATGTCATTAAAAAAACGCATCCACTCGCGTGGTGCTTCAAGTAGTTCGCGCCGTTCAAGATTGCTCGGAAGTTTCTTTTCCGGCAAGTCTTGGTACGCTCTTCCGAACCGACGGTTATCCATAATATTTTTTATACCATTTTTTAGTATTTTTATCAAGGTTATGTATGAATTGAACTAGCAATTGCTTCAACTGGTTTTGAGGGGTTCCAGAGCCAATACGACGCTGCTTTGGCGGCAACGGTTCCTCGCCAGATCATCATGGGGTTTTCCCAGTACTGGCTGACCACGTCTCCCCCGCTGGCGATGACTAAATGGTCTTTATGAAGTACCACGATCGTGACGGGATACGTAATGGTGAATTTGTGCACCGCTTCGACAAGATTTGTCAGTTGCATGCTAAATGTTAACACTTTCGGGTAATAGACTGACTGAAACAGCTTTTGGAGCTGCGCAAACGACGCAACCAGTACCGTTTTTGGCCTTTCGACCAACAGTTCGGCACTATTTTTGACCAAATCGATCGCATCGCGTGTCAAAATGAGCTGTCCTTCGTATTTTTCAATGAATTGTTCGTACAAGATAGCAGTTTCACTACTACGTCCTGCATCGCCGATGAGGAGGACGGCATCCGCCCAGGCGCTCATAGCGTTCATTTCGTCGAGGGCGTCCTTATTGAGGCTTCCAGAGGGGTTTGTTGGTCCAAAAACGGCGTCGGTGATTGTTGGCGGAATTGTTTTTCTCAAAACATCAGGCAACAGGACGCGGATATTGCCCGTACCTGTCCCAAGTGCAACTGAATACGCCTCGGCAACACCTGCGAAGCCAAGTTTATTACCCCCGATGATCCCTAGCTTTCCGGCCATAGATTTTCGTTCAGGTTTGCTCCACTCGATATCAGGGTAAAGCGGTGCTTCGATAGTTTGTTTTTTCCAGTAAGAAAAGTCCATTACTTTGATCGTACCGCGAGGTCTTTGGCGATAGCAAGCATTTCAGCGATATCTTCGAGCGCTTTGTCCTTGTCGTCACCTACTCCACTTCCCACTGAGATATTGATGAGCACATTTGCGGCATGTGCGAGGCCATCTTTGCCAATACGATTACGAATAAATTCAAGCTCGTCGGCATGTTCTTGGGCATACGTCAGATTGACGACCGCTTCTTCCATACGACCCACATTAGGGTTTGGTCCAAGTACTGCGTGCCATGCATTTCCAGGAAGTGTGACGTATGAGTGTGTGTCGCGCTTAAACCCGGCCTTCCTCATCTGCGGAACTCCATTAGGGAGCATCGGCAGGTAGTTGTGTAGTGCGGGATAGCCTTCCGGTAAAGAGCCGTAGATAAACCCTGTTGGAGAGACAGCGAAGTTAACGACTTCTTCATTATTAATAAGGTACTTTATCTTATTGCTCGTCATGCCTTCGTCGAGAGTTTGAAAGCTGGCAGTTAACGGATCGCCAGGCTTGCGATGACGATCAGTAATTGAACTAGCAAGAGCACTATCGGGAAGAATTTTGACGACGGCTTCAATAATGGTTGATTTACCTGTTTTTGTCGGCGCACTGACCATGTGCACCTCTCTATCTTGAATCGCCATACCAACCAAAGTCTCATCGCCTTGGTAGTCGTCCTCTTTATGATGTAACGCGAGCAGTTCTCCAGATAGGGCCACAGTTAATCGTCCTTAAATTCCACCACCTCGTTAATTGTATGTTCTATTATAACGTCTGCTGCGTCAAGTTGAAAGTCGGCACTGATCTTGGCACCGTGTAGCACGTGCGGGAGCCAGTACGGATCATCCGACCACATGTCTTTATAGGGGATATCTTCGATTGGAAACCACCGTGGCGCCATCTCGTCAGATTCGATAGGATCGCCAACCCACTTGGTCGCGATGAAGACGTGGACGTGCATTAAGGTCGGCTCGCCTTTGAAGTATTCGTCGAATCGAATGTCGGCTACTTTTTCGTAAACAGTTGGTGTGACGTCGATTTCTTCCTGCGTTTCACGGACCATGGCCTGTTCAACCGACTCGCCTGCTTCGACTTTTCCGCCGACGCCGTTCCAACGCCCTTCACCAAAGCCACGTTTTTTCATGGCAAGTAAAATCTTGTCGTCTCGCCTCAGAAATAGTAACGAGAGGACTTTTTTGTTCACTAGATATCCAGTTCTATGCTGACAGGACAGTGGTCAGACCCCATGACGTCAGGGTGAATTGCCGCTGACTTGATGTTATCTTTCAGTGCATCGCTAGCGACCCAGTAATCGATCCGCCAACCGACGTTCCGTGCACGAGCATTCGCCCAATGGGTCCACCAGGTGTAGAGTTCGGGTGTTTCAGGATAGGCGGTTCGGAGTGTGTCGAAAAGGCCAGAACTCTCGAAGTTGTCGAAGCCTTCACGCTCTTCTTTGGTAAAGCCGTGTTTGCCGACGTTTGGTTTTGGATTAGAAAGATCGATTTCATTATGCGCGACGTTTAAATCACCACTAAAGACGACAGGTTTTGATTCTTCGAGCGCTTTAATATGTTCAAGAAAAGCTGGATCCCATTGTTTGTGACGGAGGTCCAGACGTGACAAGTCCCCTTTTGAATTTGGTGTGTAAACGGTTACGACCCAGAATTTTTCGAACTCCGCAGAGATAACGCGTCCTTCTTTTGAAGGGTCACCATAGCTATCGCCTGCCAGGTTGTATTTTGCGGCAATGTCATCAGCGAAGCCGTTAATGACTTGGTGTGGTTTTACTTTAGAAAAGATCGCTGTGCCACTATAGCCTGCTTTTTCGGCGCTATTCCAATACAAATGGTAACCAGGAAGGTCTAATTCAACCTGTTCTGGTTTGGCTTTTGTTTCTTGAAGACAGAGCACGTCTGGCTGGTGCTCTTCGATGAAGGTTTGAAAAGTCCCCTTTGTTAAGACTGCCCGAATTCCGTTGACGTTCCACGAGTAGAGTTTCATATGTTTCTATTTTATCATCTCTAGAGATGCTTGATGAGACGTTTGTTTTCGCGTTCTTGGTCACGAAGTTTGATAGTGTTTCGCTTGTCGTAATTCTTCTTGCCTTTACCGAGTGCGATGACGAGTTTGATGTGGCGACCTTGCGTCAGAAGTTTGAGCGGGACGATACTCATGCCTGATTGTTTTCGGTCGGCCAATTCGTCGATTTGCTTGCGACTGGCGAGAAGTTTTCGTACTGATGTGTCGACTGACCTCCCTCCGTCTGTTTTTGAGTTCAATGCAAGGCTAAAGCTTGAGTTATTCAGCCACAACTCGTTGTTTCGAATCGTTACGAACGATCCTTTGAGTTGTACGTGGCCGTCTCGGGCAGCGCGGGCTTCTCTTCCTGTGAGGACAATTCCAGTGATTAATTCCTCGTCGAGGGCATAGTCAAAAGACGCACGACGGTTGACGATCGCACGGGGCTGAGTAGGCTTTTTCTTTTTCGTTGCCATAATACTCACTATTGTAACAGATGAAGCTTTAGTCTTTGACGAGGGTTTCGATCGTCTTCAAAAGTGCTCGCGCTGAGTTATCCCAAGTGAACAGAGCGATGTGTTTACGACCGTTCTTGATCAGTTCGTTTCGAAGCGTTTTATCATCAAGTTTTTTGACTTGTTCTGCGAAATCTTTTGGCTTGGCTGGATTGAAATAGAGCGCACCACCAGCACCAACTTCGTGGAAGATCGGTGTATTACTGACGACCGCAGGAACACCCATGGAAAGTGCCTCTGCGACAGGAAGTCCATAGCCTTCTTCGTAACTTGCACTGGCTAAAACGGCGTCGTTTGCGAGCAGTGCTTCGTAGGCATCGTCGGTGACACCGCCGTAAAAGCGAACATCAGCGCCCTTTGGAATCAGTTTTGTTAACTCTTTTCGACGGGCCGGCGTGATTTTACTCAGCAAGTGGAGCGTTCGTCCTGGAAGCCACTCCATCCCTTTGATGAGTGTTTCGACGTTTTTATACGGCATAAATGATCCCATGAAGACAATATTTTTTGGACCGTTTTTTTGGACAACTTTGTGGGTATGGAATTTTTGTGGTGCATTTGGAATCACAATAATTGGTCGCTTGGTCAGTTTCGCTTGTTCGAATTCGCGTTTGACGGTGATGCTGACAGTCGCAACTACGTCTGCGCCATTTAGGGCGATTCGTTCAGGGACATATGTCAGGTGATATAAGAACCACCCGATTCTCAGTGGTGTGTTGATGTTTGTCGGTGGTTTCAAGTGACGGAAATAAATCATGTCGTGCGATGTCAGGATAAGTTTGTACTTTCGTCCTGCGGATCCCATCGTCTGCATTGGTGAAAAGACAACGTCTGGTTCGTACTTGTTCAGGACACTGGCCGTGAACGGCTCTTTCGCAGATATTGGTGAGTGAATTTTGATGTACTTCGCATTTTTTGGTAAAAATTGAATTTGTGCAGGGTCCCAGATAAGGAATGTAACATCGGTAATTTTGGCGAGTGCATTGCCGAGTTCGGCCGAGTAGCGGCTCACACCGTCATGGAAATCAGTTCGAATATAACGGGCATCATAGAACAGTTTCATATTCACACATTGTACCACGGGGTCGCGACCGCTTCCCGAAGCATGGTATAATAAGCCAATATGAAAATCCTCATCGCGTCGGATTTGCACTACCCGACTATTAACGGTGTAGCCACATTTGGTCGAACACTTGCCATCGGTCTTGCTAATCGTGGTCACGAAGTGATGGTCATCGCTCCAAGCCAAACCAGCAAAAAGTTCAAAGAAGTTGACATCAACCACGTTGTCGTTCGTACTGCGTCAGTGCCGTTTGTCCCCTACCAGAACTTCCGTATTTCTCCGACACCAGGTCGCGAAGTCAAAAAAGCAATTCTTGATTTTGATCCAGACGTTATTCACATTCAAATGTTGATGTGGATCGGTCAAGCTGCGATGAAGTACGGCAACAAGTTCGGTATTCCAATTGTCAGTACGAACCATGCGATGCCTGAAAACTTAATGGACAACATTCTGCTTCTTGCACCGATTGCCCGTCCGATTAACTTTATGCTTCGTCAGTACGGCATGCGGTTCCATTCAAAAGCCGACTTTATTACGATGCCAACTCAGTCTGCGATTGAAATGTTCAAAGCAACCGAAAAAATGACTGTTCCAATGGAAGCAGTCTCGAACGGTATCGACCTTGTTCGTTTCCAACCAGGTAAACCGGGATCTGAAATCTTTAAAAAGTTTAAACTTCCCGAAGATGAGCCGATTATTGCCTATGTCGGGCGTGTTGATGTTGAAAAGCACTTGCCTATTCTTGTCAAAGCATTCGCACAAGTTCGCAAGCATCACAAGGCGCACTTGATGATTGTTGGATCAGGCCAAGACACGCTGAACTTAAAAGAGATCGCACATGAATATGGCGTATATAGTCACGTTACGTTTACTGGCCGTGTTTCTGAAGAAGACAAAGTCTTGCTCCACCAAATTGGAACTGTCTTTGCGATGCCTTCGCCAACCGAACTACAAAGTATTGCGACGCTGGAAGCAATGGCTAGCGGGCAGCCAGTTGTTGCCGTTGACGCTGGTGCACTGAAAGAACTTTGCCAAGACGGGCGTAACGGATACTTATGCCACAAGGATGATATCGGACAAATTGCCGAATCACTCGCAAGCATTATTAGTGATCCAAAACTTCGGAAGAAGATGAGCAAAGAAAGTCTCGCAATTGCGAACACTCACGATTTGAACACGACACTTGATCGTTTCGAAGAAATCTACAAAGACGTTATAAACGCCTGAATCGAAGCCGCGACTTGGTCGGGTGTTTCGTAGTGCGTGAGATGACCAACGTTTTGAATAATCTGAAGTTCAGCGTTTGGAAAGAGCTTTTGGAGCTCTTTTTGTTTTTGGATTGGCGTAATGTCATCTTGCGCACCAGCAATCAGCAAGGTTGGCGTTGTGATGTCTTTTGCAAAATCACGGACACTATTATTAACAGAGGTAGAAAAGCCCTCGGCGACTGATTTTGAAGTATGGAATAGACTGAAGTATTGACGGTGTTGATCATGGATAAAGGCACGAAGTTTCTTGTCTTTTGTCTTTGCCATCGTGACGCTCATGACCATGACGATCAGGTTTGATGCGAGCCATTTTTGCGCAAAACTATGAGGTAATCTTGTGCCGACCCAGTAGTAAAAGACCGCTAGTTTGCTCATCACGGCTTTTGGTCCTTCAAGCGCTGGTGCGCCGATTGGATTGACGAGAATCAGTTTTGAAATCGTCTTGGGATACTTTTTTGCATAGGCAGCGCTGACAATGCTACCAAACGAGTGACCCAAAAGAATGGGTGGCGACGAGAGGCTTTGTTTCTCGATAAAAGCTTTGAGCCACTTCACGTACGAGTTCAGGTCATGCGTTTCAAGTCGGTCCCCTTCGCCAAATCCAGGTAAGTCGGGAATGATTGCGTCATATTCTTTCAGGTGATCGGCGATCAATGCAAGCCCGTGGTGAGTCCCACGAAAGCCGTGGATAAGAATAATCGTTTGTTTTTTCATCTGTGGCCATTATACCCTATTCAAAGATTGTCGAATTTAGGTCTGTGTCCGCAGGATCGCTGCAACGAGTACACGAATGTGCGGATCAACACCGGAATAGGCTAACTCGCTTGAAAGTGTGACCGTGTGTAATCGATGAACCGCATTTATCGCGAAAGCCTGTTCGTCCGTACTCGCGTATTGCAATGCGTCGGCAAAATTTGCGTCGTACGGGTCCTGTATGACCGGCGCAGAGTCATACCGGGGGTCAGCTATCAGTGTTCGAAGGCGGTCAATGCTTGGGGCTTGCTGATCTCTGTCATCGATAAGATCACGTGTGATCACTTCCACGATTCGTGATAAGTTTGCGGGATGTGACCATACGGTCAGGCGATAATGGGCAAAATCGACGTCGTTTAGTTCATCGGTATCGACTTCGTGTCGATCGAGTTTCTGTTTTTCGGAGGCAAAAGAATTGATGTCACTTACATTGAAGTGAGGTGAAGGTTCATCAGGTGTGTCCATCTTAGCCATCTAGTAACTAGTATAGCGTAAACAGATAAAAATCGAGATTAGGTAGCGACGGGTTGAATGCCGTGTGCTTTGATTGCGTCCTGAATTTTTGGACGATCAAATCCAAGAATCATATCGCCCGCAACATCAGTGACGGGAACGCCACGGAAGTCACCGTTGATCTTTGCCATCAATTCTTCGTTAGCGGCTGGATCAGCTTCAATATCTTTTGCGGTATAAGGAATACCTAGTTTGTCGAGCCACTGCATTTCAGTGTGGCAAAAGGCGCACCAGCTGGTGCGGTAAATGGTTATCTGTGGAGTAGTTGTGTCGCTCATAAGTTGTACCCTTCTTGTTTCACTATACATTGTACAGTAATTATTAACTCAAGTAAATAGTATTTGCCCCCGAGGCACTGTGCTTATGCTACAATAATCACAAGAGTTTTTATAGGGTTATGCGAATAAATACGAGCATATTTGGGCAAAATAGAATACAACGGGCGTTTGCGCTACCTACTGTTTTGATTGCCTCCGTCGTTTTGTTGATCGTGCTTGCGGTCTCTGTGACAGCGACGGCTACTATCCGTGAGACACTGAAGTCTCAATATTATACGCAGCTAGCACAGGTTGCTGGTGAGGCCGGTGTCGCTATGGCAAAAGCCTGTCTTGCTGCCAGTGGTAATGTTCCTCAGTGGACGGATGCGAAGCCGTTAACGCCTGCAACCGACTGTTCGGGTAACGTTGCGCTTTCGCCGAACGTTAAGGCGCTCGTTATTGGTGGTGGTGGTTCTGGCGGTGGCTCAACTGGTGGTGGAGGTGGAGCGGGCGCATTCATTTATACGCCTAGCTCGACGGTAACTGCAACGTCATATTCAGTTGTTGTTGGCGCAGGTGGCGCAGGTTCTGGGCAACAAGCAACTGGTATCAGTGGCGGAAGCTCATCCTTTAACGGTATTACTGCCGTCGGTGGCGGTGGCGGTGGCTATTCAAATGGGTCTATCGGTGGCGCAGGGCTTAACGGTGGTTCGGGCGGTGGCGGTCAAACATATATTGGTTCGACTGCAGGTGGAACCGGGGTTGCAAGTCAGGGAACTAGTGGCTCGTCAGGTAATGCTGGCCTTTCGAATGCTGGTGGTGGCGGCGGCGCGGGCGGTGCTGGTGGGACAAGCGGTACTGCAAATGTAGGTGGTCCTGGTGGCGGTGGCTATCAGAATAATATCACTGGATCTTATATCTATTATGCAGCTGGTGGTGGTGGCGGTAATGGTGGTGCTGGTGGTCTTGGTGGTGGCGGTACTGGTGCGAAAAACGGTACCGCGGGTGCGGCAAACACTGGTTCTGGTGGTGGCGGCGGTTGGGACTATGCTGGTGGTTCTGGTGGCGCCGGTGGTACTGGTATCGTCGTGATCTCTTTCCCTACCGATAGTGGCATTACGGCAACAGGCGGTACGGTTACGACGTCGGGTGGTAATGAAATTCATAAGTTTACCTCAAGTGGTACTTTCAATGTGACCTCTACGGGTAGTACGAGCTGTCCATCGGATCCAAGATGTTCGGTGACGGTTAATGATAACGTCAGAAGCTCATTTAGTGTCGGGAAGCCAACTGTTGATAGTCAGGGCCGAGCGGTGACAATTCCTAATACTGGATATGTTGAAATTACACGTCAATCAAATGGTGCTGTCTGGCGAACATACAAGCAGCCAGGCGTCCAAAATGCGGTTGTTCCTGACCTGTGTTCGGGTAATGCAACGAGTGCTCGTGGATGGTCGGCTGCGGTCAAGACGACTGGACAAGATTCGCTGGCTGCGTCTTCAGCCGCACAGACAATTAGCTTAGCTAATACGGCTTTGAATGCAGGGGTCGTCTATTATAGGAAAGACTTTAATGCGAGTGTTGATGCGACCTACAACCTCGATGTCTATACGTCGAGTGCGCAGGACATTGCAGCAACCTATATTGATGGAAATATGGTTTCGACAACCGCTGGTTCGGATGCTTCGACACAAACCGTGCTGACTGCTGGCTGTCACACGATGGTAGTTGAACTGACAAACGACACGTACCTTCCGCGGACATCTGACTTCACTGCAGCGCTCGTTAGAAGTGGCGCTACCGTTCCGACAGTCGTATCCGATACGTCGTGGCGTGTCGTTACGGGTGACCCGACTCACTACTCAACCGGTAATTACGACGAGACTCCTGGAGCATGGCAACAAGTTACCGACTTTGGTATTTGGAACAATACAGCCCTACCCTGGGGGGGTGCTCCTGCAAACTGGACGAGTGTTTCTGGCGATGCCGTAGCTGAGTATATTTCGACGCAATATAGTACAGGCGGAACTAATCGTCCCGGTGATGCGTATGCATGGTTCAGGGACCCTCAACCATTCACGACCGCAACTGCGACGACGATTCGACTTTCGGAATATTGTGATGATCAGTGTAATATTTATCTCGACGGGGCGCTTGTTTTCAGTCCTGTATCGGGAAGTGGATTGAATTCGAAATCAATTAGTCTTCAACCAGGGACGCATACGTTCGGAGTGCGTTTGTATAATGCACCAAGCGGAAACGTAGGGGCATTTATATTTGCCGCTACAGACCTAACGACTAATACGGTTGTCTCCCGCAGTAGCCCAAACTGGGATTCGACAACAAGTTGGTCTTCGTCGACTGTCGAGCCATATTCGTATGATTCAAGCTACACCCCCACTCCTGCGGTCCAGCCGACCTCTAATGCAAAGGTGCTTGTCGTCGGTGGTGGCGGTGGCGGTGGCTCTGATATGGGTGGCGGTGGCGGTGGCGGTGCTGTCGTTTATAACGCAGCCTTCCCTCTTTCAACGGGTACGTATCCGATTACTGTTGGCGGTGGCGGCACGGGTGCTGCGGCCGGAATTGGCGCTGCACGAGGAGTGAATGGTGGCAACTCGGTATTTTCTGCACCAACTGGATCACCAGCTCCTTCAATCCGTGCGCTAGGTGGTGGTGGCGGTGGATCGGAATATTCAACGAATACTTCCCCTCCGGGAGCGGGCGCGTCAGCCGGTGGTAGTGCGGGCTGTAACCAGCTGCTTCGGGCTGGAATTGTGATTGGCTTAGGAAATGGAAGCTCTACCTCAGTCGGGTGTTACTACCCTACTGGCGGTGGTGGTGCCGGCGGTGGTGGTGCGACTAACCCCGCTACTGGTGGTGTTGGTGTATCGAATAATATCCTTGGTACTGCGTACTTCTGGGGCGGTGGTGGTGGCGGTTCGGGTTACACCCCTATTGGGGGTAATGGTGGTGCCGGTGGCGGTGGCGGTGGTGCTGTTGGTGTGACGACTGGTGGATCAGGAATCAATCCAGGTTCACCGGGTGGTGGCGGTGTGCAGGTTGCGCAGACGAACAAACCTGGCGGTAACGGCGGTATTGTAACTGGTGGTGGTGGCGGCGGCGGAAGCCACTACAACTCAAACAACTACGGTGGAAATGGCGGAAGTGGAACGGTTATTATCTCCTATCCTTCTGGAAGTCTGACTGCGACAGTGAGTGGGTCCTATAATAATTTTTCCTCATCTACACCTGGATTCACTACCTACCTCTTCTATGGCCCTGGAACATTTACTGTGACGAGTATCTTTTCGTCTGCCGTTGCGCGTAACGTGAACCTCGCAGCCGCTTATAGTCAGTGGACGCTCGCGGGAGGTGCTACTTATGCTTCCGGAACTGGACAGGTAACGATTCCTGCAGGCGGAAGTGCTACTTCTCCACTTATGCGCGTAGACAGCCCGGCAAGTATTACTATTGGAGGCGACTTTTATTCGTCAAATCAAGCAACCTACGCTCCGTTTACTCCAAATGCGGCTTATCACTACTCCATTTCTTACTATGCGGGTGATGGTGTGACGCCGGTTGCCAATACTGCAGGGTACACTTCTAATGGGTGTGCGCAACCATATCCTGTGAACACATGGAGCACTAGTACGCTTTGTGGGTTTTCTGGCGGGCCAGGCATTATATATGTTCGATATTCTCTGTTCGGATCAAATGGTGGCTACGCAAGTCCCGACTATCTCACTAGAAATCCTCAACTCATTTTGCAGTAAACTAGATACTTCCAGAGCAACCGCTCCCCTGTACAGCTCGCCTAGCCTCTGTTACAATGAGACCTATATGGGTGAGTCTCCACAACCAATGAAGACAAAAACGACAACGCAAGCCGTCTTTTTGTTAGCTACTACTGCCTTGGATGCTACGTGGCGAACACTAGTACCTGGTATCGTTGGTACAGTGCTGGGCCTCATCCTTGACCATGCGTGGCACACGACACCATTTATTATGATTGTTGGACTGGTGCTTGGAGTCGCATTGTCTATATTACTTATTAAGAAACAATTTAAGGCGCTGAATAAATAATGATTTCACAATTTGCAGCTTTTGATCTCCAGGTCAGTATTGGCGCCGAGACACTTTTTACTGTCTTTGGGTTTAATGTCACCAATGCATTTTTGACGGGACTTGTTGGCGTTATCATCACTGTGGCAATATTGGTATACGTTGCACTGAGCGTGAAACGTGGCAAGTACAATCGTTTTATCGGCTTGGTCCAGTGGGTATTCGAAGGGCTCTTGAATCAGATCAATGATATTATTCCCGATAAGAAACTTGCCAAGAAGATGACGCCATTAGCAATTACGATCTTCTTTGTCGTTATGTTCAACTATTGGCTTAGCGTTTTACCCGGCCTTGACTCGATTAAAGTAAACGGGATACCGATTCTTCGTAGTTCAGCGGCTGACCTCAACTTCACCCTCGCGCTTGCGATCATCACTTTCGTAACGGTCCAAATGTATGCAGTGAAATATCTTGGTGTCTTCGGTAACGCGAAGCGCTATATCCGTAACCCACTCAAAAATCCAGTTGGTGCTTTCGAAGGCGCACTCGAGATTATCGGTGAGTTTAGCCGTGGTGTTGCCTTGGCGCTTCGATTATTCGGAAACGCATTTGCGGGTGAAATTTTGTTGATTGTGATCTTGCTCCTGACGAGCTATATCGCAAGTATCGTGTTGCCGTTCTTTATGCTGTTCGAGCTATTCATTGGCTTTATCCAGGCGTATGTGTTCTTTGTGTTGACGCTTATCTTTACCTCTTTAGCCGTCACGCACGAGGAGCACGCTCCTGGTGAGGATAAGCAGCCAGCATGAAGAATGCTATAATTAAAGTAATTCAAAGAAATTAGAATAAGGAGAAATATATGGATAAATTAGCATTTGTACTCGGGTATGCCCTACCAGCACTTGGTGCAGCAATCGGTATTGGTATTACGGCCAGCGGTGCGTTGAACGCATTTGGACGTAACCCAGAAAAGCTCGCAGAAATTCGTACACTCATGATCCTTGGTATCGTGTTCGCCGACTCATTGGCCTTCATTGGTATCATCGTCGCAATTATTGCGAAGTTCATTAGTTAGGAGTTTTTGTGCAAGAGTTAACACAATTAGCAGCAACAACGAACATCTTTACCAGCCTTGGTATTGATTGGCATAACCTGATTATTCAGATTGTTGCTTTCTTGTTATTGGTGTTTCTTCTCGGTAAGTACGTCTATCCATGGCTTATGAAGTCTGTCGACGAGCGCCAAGCTGGCATCGAAGCGGCGGCAAAAGCTACTGCTGAAGCGCAAAAGTCTGCCGAGACAAACAAAGAAGCTGTTGCTGAACTACTTGCAGAAGCCCGCAAGGAAGCCAGCGAGATCATTAGTACTGCAAAACTCGAATCTGCCGAAATTGTTAGTACGACTGAAGAAAAGTCACGAAAATTGGCTGAACGAATTGCCCAAGATGCACACGAACAACTTGATAAAGATGTGGTGAATGCCCGAAAGGTCCTTTACAATGACACGCTTGAACTCGTTGGGCTTGCAACTGAAAAGATCATAGGCAAGAAGCTTGATAAAAAAGCCGACGCTGAATTAATTGCGTCTGCGGTTTCTTCTTCTGAAAGCAGGAGCAAGTAATGACCCGCCTTTCACGCCGCAGCATTGCTGAGTATGTCGCGACAAACTTGATCGAAGGAACGCCTTCGAAAAAAGCATTGCTGACCGAGTTGGCTGCGTTTCTTATCGATACGCAGCGCACAAAAGAACTCGACCTGATTGTCCGCGACATCGAGTACTACCTCGCCGAGAAAGGCTATGTCCGAACGAATATTGTTTCAGCTTTTGATCTAAGTGCTGAAACGAAAAAAGCACTCGAAGCATTTGTAAAGAAAGCGACCAAAGCAACCCAAGTGTCACTTTCAAGCATGGTTGAACCGGCCGTGCTTGGCGGCGTCAAAATCAGTGTTCCCGGCCGTGAACTTGATCAGACAATTGCCCGCCAACTGACCGTACTAAAGACCAGATTCAAGAAAGTTTAAAGGAATTATATTTATGAGCGAACTATCAATTACTGACCTATCAAACGATCTGCGTAATGCGATCGAAAACCTAGATACTAAAAAACAACTCGATGAAGTTGGCGTCATTACTCGTATTGGCGATGGCGTGGCGTGGATTCATGGCCTCCGCAGTGCTGGCTACAGTGAGGTTTTGAACATCGAAACTCCTAACGGGATTGTTGAGGCCTTTGCATTGAACCTTCTTGAAGACGAAATTGGTGCTGTGCTGCTTGGTGATGACGCAGCGGTGAAAGCTGGACAGACTGTTCGCCTCAAAGGAACTGTACTTGAAGTTCCGGTTGGCCCTGAACTGCTTGGTCGCGTCGTGGACCCACTCGGTCACGCACTTGACGGTGGTCCTGCAATTAAAGCGAAGCAAACTGGCCTTGTCGAACGTGAAGCAATTGGCGTCATGGGTCGTAAGTCAGTCTTTGAACCTTTGATGACAGGTATTATGGCCATCGATGCGATGTTCCCTATTGGCCGTGGTCAGCGTGAGCTTATTATTGGTGACCGCCAAACTGGTAAAACAGCCATTGCTATCGACACGATGATTAACCAAGCCAAGCAAAACACTGGTGTCGTTAACGTCTATGTTGCGATCGGTCAGAAATTCTCAAAGATCGCTCGTCTTGTTGAACGTTTGAAGCAAGAAGGCGTGATGGATCAAACGATTATCGTTGCCACTAGCCCGTCTGATCCTGCGTCACTCCTCTACCTCGCGCCGTATGCCGCAACTGCTATGGGTGAGTACTTCCGCGACAACTCTCAGCACGCACTGATGATTTACGATGACTTGACGAAGCACGCAGTCGCCTATCGTCAAATGTCACTGCTTCTTCGTCGTCCACCAGGACGTGAAGCGTATCCAGGTGACGTCTTCTATCTTCACTCTCGCCTTCTTGAGCGATCTGCGAAACTATCCGACGAACTTGGTGGTGGATCTTTGACTGCCCTTCCGATCATCGAAACTCAGGCTGGTGACATTAGCGCCTACATTCCAACTAACGTGATTTCTATCACCGACGGTCAGATCTTCCTCGAAACAGACTTGTTCTACCAGGGTATTCGTCCAGCGATCTCTGCTGGTCTGTCTGTGTCTCGTGTTGGTGGTGCAGCCCAAACTGCGGCTGTGAAATCAGTTTCAAGTCACTTGAAGCTCGGCCTTTCTCAGTTCCGCGAACTTGCCAGCTTTGCGCAATTTGGTTCAGATCTTGACGAAGCGACCAAGAAGCAGATTGATCGTGGACAACGTTTGACTGAACTTTTGAAGCAGCACCAATATAAGCCTGCCGCGATTTGGGAACAAGTCGCTAGTATTGCCGCGGTGACTAATGGGTTCTTTGACACCGTCTCTGCAGCAAGAATTAAGGATGCACAGTCTGCACTCCTTACGAAACTATGGGCAGAACACAAAAAGGACATGGAAACCCTTGATAAGGGTGGCAAGCCTGATGACGCGATGAACAAGATTATCGAGACCGCTGCTCGTTCAGCTGCGAAAGGCTTCACGGGCTAATACATGGCTGGAACGCAACTATTAAAGTCACGCATTCGAAGCGTGAAAAGTACTCGCCAGATTACCAAGGCGATGCAGTTGGTTGCAGCCAGTAAAATGCGTCGTGCGCAGGAAGCAACCAAAGCATCTGCGCCGTACACGGAAGCGGCTCGTGAACTACTCGCTGGACTTGCGACTCGCACATCGGTGAAAAGTCACCCTCTGTTTGCGCAACGTCCCATCAAGAATCGCTTGATGATTGTGATTGCATCTGACAAGGGACTTGCTGGTGCGTACAATAGCAACATTACGAAAATATATGTCGGTGAGTTAAAAGCTGACGACAAAGCGGGTATTAAAAATAAGACGATCACTGTTGGACGAAAAGCTTCTCAGCTGGCCGCACGGCTTAAAGATACCGAGGTGATAGGTGCTTACGAAGAACTTCCAGATCAGCCGGATGGCAGCGAGCTACGAGCGATTCTTGATACCGCTAAAAATCACTTTACGGCTGGCGAAGTCGATGCTGTTGATGTGATCTATACCGACTTCATTAGCAGTATTGCACAGGAAGCAAAAGTTATGCGCGTGCTTCCCGCTGGATTTGATGACACCCTTCAGCCAACTCCTTCAAACGATGTGACGTACGAGCCAGGAACGGCCGAAGTGCTTGACAGTGTGACCTACCGTCTTGTTGGTGCGCAGCTATTTCAGGCGTTACTGGATGCACGCGCCAGTGAACACAGCATGCGTATGATTGCGATGAAGAATGCGTCTGACAATGCATCTGATTTGATAGACGATTTAACATTAGAAATGAATAAGGCCCGCCAAAGCGCGATTACCCAGGAACTTGCAGAGATTTCCGGCGGCGTTGAGGCATTAAGTGAATAAGGAGAAAATAATGGCTAAGAATACAGGAAAAATTATACAAATCGTTGGAGTCGTCGTTGACGTCCAGTTTGCAGGTGAACTACCTGCAATCAACGATGCACTTATTATCAACAGCGACAAACGAAAGATGACCTTTGAGGTTGCTCAACACCTTAGCGAAAATACGGTTCGTGCGATCGCACTTTCAAGTACTGACGGACTTCGTCGTGGTGACGACGTCATCGCAACGGGTGCGCCAATCAGTGTTCCTGTTGGTGACATGACACAAGGACGTATGTTCAACGTGATCGGCGAAGTGATCGATGGTCAGCCAGCCCTCGTGAACCCGACACTTGCTTCTATTCACCGCCAAGCTCCTTCTCTTGACGAACAAGCCAACAAATCTGAAGTCCTCGAAACAGGCATTAAAGTTGTTGACCTTATCGCCCCACTAATTAAGGGTGGTAAAGCCGGCCTCTTCGCCGGTGCAGGGGTTGGTAAGACCGTCCTTATCACCGAGCTAATTAATAACATCGCCAAGTTCCACAGCGGTAACTCTGTCTTTGCCGGTGTTGGTGAGCGTACTCGTGAAGGTAACGACCTTTACTACGAAATGAAAGAAGCGGGCGTCCTTGAAAAGACCAGCCTTGTCTTTGGTCAGATGAATGAACCACCTGGAGCTCGTCTTCGCGTGGCGCTTTCTGGACTTGCGATGGCAGAAGCCTTCCGTGACGATGGAAAAGATGTCCTTCTGTTTATCGATAACATCTTCCGATTTACTCAAGCCGGTGCAGAAGTTTCTGCCCTTCTCGGTCGTCTTCCTTCAGCCGTGGGATATCAACCAAACCTCCAAGAGGAAATGGGTGAACTTCAAGAACGTATTACATCAACGAAAAAAGGTTCAATTACCTCTGTCCAAGCAGTCTTCGTGCCAGCGGACGACCTTACTGACCCAGCACCTGCTGCAACCTTCGCCCACCTTGATGCGACGATCGTTATGAACCGTGCGCTAACGGAAATTGGTATCTACCCTGCTGTTGACGTCCTAGCTTCAAGCTCAACTAGCCTTGATCCAGAAATTGTTGGTGAGGAACACTACCGTGTCGCTCGTGAAGTACAGCGTGTCCTGCAACAGTACAAGGAACTTCAGGACATCATCGCTATTCTTGGTATGGAAGAACTTTCTGACGATCAAAAGCAAACTGTTGCTCGTGCTCGTCGTGTGCAACGCTACCTCTCACAACCGTTCTTTGTTGCTGAAAAATACACCGGTAATAAGGGTCAGTACATCAAGATCGAAGACACTATTCGTGACTTTAGCGACATCCTTGCGGGTAAATACGACGAACAGCCAGAAGAATGGTTCTACATGGCTGCTGGCCCATTGTCTGAAAAGGCAAAGAAAGTTTAGTCAATGCATTTGCAACTGATTACCCTAACTGGCATCGCGATCGATCAAGAGATCTACGAAATCAGTGCGCCAACTGCCGCTGGTCCTATTAGTGTATTCCCGGGACATGAACCACTTGTTTCAGTGGCCATTCCTGGTGCACTTGCCGTTCGTTACAAAAAAGGTGATCCTGACGATGCTCGCGAGTTCTTTGCGATCAGTGGTGGTGTGATTGAAGTGAATCAAACAGCCGTTCGTGTTCTGGTTGATGAAGCTGATCACGGTGATGATATTATTGAAGCTGAATCTCAGGCGGCACTTGATCGTGCGCTGACGCTAAAAGCCGAAGCCAAGAACCAGGTTGATATTGATCACGCCAAAGAACTTATTGATCGTCACACGGTTCGATTACAAGTTGCTGGTTTACGTCGACACAAACGACGGTAGTGATTATGGTTGCACTCACCCCTTAAGCGTCGTACTATCGGTGAGTATGTCGTAACTGCGATATATCACAGCAAAGACCCCTGAAGGGGGTGGATATGAAGTTCAAGAAGAACCTGAACTGGTTCCTTCGCACTGGCACGCTTGGGCTGTACGCTCGAAAGCGTTGGCCGACGAAAGTCGTTGGGCGCGACCAAATTCCTAATGAGGCGTACGTGCTCGTTGTTGGACCGCACAAGACTGGAAAAGAGACGGTGATCGTCCCTGCGCATCTGCAGGAGTACGAGTACCACATCATGGCGAAGGCCTCGCTGTTCGCGATTCCAGTCTTTGGCTGGATCTTTACGAAGGCTGGAGGAATTCCGGTTTTTCGTAAAGACGGACGCGCTGCCGATGTCATCGGTCCGTCGGTCGAGGAGCTTAGAAAGGGATTCCCCATTCTGATCTTCCCCGAGTCGACGCGGTTCTACGACCCTGCACTACATAGGGGTAAAGCCGGCGCGGTGCGAATCGCGCTACTGGCCAACTCGCTGATCGTGTTGGCGGGGCTTCGCGGAATGATGAATACTGCGCCTGACGCGGAGCGGTCGATTCATCTTGGTGTGTTCGATCCGCGAGCCGAGCTCGAGAAGATTCGGCAGACGAGAACTGAGAAGTTGTCGGATGCGGAAGGCGCTCGCCTCGTGACCGATGTCATGATGGAACAGCTCGCCGAGCTGGCGAACACTGTCTACGACAACCAGGACGAGCGGGACGACCGGGCGTGATGCCCGTGTTGTCCCGCTCGTCGGGTTCGCACTTCAAGGGTCTTTGCTTATTTCCCTAGTAATTCACGCACCTCATCGGTGCTTTTTGTATGCATCATTTTCTCGCGAAGCTCGGATGCTCCGTCAAAGTTCCGCACATAGATCTTAAAGAATCGTTTCAAAGGATCGAATTTCCGTGGCTCTAATTCGGCTGAATACTTATCAAATAAATCTAGTTGCATATTCAGAAGGCCGATCAATTCTTCACGTGTCCGTTCTTTTTTTTCTTTCGCAAAGGCAAAAGGATCACTAAAGACACCGCGGCCAATCATGACGCCATCAATGCCGTATCCTTTAACCAGCTCAATGCCGTGTTCGCGATCACGAATATCGCCGTTAATCGTCAGTAACGTCTGTGGCGCAATCTCGTCACGCAGTTTTTTAATGTCATGAATCAGTTCGAAGTGCGCCGGGACTTTGCTCATCTCTTTTCGAGTTCGTAAGTGAATCGTGAGGTTCACGACGTCCTGTTTCAGAATATGAGTCAGCCATGCGGTCCACTCTTCTGTCTTCAGATCACCCAGGCGAGTCTTTACACTGACAGGTAGGCCAGATTTCTTGGCAGCCGCTATCAGCTCTGCAGCGCGCTCTGGATCACGAATAAGGCCACTTCCCGCCCCCGTCTTGATGACATCCTTGGCAGGACAGCCCATATTAATATCGATACCCGCAAATCCTTGTTCGGCGAGCCCATTTGCCATAAATTCGAAGTATTCAGGACTCGTTCCCCAAATTTGGGCGACCATTGGGTGCTCGTCGTCAGTAAAGGCCAAGCGACCACGAGTACTGGCGCGGCCTTTTTCGCTAAAATAACTGGCTGCATTCGCGAATTCGGTAAAGTAGACATCCGGTCCACCGGCTGCCTCGACGACATGACGAAAAACGACGTCGGTGACGGCTTCCATAGGAGCCAAGATGAAGAATGGTTTTGGGAGGTCTTGCCAGAAGTTTTTCATTGCGGTGCTTATTATCTCATGCGTGTCTTTAAATCAAAAACGCTCAATCTACTCATAAACGAGTTATGGGTAGGTTGAGCGGACAGAGATAGTGATTTTTTGCCCCATCCACTCGTGCCTTTCAGCCTCTGGGTCGCTTGTCGCAACCCGGGAGATGATCGGTCGGCTCACCTGCAGAAGACAGTTTGAGGCTGCACTTGCTACAGTTGAGCTTCTTGCCTGGGGAGAATGTGTCTCCGTGAGGCATGTTCGGGCAACAGCCCTTGCAGTGTTTCGTGCCGGCCGTGCTCGATGTATCGGCAGCGGGTGCCATGTGATCAACTCCTAAGGTTGGTCGTTGTTGGATGGATGGACGCTTTGGGCGGCCCCGCCCCTACCACACACTTGGGAAGCCGCCCCCGCAGTACTCTGCAAGTTCGGTTGAAGTGTGTTATTCGATCGATCAGGAAACAGATGGGTCAGGACATCTGACATCTGACTGAAAGGGAGGGACGGGACCACAGTTCCGGAGGGCATCGCGCGCCAGCTGCCGGAACTATTTCACTATCTCTGTCAATGTCTCACGTCCTCACCCAGTGCTAATACTTATTATAGCACTTTTTACCCCTTAGAGTCAATACCCTCAAAGGGGTATTAGATACGATCGTCAAGCAAGTCCTGCTCGAAATCGAGAAGCCCGCGATAGGTCGGTTCGTAGCTTGAGGTATCTGGCAGATCGAGTGCAATAATATGCTTCCAGACTTTACCGATGAGTTCCGCAAAACGGGCCAGTTCTTCCTTATCGAACGCCATATCAAGGGTGCTAATTTCATTCGAACGGTTTGGTTCGATGAACTCAAGCCGCCCTTCGGTAACCGTGTAGTTGCTATAATCGCGGGATCGTTCGACAAGAAGTTTGTAGAACAGCAGTTGTTGGCGATACTTGTGGAGTTTAATCTTGTCGTATTCGGTAGTTGTCTTCCAGCTGGCGACCGCTTTCCCTGTTTTGTAATCAGTGACGATCATCGTTTTTTCTGACTTGTCGATATCAGCGACGTCGATCATACCTGTTAAATGTGCGTCATCAAGGTAGACTTCTTGGCTGGAAAAGTTGAGCTCGGTCTTTTGCGTATTCGTAAATGTATCGTATTTTTGCGAGAGGAATACTTGTAGTTGCTCACTTCCCTTTTGGTGATAGGTTGCATAATCAAGCGGATTCAAGCGTTCATTTGTCAGGTTTGTTTCGAAATCGTGAAGGATATCTTCAAGCGGTTTTTTCTCACCCGTTGCGACGACGTGAATGTGCGCTTGCTGTAATGTCGCGTGAATAGCGGTTCCATATGATGCAGCTGGCGATTTGGTCGACGGGAAATGCAAAAGATTGCCCAGCAAGAACATCTGAGGCCCGCCATGCGTGACATCAAGGAAATTGTTCAAATGTGTCGCACTGAGCTTGTAATTCTCGAGAGACGGCTTTAAAAGCTCGATAAGGTCGGCTGTTGGCGTGGTGAGTGGTTCGTACCAGGCAAGTTCAGCGGATACGACACGGTCGGCCTCATTTGATGGTGCAATCGAAATTGGTTCAAGGTCAGCGTCACTAAGGAAACTAGCGATAAGTGTTTGCTTGTCCTTATCGTCTGATGCGCTAAAACTAATGCGAAGTTTTGTTTTGGCACGAGTCATCGCAACGTAGAAGAGACGTAATCTTTCATCGGCAGAATCACCCGCATTGGCCAGTGGAAGATTTTCGGGATAACCAATGTTGCGACTCATGCCCCTGGCCTTTTCGCCCCAGATATTATCCACGCTATTGAAGATATAGACGGTTTCGAATTCCAGCCCCTTCGACTTGTGGGCAGTCATCAGATTGACGGCGACTGATTGTGTATCAGCAAGGTGCGAGACGGACAGCGTCGTGCCGATGCGACGATGCAGCTCAACAAAGCCGAGGTACGATTCGACGGTTAGAGTGTCTTTATTGTGGTATTCGCGTAGTTTTGAACGGATGGTTCGCAGTGCGGCGAGAAAGTCCAAATACTCAGAAGGATTCTCATCCAGTCGTTCTTGGCCAAAGAAATATTCGTAGAAAGGACTATTTTTTGCCGGCACGACAGTGTCTTCAACTTTGCCAATCATACGATCGATCATTGGTTCAAGTGGCGTGTACTGCGATAGTGCCGCCAGTTCGATCAACCAACTATGGATATCGAGGAAACGTGGCGTTGTCGCCATGATGTCTAGCCAATGTTTACGTGCAGTATAGGCGTCGGTGCTGAGTTGCCATAGTTCAATTGGGCTAATTTTCCATGCAGGATGTGCCAATAGCTCCGGGAGCAATGAGTTTGCAAGATCGTGCTGACCTTTTCCAAGCGCAACGATCACTCGACTGAGTTGTTCGATAACAATGATCGGTGGTTGATCCAAAACGTTTTCTTGACGTTCGTAGTTAACGGCAATGCCCGAGCGGTAGAAATATGGTAATAAGTTTTGAATTTCTTTATGTTGACGAGTTAAGACGACGATATCATTTGGCGAGACGCCACTTTTGATTTCTGTTGCAATACTATCAACGATCCAGTGTCGCTCGTGATCGATTGACTCGGCTTTGTACAGCTCGACTTCACCCGAAATACCCTTGTTGCCTGTGAGCTGTTTATTAATATCTTCGTATATACTTTCAAGGCGATCGTTGCCTTGCACGATGACTGAACGAGCCCTAGAAATCACGTCGTCACCTGATCGATAATTATCAGTCAGGACGACGCGTTGCACGGCTGGATACGATTCTTGGAACTCGAGGATGTTACTGATATCAGCGCCCTGAAAACTATAGATCGCTTGGTCGTCGTCACCAACTACCATTAAGTTTGGCTTGCCTTCATTCACTGGGTTTGACGTCAAACTGTGAAGAATACGGGTCTGCGCCAAGTTGGTATCTTGGAATTCGTCGACCATGATGTACAGATATTTTTCTTGTAAGTTAAATCGCAAATCATCGTGGACTTCCATCGCATGTACGACTTGCAAGATCATATCATCGTAATCAAAGAGGCCTTCTTGTTCCATGTGGCTGAGGTATTCAAAATAAATGTAGGCAAGCGCGCGTAGTTTCACCAACTGTGCGCGGGATTTAAAAATGTAGTCGCCTTTTTCATTTTTTACAAACCATTTCTTTTTCCATGCAGTGATAGGCTTCGTCGGGTGATCATTTGCTGCCTGTTCGAGAGTGATCGACAGTGCGTCTGTAATAACTCGAATCAGTGGCAAAACTTCAAATAACGTTGCTGCTTCGTCGGCTCGTTTTTGTAGTTCGGGCATCACCGTGCCAAGTTTTTCGTGTGTCGTTTTACTGACGGTACCGACGATGTGCGGAACAATCAAGCGCTCTGCATAATCAATTGCGGCTTCACTTTCGTCAAGAATCGCGAGGAGCTCGTCGCTTGTTAAACCACTTCGTTTTAGTTCTGAGATAACTCGGGCTGCATCAGCTTGGTGAGTGTATTCGCCGTTCATCGTACTAGCAAGCGGGTTCTTGTATTCAAGGCTATCAAAAATAGCGCGCAGAATTTCGTAACGGTTGACATCATCGGCTGGCTGGAACAGTGCACCACGATAAAAGAATTCGCGGTTTTGATTAATCGTTTCAGTACCGAATCCATGGAAGGTGTGAATGGCAACTTTATACGCATCTTTTCCGACGATTCCAATAAGACGTTCGCGCATTGCCGCTGCGCCACTTTCCGTGAAAGTTAAACACAGAATATTTTCAGGTAACGTGTCCGTTTTCTTGAGGATATTAGCAACGCGGACACTTAAAAGCTCGGTCTTTCCCGTTCCAGGTCCGGCAATCACCATGACTGGTCCCTCGATAAGATCTACCGCTTGTTTTTGTGCAGTGTTGAGCTGCTGGTATCGCTTCTCAAAATCCATTACGGTTCATTATAACACTGTAGATATGAGTGTTACACCTCAGTCATACCCCTTGATTTGTGCAAGCGCCTCCAGAGGTGGTACAATGGCACCCATGAACGAACAGGTGTACCATGACTTTGCCCTTGAGAAAAGCATCAAGGCTCAATTCGGCGTCATTACCGAGATCGACTCCGTTATTGCTCGCACCTTTCCTGTCAGTCGTACGGCAGAGGCGACACTTTTCTTGACCAAAAAGAAGCAACTTTTTCTGTATATCGATGCGCAATCAAAACTACTCTTATCTGACGTCCAAAAGATTGTTTCACGGGTTGGACTGAAGGCTGAACTCTACATGCCACCAAAGAATCGCCCCCACTACTTCGATGAAATTGGGACTGAAAAGTTTCGCGAGATTTTCCCTGGCCGTGGTCATATTAATCAACAAGATATTGCGTTTTATCGCACGTTGACACCGTATAGCCCTGCACTTATTTTGATTAGCGAAGTGAAGGCTGGCGTCATCTATCAATATGATAGCGATAGTTCAGGCCAATGGCGCCAGAATGCTAAGTTTACGTATCGTCGTATTAAAACAAGTTAAGATTTACTTGATATTGTCGGTGAGGAATGTCCCCCACTTTGTGTCCGAGATACTCTTTTGGAGTTCGTCAGAAATCTTGTAACTATCCGCGTTATCGACTGATGGCGTTGCTCGCTTGCCGATGTATCCGTACCCTGTGTCGAGTGTTGCAAAGTAATAGTTCGTGACGTCACTTGAACCGTTCGTCTGTACGGATAATGTAAGAAGTTTCTTTGTGCCGCCTGTCACGGTCGATTGTGTGACAACTTTTGCTGTTCCTGCAAGCGCTGGGTCAGCTTTGTTGAGCTGTGCCGTCACGTTGGCATATGAAGTCTGTAATGAGGCGCTCGATGCACAAAGGATACTTTGCTCAAACCCAGTCAGTAGTGCATTAACGTAGTCGACAAGTTGACAGACCGTGCCACCATTTACATATGTCGTTGTTTTGTAGGCACTGAGGGCTGACGTATCTTGCTTTGTTTCCACGTATGAGGCGGCAGCGAGTGCTTTTTGAATGATATCCGTCATAGCAGTTTTGTTCGATGTCCCATCAGAGGCAAGCGAGAACTTCAATCCATCTTCAGGGGCGATATTCGTGATGTACGAGTAGCCACTGTGCGGGAAGATGACTGAACTTGTATCCGACGTCACGTCAGTACTATCGCTACTAGCGCGGAAAAGCGTATACCCTTTTGCGTCATTAATCGCCGGATCAGCTGCGATCTTATCAATGATATCGCTTGGTTTTGGACCGGCGACCGTTGTCGCACCAGGTGCCGTTACTGTGTCACTCGTCTTGCCTTTAAAGAAGACAAGTCCACCAACAGCAAGTCCTGCAGATACAATCACCACCAAGGCGGCAAGAAGAATAGCACGTCCTTTGAAAGACTTCTTCTTTATTACCGGGTGCTCATACTGAGCTTTGAGATCATCTAAATTATCGTTATCCATAGTATATTTCCCCATTTGGTTATGGTGGGCAGCTTCCTGTCATTGGTAAACAGCCAGGTCCGAATCCACCCTGTCCGCTGGCGCTGATGGTACCCCATCCGTATGGCGCCCCTGCGCTACAGTTGATAGTCAGGTATCCACGACCGCTTCCCCAAGCAATGCTAGTATTGGTGTAACGGCCATTTCCGCTGGTCGATGCGCCACCAGACCCTGATCCAGATTTATTAACGTTCCCTGTGATGTGCCACGAGTAGGTATATGACGTTGTTCCTGAAGGACAGGTCCAGTCCCATCCCATTGATCGGTATTGGTCGTTGTAGATGTTTGCCGTTGGTGCGGTCAGCGTACGACTGACGCTGTTACTTGCAGCAACGTATGGTGATTGGTATGTCGCTGTTTGGCAGCGAGTGTTGTTGGTTACCTTGAGAGTGTAGTTCCATTGCGGGAAGACGGCATCGACGGTTTGGTAGCTTGCGCCACTTCCCTCTGTCCAGTAAACGCCATTCTTGAACCATTGGTAGTACGGGACTGTACCGGCCGTACAGACAGCGTTTGAGGTAACACGTTCGATATTATATTGAGGGTCAGTCTTTGTAATTGTGAAGGCGGCAGGAACAACGGCTGGACTCATTTGTACCGGTGTTGACCAGTCACTCACCTGAGCTCCTGAACTAGCAGTTGCTTCAACACGGTACCAATGAATCTGTCCCGGTGCTTCATCCGTGTAGGTCTTTGTTTGTGTACCCGATCCAGCTGTTTGACTTGCTGACTGTGTTGTTGAGTCTGCTGGGAACGTACTACTCGTGCTTCGTTGGATATTGTAGGCTGTCGCGTACGTGACTGTTGGCCAAGAAATAGTAATTTGCGTACCGCTATCGACATTCGCAGTGACGACCGGCGTTGCGAGCGACCTGGTTGTTGCCGTCGCTTCGTTGGACCACGCACCTTTTTCGCCCGTACTAGACACTGGACGAACAAGGAAGTAATACGTTGTCGAGGCAGTGAGGCCTGTAATACTCGCGTTGTTGACCGTGCTGCTACTCGTTGAAAGGATCGTCACAAATCCGTTGGTATTGTAGGTTGGACTGGTCGACACTTGGATTTCGTAGCTAGCCGTGTTTGTGACGGTACTCCAGTTGAGACCAATCGAGGTAAAGCTTGTAGAGTTCGCCGTCAGGTTCGTGATATTACCTGATGTCGCAATGCTGGTTGAACGACGGCTGGTGATTGTCTTGATCTGTCCATCGGTTTCGTCTTTATACTTCAGTGTAAAGCTTAAACAAGAGCCAGAAGCGGCACATTCTGGGCTACCATCGCCTTGATATTCAAAAAAGTCGACGCCATTTGTCGTCAACGTACTTCCTGAACTCGTACATTTAATCGAGTTCGCATTTGTTACGTCGGCGTTTGGGGCCTGAGGTGCAACTAATGTATTTGTATCGACACCCTTTAGCGTAGTCTTTGAAACAATACTTCCTGATGCAGACATCGCGGCACAACTTGGGTACTCTCCGTTCAGGTCATAGTACTTTTCAAGTGCTTCAGCGATCACACTGGCGCTTGAAGAACGACGAGCGTCGCGTGTATCACCTTGGTAGCGACCAAATCCAACAACAGTAATAGTGGCGAGAATTCCGATCACCGCAATAACAACGATAAGCTCAATAAGCGTAAATCCGCGAATTCTTTCCCTAACCCTATCCATATGACGTTATTGTATCAAGCATAAGCGGAGAAGTAAACGTATAAATAAATATGTTATGCCAGGAGTCACCTTAGCTGGTTTAACAGATAAAAAATACGTACAAATCAGTCTGAATATGGTAAAATAACTAAGTTCTTTCCACGAATCATACATTGGGGATTCGCCAAGTGGTAAGGCATCGGCTTTTGGTGCCGACATTCGGGGGTTCGAATCCCTCATCCCCAGCCAAGTAAAATTGAGTCCATTTGGACTCTATTTTATTTTCTCGATATAACTGAGACAATATGTATAATGCAGAAATTTACTCAAAAATATATCATCGCTCACTTTATTGAAGAGCAACAAGACGGCTATACATTCTCTATGGAAGATTGGCCCCTTCATGTAACCTTAGCCGGAGTGTTCGCGATTGATGGAAATGCCAACGAATTAATTGGTAGTCTAGGCAAGCAATTAGGTTCTTATCCTGTTTCGCAGGCTAAGGTAATCGCAGATGCATTATTTGGTGAAAACAAAGATATTCCGGTGCGTTTAGTCGATCGAACGAAGGATCTCCTTGATCTTCATTATGAAATTGTCAGTGCGCTAAAGGACTACGGGGTTCAATTCAATAATCCTGAATTTGCAAATGAAGGATTCGGACCTCACGCAACGATTCAAAAGAACGACCGACTTGAGGTTGGTGATAGTGTGAAGTTTGACTCAGTCACATTGGTTGATATGTTCCCCGAGCAAGATCCTTACCAACGAAAAATACTCGGCACAGTCTACTTTTAAAAAAGGAAAGAGCCCGCCCCTGTTAAGGATGGCTCGTCGACAGTATGGCTGTCGGGCCTTTCTTTACTTTTATGGCGGGAGGCGCAAGCGTAGGCGGAACCGCTTAACTTACGACCCCTCTCGATACAGTGATCCCTCGGACACTCGCCCCAACACCTCATGCGCCCTGGTAATCACAATGTAGGCGTGCGCATCGATTTCGCGCGCTGCATTCTTGACCTTCTCTTCTTCAAACCTGGTAATGACCGCCAGCATCACGCCGTGCGGTTCTTTGTCCTTTGGGTCACTTTCTTTCACGTACGTCACAGGTTCTTCGATCAACTCATTAATCACTTTCCCAATTTCGCGAACATGCATACTCACAATCCAAAGACTTCGTGATTCGTTTAAACCTTCAACAGTAATATCAATCGCTTTGTGGGCGACAAAATAAGCCACCAGTGAATACAATGCCGAATCCCATCCAAACACTAGTCCACCACACATAATGATAAAGCCGTTAATCACGAGAATCGCTTCACCGATCGAAAAGACAGTCACGCGGTCGATAAGGAGCGCAATCGTATCGGTTCCGTCGATGATCCCTCCGTAGCGAACGACGATACCAACTCCTAGCCCAACGACGATACCACCAAAAATAGCACCTAGAATCGGAATGTCTGTCAGTCCGTGTGGTGTATGGAATGACGTCAAAATCGCCAACGTCACAATGCCGATAGACGACAACAGCGCGAATGTTCTACCGAATTTCTTATAGCCTAGCCAGACAAATGGAATATTAATAATGAGCAAGAATAGACCAATCGGTAGTCCTGTTAGGCGCGCGATGATGATAGATATACCGGTTACTCCACCATCTATCAGATGATTTGGCAAAAGAAAAAACTGCAGTCCGGCTGCAGTGATGACTCCTCCAAGGAGTATAAGGCACATTTGTTTGGCGTGAGTTCGAGTAATGGTTCCTCCTTACGTCTTATGCTTTCATTGTACCATGATCTGTTGGCTTAAGGATATTCATTGCCGTACGGATGTTGTATAATAATCTTGAAAATAAATCCGCCTTGCGGTCTGGCTGGCTAGCCCACAGCACGAACAGATTTGCGGTTTTCTATCGAACTAGGGCTGGTCGATAATTAACAAGGAGATCACTATGATCGATCGTGAAGAAAAGCGACGAGCAAAAGAGAAACTAGCCCGAGAGCAGTACGATCAGTGGCGCGATTTATCGCAACCGCCATCTTTGTATGGGTTATTAAACTCTAACAATAAAGATGCACTAAAACACCGCTTTTATGAGCGGTGTTTTTATATGACGACGCAAAGATAATGGCTCTTTTCGTTTACTCGAATCGACGACGATTGTCGCGTTTTGATTCCCGTTGTTTATGCCCCGGTTTCCATCCGCGATGTGCGTGATGCCGTCCTGGCGTATGTTCTTTTCTGAAGGTTGAGGCGACTTGATTCATAAAGTCGACGCCGAAGTGTGTGGCCAGTTTCGATAACTCGGATAACTGTTGACGTTTGCTTGGAGAGATCGACTCAAGGTTGATGCTGTTACTAGCAAGAGATGATACCAAACGACGAACTTGTGGATATGGTACCTGCGGAATGCGTTTGCTGTGTGAGCTGGTTAAAGCGTATCGTTCTTTTTCTAATTGTTCGTAGACCCACTTTGCAAGCGCTTCTTGGAAGAACTTTTGGTTCTGCCTGGTATTTTGTGTGACAGGAATACCAGTGCCTTCAAAGACTTGTTTACCAGCACGAATTTGCTGTCGGATCACGAGGCTGCCAGATCGTGGATCGTAAACCATTTTGCCCCGTTTTGTAGCGAATTGTTCTGGGGCAAGGTCGATCAACCATTCAGTATTTACCGCCGTAATCCCCTGCACTAGGTGGAGTGTTTGCAGCGTGCCGTCGCGTGTTGGGACCTCCAGGTCAAATGGTGTTCCTGAGATGAGCATTGGATTCCGTACGACAGTGGTTGCGGATAATTCACGGGTTACTTTGGCTGAAATGTGCGTCGCATTACCATCGCCATCAACCGTCCAAAGTTGGTCGATTTGTCCCGCCACGATACAGCGCATCAGGAAGTTTTGTTCGTCGTCCGTTATTGGAGTTAATAAGGAATCATCCACGTCAATGTCGGCGAGGTCGCTACTAAGGCGTTCCATGACTTCACGCGCTTTCATGACGTTTTTACCGATGATACCTAGGTCTTCGTAATCATCGGGATAGATGTTCGGTAGCGCTAAGTACAGATCGTACTGGGCTAAAAGGTCTGATCGTTTTTGTTTCGTGTACTTATGCCAACCTGTGTAGCGGGTACCGCCTTTGGCGATGCCACCAACTTCTTGAATCGCAATAATAGCAGCCAGTTTTGTCTGGACTTCGTGACCATACAATTCTGATTCCACGATCATGCGCGCATAACTTGATTCAACTGGGTAATGCTCCATTTTGCGGCCGATACTCGTGACATCACCTGCGTAGGTAATCGCGCCAAGGGCAATCAGGGTTTGTTTTGCACGACGAATCGCGCCCTTGCTTGGGTCGTGATAAAAGTCGAGTGACTCAATATCAATACCGATGTTTGCAAGTCGCAGGACAAGTCGATCGATATGTTTTCGGAGGATTTCCGGCGTTCCATATTCAGGTCGTTCTTCAAATCTTAAACACGGCATGACGTCGTATGGAGCGAGGATGTACTCCCCCTCTTTGGTGCGTCCAGCTCGTCCAGCCCGTTGTAATGAATCGGCTTGTGAGATCTGTGCAATGAATAAACCTTCAACGCCGTTTCGGACTTCGCTACGTCGTTCCAGTCCACTGTCGATGACGACGTCAATGTCATCGATCGTGACGCTGGTCTGGGCGATATTTGTGGCCAGGATGATTTTGCCATTTGGATAGTTTGCAAAGGCTTCTTGTTGAGCGGTTGCTTCCAGTTGCGAGTGTAATGGAATGACAGGGATATTAGCCGCCGATGCTTTCTTGGCAATCGCATCGGTGACGTCTTGAATTTCCGATTTGCCAGGAAGGAACACCAGAATATTACTGGTCGTCGTTTCGATTTTGTTTAAGATTTCCGCAATGACGTCCGAGCCGAGGCGCTTTTTTACCGCGAAGCTTCGTCCGGGAACAGTAATTACCGCAGTGGTGTTAAAGAATGCGGCCAGTGGCGCGGTATCAATGGTTGCGCTCATAATCACAACTTTAAAGGTTGAGTCTTCAAGGCAACGTTTTTTCGCCCACGCAACTAAGACTTCCATATTTTCATTCCACTCGTGGACTTCATCGAGGATCAGGACTTGATTATCAGTTGTGCCTGCACCCGTGATTTCGCGAACCAATTGTAACCCGTCGGTACAGTACAGGATTTGTGTGCCAGGATTGTCGTCGCGTTCGTGCGCTGTACGATAGCCGATGATGTACTCGGCGTTTTCGTGGGTGCGTGCTTCCCACTCTTCGCGAACACGTTTTGATAAGTTCCTGGCAGCTAAGATACGCGGTTGGGTGACGATAACTTTGCTATAGCCGTGATCGGCAAGATACTGCGGTACTTGGGTGCTTTTGCCTGCACCGGTTTCGGCGGTGATGATTGTGACTTGGTTGGCATCAACAGCTTCAGTGATAGCTGTGTGATAATCATAAATCGGTAAGTCTGTAATGAAGCTAGATTCGGGAATCTCCATGGCTTTATTGTACCGTACAATCGTGCTTATGCCGCAGAGTCAGTGTCGAAACGGTTCTTCATACGAAGAAGTCCATAATGCGCCGTACTTATCGCAACGTGTGTATCGATGCCCAATCCTTTAGCAATCGTACTCCAGGTGATTTCTTCGTCAGACAAATAATAGCTTTTTATAAGTGTTTGCTGTTTTGGATTGAGCATCTCAAGAAGCCCATTAAGACGCTCGGCATTGAGTGTCCCCCAGCCTAGTTTATCGGCGAGTCTCTCGTGTTTCGTTCGTTCATCTTTTGCTCGTCGCTCGCCTGTATCGTAGATGTGCGCCATGAGGAGCAACTCTATCTGTGTGCGTGCGCCCGTTTTTTGCTGTGCTTCGTAAATGAACGACGCAACTGCATTTTCGGTCATGTCGCCTAAACGTGCAACTTCTGGTCTTTCGAGATGGAGATTTTTAAGCACGTCCATTTGCTTTTCATGAAAGAGTGCATTTAGTGAATCTTTCGGAGGCGCGATTGCTATCGGAAAACCTCGTTCTAATAAGTTTAGCGCTAAAGCCTGACGTGAATTGGTACCCGTACGTTTGAACGCCTTATTCAGCGCAGTCTGTACGCCGCTATTTGTGAGCCCAGTTAATTGCATAATGACCGACGTTTCATGCTGGATAAATGGCAGTACCTTTAGCTCGTATGCGGTAAACTCTTCTACTTCTTTTGGCTTGGGCGCGGGTTCACGAAGGTCGGCCGTATCAAGCATCAGTACAAGCTCTGTTCGACTTTGTGCACCAAGTTTTGCGCGAAGGCCAGTTGAAACACGCTCCACACTTTCCTCGCTGTAGCCGAGCATTTTTGCAACCTCTGCAAACTCAAGGTGTAAGTATGGCGCGATCTTTCGTTCGGTTGGCGTGAAGTGAGTACCTTTTGGGACCTTTGGTGTGTTGAATTCGATACCCGCTTTTTTGCTTGCAAGTGCGAGACTGGTTCGATTAGGAATGCCGAGTGTTTCGTACAGTGAATGCAACCTACTATAAAATGTACTAGAATCGAGGCCTCTGACTTCAAAAAGTTCTTTGTCTGTTAATGGAAGCAGAGACACGATGTCCGCATTAGTCAGAATGGCTACTTTTGTATGCTCGTCTAGTTCGCTCCTTTTCATTGTTTTTAGCATCGAGAGGAATTTATAGATAGTCAAAAGTGGCTGCGGCTCATCATTAATGAGGTATGGCGCTTCAACCTGTGGCGCAACTGCTTTCAAGGTATTTTGAATGTGTGCAGCGACATAATTTGTGAAGCTGACTTTTGAGTTTGCCAGGTTGTAGTGTGCGGCGGCATCCAGGAGCGCAGTGGCCCCTGCTTCAAAAAGCTCATCGGTATTATCATATGCCTCGGATTTAAACTGGTACGCAATTGCTGCGATAAAGCCCCTATTGATGGCGACGAGTTTGTCTGCGGCGCTATCGTCGTCGCTGAATTGGATCGTTTTTATGAGCTCTTTTTGCTCGAACTGTGTCGGAGTTTCTTCTTTGTGTATTTTTGTTTTGTATTTAATAATCTCGGCATCGATCGGATCACGTGGGTCCAGGACGGCAAGCGCCTCGCGACGCTCCTGTGTACTTTCTGAATCTTGAGTGCTCTTTTGTTCCGACGTTCTTTCCATATCTTTATACTATTATATAATAGGCAATTTGTATCGATAAAACGAAAAAGTTCGCCGGTCGGGCTCAAGCCACGGTGGGCGAACCTTTTCGGCGAACGTTACTTCTCTCTCACATTCTCGAAATCACTTTCGAACTTCCTTGCTCCAGCGTGGAGCGCAAAAGTTCGAAGCTCAGACGCCATCCGCTCGTAACTGTAGAACGATTGCCCGTTCATCAGCTCGACTTCGAACTTCAGTATCCAGGGGCCGAATATCCGATGATTGACGGCGATGTCGATTTCTTGTCCGGGGAGCATGACGCATCCGTGTTGTTCAAGTGTCTCGGTGATGTGCAGAGCGATGAGCTCCCAGATGACTGGCGGGTAGTAGTGGATTGATTCGATGTTGAATCGTGCCACCTGTCGGACGGGGTTATATGTCAGTTCATTGTCGGTGGACATTGATACCTTTCGGATTGCGGGGAAGTACTAACAGAAGTTATGTCCATATTATACAACTTTTATCAACAGTAATCAAGTTCGTGTAAACTGTAGCTATGATCATCTTGATTCACACGTCCAAAACGATGCGCTCTGTGGCTGAGAATACGGATGCTGAATTAGCGACTCCCCTCTTGATTGAACAAGCCAAAGAATTAAGTACATGTGCGAAATCACTTTCTGTCAGTGATGTTAAAAAGACGATGCATGTATCCGAGAAACTTGCCGAGACGACGCGCGATTTGCTACAGAGTTGGACAGCTGATCCTCGCTATCAACGAGCCGCGCTCGATAGTTTCCTTGGTGATATTTATAGCGGCATACAGGTTGGCACATGGATTGATCAGGATCGACTGTACGCAAACGATCATCTGCGGATTCTTTCCGGCCTGTACGGTATCCTTCGTCCACTTGATGGAATTTATCCATACCGTTTCGAAATGGGGTATAAGTTCCCCGACCCTACATGCAAGAACCTTTATGCGTTTTGGGGCGATAAGATTGCGAAAACCTTGCCTGCTGGCGAACTAATCATTGATCTCTCGGCAGTTGAATACGGAAAGACTGTCACTCCGTATGTCGATCCTGAGCGAATCATCACTCCCCGCTTTTTGACGATGAGCCCCAAGACGGGTGAACCGATTTTTGTCGTCGTCCACGCAAAGATTGCTCGCGGTGCATTTGCGAGCTGGATGGTACGTCATCGGATCGAAGATGTCGAGAAATTAAAGGAATTTAATGAGCTTGGTTACACGTATAGCCCTGAACTGAGTACGCTAAAAGCACCTGTCTTCATCTGTCAGGAATTTGGTGGTATCGGACTAAGCGTTCGGCTGACATAACTTGCTATACTGAATATATTAAGGGGGCACACGATGAAGTTATACATTCCAGTTCTTGCAGGAACGACCAGAGAGCAACGTAAAAGTATCTATGCAGCTCGATTGGTTGCGGAAGTCGGTAATACATTCGAGGACGTCGAGACGGAAGTGATTGATCCTAAAGATTACTACTTCCCTGGCGACGGCAACGATCCAGAAGGAAAAGACCCTCGCTATACAGCCGTCACAGAACGAGCTGAAGGATTCTTTATCGTGTTTCCTGAATACAACCACAGTTTTCCGGGCACACTAAAACGTATGCTCGATAGCGAACTGAAGAACTATATCCATAAGCCAGTTGCCTTCGGAAGTGTCTCTAATGGCCAATGGGGTGGTGTTCGCGGTATTGAAGCTTTGATCCATCCTGTTCGCGAGATGGGTATGGTCGCAACCTTTACGGACATGCAATTTCCTAAAATCAACGACCTCTTTGATGATAACGGAACATTATTAAACGAAGATTATCGTGAATACATTAAAGGTGCCTGGATTGAATTAATCTGGATGGCAAAAACACTGAAATACGGTCGCGAGAATCTTGAGAGTAAGTTCCATTCTCAGCCATAGAACCCTTGTCAGCTGGTTGACTAATCTTGATCATAATGGTAAAATATCGTGATGAAAACACCCGTTATCATCGCCGCTTTTAATGAAGAACGACGTATCGCTGAAACATTGCGAGTGCTTCCTGATAGCACTGAACCCATCGTCGCAGTAAACGGCTCAACTGATGCCACTGCCGAGATTGCTCGTTCGTTCGGCGCACGGGTTGTAGAAATAGAAGAACAAGGTAAGTTCCCTGCATTCCAAAGGGCACTTGGCACTCTTGGTCAACGAGCGCTCGAACCATTTATCATGCTTGATGCCGATACTCACCCCCTTCACCCTGATCGATGGCATGATCGTTTTGTAAAAGAATTAGACATTCGTGGAACGAATCCGACTGTTGTCTCGGGCCCTGTTTGGTTTACGTCTGAAGATGGCAAAAAAGCTGAGCCAGCTTTTCGTTCACTTTTTCGTATGGGTCAGGCCATTGTAACGCAAAGGTCCGCGCTACATACTGGCCTTGGCGGCGGGCAATACGGAGCAAACCAAGGCGTGCGTCTTGCACGACAGGAAGTGCTTGATAGCGTCATGGCACTTGGTCACTACTGGCCAATGGAAGATGTCGCGTTAGCCGAAACTATCGCTAAAAGCGAAGGTGGCTCGTTCACGCAACTTGTTAACCAAGATCTTATGGCGTCGACACCGCAATCCGATTCATTTCCACCGTTGAAATATTATTTGACGCACGGCTTTGGTAAAGCGGCTGACTTTACGATTAAATCATATACCGATCGTGCTGCTAAAGGATCGCAGCCTTTTTCTCACCCTAAAGAATAGGTGAAATTCGTTCGTGGGAAAGTAGCGCGTAGTCTCGTTTAAGCGCGAGAGCGACGATGCGCAAGATCATCGATTCGTAATCTTTACCAATCGTCATTTCGTAAGCTCGTAAGAATGAGCTATCGATTTGAATAAGGCTAGGAATGTGGTTTGCTTCAAGAAAGTACGGCACGCCGAGTGCGTTAAAACGAATATCGATACGTCCATAACCAGCGCCGCCAAGTGCACGGAAAACATCAACAGCGAATTTTTCAAGCATTGATCGTTCAATCAGGTTAGGAATGTGATTCATGTCTTCGGAGTTTGAGCTCTTTACGACTTGGCTACGAATACGATCGCCATTGCGATCTTCGATGGCAATAAGTTCAAGTGGCATTGCGACGAAACTGTTCTCAGGACCACCAATGACGGCGATACTAAACTCGCGTCCAGAAAGGTATTCTTCGACGAGTGCGTCGGTATGGTGTTCGCGGTGGATGTAGGCAACTTTGTTCTGAAGTTGCTCGGTTGTATAGACGATCGAGAACTCGTCGATACCCTGTCCCCCACTTTTGTTACTAGGTTTGACGAATAGTGGAAAATTCAGCACACCTTCGTGTACCGTTTCGGTGTCTTCACGTCGGAAGAGTTTGAAAGCTGCGGTGCGAATGCCTTGTTCGAGCATGCGTGTCTTCGCGAGGTGTTTATTAAGGCTCAGTCGGTTGGCGTGTTTGCCTGAACCTGTATAGGCAATGCCGTGCTGTTCAAGCACGTCAGCGAGCCATACTTTTGCGCCATTGTTGGCTTCGTCGAAAACAAAGTAGATTCCCGCAAACACAAGGTCGGGTTTTCGTTCGACGAGCGCGTTAAGGTCTTTGAGGGTGTCGACATTTGTCAGGATAACGTCGCTATAGTGCTGACGAAGCAGTGTGACGATATCGCCTGCAGACTCTGCGCTCATCGAGCTAATATGCTTGAAAGATGATCGGACGACCTCTATTCGTAAAGAGATTTTCGTCATATTAAAAAGAACTTCCGTATAGTTGCATGTGATGAGTTTCCTTTGTTTATGTAAGTTTAGTTGGTAGAAACTAAGTGATGAGTGGCAGCGATGAACAACTGACGTAAGACACGTTCTATTACTTATAATTATGTCACAGAAAATATAATTTTGCAAGGACAAGCAGTCACTCATCTGTTATAATGGACAAGTTGTGATTGCAGATATAACTGTTTCCGAAAAGTCCTTTGGACCTAAATCCCTCATGTCTAACGTGAGGTTTACTATTAATGATGGCGAGAAAATCGGTGTCATTGGACGGAACGGTGTTGGCAAGTCTACCCTCTTTGGAATCCTGGCCGGAATGGATAAAGATTTCACTGGTGACATCACCTACAAGCCTGGAACAGTCATCGTAGCGACCCAGCAGGAATATCATGATGTTGGCGATAAGACCGTCCTTCAGTACGTCCTCGAGGGGCTTCCTGAATATGCGGGCTTAAGTCATATCATCGAGACCTACCCTGAAACTATGGGCGATAACATGAAGAAGATTCACGCATACAGTGAAGCGCTGGTCCGTTTTGATGACAAAGGCTTTTATCAAATTGAAGAACAAATCGAACGCGAACTGGCAAACTTCCAGTTGCCTGATATTGCGCACCGCGAGTTCTCGACCCTGTCCGGTGGACAGAAGCGTCTTGTTGAAGTCGTCAAGATTATGCACTCTGATGCTGATCTTGCACTTGTTGACGAACCAACCAACCACATGGACTACATTGCCAAAGACCAGTTCATTGAGTGGCTGAAAGGTGCGCACGAAGGCGTTCTTCTGATTACTCACGACCGTGATGTCCTTCGTGAAGTTGATCGTATTATCGAACTGAAAGATGGTGGTTCACAAGCTTTTAAGGGCAACTATGATGCGTACTTGAAACAAAACGCTGTTTCCACCGGTAGCCAGATGAACGAATTTGAAATGATTGAAAAGCGAATCGTTAACTTGAAAGCAAAAGTTATCGAATACCAACGATTCAAGGAAAAGTCTCGCCACGGTGGAACTATCCAGCGCTTTAAGCGACTGGAAGAAGAAGGTCGCAAAGAACTGGCTGAACTACAAACTCGTAGTAAACCAACCTTCTGGATTGATAAGGACTCGGTCGACAATCTTAACTATAAGGTTGCCGCACAGTATGACAAGTTTAAGGCGAAAAACGTTCGTATCAATCTTAAGTCGGATGAATCACGAAGCAAGCACGTCCTTATTTCTGGTCGTAACGTCAGTCTTGGCTACGACAAACCACTATTTGCAGGTATTAACATTGACCTTCGCGAAGGTGAAGCAATTGAATTCCGTGGACGAAACGGCGCTGGTAAGACGACGCTTATTAAAGCAATTCTTGGTGATGAATCAATCACGCAATATGATGGCGAGCTGACACTGGACAAGCAGGTTCGTGTCGGTATCTACGAACAAGAAGTTTCGTCGGCTTACTTTGAGATGCCACTTGAAGAAGCAATCGAGCGTATGTATCTTTCTCGCGAACTGCCTATTACGACGACCAAGATTCGTTCAATCATGAGCGACTACCTATTTACCGAAGGTGATGGCAAAACGCCCGTCAAGCGCCTTAGTGGTGGCCAAAAGGCACGTTTACAATTGATCGCGATGCTTGCGAATGATCCACAACTCCTTATTCTCGATGAACCAACGAACCACCTGGACCTTCCTAGTGTGGAAGAGCTTGAAACTGCCCTCGGCAAGTATTCTGGGGCAATCATCTACGTCAGTCACGATGGCTACTTTCGCGATAAGCTTTCGGGCGACGTGCTGAAAATCGGCGCGCAGTAAATTACGCCAAAGGAATTACAACAAAACGACCGATTTGTTGTAATGATAGTACTCGCTTATACTAATAAGCACATGAATCAGTGGGCTAAAATAGCGAATCATCGCAAAGATATTCATAAGGCGTTTACGGTTGTTGAACTACTTCTTGTTATAGCTGTTATAGGGATACTTGCGTCGATACTCATCGTGTCATATAACGGTGTTCAACAACAGGCTCAGAATGTTCGACGACTTAATGATATCGACACTGTCAGCAGCGCACTGGCGCTATATGCCAAGGAACATGATGGGTCATATCCTGCAACAACGAGTAACACTATGGCGAACTGGAAATCGGTTGATGTGAGAACGGATAGCAATTGTTTTAACGGATCCGCACAAACGGACTGGATACCGGGTGTTGATTCATTGCCTCAGAGTGTTCCTAATACTGGATCATTAACCGGTGTTAATGGTAGCTCAGGCTGCTATTTGTATGCAAGTAACGGCACGGATTACGTATTATCGGCCTGGAATATGCTTGCTAATCCTACAACAACAGCACCATACTACAGACGCCTCGGGTTTCGATCATTCCAAACACCAACCTCAACACAATTTTATACCTGCAACGATAACGTTACGGGTGGTACAAATGGCAGTACGTACGATATTACACAGGATTACTATAAGCACTCCTACACAATCTCAAACATAACAAGTTGTGATGAAACACCCCCACCAGGTGCTTAGGTGGTGCTTATATTCAAATTAGGTTGAGGGTATTAGCCGTTGCTTCTAAAAATCCATTGAACGCCGTACTTATCATAGAACTGACCATAGATGCCGAAAGGCATTTTGTGGAGTTCTTGAAGTCGGCTGTTATTATTTTCGTCTTTAAGATTATCAAAGATAGTCTTCAATTCATCATAGGTATGGCCCGTCACAAATATTGCTGACATGTTACCTTGGATAGGGTCAAATTCCGGTGAAGCCATCCAATCGGTAGCTGAGATCTCAATACTACCGCTCTTCAGATATGCATTGATAATATGACCATGCTTCTCTAAGGGAAAGGAGTCTTTCATAGGAGTATCGCCGAGTTTTGTCAGTGTTAAATCGCCACCAAGTGACTTTTGATAAAAAGACATAGCCTCGGCACAATTTCCATCGAACAGAAGAAATGGCGTTGCTCTTAACATATTTAAATTATAGCAAAAAGCCTCCAAATTAGAGGCTTTTTCATTATACCTATGCTTGGTAGAGCATCGTGTATGAAATTAGGACCAAGTTGTCGGATTTAGAGTGGTGAATATGATTCAGTACAGCGCACTAGTCACTGTCAGAAATTGTTTGTACGGTTAGAAAAGGTGAAAAACCAAGGCAGTTGTTACCATAATTATAATCGTCGCTATAAAAACGTTAAATGCTACCATAATCAATTTAATCTGATCTTTCGTAAAAGAACCTTTTAGCAGATTGCTTGCTTTAAATGTACCAATTATAGAAAGAATACTGGCCGCAACCAGTGTCAGGTATACGAATACGATCGTAGGCAGCTTTAAAGCGGACAGTATCCATAGTATGAGGGCAATAAAGAACAAAGAATACGAGCACGTAAGAAGAATGAACAGAGTTTTAATTTTTGGCATAGTATTAGTTTATCACTTTCGTATCGTTGTAAGCGTATAGGGGTTATGGTTTAATTGAAGTAGAAATAATTTTAGATAAAGATAGGTAGACATGAGCCCAACCCAAGATCCCCAACAACCACCTGTTGTGCCACCGGCTCCAGTACCAACTCCTCCAGCTTTCAATTCGACAGAACCAACCTCAACACCCGTCCAGCCCCGTGTAGATCCTGGCAATACTCTTGGTATTGTTGGGCTAATTCTGAATGTTATTAGCCCACTCCCCGCCCTTATCGTTTCGATCGTTAGCTACGAGAAGTCAAAAAAAGCTGGCTTTGGCGGTAAACTGGGTCGAATCGGTATTTTGGTGGCTAGTATATATTTAGCGTTGTCTATAATCTTCTGTGTTGCTTTCTTTTTCCTTGTCATCATACCAAGCAACGAAAAGGACAATGCCGTGGCATCTGACGCAAAATCAGCTATCGTCAATACCATAACTGATGAGAAAAACGCTCAGGCTGTCGCTTCTTACGCTGAGGCGTTCGGCCAAAATTATGGCTATTATCCATCAACCCGAGCTGATTTTTCAAAGCCACCAAGCGATACCTCGACCTCTAACATTAGCTCTCTGCCCGTGGGGCTAGTTATTTCGGGTACGGATCCAACAGCAGCTAACGGCACAACAACAATAGGCTACCAGTACACCACTCGAACATCAAGCCAAGATCCATCGAAGCAAATAGTTAACGGCGGACGCGTTACATATTGGGATTACAATAACTCAAAAGTAAATAATGATGTATACATGGTAGGCCTCCCAGCCACTGACACACCAATCTATATTCCAATAAAATAATGCAAGATCCTAATATACCAATTCAAGAACCAGCCCCAAACCCCTATTTTGGTTCTCAACCAACTGATGCAACACCCCCACTCCCGACGGTGGATTCTTCCACGCCCGCACAGCCGCTCCAGACCGCTCTCGAACCTACACCTACGCCCAAGCCAAAGAATAAAAAGCGCCGCAGGCTCATCATCCTAGCAGCAGGCACTCTCGCCGTGATTATCACTGGTATTATTGTGATTTCACAGTTCATAGCAAACCAGTCAGTCAGTGCCCTTGAAGCCCAGTTTGCCAAAAATACTAACTACGATTATACGCAGCCACAGCTCAACGTTGATCCGACCAAGACATTTGACTTTAAGGTTAACTACAACGCACTGCAAAAATATACAGATACTACCGTCACCGACGCAGTTGAAGTGTACTATGACAGCGCGTTGACTGAGCCAGTAACCGATGTTAACTACAATAAGACAACACGCTCGAATCACATAGTGGTTCAGCCTCCTTTCGAAGCTTTGACAGCGAATGACTCCAATGGTGTACCTGTCAATATTTCCACCGCCGGCCAGTGGGGGCTGCACGATACCTACTATATTGTGCAAAAGCTAGACGCCAACGGAAAAGCACTGAAGCGACCGCTCGTCACTGTATTCACTGTGAAGAAGACCCTGGAAACCCCTCAGGTATCATACGCTGTCGATGATAGTGGCGTCGCTCAGTTTAAATGGAACAAGATAAGTGGCGCAAACGAATATTATATTATTCAATTCAAAACAGACCCACTGACACACGCGGTAACAGATACAGTCGTGGGACAAACTTCTGACACATCTTGGGCCTCAGTAAAGGACGAAGGGGTCGGCACTTTAGATCAAAATGAGATCTTCAAAAACTACACGAACTCACTCGATGATCTGTATGGTAATCCTGCGTATGCCGGTTTTGTGTCTGGCGAAGGTGTCGAGCCGGTTGAGTATGGAGTAGTAGCCAGCCATGACAACACAACCTTCTCCGCTTATTTACCTGTTGATGGTGCCACGCTGCAATCACAGCTACCAATTAAAAAAGCGGAAAACGCAGCTTTTCAACAAAAAGCCCCTAGTATGTACATTCAGACCTTTGATCAACTCCCGACACAACTACCAGTCACAATGGCCGATGGCTCAACCATAAATCGAACCGTCGACATCCTGACAGACCAAGCAACCGCAAAAACAGTTAAGGTACCTGGTGGAGCGCAGGTCTCAGCCATTTATGTACCCTACGTCATACATGGATCATTACTGGTCGGCTGGTATTATGTCGAGCAATTTAACCCTAGCACCTATGCGAGCGAAGTTGCCCGAATTGGGACCCGAAACGATACATCACAGGCGAAAACCGGTAGCGTCGCCACTTATAGTTATGCAGGTGTGCCGTCCCGTGATCTTGGCAAAGCAACTATTAGTAAGACCGCACCGACCGTCCCCTACAAGATAAACGCAACTAATCCACTGACGGCGTATATTGCTGCGAATATGATTGCTGGTAATCAATACATTGATGTAAGCAAATATATGCAAGCGACTAATCACCCGGATGTGTACCAAGCTGCCTATGAGGCCGAGTATCAAAACCCTTATGCCGTTGGAGCAGAAGGCATTTACTTTGATACTGGCAGCAATCTTGTAGAGGTAGAGTACAATCTCACAAAAGATCAGATAACGGCTGAGCAGAAGTCTATTGCCAGTGTAGCAAGTCAGGATATAGCTAAAATAATTACTGCCGGAATGACCGACCGACAGAAGGCACTGGCCATAAATAACTTCCTTGATGACACGGCTTCTTACAATTACCCCGCCTTTGATGCCATGCAGCAAGACCCTTTCAGCGTGCCATCGGATTATAAAAACTCGTGGACGGCGGCCGGTATTCTGATAGATAAATCGGGTGTCTGTGCCAGCTATGCGGCAGCCTTTAAAGTGCTGGCTGATGCTGCAGGGTTAAATGCGATCGTTGTTGATGGGATTGCAGGTGGTGGGCCACACGCCTGGGACAAAGTACAAATGGATGGACAATGGCGCGTAGTTGACCCGACCTGGGATGATGATGGAACGGGTACTAACGGATACTTTGGGCTCACCGATGCTCAAGCTCTGCAAAAAGACCACACGCAAGGCACTCGCTTCATGGTCCAATCTGTGATTAGCCAATACGCGGCTAACTAAATGCTTAGAACTTTTAGGTAGCAAAATGCCCCACATCGTTGACGCAGAGCATTAAGCTTGTTACGGTGATGCAGGGCTCGCTTAGGACGCGTTCTGCCACTCGGGAAGAGCTCTTATTTCCAGCAATTGCTGAATATCGATCTCGTCCTTGGTGACACCGTGTTCTGCACACCACTTTTCGACCACTTGGTCGCGGGTGCGAATCAGACCCTCATGCTCAGGTGAGCTTTGGATAAGTGAATCACGAATTGCGTTTGTTGATGCGTCACTCATTGTTCCTCATTTCGTATAGGGAAAAGCGATACATATATTATAACAAATAAGTTTAATAAAGTCAATGTGCTTATGCTTGGCAACTCTAGTGGACGAGCTTCGAACTTTTAGCTATTTGGCAGAAATCCGTCCGCCTGCATAAGAAGCGATTACGCCAATAAGGATTACGACAAAAATGACGATTGCTATAGTCAGATAGGCTCGTGATGTAGTGCGTGATATATATGTAGCCTTAGGAATCTCTTGTTTTAGGAAAACTCGAAGATTACCTAGATCACTTTTTATGTCACTATGTCCTGAAAGCACACCGCCATCCGCAACTTGTAAAGCGTCTGTCAGTAATGGAGAATTTACTTTTAGACTTCGAAGACTCAGATCATATCGTACTTTTTGTACTGCGATAGTGAAATCTTTTCCAAACATAAAAAATGCACGATCAATCGATTGAACGTCCGTTGCAAATATTGTACCGATGTTAAGGTTCTTGTCATCAACCTCGTCTAGCCTAATTGTCTTATCGCTAATGTCCCAGGATAGGATCGCCTTCTTCGAACCAAGAGATACGGAATCAGTTAGCTTTGAGAGCTTGCCGGTTCTTACCCAGACATTCACGCTTCCTGAAGCTATAACTGTAATTTCACTATTATTCATGTGCTAAGTATAACAAAGAGCCTCTACTTCGGAGACCTTATTCATCATACTTATGCTTGGCAGGGGCACGTGGAATCGAACTGTGTGTCATCCAAATTAAAAACGACTCATTACGAGTCGTTTTTTTGATTAGATCTTGCTCTTAAGTTTTAGGCTTTTAGCCTTTTTCTTCAGAAGACGCTTTCGAGCAGCGCCGTGCCAGTTTTTGTGCTTAGCCATCGTAAATTAATTCCCTTCATGTCTGTTTTATAGACACAGTTATCAGCTGTTATAGTAACTTATAGCTATTATACCATAGTTTTCTCTTTATCCACCTCTGAAATTGTGTTGCTATATACGAAGTGCTATAGTCATAAGCATGAATAAAAAATATCTTAAAAAGTTCAACATCAAGGATAAAACAGCAAAGGTAGAATTGGCACGTGCTCACGGCATGATTGTACTTCTTGTTATTGCTTTGATGTTTATCTTGGCGCTCTCTAGCTCATTTAATATCGTGCTCGATCCCCTGCTCTCGTTTATCATCGTCTTCCTTCTCGCGATCGTTGGACTCATTTCGCTCTCAGTCTTGATTGCCGTCCTTAGGAAAAAGTAATGGTAGTCACAGCGACGAAAAAGCCACGACAAGAATATATTCCCGGCGTTTGTAATATTGGTCCCGCCGAGCGTCGAAAACGTCGAAATAGTGGTATTGCCGGCGCTGTCACAACTATTTTGATTCTGGCTGTACTACTCTTTACTGGTGACCCAGTCTGGTGGCGATTTGTTCTTATCATTCCAGCGGCTGGTGCGGCAATCGGATTTCTTCAATATGCACTTCACTTTTGTGCTGGCTTTGGCATGAAGGGTATCTATAATGTGATCAATAGTGCGGGCGTTGTCGACAATGTTGGTCTTGAAGAGTCTCGCCTGAAAGACAAACGAAAAGCCCAGCAGATTGTTATCTTGTCTGGGCTTATCGGTGTAGCATTTATGCTACTCACACTGCTCATTCCTTAGAAATTAACGGCGGTTTTGTGTGTTCTGCATAGGAACGAAAGTGAAAGCTTTTCCGCTTGCACCACCACGACCAGTACGGCCGATACGGTGAACGTAGTCTTCGTAAGTTGCGGGTTGGTCGAAGTTGATCACGTGGCTCACGTTAGGAATATCAAGTCCACGGGCAGCAACGTCAGTTGCAACCATGATGTTAACTTTGTTTTCCTTAAATGACTTAAGCGCACGTTGTCGCTGTGACTGAGACTTGTTACCGTGAATAGCAACAGAACTAAAGCCGTTTTGTTCAAGGTGGTCAGAAAGACGTTGGACGCCAAACTTAGTTTCACCAAAGACAAGGACCTTATCAAAGTCTTCACCACCAAGCATTTGGACAAGTGTGTCGAGTTTGTGGTCTTTGTCGCGTGCTTCGACGATATCTTGTTCAACGTGCTCTGCAGTTTCAGATGTACGAACAGAAACTTCAACAGGATCTTTAAGGAACGTGTTAACCAATGATTGAATCGTTGGTGTGATCGTTGCACTAAAGAAAAGTGTTTGACGGTCACGTGATGTTTGGTCAACAATTTCACGGATGTCATTGATGAATCCCATGTCGAGCATACGGTCAGCTTCGTCAAGGACAAGGTACTCAACTGTGTCGAGTTTTAGTTCACGGCGCTTCATGAGGTCCTTAAGACGACCTGGAGTACCGATGATGACATGTGGACGACGACGTAGGTCGCGGATCTGACGTTCGATGTTCATTCCACCAACACACAGTGCTGAGAAAAGACGCATACCACGTGAGAATTCACGGAATTGTTCGTCGATCTGTACTGCTAGCTCACGAGTTGGAGCCATGATGAGGACAGAGTTAAACATTTGGCCACCACGAATCTTTTCGATGATAGGCAGAACGAAGGCAGCTGTTTTACCAGTACCTGTGTTTGCAAGACCGATGACATCGCGTCCTTCAAGGATGAATGGAATCGCTTGGTCTTGGATGGCGCTAGGGATTTTGTATCCCTTTTCTACGATATTGTGTTGAAGGTCAGGACTAAATGCAAAGTCCATGAATTCGTGCTTTGATTCATAAATAACTTCGTCAGCTTTTGTGACTGCTTTATTGATGAATTTGCTTGGGTGGATGTAAGCACCGCGGCGTTGTCCACCACCGCTTGGACGGCGTTGGCCGCCTTGGTTGTTTCCACCGAATGAACGGTGACCTGGTCGTGCACCACGAGGTGCGGTTGATCGGTTTTGGTATGGCATGAAATGTATTCCCTTTCTGGGATAAATAATAATCTGCATAGCAGACGAACAGTGAGAACCTTTTGATATCTTCGATAACTCATTAGGTTCAAGTCTTAATCGACTAACCCACAAATGACCTTAGAGGCGGTATCCATTCGGATGCGTATAAGTTCATTATAGCACAAGCTACTTTATTTGTCTAGTGCGGAGTCGTTTTTTCGGTAATGGTTTCTTGCGGGCATTAGTGATGGTTCGTTTGAACTTTTTCTCGGCTTCGTTGTCGGCGTAGCGGGCCAGTGGGCCATGGGCGATGATCGGGTTCTTTGATTTCTCGTCCATTTCTTTAATAACATTGACGGCAGCAGTTTCGATTAACCACTCACGCCCAGGCGCTGTTTCACCAATGGCTGTAATGTGCCACAACTGCTCCCCTACTTTCACTTCTTCGGTAATGTGCAGCTCACTGACCATTAAGAGTGGGCCACTTGGCAGGCGGTCGTTGGCTTTTTGGATAAGCGCCTCACCCTTTTCAAGGTCGGTAACAAATAATTCCAGCGCAATCCTTCGGATACCTTTGGGGGTGATACGAATACCTTGGATGTATTGATTATTCACCCAGGTGATTTCTCCGTTGAGTTCCCTGATGCGAGTTGAGCGTAATGTGACGCGATCGACGACACCTTGAATATCGAACGGCACGATCTTAACGTGATCACCGACACCATACCACTGTTCTATCATCATCGAGCCACCTGCAACGATATCACGGAGGATTGGACCAAGCGAGGTACTGATGAGAATCAAGAGAATAGCACTCGCTCCAATTAAAGCAGTTGGTGGTTCGTTCGGATGATCGAGGAGCCACCAGAAGTAGAGGCTTACGAGAACGAGGAGCACTCGAATGAGTGCAATGCTGAGGACCAAATAGGTTTCATAGCGTCGGTAACGATTTACCGTGGGAAGGTTTTGACTTTTATCGGCTCGTGCTCCTATCGTTGCGACTGCCTTTCTGAGGAAGAAGGCAACGATACGACCGAGGATAAGCCCAATAGCCACACAAATAATGAGTGTGATAATGGCGTGAATATTGAAATAGGTTTGCGAAATGTATTTGAGGACATCAGTCCCCTGCGCGATTGAATTCTGTATAGTGGTGCTCCCTTTTGGAATCATACAATTATACCCTGAGAAAGAGGTATATAATAGAGGAAACAAGGAGGCTCTATGTTACAAGGCAGTAAAGCGTTCAGTGGGTTCAGCGTTAAAGATCTTGATGAGGCCGAGGAATTCTACGGGCATATCCTCGAACTCGACGTCAAAAATACGGGGATGGGGCTGGAGCTTCATCTCGGTAAAGAACTTGTTATTTTTGTCTATCAAAAAGATGATCACCAGCCAGCGACGTTTACGATTCTTAACTTCCCTGTTGATGATATTGACGGCGTCGTTGATGAATTGACTGCCAAAGGCGTTGCATTTCTTCGCTACGAGAACATGCCGGTTTCACCAGACGAACGGGGTATTTTAAGAGGTAAAGCGGCCGGTTATGGCCCAGATATTGCTTGGTTTACAGACCCTTCGGGCAATATTATTTCGATTCTGAGTGATTAGTTTATTTCTCTCGTTTTAAACAGAGATTGATCAAGGCCCTGAATGCTTCCTTGTGTGAGGCATCTATGTCGAGTGATGCAAGAAGCGCTAGTGTGTACTCAGCAAAGGCGTCAATTTGAATCTCAACCGCCTGTCTTGCACCACTCTCAACGAGGAGCGTTTTTACTCGCTTTAACTCTTTTTCGGATACATCATGTCGTCCAAAAATGGTGCGGAACTCGGTTTGTTGCGCCTGCGTTGCTAGGATACCGAATTCTTCGATAAGGAGGGTCTGCTTTCCTTCTTTTATGTCACCGCTAGCACTCTTGCCCGTTTTTGTCTCATCGCCAAAAATACCTAGAATATCATCACGCAGTTGATAGCCGATTCCTAATTGTTCGCCTAATTTTTGCAAGATTTCCTGTTGTGCGAGTGTCGCTTCGGCAAGCACTGCTCCCATGAGAAAGGGGCTCACGAACGAATAACTGGCTGTTTTTTCTTCGGCAATCAAGAGTGGATGCGCTGAATCTCCACCTCGAAATGAGGCTTCCGTATCAAGCAGTTCGCCAGCGATGACGTGAAACATTGCTTTTGCGATTAATCGTTGTGCTGCAACGATGGCGGCTGGGTTGGTTTCGGTTTCGGTAATTAAGATATATGCTTCCGAGATAAGCAGATCGCCTGCGAGGATAGCGGCGCTATTTGCGTAATGTCTGCGGTCAGCTTTGTCTTTAATCAGTTCTTCGTAATGAATCAGGTATTCGCCGGTGACATTTTTGATGCCATAGCGGACATCATCACGGTCAATGACGTCGTCATGTACGAGCATTGCCATGTGGAGGAGCTCGGCCGCAGCGGCAGCAGGGAGGATCGTTTCAGCGGGTTTTTTACTAAACGCCTCGTATGTGAGAAGTGTCATGTACGAGCGGAGGCGTTTTCCGCCTGCGCTGTAGAGTTTGTGTACGTCTTGCCAAAGTGTTTCGTAGTGCGGGCTTACCCGCCTGGCATTTTCAGTCAGTTGTTTAAAGAGCGGGTTCAAAAAAGCATCAATCATTGTTTTTGATTCAGCTGGAGTAATGACGTTTTTTGGTGGAGTACCCTCTTGTTCCATAGTATTCCACTATAACATGCTCATATTTTTGGAAATTAAAGAGCCCTCTTTCGAGGGCCTGGTGTCTTCGTTTGACGGAAGCCGTCTCCTTTGTATACGGAGGACGCCGGTATGGCGAATTTTTGTCGGAATACGTCCGACTTGCGTTTCTTGGCTCACTTCTGGTCTAGCATGACCCGGTGTTCGTCTGCTGCTGATTCAGCTGCAGGGTGACTACCAGGTTGTGCGTCGTCGCTCCTTCACCGTAGTCAAGGGGGCGATCACACGTCATTAGGTACACGATCCCTGGGATCACCGCATCTTTGCCGTAAACGACATTGACTTGGGACTTTAGGACCGAGTCCAACTTGGTGACGTTGTAGCAGAGTCGTCCTTTCTCCGTGGTGATGACAACAGCGTTGCCAACATGCACGTCGCGGATGTGCTGGAAGGCACCTTGCTTGTCCTTGTCCCACGTCCACGGAGTGGTATGGGCCAGGATGCGTCCGCTTGACTGAGCGTCGGTTCCGAAGAGACCGCCGCCTGCTACTGTTGAGTCCCAGACGAGACTCGATTCCCATTTTCCGGGAGGGGTGACGACGCCTTTTGCGGCATCGTTCATCGCCTTCGTCCATTGCTGGATCGGATTTGATGTTCCTCCTGCCAGCTTCGACGAATCGAAGCTGATATTGGGGATTTCGAGTCGTACCGGCGCGCTGGCCGGTATGACGAGATCACTCTCGGACACCGCTGATTGCGGCACCGGTGTGACTTCCACTGGATGCCACACCGACGCCATTGATGGCGGGGCTGGTTTTCCCGGGCGTGGACTCAAAAAGCTCCACGCCGAGGTACCTAGCCCCGCCATCATTACCGCAACGAGTAGTACGACGAGAGCCTTGCGGCTACTCGACACTCGCTTCGCCGTTGCCATGGTTCCGCTTGCGCGTTACCACAACGATCAGGGCCGCGATGAGGGCCATGATGAAGACGACGATACCACCGACACCCCAGCCCGAAGGCGTGAGGTTGCTGACCGAAGCGCTGGATGCGCCCGGCTGGCTGCCGTTCTCACCCGTGTTCACGCCACCATTACCAGCCGGAGTGACCGGGTGGGTAGGCGGAGTTGTCGGCGGGTTGGTCGGGCAACCGCTTACCTGCTTCGCAGCGACCGTGAGGTCGTACGAGACAGTCGTGCCGTCCTTGAACGTTGCACCGTTCACGGCGGTGTAAACCGCTGTGAAAGCACCAGGTCCATCGAACGGACGGTTGTAAGCGGCGGTGTAGCCCTCGCCGTCCTTCAGGGCCGGCAGCGAGCCGTCGGCCGTGCAGGTTGCCGGGTTCACCACGGGCGCCGGAGGCGTCGCGATGATCGTCAGCGGGCACGGTGTGCTGTCGAACGTGTACGTCCACTGGGCGTACCGGTGTCCGTCGATCACCACGATCTTGTACGTGTCACTCGGTCGCGGGTCATTGATGGTCGCTGCACCGATCTGAACGAACGTGACCTCGCTGGTGTGAACACCAGCTGCAGTCACCACGTCCTTGACGTTGTACCCACCCTGTTCGGAGGAGTACGAGCTGAGCGTGGTGACGTCTCCGGCGTTCGGCTGGTCATTGACGACGGTCGCAGGACCGTCGCTTGAACCAGGAACGTTGGTGGAGTCATCGGTCACGCCACAGCTGTCGTGGAATGTGACGTTCTCGGGGTACATCGTTACGGGCGGCTGCCCGCATTCGAGCGAATCCGCCGACACGAACGTCAGCTCCGCCGTCACCGAAGTGACGTCGATCAGATCGTCCGAGCTGGCATCCGCACCAGTGATGGTGTAGGTGCCGACTCCGTAGGGGGGCTCGCCGTTGAAGCCAGCGCCCGCCGTGAGAGTCTCGCTGTCGGAACCCTTGGTGATCGTCCAGACAACCCCTTCCTGACCGGTGAGGGTCAGCACGTTGGCGCCTTCGACCGTGTAGGTCTCGACGTTGCACGTGAGGGTGCTGGAGCTGTACTGCGGGGTGACCTGAGTGTGCACTGGCGGCGGGTTGCAACCTTCTGCAGTCGTGTAGCTCCACGTCGGGTTGGGACCCGAACCTGGGAGCGTCTCGTGCAAGAAGGCTGGCTCGTACGGGTTGTGCGAGCCAAGCAGGTGTTGCGGAACCGCAAGCGCTTCCCAGCCGCTGAACGACGCGTGAACGTCGTATTGACGGCAGGTTTCGAGCTGCGGTGGTGAGTACGTGAACGCGCCGATCTGGTTGACCAGCGTGTCGTTGTGTCCCACCTGGGTCTGTGGCCAGGATGGTTGTCCTGCCACAATGATGACCGGCGTGTCGTAGCTGTATGCAACAGCGCGGACGTAAAGCGGCTTGCAGAGCTGTTCCCCCGTCTTGCCACCCGTAACCGTGATCACGCCTGAGCCCGTTGCCGAGCTGAACGTGTACGTGTACGAGGGGTTCTTGACGCAGGTTGGCGGTGTCGGGACGACACAGTCAGCGTTGTAGATTGCCTGACCGTCGGACGTCCAGTTCAGCCCGTTGTGGACTCCCGCAAGCGGAGGAATGATGTCTCCCCACTTGGTATGAGCGTCCTTCAACTGCTGAGCCACGACCGTGGTGCTGGCGAGCGGGCCTTGGTGTTCACCGTAGTGATCACTCTTGCCCACGCCGTCCACTGCACTGGCGTCGACCGTGATCTGCTCGTACGGGTTCTTCACCGAGTCGGTCCGGTGACAAATCGTCACCTTCGTCGTCGGCGGTGCGGGCAGTGTGTCGGACGTCACCTTTGCGTTGACCGTCGGCTGACCGGGGTCGCTCGGCGTTGTGGTCTCGGCGGGTGCCGGGTCGGTCGCAGGTGTCGTCTCCGCGGGTGCGGGGGCGGCCTGCTGGGTATCGGCCGGCGCGGGCGCGTCGGACGTCGGTGTCGGGTCCGGTGAAGGACTGACAGCCGGCGTTGCGACGGATGTCGCAGCCGGATCGGGAGTGGGTTCGTCAGCGTTCGCCGGAATGGCGAAGCCTCCGAACACTCCTGCAGCGACCAGCGCGACGCCGGCGGTGAATGCCGCCAGACGCTTGCTGGTCTTCTTGATACGAGAGACCCTCACGAGGGACTCCTTTCTGTTGGGACGGGAACACCAGAGATACTGATGCTTTTTGAGTCTTTTGGGACTATATGTAGTAGTGAGCCTAAGATTTAAGGTGCCACCAGGGCGCCTCAAATCGGAGGCCCACGGCAACTAGATGATTATAGCACAAATTGATCAAAATGTAAACATACATGAGTTCTATAAAATAGGGTGAAAACAATGCTTGACGCCCATGCTATGGGCGGGTGTATACTTAGGTTAGTCATATAAGTACTTCTGCGAGGATTTCTACTTATAGGCTTATACAGAAGCCACCAACCGATGCTATGCACACCCTCAAGTTAACAGAGAAGGCGCCCCTGGTAATCGATACAATTCTACGTGATATTTAGTAAACAGGCAGACGAGTCAAAGCGGTCTCTCTCCCCTCTCTAAATCTCTCCTCCCCAGAAATGGAATTCAAAGCCGCTGCTGACCAAAATAATGTTGTCAGCCTTTTTGCGTTACTAGAATCAAACAACAAACTTCTTAGGAGAACACAATCATGAATCGTATTACTATCAACGAAGAAATCGCCGTCACAAAAATGGGCTTCAAGAAAGACCTATCGGCATACCCGCGACGTATGGAGTTCCGTGGCACTATCTACGAGTTCCTCGACGCTGGCCTTCGCTGCCTTATCCGCTCGGGCGAGCACATGGCAGAGATCATCACCCTTACGGACGGTCAATCACAGTACCGACTTCGTAGCGACAACCACGGAGGAAACTGGATGCTCCTCAGCATTATCTCGTAGTGGGGCTCTGTAGAAGATAAAAACCCAGCTTGTTGGCTGGGTTTTTTGTTATTCGATCGGCTCCCTATCAACTCGTCGGCCGTAGAGTTTGTGGATCTCCACCACAAAGATAGGAGCAATAAAAGCGATCAGGCTCGTGATAAAGAGGTCACCGATGGCAATAGGATGGATATTAAGCAGCCCTTGAAGCGGTCCAAACACGGCTAGTAACTGCAGAATAACAGATATGGTCAGACCGATGTAGAATGGCTTATTAATCACTTTAAGACGAGTAAAGAGCGACTGGAAGGTGCTACGGGCGTTAAAGGCGTTCGCCCACTGCATAACAACCAAGGCGCAAAACGTCACGGTGTGACCGTAATCGACGCCGTAACGGATACTAAAGTAGGCATACATCGAGACGGCAAGTGTTGCCATGGTAATCGCCACGAGGACGATACGGAAGATCATGTACTTGCTCAGTAGCGGTGCTGTCGGGGAAATTGGCTTCATCTTCATAATATGTTTCTCGCCTGGTTCAAGCCCAAGGGGGATCACCATAGCAGTATCCGTTACCAAGTTCACCCATAGGATTTGGACTGGCGACAGTGGCATTGGAAAGCCGAGGGCAAGAGAGATAACTGCTGTTGCCGCCTCACCAGTGTTGGTGGAAAGCAGATAAAACAGCATGCGACGGATATTCGAGAAGATAATACGCCCCTCTTTCATCGCACGGATGATACTTTCGAAGTCGTTATTGAGAAGGATGATGTCACCAGCGTCTTTGGCAATTTGGGAGCCACTTCCCATGGCAACGCCGACATGAGCGCTTGAGAGGGCGGGAACGTCGTTTACCCCGTCACCGGTCATAGCGGTCACCTCTTTCACCTTGAGTGCCTGCAAGATACGGAATTTATTCTCTGGAGTGACACGTGAGAAGATGAACGACGACTCCACTTTTTTCTGCAGCTGCCTATCAGTTAATTCGCTAATCTCTCGACTATCAAACACTTGATCACGGGATTCGATTAACCCGAGCTGTTTTCCAATATGAAAGGCTGTTTCGAAGTGGTCACCGGTGATCATGCGCACGGTGACACCTGCTCGCTGAGCGGTCAAAATAGCTCGTCTGGCGGTTGGACGCAAGGTATCGGCGACCCCCATAAACCCAACGAAGGTAAAGAGTGGTTTGGTCGATAGTTCACCGAAGGCTTCAAGTGGTCTGGCTACTTTGCCAGTCGCGAGGGCAATGACACGATAACCTCTGGCAGTAAATGCGCCAAGGGCTTGTTCGGCTTCAGCTCTTTCGGTGGCAGAAAGATGACTTCGGTCGATAATCTGCTCGGGGGCACCCTTCACAACCAGATCGTACTCGCCTTCGTGGTGCCAGATGTTGCCACTCATCGAGAATGTTTGGTCAAATGGCAGTTTTTTAATCGGTTCACCCTTTAACTTAATGAAATCTTCCGCTCTAGTAAACTCAATCATGGCAATATCCAGAGGATCTCTTGTGTGTTCGCCGTGGTGGTTAATCGTTCGGTGTGCGATGGCGGGGAGATGGTGTTTGCTGTGTTTTGGTTGCCAGTGTTCTTGGACAGACAGTTTGTTCTCGGTCAGTGTGCCTGTCTTATCTGTTGCGATGGTCGTAATGACTCCAATCGTTTCGATCGCTTTCATGGTACGAACCAGAGCTTTTTTAGCTGCCATTCGCCGCATACCAAGGACGAGAATGACAGAGATGGCTACAGGGAGGCTTTCTGGAACGGCCGAGACTGACAAAGCGAGGACGAAACGAATCGCTTCGGTCAATTCAACGCCTCTATAAATGGCGAGCGCAAACGATCCGACCGCAAGACCCCCTACCGCCATGACGATATAGCCAAGCAGTCTGTCGATCTTTTTCTGTACAGGACTTGTGCTAGCATCTGATGATTTACGTGATAAGGCGGCGATACGGCCAAACTCTGACGTATTACCGGTGAAGACGACGACGCCGGTTGCTTGCCCGGAGACGATGAATGACCCCTGGAATAGCATGTTCGCTTGTTCGTAGACTTCTCTATTTGCGTTGAGGGTGACAGTCGTTTTGTTAACTGGTGCTGATTCGCCCGTCAGTACCGACTCATCAACCCGAAGCGTGTTAGTGATCGTGAGACGGATATCAGCTGGGATCTTGTCTCCTTCGTTGAGCTGAATGATGTCACCGGGAACTAATTCGGAGTCGTCAATGTAACGAGTTTCGCTTCCCCTGATTACTTCGACACGTTGTGAGGTGTGTTTTTGTAGTGAACGAAGGATGCGCTCGGTCGTAAATCGTTGCACATAATAAATAATTGCGCTGGTTGCCATAATGACAAGGATAATGACGGCGTCAAAAATAGCGTGATGGAATAAGCTAATCACCGCAGCGATAAACAGCACGAGCATGAAAACGTTGAGGAACGGTTCGGCGAGCTTGCGCCACAAGGGATCGCTTTTGATTTGGATCGTATTATGCCCGTAAGTATCGAGTCGTTCTTTTACTTCGCGACTCGATAGTCCATCTGGCCCAGTGCCGAGCTCTTTGTAGGTGGCTTCGATCGATCGGTCGTAATAAAGCATTAGCTCTATTGTATCAAAAAATAGCCTCTCCTATAAGGGAAAGGCTATTTTTAAGATGCGTCACTGTCTACGAAATTCGTACTAGTTTGAAGGTCGTACTGTGCATTCCCGAGCTCCATTCGACGATGTCTTTGACGGTCTTTCCGACAAGGTTACGTCCGAGTGGGCTGAGGACTGAAATACGTCCGTCACTTGGGTTGGCTTCAATCGTATCAACCAGTGTGTAACGGAAGAGTCTTCCCTGCTGGTCGATAAGATCAACAACTGATCCCATGGCAACTTTCATACGTGCTCGCTTCGAAGGCAACAGTTTGGCTTCTTGAATTGTTTGATGTTTTTCGGATAATTCTGATTCAATCGATTCAAGTCGCGCCAAACGCTCAATGCGTTCAAGGCGGTCGTCGTGCCCCGTGGTCTTATCTATGTCGTGCAGACCCATGATGGTCATTGTACGATCGTGTTCTAATTGTGAAATTGCTTTCTTTAACTCTTTCATACCCTTTTTACTGAGTAGGATAGTTTTTTCTGACACTTTATTTGACGTGGTTACTTTATTAGTGGTGATGGTGGTGTTCAACATAATGTTCACTCCCTCCTTGTTATGTGCTGCTCGCAGCGTTTTTGTTGTAGCAATATGATGCGCTACTGCTTATAGTATTGCGCGTCTTCCTGAAGAGAGTCTTAAAAGTACTCGTTATTTTGTTGTAATTTTGCCATCCTTCAATGTGAAGGTGCGATCGGTCTTTCCTGCTATCTCTAAATCGTGTGTCACAACGATAATCGTGGTCTTTTGGCTTCTTGATAAATCGTGGAGGAGGTCGAATATCTTCTTCCCCGTTGCGCTATCAAGGTTACCTGTTGGCTCATCGGCGAGGATGTAGGCTGGTTGATTTGCAAGTGCGCGAGCAATGCTGACGCGTTGTTGCTGTCCACCACTGAGCCTCGACGGACGACGCTGTTGTTGGTCCTCTTCAATGCCAACTGACGCTAGAAGTTGCGAGGCGCGGTCCAGACGGCTACTGCTAGGGTAGCCTCCGAACTCTAGTGCCAGCATGACATTTTCAAGTGCGGTAAGGTTTGGGACGAGGTTGTATTGCTGGAAGACGAAGCCGATCTTTTTCGCTCGGTACTGCGTCTGATTGCCGCCACTGAGTTTATTAATCTCGGTCTCATCAACGATGATACTTCCTGTTGATGGGTTGTCGAGAGCTCCGAGAATGCTCAGAAGGGTACTTTTCCCACTTCCTGACTTTCCGATGATGCTGACGAACTCACCTGTTTTGACCGAGAGGTTCACGTCCTTTAGGGCTTGGACTTGTCCACCTGGGGTGCTAAATGTCTTTGATACGTTTTCTACGGTTAACATAGGATCTCCTATTCAGTCCTTAGTACTTCTGCTGGTCGAATACGGGCGGTTAACCACGCTGGGATTGCACTTCCGAGAAGGGCGATCAACAGAGTAATACCGACGGCTGCAAGGAAGATCTGTGGGGTCAAACTTGCAGTGACTTGTGTAAGGTTAGTATTGAGTTGGTTACGAGCACTTGCGAATCCGCCACCAAAACCACCTCTTGCTCCGCGTCCCGTTGTGCTGGCTGACGTTGACGCACTGTTTTGGCTATTAGATACAAGTGAAGTTGTCATTGGGCCACTGACGAGGATACCGAAGACGAGTCCGATAACTGCGCCGATGACCGTGATAGTGAGTCCTTCGACAATGAATTGTCCGATAACTTTTCCGTTTGAGCCACCGATTGCTTTGATGACACCGATTTCACGACGACGTTCACGAACGACGAGGATCATCGCGAGGAGGATAATTAAAGCTCCTGCTGCGGCGGCTGCGATCACACCGGCGAGGGTGAGGCTGGCGATACCTTCAAGTGATGTCACACTTGTGGCTGCTTGCTCTGCTTCGCTAGTGATATCGGCTTTGTCGCCGAGGGCTGTCTTTAGCGCAGTGACAGTTAAAGCAACGTTATCGCTACTATTTACCTTTGCACTGACACTACTGACAGCACCGGCTTGGTCAGTCAATGTTTGAACGGTTGCAAGGGGCATGATGATGCCACTATCCTGGAATGCGTTTCCTGTTGTGTAGATTCCTTTCACCGTAATGGTTTGGCCATAGGCAGTGAATGTACTTCCAACGGTTAAGTTGTTCTTGGTTGCAAGGGTCGCACCAACAAGTGCAATGTTGTCTGAGCTGTTTCCGTCAATCGCTGCACCGCTACTAATAGTAAGCGTTCCACCAGTTGTTGAAACTGAGTTCGCATCAGTTGTTCCTGTCACGCTGATACGTGGAGTTGGCGCTGGGCGAGTTGTTGCGGTTGCCGTTGTATCGGCTCCAGTCGTATCCGTCGACGCCTGGGTCGTTGAGGTACTTCGTTGCTGACGTGCTCCGAATGACCCCAGTGTCAGTGATGACGTCAGGTTCGTGTCGGTCGTTGTCATCTGGTCGGTCAGTGACGACGTTACAGAACTGACGTTCGTCGTACTTTTAATAGTTGCAATTTGAGCCGCAGTCAGAGGATCTCCTCCACCCTGGTCTCCCATGACTCCAGCTGGGCGAATCGTAATTGCAGTTCCAGCATTTGCTTTAACGTCATTAATTTTCGCGAGGACACTGCCACGTGCGACCAACATACTCAGGATCAGTGCAATACTGATAGCGAACATGAGGACGATTGCACCTGATTTCAGTGGACTCCGAACGGCGTTTTTTACGCCACGTGTCACAACGTTCATTATGTTTATATCTCCTTGTTATAGTTATTCGGTAGTAACAAGCGTCACTATGGACGTTACTATAATTGGGGATCTTGAATTTTAGCTGTAAGGTTTCTTAAGTTTGGCAGATAAAACGTAAATGACGTTTCTTTCTCTGTTGAACTAGCCTGAATATAGCCATGGTGAATCTCCGCAATCTTCTTTGCGATCGCAAGTCCTAGCCCAAGTCCATTCTTTCCGCTTTCAGTTCGTGAGTTATCTGCACGGTAAAAACGATCAAAAATGTGCGGCAGTTTTTCTTCGCTGATCGGTGTCCCTGTGTTTCTAATCTCAAATCCAGTCATGAGCCGTTTTTCGAAAATACGAATTGAGATACGTGAGTGGTCGGGACTATATTTAACAGCATTCTCGACGAGGATGTTCATGAGTTCAATCACGGCAGCTTCGTTACCAAAAATAAGTGCGTTCTTTCGAGTCGTAATATCGAAGCGCTTTTTTGAACGAGCAAATGGTTTCATCGCAGAGGGTAATAGTTCAACTAGGTCGATTTGCTTCTTTTCGAGCTTGTCGTAATCGAGGCGCGCCATCTTCAGAAGCATTTCTGATAGTTGAATCAGCTTGTCGACTTCCTCGAGGTTACTTTCGAGTAGTTCTTTGGCTTCATCAAGCGCAAGGTTGTCATCACGTAGGTAGACCTCCAGTTCGGCTTTCATTGCCGCGAGAGGTGTGCGTAGTTCGTGGCTGGCGTCACTCGTGAACCTGCTTTGGGCTTCATGGGCTTTTTCGATTGGTCCTAGTGTTCGACGGGCTAAGAAATAACTACCGAATCCACCAGCGACCAGAATAAAGGCATTAATGTAAACCAGTGCGAGAATCATCTGCACTGCCGCTTGTCGAGATTGGTCCATGCGTAGTTCATCCTGGAAGTCGGTTGTCAGTGGACTTCGTGGTCGAATACTCGGATCAATCAAACTGTGCTGCAAGTTTTCGAGACGAATGTTTACTTCGTGAAAGTTGAGCTGATAAATGGCAAAACTAAAGATAAGGCTGATCGCCATAATGATGACCAAGTACCAAGCGGTCAATTTAACGGTGGCGGATTTAAACACTGACTATGCCTCGAGTTTGTAGCCAAACCCTCGAACCGTGTGGATCAGCGGTTTCTTGAATGGGCTATCAATTTTGTTCCGTAGGTATTTAATATAGACTTCAACGGTATTAGGTAAGATGTCAGCATCATAATCCCAGACGTGACTAATAATCACTTCTTTACTGAGTGGTCGGCCAGGGTTTCGTAGCATGTATTCCAGCAGTGCAAATTCTTTGCTGGTGAGTTGGACTGATTTTCCTGCACGAGCAACGCTGTACGTAATCGTATCAAGGCTTAAGTCCCCCGCTTCAAGGATAGCCGATTGTTGTTCGGTAGGACGTCGAAGTAATGCTCGAACACGCGCGAGTAACTCTTCAAGCGCAAATGGCTTAACGAGATAGTCGTCGGCACCGGCATCAAGTCCTGCTGCTCGTTCAGAGACGCTTCCCAGGGCGCTGAGGAATAAGACCGGTGTGTGTACTTTAGCGTCACGCATTGCTTTGACAATTGCGAGGCCATCGTAATCTCCAGGAAGCATGCGGTCAATAATAGCGATATCGTATGGCTCAGTAGTGGCCATAGCGTGTCCTTCGTCTCCGTCAAAAGCGACGTCGACGGCATAAGTTTCTTGCTCAAGTGCCTTTTTCAAGGCACGCGCAATCTTGTGTTCATCTTCTACAATTAATACTCTCATATAGCTATTATACCGCTATTTTGCTGAGAGATGACTTAACCCAAAGAATTTTGTAGGGTTTATTTAAGCAATGACACTGGTCGAAGGAGCGTAGCTATCGCTCCAAGCTTGCATGTCTTTAAGAATTGGCATAAGGTCACGGCCTTTTGTTGTCAGGCGGTACTCACAGCGACTATCCGAGGTCGTCGCATTTTTAGTGATAATACCCTCGGCTTCAAGGTGGTCAAGCCGAGCGGATAATGTTCGAGGGTTAATACCCTCTACAAGGTCCTGAATTTGGCAAAAACGAACAGATTCTTCGTTGATAAAGAAACGCAGTAACTGAGGCGTCCACTTGTCACCAAGAATTTTTGTTGCTTCCTTGACGCATCCTACTTTTTCCATAGTTTCTGTACTCATAGTACCTATTACTATACATTATCTAGTTAAAATCGTCAAAGCTACTTGATCCACTCGCCATCGTTATTGGTGCGAATATGATCCATGCTATATTCCCATGACGCGTCGGTTTTCTTGTGGGGATTAAAGATATATCCAGGATCAAAGATTTCTTTCGTTTCTTTAAAGAGTTGATACATTTCATCACCAAAGACAGCCGGTAACCATGGGCCGCGTACCATTCCATCGTTGTGCTCGCCCGCCATCGTGCCACCGTATTTGAGGACGAGTGGAATAATTTCGCGCATCACCGGTTCGAGCTTGGCTTGGTCGCGCTTTCCTTCAATATTCAGCAGCGGAACAATGTGGAAGTTCCCGTCGCCAAAGTGGCCAGAAAGTGTTGCAGGCAATTTGTACTTACGAATAATGCGTCGAAGCTTCGGAAGAAATTCGGGTAAGTATTTCGGCTGGACGGTCATGTCATCAATAAACGGCGAGGCATACTTGTCTTTAATGCGATTGCGCAGGAGCGATAGTGACGAACGGCGAATTTGCCAGAATGGTGCACTGGCCGATTCGTCGCCTTCGATATCCGTTCGCAAGTGAAACTTCAGTAGGGCATCATGTAGTTTTGAAATCTTCGCGTAGACTTCTTCTTTCGTCTGACCCTCAAACTCAATCATCAAGACGATATTCGGCAAGTGCCCTTTAAAACGAACGACAGACCGTAAAAGCCAGGCTTGTTGTTTGAGCATTTCTTTCATACCAATTTGTTTTGAGAAACTTCTAAAATGTTTTAGTCCAAGAGTAAAGGTAATATCATCAAAGCCTTCGAAGGTTGCGGGCTTATGTTCCATAACTAACGGGATGATCCGCCCTAGTTGATTGAACGATGAGAGATACGCTAACAATAGTCCAGCGTGTGGTGCTTTAGGGACGACTTCTAACTTAATGTCTGTAATGATGCCGAGTGTCCCCTGGCTACCTGCAATAAGTTGTGTCATATCAAAGATGCCCGTTGTTCGGTCCCAGACGCTCCACAGGTTATAGCCCATTGAGTTTTTATTGACCTGCGGGCGAGCATTCTTAATATGGTCATAGTTCGCTTCGATCAATTCGTAGACCTTTTTATAAAGCTGTCCCTCGAATGTTTTCTGCTTCATCTTAATAATGAGTTCTTTTTTGGTGAGCGGCTTGACGGTGTATTCTTTGCCATCTGCGAAAACAACTTTTAATTCCCGGACTGAGCGATCAGCGTTCCCGTAACGAAGTGACTGCTCGCCACCCGAGTTATTAGCGACCATGCCACCAATCGTCGAAATTGCTCGCGAGGCTGGCGCTGAACCAAGCATTAAGTCGTGCGCAGTTAGTAATGGATCGATATCACGTAAAAATACACCTGGTTGTGCATGTAGGATAGTTCCTGACAATCCTTCAAGCTTTGAAAAGTGTCTCGTCATGCTGAGGACGAGAGAGCTCCCGATTGCCGCACCTGACATATCGGTACCAGCACTTCTGGTAGTGATTGAAAGTGACGGATAGCTTTCTTTGTACTTATGAACAAAAGTGACAAGGTTCTGGACGTCTTTCGAGTCCTTGGGCTCTAAAACGGCCTGCGGAATAATCTCATATATACTGGCATCGCGGCTGTGCTCAATCCTGTCTTCACGATGCGTGAGGATACTGCCTTTGAAGACACGCTGCAAGTTATGAAATAGATCCTCCATGTCTCTGTAGTATATCTAGCCATAACCGCTTTGTCGAGATGCGCTCTCTGTACTATCTCTGTAACTATCTCCCTGCGGTCATTATGTGTATAATACGAGACATGAAGACACGTATAGATATCGACACGAAAACTTTTGTCCGCTTTATTCTCGTAGTGATTGGCTTTGGACTTGCCATTTTTGCTATTTATCACGCCCGAACGGCACTGCTTATTCTTGGAATCTCTTTGTTCCTCGCAGTTGCATTAAACGGACCAGTGAATCGTATTAGTCGTGTACTTCCTGGGAAGAGTCGTGTTGCCGCGACAGCGATTGCGTATGTCTTAGTTGTCGTTGTTCTTGGAGCGATTCTCGTTCTCGTGGTACCACCTATCGTGCAACAAACAGCTAAGTTTGTGCAGAACGTGCCGTCGTTTGTTGATTCAGCGACCAATCAATATAAAGGACTCAATAACTTGATTGAGCAATACAACTTACGACCACAAGTTGATCAAGCGCTGAACTCAATTAAAGACAGTACCGCTAGCTGGGCAAGTAATGTCGGCTCAACAGTGATTACAGGGGTTGGTTCGATCTTCGCCGCCTTAACTGAAAGCCTTCTTGTCTTGGTACTCACCTTCTTGATGCTGATCGAAGCTCCAGCTTGGATGGAACGACTTTGGGGACTCTATAACGATAAAAGGAAGATGAAGACACACAAGCGTGTCGTTCGTCGCATCTACGGTGTCGTGAACGGCTACGTAACGGGACAATTGATCGTGTCTACTATCGGTGGTGTACTTGCAGGTTCAGCCGTGTTTGTACTGAGCTTAGTCTTCCCACAGATCCCTTCAGGACTTGCATTCCCGACAGCTGCGATTACCTTTACGTTGTCACTCATTCCGATGTTTGGTGCGACGATTGCCGGTCTACTGATTACTGTACTTCTGGCATTTAATGCCCCTATTGCTGCGATTATTTACATTGTGTACTTCTTCATCTACCAACAGATCGAGAACAATTTTGTTGCTCCACAAGTACAAGCGAAAAAGATTGAACTATCTGCACTTGCTGTGCTTGGTTCGGTCACAATTGGACTGTACTTGTTTGGATTACTTGGTGGTATTATCGCCATCCCTATCGCTGGATCAATCCGTGTGCTTCTTGATGAGTATTTGAAGAGTCGTAGAGATGACGATTCAGACGATGATGACGAAGCGGATATTATCGTTGAAAAAGTAAAAGCTTAGTTATTTAGACTGAATATTCCCAAATAGACCCATGAGCGGTGTCACGAACAGTGACGCCGTTCTTTTCTATTTGGTTGCGGAGATGATCTGCTGCTTTCCAGTCTTTCGCTTCGCGGGCACGTTCACGTTCAATGATGAGGCGCTTGCTATCATCGGATATATCTTTGGTTGTTTCAAGTAGTTGCAAACCAAGCAAGTCGTCGATTGTTTCAAGGAGTGATGTCAGTGCATGCTGGTGAATATCTTCAATATCGATACTTTCAATCTTACTGAACGCTTCGTCGATAATCGCGAAGGCTACTGGTGTATCAAGGTCGTTCGAGAGCGCTTCAACGAGTGCCTGGGAGCTTGCGTACAGTGAAACCGACTCATCATCCGTCGACTTCTCGTCATCGTCACGCAGGCGATCGTGCGTCTGATGGCGAAGTGCGGCAATATTACGCCAGTTACGTAGGCGGTTCTTTGCAGCATCAAGATTTTCGAAGGTAAAGTTACCCTCGCTACGGTAATGACTTTGCAGAACGAACATACGAAATTCAATTGGGCTGTAGCCTTTCTCTTCAAGATCGTCGAGCGTAAAGCCATTATCAAGTGACTTACTGATTTTGGTACCGTTCACTTTGAGGTGATTGTTGTGCATCCAGTAGTTGGCAAAGATTTTGCCAGTGGCCGCTTCAGATTGTGCGATCTCGTTTGTATGATGCACGGGAATATGGTCAATGCCACCCGTGTGGAGGTCTAGCGTGTTACCGAGTAGCGTCATCGCCATTGCGGAACATTCAAGGTGCCAGCCTGGGAAGCCGAGTCGTTCTTCGCCTGCTTCAATCAAATCTGCAGGAGTATCCCATTCCATGTCACGTGTTTCGCCAGCGGGAGAGAATTTCCATAATGCAAAGTCGCTATGGTTTCGTTTTTCAGGATTATATTCGACACGTGCGCCGGCTTTTTGGGCTTCAAGATCAAAACCGGCAAAATCGCCGTACGTTGGGAACTTGGCAGTATCAAAATAGATACCGTCATCGATTTCGTATGTGAAGCCTTTTTCTTTCAACGTTCGGACGAGCTGTAACTGTTCTTCTATATAGTTAGTTGCTTTTGTGAGGTGGGTCGGTGCAATCAGGTTGAGGCGCTTCATTCCTTTGAGGAAATCATCGGTATAAAACGCAGCGACTTCCCATGCAGTTTTACCTTCGCGTTTTGCGCCTTTTTCAAGCTTGTCTTCCCCGTCATCGGCATCGCTAACGAGATGTCCGACATCGGTGATGTTCATGACACGATCAACCCTTAAGTCATTCGCTTGCAACACGCGAACCAATGTATCCCAGTAAATATACGCTGTCCAGTTTCCGACGTGCAGATAATTGTAGACTGTCGGGCCACAGGTATAAAGACTGACTTTTCCTTCAACTTGAGGAGTGAACGGGTCTACTTTTTTATTGAGTTGGTTATGAAATTGAAGACTCATAGTCGATAATCGCCTTATCTGTTGCGGTAATTAATTCTGACATTATTTTGTCATAGCTTTCAAAAACGCGAAAGCCTGAAGCGTATTTGTGTCCACCACCACCAAAGAAGCCAGCGACTTGTTCAGCGATTGGATAGTTACTGCGGATTTTGCCAGTTAGTTTTCCGTCTGGGTAGGTTTTGAAAGCAACCGCAATCTTTACGCCAATAACGAGGCGCATTTCGTCGAGCACCAAGACGCTTGGATTGTACTGATCGCTAAACTCAGCGATTTCATCCCATGGAATGTGGACGGTGGCGAGTTGGCCGTCAAGGCTGTATTCGATGCGCTCCAAAAGACGTCCTTTATAGGCAAGAATTTCGGCTGACTTTTTCATGAACTCACGACGACGCTCTTCTATAACGCTGTTGTGTGCGCCAAGTGCTACCAAGTCTCCGACAGTATGAAAGGTTGAGGGAGTCACGTTTTGTGTCGTCAGGCCAAGACTGTCGCTCATGATAGCGATCATCATGTCTTCGGCGCCTTGTGGGGTAATCTTCCAGTCGAATTGAGCGGCAAGTTTATAGATGATTTCGCTGGTTGCAACGGCTTCTTCGGCGAGGATATCGTGTTCAAATTGTAGTGTGGTCGCGGTTTCGGTGTGGTGATCGATCACAAGGACAGGATGTGATTCAAGGAAATGACGAGCGCCATTAATTGCGAGGGCTTTGCTGATTAATGTCTCACTGGTCGTGTCGACGATAATCGCAAGATCAACTGAGGTATCGAAATCTTGTGTGACACGATCCCAGCCATTGACATAATGGAGGTATTTTGGAATCTCAACGTCGCAGTAAAGATGAACGTCTTTGCCAAGTTCAGATAGGATTTCTTCTAACGCCAAAGCGCTTCCGAGGCTATCGCCATCGGGATTTTCGGCCTGGATGACCATGATTTTTTGCGCTGAGTCTATAAGTTTTTTTGCAGATTCGTACATTGGGTCTTATTGTAGCAGAAATTGAAGAGGGACGCCCCTGTCACGAAACCGAAGTTCCGAGACTGGGACGTCCCTGTCTTCACCGACTGGTGGGCGCAGGCGTGGCATGAACTCTCTCGAGCTCTTCCGAGGCCTGCAGCTTGCGCGAGGCCTTGTTCTTGATCGCGGTGAGGCGACGTGTGAACTTGCGCTCTGCTTCCGCTCTGAGGTCGTCGAAGTGGTCGTTCTTGATGACCGCTTCGTTCGAGTACAGCTTTTCGGCTGCATCGATGATCACGAGCTTCGCTTTGTACGAACGCTCGATGCCCTTGAGCCCCCTGCCAGCCTCTATGATCTGCTTGTCTGCTTTGATGACCGCCGAAATGGCGAACATCTCGTTGGTTGCTTGCCAGTGACGGCAGGCAGCTTCGTCCTTGCCGTTCAGTGCACTCAGCATAGGACCGCCAAAGACGGCCTTGTAACTGTAGTAATCCGGGCCGACGAAGTACTTGCGGTGGAATCCGACGAGGATTTTCGACTGAGTGAACTTCGTGTTATCGTTGATATCTCCGAGGATCGAAGACACAGCGATGGCCAGGAACAGTCCTATGAAGAGCAGTACGAAACCGATGATGACACCGGTGTAGTCCTTGTGAGGATAGTCACCGTACCAATCGTTCGGGTCATAGGTCGTCGGAGGTGATGTCATGGTGACGCCGAAGGTGATGAAACCTGTGATCGCCAGAAAGACGCCGACCACGATCGCGGCGACGGAAAATCCGTCCCACACGTTCGAGTGTTTGGACTTGGCGCGCCTGGTGAGGTACGCCGGGGCTTTGCGGAACTGATTGACCTCAGTATCCTTGATGGAAATGAACATGTCGTCTCGCTCTCTTGTCGGTGGAAGACTTGGTGCATATTATAGCAAATTAATACTAATTTGTCAATATATGCTTATGGTAATTATCCCTTGAAGCCATATTATCTCTGTAATATACTAGTAGTATGAAGTTCACAATGAAGCAATTCAATGAACAATTCCCAACCAGCGACCACTGTTTGGACTATATATGGCAGATGCACTACATCGATCAGCCCTGTAACGTCTGCGGACTGTATGAGAGCTTTCATAAGCTTCCGAACCGTCCTGCCTATCAATGCCAGTGCGGCGCACAGATATATCCTTTAGCTAATACACCATTTCATAAATCGACAACCGACCTACGTACCTGGTTTCTTGCCATCTTCTTTATGACCAATACGCGCTCTGGTATGTCCGCTATGCAGTTTCAGCGTATCTCTGGCGTCACCTATAAGACTGCGTGGCGTATCTTTAAACAAGTCCGTCTCATGATGACAGATGATGGTACGCCACTTTCTAATGACGTTGAAGTGGATGAAGCCTATATTCACCCAAATCCTGCTCGTAATACTCGTCTCAAACCGAAGCTTCCAGGCAAGCGCTTTTATGACAGCGAAATTGTTTTCGGTATGGTCGAACGTGGTGGTCGAGCTCGTATTAAACATGTTATGAGTTCTGGTACTCGCGTGCTTCTTCCTGAAATTCAAAAGAACATTGAACCAACGGCAACTATCTACTCGGACGAATATGGCTCATACAGGCTTCTTCGCAAACGTGGCTTTGAACACAAAACAGTCAACCACAGCAGCCAACAATACGTTATCGGGCGTGTTCACACGCAAAATGTCGAGAACTTTTGGAGCCAATTCAAGCGTGGTATCTATGGTGTCTATCGCCACGTTGATCCAGCCTATCTGCA